>NZ_JBEGHU010000056.1:0-203680 GCF_040676415.1 Sphingobium sp. LSP13-1-1.1 | reverse complement strand
TGACCCCGCTGTCGCGGATCGCGTCGATCAGCCGTTCCGGTATCCCGCACAGCCCAAATCCGCCCGCGCACAAATGCATCCCGTCAAAGAGAAGCCCCTCCAACGCGCGCGCAGCATCGGGGTAAAGCTTGTTCACCATCGCCAGTCCTCCTGTCCGGGAATCCGCCCAAGGAGATAGAAGCAACCCGGCAATGGGTCAATTTGCTGCGATCGCGAAAACATGCGGCCGTGCTCCTGCACAGGCAGGAGCCCAGTTCGGACTTCAGAAAATCAGATCAACCCCGCCAGCGGGCTCGACGGATCGGCATACATGCGCTTGCCCATGCGGCCGGCGCGATAGGCCATGCGGCCCGCCTCGACCCCCGCCTTCATCGCCGCCGCCATCAGCACCGGATCCTTCGCCTCGGCAATCGCGGTGTTCATCAGCACGCCGGTACAGCCCAGTTCCATCGCCTGCGCAGCTTCGGACGCGGTACCCACGCCCGCGTCGACCAGCACCGGCAACCTGGTTCCCTCCACGATCAACCGGATGGTCACCCGATTCTGGATGCCCAGGCCCGACCCGATCGGCGCGCCCAGCGGCATGATCGCCACCGCGCCTGCATCCTCCAGCCGCTTCGCCGCAATCGGATCATCGACGCAATAGACCATCGGTTTGAAGCCTTCCCTGGCCAATATCTCCGTCGCCCGCAGCGTTTCCACCATGTCGGGATAGAGCGTCCGCGCCTCGCCCAGCACTTCCAGCTTCACCAGATCCCATCCGCCCGCCTCTCGCGCCAGGCGCAAGGTCCGGATCGCCTCCTCGCCCGTGTAGCAGCCCGCCGTATTGGGCAGATAGGTGATCTTCCGGGGATCGATAAAGTCGGTCAGCATCGGCGCCTTGGGGTCCGACACATTGACGCGCCGCACCGCCACGGTGACGATCTCCGCCCCCGAAGCCGCGACCGCCGCCGCATTCTGCTCGAAATCCTTGTACTTGCCCGTGCCGACGATCAGGCGCGATCGGAAGGTCCGGCCCGCCACGGTCCAACTATCCTCATGCACCGGCGACACATCGCCGCCGCCCACAAAATGCACGATCTCCAGCTCGTCCCCATCCTCGACGCACACCTGCGCCAGGGTCGATCGCGGCACCACCTCCAGATTGCGTTCCACCGCCACCTTTTCCGGCACGAAACCCAGTTCGCTCGCCAGTTCCGCCAGCGTCATGCCCGCGCGGATGCGGCGATGCTCGCCATTGATATGGATGGAGATGGTTCCGTCGACGCTCACTATCCGGTCCTGTCAAACAAGGTGTCTCGACTTGGCGCGACACGAAGGGCTAAAGATCAGCGCGCATATAGGGGCGTCAACGCCCCACCCGCAACCTCAAGGGGACCGTCATGACCGAAACGCGCAAAATCTATGTCCTGAACGGTCCCAACATCAACATGCTCGGCACGCGGGAGCCGGAAATCTACGGCTATGACACGCTGGACGACATTGCCGAGCGAATGGAGGACGCCGCCAACCGCGCCCATGTGGAGATCGATTTCCGCCAGTCCAACCATGAAGGCCATCTCATCGACTGGTTGCAGGAGGCCCATGCGGAGGGCGCGCACGCCGTCATCCTCAACGCCGCCGGCCTTACCCACAGCTCCATCGCGCTGCACGACGCGATCAAGGCCATCACGGTCCCGGTGATCGAGGTGCATCTGTCCAACCCGCACCGGCGCGAGGAATTCCGCCATAAAAGCTATATCGGCATGGCGGCGAAGGGCACCATCGCGGGCTTTGGCGCCCTGTCCTACATGCTGGCGCTGGAAGCGGCGCTCGAACTGTAACTCGACGCACATAAGTTGCGCTCCGGCGCAAATGCGCATAGGCGCGGGCATCGGAACACGAAATTCACCGTCCAGGGAATGAAAATGAACGACAAGGCTGAAAAGGGCGCAATGCAGGTGGACGTTCAACTGGTGCGCGATCTCGCTGCGCTGCTCGACGACACCAACCTGACGGAAATCGAGGTGGAAGACGGCGACCGGAAGATCCGCGTCGCGCGCAAGGCGGGCGGCAACGCCGCACCCGCCTATATCGCCGCCCCGGCTCCGGTCGCGGCCGCTCCGGTCGCCGCGCCTGCCGCTGCTGCCGCTCCGGCGGAGGCGCCGGCCGCGACCAACGCCATCCGCTCGCCCATCGTTGGCACCGCCTATCTCGCCGCCGAACCGGGTGCCGCGCCCTATGCGGCCGTCGGCTCCACCGTGAAGGCAGGCGACACCGTGCTGATCGTCGAGGCCATGAAGGTCATGAACGCTATCACCGCCCCCCAGGCGGGCACGGTCAAGGCCGTCCTGGTCGATAATGGCCAGCCGGTCGAATATGACCAGCCGCTGATCGTCATCGAATAAGGGCCGCTTCACACATGGCCATTGAAAAGCTGCTGATCGCGAACCGGGGCGAAATCGCGCTCCGCATCCACCGCGCCTGCCATGAAATGGGCATCAAGACGGTGGCCGTCCATTCGACCGCCGACGCCGACGCCATGCATGTGCGCCTTGCCGACGAGGCGATCTGCATCGGCCCGCCGGCCGCGAAGGACAGCTATCTCAACGTCGCCGCGATCATCTCCGCCGCCGAGATTTCCGGCGCGGACGCGATCCATCCGGGCTATGGCTTCCTGTCGGAAAACGCCCAGTTCGCGGAGATCGTGGAGGCGCATAACATCGCCTTTGTCGGGCCGAAGCCCGAACATATCCGCATCATGGGCGACAAGGTGGAGGCAAAGCGCACCGCCGGCGCGCTCGGCCTGCCGCTGGTCCCCGGTTCCGACGGCGCGATCACCAGCGTCGAGGAAGCGAAGGAAGTGGCCGCGAAGATCGGCTACCCCGTCCTCATCAAGGCGGCATCGGGCGGCGGCGGGCGCGGCATGAAGGTCGTGCCCTCCGAAGACCAGCTCGAAACGCTGATGAAGCAGGCAGGCAGCGAGGCGAAGGCCGCCTTCGGCGACGACACCGTCTATATGGAAAAATATCTGGGCAATCCCCGGCATATCGAATTCCAGGTGTTCGGCGACGGCAACGGCAACGCCATCCATCTGGGCGAGCGCGACTGCTCGCTCCAGCGCCGCCACCAGAAGGTGCTGGAGGAGGCTCCCTCCCCCGTCCTTTCCGCCGCCGAGCGCAACCGCATGGGCGAAGTCGTGCGCAAGGCGATGGCCGACATGGCCTATCGCGGCGCCGGCACGATCGAGTTCCTCTGGGAAGACGGCGAATTCTACTTCATCGAGATGAACACCCGCCTTCAGGTGGAGCATCCGGTGACGGAGATGATCACCGGCGTCGACCTGGTGCGCGAACAGATCCGCGTGGCGGAGGGCAAGCCGCTCTCGGTCGAGCAGAAGGATCTGGTCTTTACCGGCCATGCCATCGAATGCCGCATCAATGCGGAGGATCCCAGGACATTCGCCCCCTCTCCGGGCACCGTCACCAGCTATCATGTTCCCGGCGGCATGCACGTCCGCGTCGATAGCGGCCTCTATCAGGGCTACAGGGTGCCGCCTTATTATGACAGCATGATCGGCAAGCTGATCGTCTATGGCCGCACCCGCGAGGGCTGCATCATGCGGCTGAAGCGCGCGCTGGAGGAATATGTGATCGAGGGGATGAAGACCACGATCCCGCTCCACCAGAAGCTGCTGACCGATCCCGATTTCCTCAACGGCGACTATACGATCAAGTGGCTGGAAGAATGGCTGGCAAGGGACGAGGCGCAGTGAAGGCCATGACGGCATGAGGGCGACCATCTGGCACAATCCGCGCTGCTCCAAGTCGCGGGCGGCGCTCGCGATCCTGGAGGAGGCGCCGGGCGTCGATGTGGAGGTCGTCGAATATCTCAAGACCCCGCCCAGCCGCGTCGAAATCGAGGCCGTGCTGAAAAGGGCGGGCGTCCGCCCTTCCGAAGCGGTCCGCAAGGGAGAAGGCATCGTCAAGGAAATCGGCCTTGATGTGCAGGACGACAAGGCCGTGCTGGACGCGATGGCCGCGCACCCGATCCTGATCGAGCGCGCCATCGTCATCACGGACAAGGGCGTCGTCATCGCCCGCCCTCCCGAACGGGTCCATGAGATTCTCTAGAACGGGTTTCGATCTGATTGAATCAGATCGCCGCTCTGGATTCCTTGTTTTCCGCGATTTCCTGATCAGCGATCGGTTCCGATCGCTTGGAAATCGCTCCAGGACGCCGCTCCTGCGCGCTTGATCCGACGCGCCTCCCGTCGGCGCACCCCGCCGTCCCTGTCCACATATGCGATGACCGCCGCTGGACATTGCGGGCTGCGACCTGTCGCCTCTATTGGAAGCATCGTTCGGAAAGGGTCGGAACCGGCCCCTTCCGAAACGATGCGACAACAAGAACCTGCGCCGATTTCCGGACGATTGGTGCCGGGCGCTGGTCAGGCAATCGGAGGATGGCAGAATGGCGCGCTACATATTGATCCATGGCGCCTGGCATGGCGGCTGGTGCTGGGAAGAGATCGCGCCACGGCTGCAAGCGCTCGGACATGATGTTCGCGCGCCCGATCTGCCGGGCATGGGCGCCGACGCGCCATCGGGCCACGTCGCCACGCTCGAGGAATGGGCGATGTTCGTGGCGGGCATGGCCCGGGCCGCGGACGAACCGGCCATCCTCGTCGGCCACAGCCGGGGCGGCATCGTCGTCAGCCGGGCGGCAGAACTGGCGCCCGACGCGGTTTCCCACATCGTTTACCTGGCGGCGGTGATGGCCCTGCCGGGGCAAAGCATGGCGGAGATCTTCGACAACAGCACGGAAGCGCGCACGCCCCATGTCGCGGGCTCCATCAGCATGGCGCAGGACGGCCGCACCAGCCTCTGGCATGACCAGGATACGGCCTTGCGCGCCTTCTACGGCATGACGTCCGAAGCCCAGGCGGCGGCGGCATTCGCGCGCCTGACGCCCGAACCCACCTCCATGCGCGACGCGCCCATCCATCTGACGGCGGCACGCTACGGCACGGTGCCGCGCACCTATATTCATTGCGAACGGGATGAATCGGTCCTGCCCGGACTGCAACGCGCGATGGTGACGGCGCAGCCCTGCGCGACCGCATCCCTCGACACCGATCATTCGCCCTTCTATTCCGCCCCCGACGAGCTCACCGCCCTGCTCGACCGCGTGGGCCGTTGACAGCCTGCCCCTTGCGACGCAGCCGCCATCCCGCGCGGCGCGTCGCATCGGCCATGTGATTTGACGATGCGCCGGATTTACGATCCTGCGCCGCCTTTCTAGCTCTTCGTCCAAATGATGGAGACACCCATGGCAACGCAGCCTGCACAGGTCAGTGACATTCCGCCTCATGTGCCAGCGGAACTGGTGGCGGATTTCGACGCCTACCACCCGATCCTGGCCGATGAAGATTATCAGACGGCATTCAGCCGGCTCAACGATGCGGCCATACCGGATATATTCTGGTCCCCCTATAATGGCGGCCATTGGGTGCTGAAGCGCCGCGACCACATCATGGAAGCCTTTGCCGATCCGGAACGCTTCACCTCGCGCAACGGCGTCTCGGTGGATTCGCGCTTTCAGGCCAATATGGGCCTGCGTCCCCGGCTGATCCCGATCGAGGAAGATCCGCCGCGCCAGCAGGTCTATCGCAAGCTGTTCGCCTCGGCCTTCACCGCTGTCCGCGTGAAGGACCTGGAAAAGGACGCCCGGTCGCTGGCGATCGAACTGATCGATGAGATCGCACCCAGGGGCCGCTGCGAATTCGTGACGGAATTTGCCCAGCATCTGCCCATCCGCATCTTCATGCGGATGCTCGGCCTGCCGGAGGAGGACAGGCTGCGCCTCCTGCCGCTCGCCGCCAAGCAGGTGCAGGCCAGCGCCGACAAGGGCGCGGCCATGGCGGAACTGGCGCAATATATCGGCCAGCGTGTCACCGAACGCCGCGCCGCGCCGGGCAGCGACCTGATCAGCCACATCGCGACGGCGCAGGTCGAAGGCGACCTGATCAGGATCGAGGATGCCGTCGGCGTCTGCCTGCTCCTGCTGATCGGCGGATTGGACACGGTGGCGACGATGATGAGCCAGATCATGTGGTTCCTCGCCCAGCGGCCGGAACATCGCCATGCGCTTCTGGCCGATGAGAATCTCCTGCCGAACGCGATCGAGGAATTCCTGCGCCGCTTCTCGCTCACCAACCCGGCCCGGTCGGCCGCCAGGGACATGGATTTCCACGGCGTGGCGATGCGGGCGGGGGACATGGTGATGCTGTCCACCCCCACCGGCGCGGTCGACACGACCATTTACGCCGACCCTCTTACGGTGGACTTCGCGCGGAAATCACCCACCAAGGCGACCTTCGGCGCGGGGCCGCATGTCTGCCCCGGCTCCATGCTGGCCCGCGCGGAAATCAAGGTCATGCTGCAAGAATGGCTGAAACGCATCCCTGACTTCGGCCTTGATCCCGAAGCACGGCCGAAGATCACGACGGGCGTCAACATCACCGTCGATAGCCTGCCGCTCAGCTGGTAGCAGATAGTTCGGCCTCGCCCCATGGCGTGACCGGAAAGCTACAGAGCGGCCGAAAAACGTCCTATTTCTCCAACAAGGGCCGCTTTTGGCTGTCCTACAGCAGGCGGGCGGGCCTATCCCGCCCGCTCTTTGAAACATCGTGAAAAATCATGGCCTGCCGCCCACGCGCGCGCGGGCATGCGCGCGCATATGGTGTGAACTTCGGCAAAAAATGACGTAAATCCGCCCTCTCCGCCGGCCTGTCCGCTTCGGCCGGCATCCAATTTCCTTTGGATCAACAAACCGGACGCCCGCTCGCCGGGCATGAGGGGGACGGCCGCACCGCCGGCAACCAACAACGCCACTGGAGGCCCCCCGCATAACCCGCTATCCCCTCCCCCATGCCTCAGAATCATCTCTATCTGGTCGACGGCAGCGGCTATATCTTCCGCGCCTATCACCAGCTTCCGCCCCTTACCAACAAGCATGGCCAGCCCGTCGGCGCGGTCTATGGCTACACCACCATGCTCTGGAAACTGGCCGATGAACTGGGCAAGGCCGAAGGGCCGACCCATCTTGCCGTGGTGCTGGACAAGGGCAGCCACACCTTCCGCAACGACATGTATGACGCCTACAAGGCGAACCGTCCCCCGGCGCCGGAGGATCTGGTCCCCCAGTTCCCGATGATCCGCGACGCCACCCGCGCCTTCTCCCTGCCCTGCATAGAGGAAGCCGGCTTCGAGGCCGACGACATCATCGCCAGCTACACGAAGGCCGCCGTCGCGGCGGGCTGGCACGTCACGATCGTCAGCTCCGACAAGGATCTGATGCAGCTCATCCAACCCGGCGTCGACATGTACGACACGATGAAGAACGAGCGGCGCGGTGCGGAATATGTGATGACGAAATTCGGCGTCCGGCCCGATCAGCTGGGCGACGTCCTCGCCCTGATGGGCGACAGCGTCGACAATGTTCCCGGCATTCCGGGCATCGGCCCCAAGACCGCTGCCAAGCTGATCACCGAATATGGCGACCTGGAAGCCGCGCTGGAAGCCGCGCCGGGCATGAAGAAGTCGAAGATGCAGGAAAACCTGATCGAGCATGCGGACATGGCCCGCCTGTCGCGCAGGCTGGTGGCGCTGCATGATGCCATGGACCTGCCCGAACCGCTCGACGACCTGACGCTCAAAGGGATTCCGCTCGAACCGCTGCAGGCCTTCCTCGAACATCACGGCTTCAAATCGCTGCTCGCCCGCGCCGGAGCCCCCGCCGCGGCCGTGGCGGTCGCGACCGCAGCCGCCGCCGTCACCGAACGCGCCACCCCCTCCGCCCCGGTGCTGGAGGAAGAACCGCCGATCGACCGCAGCCTCTATGAAACGGTGGTGACGGAAGACGCGCTCGACCGCTGGATCGCCGCCGCCCGGGCCGAGGGGCTGGTCGCCGTCGATACGGAGACGGACATGCTCGACTGCGTGTCCTGCGCGCTGGTGGGCGTCAGCCTCGCCGTCGGTCCCAACGCCGCCTGCTACATTCCGGTCGGCCATGGCGGCAAGGACATGTTCGCGGAGAAGCCCGAACAGCTTCCCAGGGATCTCGTCCTCGCCAGATTGAAGCCGCTGCTGGAGGACGACAGCGTCCTCAAGATCGGCCAGAACCTCAAATATGACATCACCGTCCTGCGCCGCCACGGGATAGAGATCGCCCCCTATGACGACACCATCGTCATGAGCTTCGACCTCGACGCGGGGCAGAGCCTGGCAGGCCACGGCATGGACGAGGCGGCGAAGGTTCACCTGGGGCACACATGCATCAGCTTCAAGGACGTCTGCGGCACCGGCAAGAGCCAGATCAGCTTCGCCGAAGTCCCGCTCGACAAGGCGACTGAATATGCGGCGGAGGATGCCGACGTCACGCTTCGCCTGTGGAGGCTGTTCAAGAGCCGCGTCGCGAACGAAGGCGCCAGTCGCGTCTACGAACTGGTGGACCGCCCGCTCGTCGCGGTGATCGCGAAGATGGAGCATGAAGGGATCAAGGTCGACCGCGAGGCCCTTTCCCGTCTCTCAACGGAATTCACCGCCGAGATCGCAAAGCTGGAAGGCGAGATCCATGGCCTCGCGGGCCAGCCCTTCGCCATCGGATCGACCCAGCAACTGGGCGCGATCCTGTTCGACAAGATGGGCTACAAGGGCGGGAAGAAGGGCAAGTCCGGCGCCTATTCGACCGACGTCACCATATTGGAGCAGCTCAAGGCCCAGGGCGCGGAAATCGCGGGCAGGATCCTCGACTGGCGGCAGCTTTCCAAGCTCAAGTCCACCTATACCGACGCGCTCCAGGCGCAGATCAACAAGGACACCAGCCGCGTCCACACCAGTTACAGCCTGTCCGGCGCGCAGACCGGCCGCCTGTCATCGACCGACCCCAATCTCCAGAACATCCCGATCCGCACCGAAGTCGGCCGGCAAATCCGCCACGCCTTCGTCGCAGAGCCGGGCAATGTCATTCTGGCGGCGGACTACAGCCAGATCGAGCTGCGCCTTGCGGCCCATATGGCGGACGTACCCGCGCTGAAGGAGGCGTTCGCGAACGGCGAGGACATCCATGCCGCCACCGCGCAGCAACTTTTCGGAGAGGTCAATCGCGACACGCGCGGCCGGGCCAAGACCATCAACTTTGCGATCCTCTACGGCATCAGCCGCTGGGGCCTCGCCGGACGGCTGGAGATCAGCGCCGACGAGGCGCAGGACATGATCAGCCGCTATTATGAACGCTTCCCCGGCATCAGCCTCTACATCACCGACACGATCGAAAAGGCGCGCTCCAAAGGCTATACGGAGACGCTGTTCGGCCGGAAGACATGGTTCCCCCGCATCAAGGCATCCATCCAGCACGAGCGCCAGGGCGCCGAACGCGCCGCGATCAATGCGCCGATCCAGGGCACCAGCGCCGACATCATCAAGCGCGCCATGGCCCGCATGGGACCGGCGCTCGCGGCCCAAGGGCTGCACCAGGTCAAGATGCTGCTGCAGGTTCACGACGAACTGGTCTTCGAACTGCCCGAAAGCGACGTGGAGCAGGCGAGCGCCATTATCCAGCGCGTGATGGAGACTGCTGCCGAACCGATCGTGAAGCTCAGCGTGCCGCTGGGGGTGGAAATCGGCCATGGCCCAAGCTGGGGCGCAGCGCATTAAAGCTTCCCTGTGAGAGGAAACGCTCCAGTCTTTTGATGCCGCATTTCCCGAGCCGTTGGCCGTAAACGGTCAACTTGAAAAATACTCCGAAGTCCCTTTCCCGACCCGTCGTCCCAGCGCAAGCCGGGATGACGGGTGAACTTCACTTCCGCGCGTATCGATCCTCGTACCGCACGATGTCATCCTCCCCGAAATAGGTGCCGGTCTGCACCTCGATGAAGACCACGGGTATCTTGCCCGGATTCTCCACTCGATGCCTCGCGCCCGCAGGGACATAAAGCGACTGGTTTTCCGTCAGCAGCGTCACGTCGTCGTCCACCGTGACCTTGGCGGTTCCTTCGACGACGATCCAATGTTCCGACCGATGGAAATGGCTCTGCAGGCTCAACGACTGCCCTGGCTGCACCACAATCCGCTTCACCTGGAAACGATCGCCGGCCAGCAGACCTTCCACCCAGCCCCAGGGCCGGTGATCCTTGGGAAAGCGCTCTGCCTGCGCTGCGCCCTTTTGCTTCAGCGCCTCGACGGCCAGCTTCACATCCTGCGCGCGCGCCTTGTCCGCGATCAGCACCGCGTCGTTCATCGCCACCGCAATGATGTTGCTGAGCCCGATGCCGACCAGTTCCATGCCCTCGCTGTCCGACCGCAACAGCGTATCGCTGCAATCAATAGCCGTCGCGCCGCCGCTTAGCGTCACGCCGACCGCATCCGGGCCGGCATGGCTCCACACCGCGTCCCAGCCACCCAGGTCCGACCATGCCGATCCATAGGGCACGACCGACAGATTGTCGGCCCGTTCCATGATGGCATAGTCGATGGAAATATCCGGCGCGCCGTCCCACGCCTCCGCCGCCAGCCGCAGGAAGCCCAGATCGCCCTCCGCGGCCTCGACCGCCGGCCGCACCGCAGCCAGCACGTCAGGCGCATGCACCTCGAAGGCGGCGATCAGATCCTTCGCCGCGAACAGGAAAATCCCCGCATTCCAGAGATGATCGCCGCTCGCCAACATCTCGGCCGCCCGCAGCGCGTCCGGCTTTTCGACAAAGCGCGCCAACTTGATCGGTTCACCCGATCCATCCGGCCGGGCGACAACCTGCAGATAGCCATAGCCCGTTTCCGGCCGCGTCGGCTGAATGCCGAAAGTCACCAGATCACCGGCACGCGCCGCCGCCAGCCCCTGACTCACCGCCGCGCGGAAGGCCTCTGCGTCGGGTACCACATGGTCGGAGGGTGCGACCAGCATCACCGCCTCCGGATCGCCCGCCATCAGGTGCAGCGCGGCCGCCAATATGGCGGGCGCCGTGTTGCGCACCGAAGGCTCGATCATGATGGCCCGCGGATCGGCGCCCTCCTGCGCCAGTTGCTCCGCAACGATGAAGCGGAAGGCCGCGTTGGTCAGAACGACGGGGCGGCCAAAGGAGAAACCCTTCCCTTCCCCCGAAAGTCGCCGCACGACAGAGCGGAACAACGTCTCCTCGCCCAGCAAAGGCACGAACTGCTTGGGATAGGATTTGCGCGAAAGCGGCCAAAGCCGCGTCCCTGATCCACCGGCCAATATGACTGGCGTAACCTGCTGAAATTCCTTTTCGTCAATACGCGGCATGCAACTCACTCGAACAAGGCGATCCGTCGTGATGGGACCGTATCCGACCTCTTAGCGGCATTCCATGAAAGCACCTATGGCGCAGCCCCGAAAAAAACGGTCCGCAACCAGGGCCGCTTCTGTCAGTCGAAAAGCTCTTCCAGAAAGCTCTTCTTCCGCTTTTTCTGATAATATCGGCCATCGTCCTGGCGGCCCCGGTCCGGGCGGTAGCTTGCCGGCGGAGCCGGGATGCCGCCTGACGAACGCTCGATGATCTTGTCCAGTTCACCCCGGTCCAGCCAGACGCCGCGACATTGAGGGCAATAATCGATCTCCACCCCCTGCCGGTCCGTCATGGAGAGCCCCACATGACAGACCGGGCAGAGCATGGCCGACACAGCGGCCTGGTCCCGCATTGGCTGTTACTCCCGCTCGCCGGTCAGGCTGAGCAGCATCTGGAACAGGTTGACGAAGTTCAGGTAGAGCGACAACGCACCCATCACCTGCATCTTCTGCGCCACTTCATGGCCAGCGTAATAGAAATATTCCGACTTGATGCGCTGAACGTCCCAGGCGGTCAGACCAGTGAACACCACCACGCCGATGATCGAGATCACCATCGCCATGGCCGAGGAGCCGATGAAGATGTTGATCAGGCTCGCGACCAATATGCCGATCAGGCCCATGATCAGGAACGATCCGAATTTAGACAGGTCGCGCCCAGTGGTATAGCCCCACAGCGCCATCGCCAGGAACATCACCGCGGCGGAGAAGAAGGCCTGCGCGATCGATCCGCCGGTAAAGACCACGAAGATGCTGGCGAGCGACACGCCCATCACCGCCGAAAAGGCGTAGAAGGCCATGCGCGCGCCCGTGGTCGTCATCTTTTCGATGCGGAAACTGAAGAAGAACACGAAGGCCAGCGGCGCGAAGATCGCCACCCATTTGAGCGGCGTGCCGAAGATCGCGGCGGCCAGCGCCGGCGTATTGCCGATGAAAGCGGCGACCAGCCCGGTGATGACCAGGCCTAGGCCCATGTTGCGGAAAACGCCCAGCATGTGCGCGCGCAGCCCGGCATCGGTCTGCGCCGTCTGGCTCGCACCATAGCCCGGCATAGGAACGCGATTGTTCACGGCGTTATCACTCCATCCAAAAAACCAGTCTTGACGGATCGAGTGGCCCGGCGCGGTCTTCGTGCAACGTCAGAGGGGGGCAAACGCACACGAACCTGCACCGAGCACACTCGATGCGGTCCGACATCGCGGCTGGATGTCACATCATCCAACCACCAGAGGGGCCCGGCCCGCATCAGCAATATCGGTGGGCAGACGCACCAATGCAAGGGATGGCGCGGAGGGAGGGCGTGCCAGCAACAATTTATTACAAATGCCAAGGCCAGTTGACGCCTTGGCCCGATCGCCGCATGGCTGCGCGCATGAGCGACCAGTTCACCCCCGCCCAGCAGCATGCCGACGCGTCCCTGCGCCTGTTCAACAGCCTGACGCGCAGCGTGGAGCCCTTCGCCCCGATCGAGCCGAACCACGCCCGCGTCTACAGCTGCGGCCCGACCGTCTACAACTATCCCCATCTCGGCAACCTGCGCGCCTATGTCTTCACCGACACGCTGCGCCGCACGCTGCAGTGGAAGGGGCTCACCGTCACCCATGTCATCAACATCACCGATGTCGGCCATCTGACGTCGGATGCGGACGCCGGCGACGACAAGATGGAGGCCGCGGCCCGTGCCCAGGCCAAGAGCATCTGGGACATAGCGGCCCATTATACCCAGGCGTTCAAGCAGAACATCGCCGATCTCAACATCATCCCTCCCAGCGAATGGACGGTCGCCACCGACTATGTCCCGCAGATGATAGCCTTTGCGGAGAAGATCGCCCCGGCCCATTGCTACGAATTGGAAACGGGCCTCTATTTCGACAGCAGCACCGTGCCCGATTATGGCGCGCTGGCCGGGGGCCGGGACGACGCGGCGCATGCCCGGATCGATCCGGTCGCAGGAAAGCGCAACCCCAGCGACTTTGCCATCTGGCGCAAATCGCCACCCGACGAGCAGCGCCAGATGGAATGGGATTCACCCTGGGGCAGGGGCGCGCCGGGCTGGCACCTGGAATGTTCGGTCATGAGCGAAGCCCGGCTTGGCCATCCGTTCGATATCCACACCGGTGGCATCGACCATCGCGAAATCCATCATCCCAATGAAATCGCGCAGAACCAGGCATTCCGCAGCTGCTGCGGCAAAGCGGACGCGGCGACCGCAGGCTTCACCGGTGCGAAATGGTGGATGCACAACAATTTCCTGGTGGATCGACAGGGAAAGATGAGCAAGTCGAAGGGCGGCTTCACCACCCTCTTCTCGCTGATCGACGCGGGCGTCCATCCGCTCGCCTATCGCCTTCTTTGCCTGGGCGCGCATTATCGCAGCGAGCTGGAGTTCAGCGCGGACAATGTCGGCGCCGCGCTCACCCGCCTGAAACGCCTTGTCATGGGCGTGGAAAATCTGAAGGCGCGGGCCGAGGGCGTGACATGGCAGTCGCTGCGGCTCGACTGGCTGCGCGCCAATCTGCATCCCAGGCTCGCGCCTTTGCTCGAACAGTTCGACGCGGCGATCAGCGATGACCTGATGACGCCCCGCGCACTGCCGCTGCTGGAGGAAACCATCGCCATGAAGAAGGTGCCGGTGGACGAAAAGCTCTGCCTTATCGCGGCTTTCGATCAGGCGCTGGGCCTCAACCTGCTGACCATCGGGCGCGCCGACCTGCGGATCCGGCCCCGGGATGCGGCGATCATGCCCGAAGAGATCGAGGCCGAACTGGATCGCCGCCAGCAGGCTCGCGCCGAAAAGGAGTTCGCGTTGTCGGACGGGATACGCGACGCCCTGATAGAGCGGGGGGTGGAGGTCATGGACGGCGATCCGCTGCGCTGGGACTGGCGCCTGACACTCGAGGCGGCTTAAGGTTCCAACCACTGAGGCAGAGCGTGCGGCGGATCAGCCCGCCCGTTTGTACTTATGTCAGGCAAGCGGGCATATTCCGCCCATGCTAAAAGCCGCAACCGCAGCGTTCATGGGGATTGGCGCCATGGCGACAATGCCCCCCGTTGCCCCGGCGCAAAGCTATATGTTCGAGACGGGCACGACCCTGCTCGCCAAATGCCGCAACAAGGCGCCGGAATATGCGCTCGCCTGCACCGCCTATATTGTCGGTGCGGTGGACGGCATCAAGAAAGACGTGTTCATCGGCCGGGCTCAGCCCAATTGCTGGCCAGCCCAAATGGATGCGCAGGAAGTGAAGCGTATCGTCCTGGCCTATCTCGCCCGCTACCCCGACCAACGCCAGGCGCCCGCCTCCGTCCTTGTCAGCGTGGCGCTCAACGAACATTATCCTTGCCAGAAATGACGCCCCCCGGCCCACAACTGCTATAAACTTGCGTTGGCCACTGGTTGCGCGTAGGTGCGGCCCCTATTTTACGATCTTTGGGAGACTCGACGTGGCGGCGAAGTGGACGCCGGAAAGCTGGCGCAGCCAAAAGGGCATTCAGATGCCCGTCTATCGTGATGCCCAGGCGCTTGGCGCCGTGGAGGCGCAGCTCAGCCAGTTTCCCCCGCTCGTCTTTGCCGGCGAAGCGCGCAGCCTGAAGGCCGAACTTGCCAAGGTGACCGCAGGCGAGGCGTTCCTGCTGCAGGGCGGCGACTGTGCGGAGAGCTTCGCGGAGTTCCACCCGAACAATATCCGCGACACCTTCCGTGTGCTGCTGCAAATGGCCGTGGTGCTGACCTTCGCGTCCAAGCTGCCGATCGTGAAGGTCGGCCGCATGGCGGGCCAGTTCGCCAAGCCGCGTTCCTCCGATACGGAGACGATCGGCGGCGTGGAACTGCCCAGCTATCGCGGCGACAATGTGAACGACATCGCCTTCACGGCGGAGGCGCGCGAACCCGACGCAGGGCGCATGATCCGCGCCTACAACCAGTCTGCGGCGACGCTAAACCTGCTGCGCGCCTTTTCGACCGGCGGCTATGCCAGCCTGGACCGGGTCCATGGCTGGATGCTGGATTTCATGGGTCGCAGCCCCTGGGCCGCGAAATTCGAGGCGATGGCCGACCAGATCGGCCAGGCGCTCGATTTCATGCGCGCCTGCGGCCTGTCGCCCGACACCGTGCCCCAGCTTGGCGGAACCAGCTTCTATACCAGCCACGAGGCGCTGCTGCTGCCCTATGAGCAGGCGCTGACCCGGCAGGATTCGCTGACCGGCGACTGGTTCGACACCTCCGCCCATATGCTGTGGATCGGCGATCGCACCCGGTTCGAAGGATCGGCGCATGTCGAATATCTGCGCGGCATCGGCAATCCGATCGGCATGAAATGCGGCCCCAGCCTGGAGCCGGATGCGCTGATCCGCCTGCTGGACGTGCTGAACCCGAGCCGGGAAGCCGGTCGCATCACGCTCATCACCCGCTATGGTCATGACAAGATCGAAGCCGGCCTGCCCAAACTGGTCCGCGCTGTCCTTCGCGAAGGTCATCCGGTGGTCTGGTCCTGCGATCCGATGCACGGCAATGTCATCAAGGCAGCCAACGGGTACAAGACGCGGCCGTTCGACCGCATTTTGGCGGAAGTGCGTGGCTTCTTCGCCGTTCACCGGGCGGAGGGCAGCTTCGGCGGCGGCATCCATGCCGAAATGACCGGGCAGAATGTGACGGAATGCACCGGCGGAGCGATCGCCATCACGGACGAGGGGCTGGCCGACCGCTATCACACCCATTGCGACCCGCGCCTCAACGCCGCGCAGAGCCTGGAACTCGCGTTCCTGCTCGCGGAAATGCTGAACGAGGAGCTGAAGGAACGCCGGGCGGCTGCCTGATCCTTCGCAACGAACCATCTTATCCCGCCGTGCCTTTGCCGCGCGGCGGGATTTTTCATGCCGTCGCCGCCGTGTCGTCGGACATGACCCACCCTGTCACGACGCTGTAACATTGCCGTGATTCAGCCCTTGCTTTGGCGGTGCAGCAAGATAGCCTCCGCACATGGCAAAGGAACCGCAAGTGGCGACCATCGCCGTTTACAGCCTGAAGGGCGGAGTTGGGAAAACCACCTTCGCGATCAACCTCGCCTGGGCGTCGGCCAGCATCTCGAAGCGGCGAACGCTGCTCTGGGATCTCGATCCGCAAGCCGCGTCAAGCTGGCTGATCTCCACCGACAACGAAAGCCGCGATGCCGCGCACGCGATCTTCAGCAAGAATGTGGAGGTTCGCAAGCTGATCCAGCGGTCCACCGTGCCGGGCCTGGACCTGATCGCCGCGGACACCTCGCTGCGCAGCCTCGACCATCTGTTCCGGGAGATGGACAAGAAGAAACGTCTCGCCAAGCTGATCGAGAGCCTGGGCAAGGATTATGACCGCATCATCCTGGATTGTCCGCCCGGCCTGACCGAAACCAGCGAGCAGGTGTTGCGGGCGGCCGACATGATCGTTATTCCCGTCATCCCCTCTCCCCTGGCCCAGCGGGCCATGGGAGAAGTCGCCCGCTATCTGGTGCAGCGCGGCGGCAACCACCCACCGATCATGCCGGTCTATTCCATGGTCGATCGCCGCCGCGCGCTGCACCGCGCTGCGCTGGAAGCGCAACCCGGCTGGCCAGCCATTCCCATGGCCAGCGCGGTTGAGCAAATGGCTGTTCGTCGCAAGCCGCTTGGCGCTTTTGCGAGTTCGTCCCCGCCCGCTCAGGCCTTTGCGGGACTTTGGACGATGATCGAGCGGCAGGTTCAGAAACGTTAGGAGGTTGAGAGCAGGTTCGCTTGTTTTCCGCGCTTTTAACCAGCAATCGGTTCCGATCGCTCGAAAATCGCTCTAGGCGCTGGCCCGTGCCTGACGTGCCGGAAAGAGCGCCGCCGCTTCGGCCGCCGGCATGGGCCGCCCGAAATAGAAGCCCTGAATCTTGTGGCAGCCCAAACCACGGACCATCGCCAGTTCGGCCTCGGTTTCGACACCCTCCGCGGTGGTCGCCATGTCCAGGCTTTCGGCCAGCGTGACCACCGCGCGCATGATCGCGAGACTCTCGGCCTTGTTGTTCGATGCGCCCACCACGAAGCTGCGATCGATCTTGATCGTATCGAACCGCGTTCGGCTGAGATAGCCGAGCGAGGAATAGCCAGTGCCGAAATCGTCGAGCGACAGTTGGACGCCCAACCCTCGCAATTGGTCCAGGATCTTGAGCGCTCCGGTATCAGCGTTGACGAACACGCTTTCGGTCACTTCCAGCTCCAGCCGCCGCGCCTCCAGGCCGCTTTGGGCAAGCGCCGACACCACGGCGCCGACAAAGCTGGGATGGGTAAGCTGCTGGGCCGAGACATTGACCGCGATCCGTATGTCCTCAGGCCAGCATGCCGCTTCCTTGCATGCGGTCCGCAGCACCCATTCGCCGATCGGTCCGATCAGCCGCGCCTCTTCCGCGACCGGAATGAACTTTGCCGGTGAGATCGGTCCCATGTCCGGGTGGGTCCAGCGCACCAGCGCCTCGAACCCGACGACACTCCCCTGCCGCGCTTCCACCACCGGCTGGAACAGCACATGCAGTTGATTCTTTTCCAGCGCATCCCGCAGCGCCAATTCCAATTGGCGCCGCTCCTCCGCCTGGGCATGCAATTGCGGTTCATAGGGGCAATGCACGCCGCCCCCGTCGCCTTTCGCCCGATAAAGGGCAAGGTCCGCGCTCCGGATCAGCGCTTCTGATTCATGACCGTCCTGCGGCGACACCGCCGATCCGACAGACGCGCCCACGTAAAGCGTATGTTCGTCGACCTGATAGGGGGCGGAAAGGCCATTGATGATCCTGGCAGCCAGCTTTTCGACGTCCTGATTGTCTCCCAATTGCGTGATGACCACGGCAAATTCATCGCCGCCGACCCGCCCGCAAAATTCCGCGCCGGAACAAATATATCGCAACCGGCGCGCGACCTGGGTCAGCAGCTGGTCGCCGATCTGGTGACCCAAGGTGTCGTTCACCGCCTTGAACCGATCGAGGTCAATCATCAGGAAAGCGCAGCAGCCAGCACGCACCGGCCCCCGTGATGCCGCGCCGCTCATGCTTTGATCGAGCACGTCGCGCAGATGAGTCCGGTTCGGCAAGCCAGTCAGGGGATCGAACCTGGCGAGCTGCGCGATCCGATCCGCCGATTCCCGCTGCTCGGTAATGTCGGAGCCGACACCACGAAAACCGAGAAAGGCACCGCCCTCGTCATAACGTGGGGAGGCGGACAGTTCCCACCATCGCACCGCGCCATCCTGCTCAACCGGCAGCACGATATTGCTGAAGCTTTCCCGCTGCATCAGATGGCCCGCCAGCGCATGCAGCTCGGTGGGGAACAGGCCGCTCTCCCACGCACTGCCTGCCAGCAATTGCACCAGCAACAACCCTTCCACCTCGGCCGGGGTACGGCCCAGCATTTCGGCGAGGCGCGGCGATACGTCGCTCAACCGCCGCGCCGGATCGGTCTGCCACAGCCAATCGGACGCGCCATGCTCATATTCGCGCAGCAGCAGGCTGACGACCTCGCTCTTTTCCTCCAACTGCACGCTGGCGCTATGCTGCCGGGCGAAAGTCCGCGCATAAAGAAAGCAGCCGACCAGAAGCGACAGGGCGTAGCTGGTGGCAAGGGCAAGCAGCGGCGTCTGATCCCGCGCATCGAAGAGAAAACAGAGGCCGACGATGCAGGGCAGCAGGAAGCCTGTCGCCGCCAGCGGAGTGGCCGCATAGCTGATCGCGCCGCAAACCATGATGCAGCTGATCAGCGTCCAGTGCGCCACCAGCAGGGAAGCACCGTGCCCCGAGGAAAGCGTCATCATGCAGGTCGCCCAGATGAGGCCATGAAGCAGCCCGGTAAAGCCATGGAGCCGGAGATCGGCAACGCTTGCGGCCGCGCCATTCCGTCTGCGCCGCAAAAAGGCGCCGGTGACCATGGAGAAGAGCAAGGCCGCGCTCCACAGCGTCAGCCCCCGCACGGATCCATGATGGCCGAAAACCTGCCAGAGGAACAGCAGGCCAAAGACGTTCATTGCCTGCCGGAGAAGCGCAACATCATCGGCCGAGCGCAATTGTGCGGCGAGCACGCGCTCGGCGGCGTCGCCCGGCACAATGACGAGACCCATCATGGCTCGAAGCGATATCCGCTCCCGAGAAATCGGTTCAGAAGATGGCCCTTGCCCGCGTTTCACCCGGTCGGATTAGCAGCAAGCAGTTAGCAATCCGTAACAGCGGCGCACGGGAAGGCGAAAAAAGCGATACCGCCAGCGCTGCCGCGCAAGGGTTCAGGCTGCGATGTCGTACGGCCGGATTTCGCCGGTCAGATAGAGGTTGCGCGCCTTCGACCGGCTGAGCTTGCCCGAACTGGTGCGCGGCAAAGTGCGCGGCGGCACCAGCTCCACAACGCAGTTCATGCCGGTGATCGCGCGGACCCGTTCACGGATCTGGTCGCGCAACCGCGTGCGTTCGTCATTGTCGGAGGTACGGCAATGCACCAGCACCGCGGGCGCTTCCTCACCACCCGGCGTGGTGATCGCGAAGGCCGCGATGTCGCCTTGCTTGAAGCCGGGGAGCTGCTCCACCGCCCATTCAATGTCCTGGGGCCAATGATTCTTGCCGTTGATGATGATCATGTCCTTGGCGCGGCCAACGATGTAGAGATAGCCGTCGCTGAGATACCCCATGTCGCCCGTGTCCAGCCAACCGTCGACCATGCAGGCTTCGGTCGCTTCAGGATCGCGGAAATAGCCGACCATCAGCGACGGGCCGGTGGTCCACACCTTGCCGATCTGGCGCTCGTTCATCAGGCCGCCATCCTCGTCCCGAATCTCCACGATCATGCCGCGCGCGGGCTTGCCGCAATTGACGATGGAACGGAAACGCTGCGGACGGCCCTCGGTCGCGTCGCCGCCCGAGAGGTCGGTTTCCTCGACCAGTTCGACGATGATCCCCTCGCCCGGCGGCATGATGGTGACGGCCAGCGTCGCCTCGGCCAGGCCATAGCTCGGCAGGAAGGCCGTGGGGCTGAACCCCGCGTCGCCGAATGCATCGACGAAGCTCTGCATCACGTCGGGGCGGATCATATCCGCGCCATTGCCCGCCAGCCGCCAGCGCGACAGGTCGAAGCGATCCTGCGCCTTGGTCTGGCTGGACATGCGGCGCGCACAGATGTCGTAGCCGAAGGTCGGCGAATAGCTGATCGAGGTGCCTTCATTGCGGCTGATGAGGTCCAGCCACGCCAGCGGACGGCGCGCGAAATCCTCGGTCTTCATATAGTCGGTCGACACCTGGTTGGCGACCACGGACAGGAAGCAGCCGACCAGCCCCATGTCATGATACCAGGGCAGCCAGCTGATGCAGCGGTCGCTGTCCTGCAATTCCATGCCATGGCTATGCGCGGCAAGATTGCTGAGCAGCGCATGATGCGTCACCGCGACGCCATGGGGGAAACGGGTCGAACCGCTCGAATATTGCAGATAGGCGATCTCCTCGCCCTTCGCCTGCGGCAGGTCGCAGGGCACGACATCCCGCGCGATGAAATCCTCGAAGGCGATGCTCTCGACATTCTTCTGCCGACCGGACTCGCCCGCCATCTCCTCCAGTTCCTTGGGAAAGAGGAACAGCATCGGGTCACAGCTTGACAGTTGAACATTCAGCTGGTCGATATAGCTTTCCTTGCCGCCGAAGCTGGTCGGCAGCGGCAACGGCACGGGCCAGGCGCCGGCGTAGACGATGCCGAAGAAAAGCTGCGCGAAATCGGCGCCCGTTTCTGCGACCAGCGCCACGCGATCTTCCGGCTTCACCCCATGGGCGATCAGCCGGTGCGCGCAGGCGACGGCATCGGCCCGCAGTTCGCTGAACGGATAGGGCCGAGCCAGATTTCCACGGGCATCGTGGAAATTCAGACCCCGCCGCCCGATCGCAGCATAATCCAGCGCTTCCCCCAGCGTCTCGAAATCCGAGAAGCGGCGGGGCAGGTCGTCGGTGGTCGGCGTCGGTGCCATCATGCTTTGCGAACCCGTCATATTGGTGTCACCCAATGTCATGTTTGTCATATTCCGGCGCGCCGCTAACAGCTTTCAAGCCTCTTTGCACCGGATAGTTGCATTCCAGCCTGGGCTTTTACCGTATAAGGGGCGGTAAAATTCCGGCCCGACTGTGGCATAATCAAGGCGGCGGAGGCATGAAGCATTGCCATGGCCGATAAACGCTCCCCTCCCCCGCTCGATGAAGAGACCTTGCGCGAACTGGCGCTGCGCTATGTCGGGCGCTTCGCCACGAGCCGGGCGAAGCTGCTCGCCTATCTCGGCCGCAAGATCAGGGAACGCGGCTGGACGGGAGAGGCGCCCGCCGATCCGCAGGCGCTGGTCGATCGGTTGAGCGAACTGCGTTATGTCGACGATGCGAGCTATGCGGTGATGAAAAGCGGCGCACTCAGCCGCCGCGGCTATGGCCCGCGCAGGGTCGCGGAAGCCCTGCGCGCCGACGGCATAGCAGAAACCGACCGCGAAGAAGCCGACGCCGAGACGAAAAAGGAGAGCTGGTCCGCCGCCGACCGCTTTGCCCGCCGCAAGCGGATCGGACCCTATGCGCAGGAGCGGCCAGACCCCGGGCAGCGGGAAAAATGGATCGCCGCCTTCCTGCGCGCGGGGCATGATTATGCCACCGCCCGGCTCTGGGTCGACGCCGCGCCGGGGGAAGTACCGGAAGCGGAGACATAAGCTGCACGGACCAGCCAGGCTTTGCATGCGGCCGCCAGACAGTCATGTTGTTTTCAAACGCAAAGCTGCGCTACTCCCCGATCATGAAGCGCCTTTCCCTTCTCCTTGTCGCAACGCTGCTGGCCGCATGCTCCCCAAACGCTCCCAAGGCGGAAAACACCTCCTCTGCCCGGCAGATCAGCGCCCTGCCCCTCACCATCCGCACCGCCGATGGCTCGCACCGTTTCACGGTGGAGGTTGCGCTCACCGAAAGACAGCAGGAACGCGGCCTCATGTTCCGGCAATCGATCGCTCCTGACGCTGGCATGCTGTTCCCGATGGACCCACCGCGTACCGCCAGCTTCTGGATGAAGGACACGCTGATCCCACTCGATATGCTGTTCATCCACACCGACGGCAGCATCGCTTTCCTGAAGGCGAACGCCGCCCCCTATTCCCGCGAGCCGGTCTCCGCTGGCATCCCGGTCGCCGCCGTCCTTGAACTCCGCGGCGGCAGGGCGGCGGAACTGGGCATCAGGGAGGGCGACCATGTGCAATGGGGCGACTGCACCGTGTCCCTGCCCGCAAACCCCCTCAATTTCTGCCCCCGCTGACCAGAACCGCCTTGCCAAGCGCTGGCAGCAACGGCTAAGCGCTTGGCCCATGGGAATCCTTGGCAAGATCTTCACCTGGTGGGATGGCGCGACCATCGGCACCGCGCTCTACACCTCCCGCAAGGGCAGCAAGGTGGGTGAGGACCATCAGGGCAATGTCTATTATGAAGGCGGTACGGACCCCAATGGACTGATCCGTCGCTGGGTCATCTATAATGGCGCGAACGATGCCAGCCGCGTGCCGGCCGAATGGCATGGCTGGCTGCACCATTCGATCGAGGGCGCGCCGGAAAGCTTCCTGCCGCCGCCGCGCATCTGGGAAAAGGATTTCACCCCCAACGCCACCGGCACCGCCCAGGCCTATCGCCCCAGCGGCGCGCTGGAAAAGGGCGGCCTGCGCCAGAAGGCCACCGGCGATTACGAGGCATGGAGCCCCGACGCACCATGATGCGGCGCCCGGCGGGACGTTTCCTGCCGATTCTCGGCTGTACCCTGATATTGGCCGGTTGCGGCGGCGACGACCTGCCGACACAGAACCAGAGCGGTCCTGTTCGCATCGAGGGGCAGAAAATCCGCAATGGCGACGAGTCTCCCCTCACCGGTACGCCGATGAACGAGCGGGTGGCGGTGATCGGCCTGCTCAACAAGCGCAACGGGATCACCACCGACCTGACGATGAAGCCGGGCGAAGCGCTGCGCGTGGGCGATGCCATTGTTCGGCTGCAAGCCTGCGAAACCACAGCGCCCTGGGAAAATGTGAAGGAAACGGGTGCCTTCGTTCAGCTCGACGTTCGCAGCACGGCCGACAATAAATGGCGCCGCAATTTTTCCGGCTGGTTGTTCCGGGAAAGACCGGACCGCAACGTCGTGCAGCACCCGATCTATGACGTCTGGGTCAGGAGCTGCACGATGTCGTGGCCCGAAACCGGCCCCGATACGGTGAAGCTGGGCGACAAGGGTGACGTGCCCGACGGCGCGCGCGCCAATGCGTCCCCCGCCAGCGGGGAGAATGCCAGCTCTGCCCAGACGCCGGAGCCAGTCGCCAGCACGCCCCGCCCAGCCCCCAGCGCCACCCCGTCCAACGCGCCGGCCAATGATTGAAGATAGTCGCGCTGGCTGATCTCGATCGCGCCCAATGACCGCAGATGATCGGTCATGAACTGGCAGTCCAGCAGGGTGAAACCGCCAAAACGCATGCGAGCGGTCAACCAGGCGAGTGCCACCTTCGACGCGTCGGTGCGCCGCGACACCATGCTTTCCCCGAAAAACGCCCGTCCCAGCGCCACGCCATACAGGCCGCCGACCAGTTCCTCCCCCTCCCACACCTCAACGGAGTGGGCGAAACCAATTTCATGCAGATGGCGATAGGCCCGCTCGATCGGATGATTGATCCAGGTGGAGGGCCGATCCGGCGCGGCTTCGGCGCAGAGCCTGACTATGGCAGCAAAATCGCGATTGGCGGTCACCCGGAACCGCTCCCGCCGGATCGTCTTGGCCAGTGAATGGGAAATGTGGAAGCCATCGAGCGGCATGATCGCCCGCTGTTTTGGCTCGATCCAGTAAACCTCGTCAGCCTCGCGATCATCGGACATGGGAAACACGCCGATCGCGTAAGCTTGCAACAGCACCAGCGGGTCAATCGTCATCAAGGAAAAGCTTAACGCCAGACATGGCAGCGCGCCAGTGCGACTTTCAAGGGTTCAACAATGCGGCGCCGCAGAAAATCGTGCCCGCCGGAGGAACGGGGCTGCATCGCGTCGACAGCCAGCCCGCCGTCCTCAGCGCTTTGGCAGAAGCAGGCTGGAATCGCCATAGCTGTAGAAACGATAATCCCCATCGATGGCATGCCGATAGACCGACTGCATCTTTTCCGTGCCCATCAAGGCGCTGACCAGCATGAACAGGGTCGATTTGGGCAGGTGGAAATTGGTCATCAGCCCGTCCACCGCCCGGAAACGATAGCCCGGTGTGATGAATATCCGGGTCTCGTCGGCGAAGGGACGGACGATGCCATCTTCCCCCGTTGCGCTTTCCAGCAGGCGAAGGCTGGTGGTGCCGACCGCTATCAGCCGGCCGCCAGCCGCCCGCGCCGCGTTGAGGCGGTCAGCCGTCGCCTGGTCGATCCGTCCCCATTCGGCGTGCATCCGGTGATCGTCCGTATCCTCGGCCTTGACCGGCAGGAAGGTGCCGGCGCCGACGTGCAGGGTCAGCGTTTCAGTCCGGATCCCCACCTTCTCCACCGCCGCCATCAGTTCGGGCGTAAAGTGCAATGCCGCCGTGGGGGCGGCGACCGCGCCGTCCTCCCGCGCGAACATGGTCTGGTAATCGCTGCGGTCACGCTCGTCGGTGGGGCGCTTGCTGGCGATATAGGGCGGCAGCGGCATCCGGCCTGCCCGTTCCAGCAACAGTTCGACCGGCTCATCCCCCTCGAAACGGAGCGTGACGCCGCCCTCCTCATCGCGCGGGCCGGCCACAGCGCTGACGCCGTTGCCGAAATCGATCCGGTCGCCGTCCCGCACCCGCTTGGCGTTGCGCAGAAAGGCCTGCCATTGGCGCAGACCAAGCCGCTTGTGGAGCGTCGCGCCAATCTTCGCCTGACCGCGCACGCCTTCCAGTTGGGCCGGTATGACCTTGGTGTCGTTGAACACCAGCACATCGCCAGCACGCAACAGGTCCGGCAAATCGCGCACGATTCGGTCCTGGAACGGCGCATCGCCCGACACCAGCAGCAGCCGGGCCGAATCGCGCGGAGAGGCGGGCCGGAGCGCGATGCGATCGGGCGGCAGGTCGAAATCGAACAGGTCTACGCGCATGGTTGATGCCCCGCCGGACGGGGAGAGTTATTTCTTCTTCTGCGCCACCGGCTTCTTCACGGGCGCCTTGGCCGGGGGCGCGATGATCGACGGCACCGGCGGAGCGGGCGGCGTCGGCAGTGCCGTCACCGGCGGCTTGCCGTCGCTTTCGATAGAGGCCTGTAGGATGATCGTCGGATCGGCGGGCGGCTCGCCCTCATGGATGGCGTCGACATATTGCATGCCCTCGATCACCCGGCCGAACACCGTATATTTCTTGTCGAGTTGCATGCGCGGCAGAAGGACGATGAAGAACTGGCTGTTCGCGCTGTCCTCACTCTGGGCGCGGGCCATGGAGACGGTGCCGCGCAGATGCGGCATCGGGTTGAACTCGGCCTTCAGGTCCGGCAGCGTCGAACCGCCGGTCCCGTCGCCCTTGGGATCACCGCCTTGCGCCATGAAGCCGGGGATGACGCGGTGGAACTTCAGCCCATTATAGAAACCCTGGCGCGTCAGCTCCTTGATCCGCTCGACATGGGCCGGCGCGATGTCGGGACGCAACTGGATGCGCACGCGGCCACCGCTCGACAGGTCAAGATCCCATATATTCTGGGGGTCGACAGGCACCGTGGCCGGCGGCAGCTTGGACGCGGGGTCCAAGCCGAGCTGCTTGGCGGTCTGCTCCGCACGTACGGCCGCTTCTTCCTTCTTCATTTCCTCGGCATTGCGCCCGCCGCCCTGGGCCAGCGCCGCGCCGCTCGATGCATAGAGGGCGAATCCGATCGCCACGGTCTTGAGCGCCGACGTGAACCGCATGAATGAAGCTTTCCTCAAATTTTGCCCAGGTGCTGAGTTGCCCCTGATAGCGCCCTCTTCGCGATTGGCAACTGAACGAAGGCTGAGTGGAGCCTTCAACCCTGCCCTTTCCGCCCGATGGCGGCAACCCTCGCCTCCACCTCCGCGCGCACGGCGGGGCTGACAAACCTGTGGATCGGCCCGCCATAGAGCGCGATTTCCTTGACCAGGCGGGATGCGATCGGCTGCAAGGAAACGTCCGCCATCAGGAAAACGGTTTCCACCCGGCCGTTGATCTGCTGGTTCATCCCCGCCATCTGATATTCATATTCGAAGTCCGCGACGGCGCGCAGGCCCCGGATGATGACGCTCGCTCCCTGCGATTCGGCAAAGTCCATCAGCAACGAGTTGAAGCCGGTGACGACGATTTCCGTGTCGATGTCGGCGCATTCGCGCCGCACCATCTCCAACCGTTCCTCGTCGGCGAACATCGGGGATTTGGAGATGTTCGTGGTGACGCCGATCACCAGCTTGTCGACCAGCTTCGCGCCCCGCCGGATGATGTCCATATGACCCAAGGTGATCGGATCGAATGTGCCGGGATAGACCCCCACCCTCTGCCTGCTCATGCCCCTAGCGATCCCTTTCCACGATATAGTCGGCGATGGCGCGCAGCAGATCGGCCTCCGGCCCGAATCCGTGCAGATGCGCCTTTGCCTGTTCGACCAGGAGGCGTCCCTGTTCCCGCGCCCGATCCACCCCCAGCAGCGAGACGAAGGTTTCCTTCCCCGCCGCCGCGTCCTTGCCCAGCGCCTTGCCGGCCAGCGCAGCGTCCCCCTCCACATCAAGCAGGTCGTCCGCGATCTGGAAGGCAAGGCCGATGTCGCGCGCATAGCCGTGCAGGCGCGTCCGCCCTTCCGGCGGGATGCGGGCCATGATCGCCGCCGCATCCACGCAAAAGCCGATCAGCGCGCCGGTCTTCAACTGCTGGAGCCGGGTGACGGTCGGCAGGTCGAAGCTGGTCTTTTCCGCCTCCAGGTCCATCATCTGGCCGCCCGCCATCCCGCTGGTGCCGCTGGCGAGGGCCAGCGCCTTCACCAGTTCCACCCGGACGAAGGGGTCGGGATGCGTCTCCTCATCCGCCAGCACTTCAAAGGCCAGGTCGTGCAGGCAATCGCCCGCCAGGATCGCCGTCGCCTCGTCGAACGCCTTGTGCACGGTCGGCTTTCCCCGGCGAAGATCGTCATCGTCCATCGCCGGCAGATCGTCATGCACCAGTGAATAGACATGGATGCACTCGACCGCGAGGCCGACGCGCAGCGCCGAAACCCGCGAGATGTTGAACAGGTCGCTGGCCGCCTGCACCAGCAGCGGGCGCAGCCGCTTGCCCCCGCCCATGGCGGCATGGCGCATCGCCTCGTACAGGCGCGCGCGCGGATCCTCGGGAACCGCCAGCAGCAGGTCGAACAGCCGGTCGATGTCGGCCGCCACCGCCGCGGCGCGGTCAGCCACCAGGCCGATCGCCGGGGGCAAGACGGAGTCGGCTCCGCTCATGGCCGCCTCTCCCGCACGCTGCACGCTCAGTCCGAACCGAAGGGCTGGGCGCCGGTCACCGCACCGCTGGCATCGATGGTCAGCTTGGCGATCCGCGCTTCGGCCGCCTGAAGCCGTTCCATGCAGCGTTTCCGCAACTCCTCGCCCTGCGAATAGAGCGAAATGGATTCGTCGAGCGGCACATCCCCGCTCTCCAGCCGACGGACGATCGATTCGAGCGCGCGCAACGCATCTTCGAACGACATCTGCAACGGATCGCCCTGCTGGGTCATGCTGTCTTGCGCCATGTCCCTGCATTGGCGGCCCCCGTCCGCCCGGTCAAGCCCGCATGGGCCCGCGGCGGCCGATTCCGGCGGTTGTTCATAAAAACGTCATGACGTCGCGCCACAGGCTGGCGGACTTGTGGCAGTTTTGCGTTGACGCTGGGCATGGCTAGTGCACATAGAAGGACCGCTATGAAACATTATCTCCCCCTGATCCCCGTGGCGGCGCTTGCGCTGCTTTCCGCCTGCAACAAGAATGACGAACCTGAAGTCGTGGGCGGCCCCGCCGACCCCATGGCCGAAAAGCTGGCGAACGCCGCTCCCGTCGAGCTGCCGCCGATGGTGAAGGAAAGCCATCAATATCGCTGCAAGGACAACAGCCTGATCTTCGTCGACTTCATGAGCGACGACAAGACGGTCAACGTGCGCACCGAAAAGGATGGCGCCCCCACCAAGCTGACGGCGGCCGAAGCCGGCAAGCCCTTCGAAGGCGGCGGCTTCAAGGTCGAGGGCACGGGTAAGCAGATCACCGCCACCCTGCCGGGCAAGAGCGCGCTGAGCTGCAAGGCCTGACACCTTTCATTTTCCTGCACATCCGGGCCGGCCCTTCCCCTGCGGAAGGCCGGCCCTTTTCTTTGGCGATGCCGATCAGGCGGCGCATCGGCGCTCACCGGCAGCAGCAGGGCGCACTTTCCGTCCGGCATCCCGCATCCCCGCCTTCTGCCCAAACAATGCCCTCAGCGGAATTCGGGCTCACCCACCTCGACAGGATCGGGGCCGAAGCGATTGGGTCCGCGTGTGCCGCCCATGATGAAGAAGATGAGCAGGACGATGCTGCCGATGATGGGAAAGAAGAGGATCAGCAGCCACCAGCCGCTGCGGTCTGTGTCATGCAGCCGGCGGACCGAAAGCGCGACATGGGGAATGATCATCGCCAGCGTGAACAGCCCGGTCAGCGGACCGCCACGGGTGCTGTAACCGGCAGCCGCCCACCAGGGGCCGTGCTGGAACCAGCGATGCGTCGCGCCAAGGCCCATCGCGCCTTCGACGATCGCGATAGCCACGTAGCAGAGCAGCAGGAACAGAACGAACATCCAATATTCCCGCGGTCGCGCCCGGCCAGAGAATTTGGCGTAGCGGCGCAACGGCAACAGCATCCATTCCACAGGCAAGCTTCCTCATGTCGACCAGCCCGGCAAAGCTATCATGTTTTCGCGCACGCGCGAGCCTCAGCATTGTCTATCGGACGCTCCCCCGCTAAAGGCGCGCACATGTCCAGCACCGCATCCCAGATCACGCCCCAGGTCGTTGCTGACCATGGGCTTTCCCCGGAAGAATATGATCGCGTCCTGAACGCGCTCGGCCGGGAACCGAATCTCACCGAACTTGGCATCTTTTCCGTGATGTGGTCGGAGCATTGCTCCTACAAATCCTCGCGAATCCATCTGAAGAAGCTGCCGACCGAAGGGCCTCAGGTGATCTGCGGTCCCGGCGAGAATGCCGGCGTGGTCGACATCGGGGACGGTCAGGCCGCGATCTTCAAGATGGAGAGCCACAATCATCCGTCCTATATCGAGCCCTATCAGGGCGCGGCGACGGGCGTGGGCGGCATATTGCGCGACGTTTTCACCATGGGCGCGCGGCCAGTGGCGAACATGAACGCGTTGCGTTTCGGGCGGCCCGATCACCCGAAGATGAAGCACCTCATCAGCGGCGTGGTGCGTGGCATTGGCGGTTACGGCAATTGCGTGGGCGTGCCGACCGTGGGTGGCGAGGTGAATTTCCACCCGGCCTATGACGGCAACATCCTGGTCAATGCGATGACCGTGGGCGTCGCGGAAACAGACAAGATCTTCTATTCGGCGGCTTCGGGCGTCGGCAATCCGATCGTCTATGTCGGCTCCAAGACGGGTCGTGACGGCATTCACGGCGCAACCATGGCCTCGGCAGATTTCGGCGAGGATTCGGACGAGAAGCGCCCCACCGTGCAGGTTGGCGACCCCTTCACCGAAAAGCTGCTGATCGAAGCCTGCCTCGAGCTCATGGCCTCCGACGCGATCGTCGCGATTCAGGACATGGGCGCGGCCGGCCTGACCTCTTCCTCGGTGGAAATGGCGTCCAAGGGCGGCGTCGGCATCCAGCTCGACATGGACAAGGTGCCGCAGCGCGAAACCGGCATGACCGCCTATGAAATGATGCTGTCGGAAAGCCAGGAGCGCATGCTGATGGTGCTCCAGCCAGGCAAGGAAGGCTTTGCCGAAGCCATTTTCCGCAAATGGGAACTGGACTTCGCGGTGATCGGCCATGTGACCGATACGGGCCGCATGGTGCTGGTCCACAAGGGCGAGACGGTGTGCGACATTCCGCTCGCCCCGCTGGCGGACGATGCGCCGCTCTACGACCGCCCGGCCATGGCGAGGGACGAGTACAAGGTCTGGTCCGGGGTGCAGCCTCTGGGCGAGATAACCGAAAGTGCCGATATCGGCGCGGATCTGGTCAAGCTGATGGGATCGCCCGACATCGCTTCGCGCCGTTGGATCTGGGAGCAATATGATCACATGGTCGGCGCCGACACGGTGCAGCGCCCAGGCGGCGACGCGGCGGTGGTTCGGGTCCACGGATCGCAGAAAGGGATCGCGATCAGCACTGATTGCACCCCGCGCTATTGCTATGCCGACCCCTATGAGGGCGGCAAGCAGGCCATTGCGGAATGCTATCGCAACATCAGCGCGGTCGGCGCCACGCCGCTCGCCGTCACCAACTGCCTCAACTTCGCCAATCCGCAGCGTCCGGAGATCATGGCGCAGTTCACCGGCTGCCTGGATGGGATGGGCGAGGCCTGCCGCGCGCTGGATTTCCCTATCGTGTCGGGCAATGTCAGCCTCTACAATGAATCCAAGGCGACCGGCGGCGGCTCCGCCATCCTGCCGACTCCCGCCATTGGCGGCATCGGCCTGCTCAAGGACATCGATGGAATGGCGACCGTGGCCTTCAAGAATGAAGGCGACGCGATCTGGCTGATCGGCGGCGAAGGCAGCCATCTCGGCCAGTCGATCTGGCTGCGTGAAATCGCCGGCCGGGAGGCGGGCGAGGCGCCGAAGGTCGATCTGGCGGCGGAGCGCGCCCATGCCGAAACCGTCCGGTCGCTGATCGCAGAAGGCAAGGTCAACGCGGTACACGACATTTCGGACGGCGGCCTGCTGGTCGCGGTGGCGGAAATGGCGTTGGCCAGCGGCATCGGGGCAGAACTGAGCATCGCCCTGACGACGGCAGGCGCCTTTGGCGAGGATCAGGGCCGCTACATCGTGACCGCCGCTGGGGGCGTCGATATTCCGGGCGCTGCGAAGATCGGCACAACGGGCGGCGACAGGGTTGCGGGCGTCCCCCTGACCGACCTGCGCGGCGCCCATGAGGGCTTCTTCCCGGCGTTGATGGACGCTGAACTTTAAAGATGTATTGCGCATGCTCCTGCGCGGGCAGGAGCATGACGGCATTTGTCGTTGGCTGTTGAGGAAATCCCATGGCTTTCACCGCGAAGATCCTCCTCCTTGGCTCAGGCGAACTGGGTCGCGAGTTCGTGATATCGGCCAAGCGGCTGGGTGCCCAGGTCATCGCCTGCGACAGCTACGAACGAGCGCCCGCCATGCAGGTGGCGGACGGGCATGAAGTCTTCTCGATGCTGGATGCCGACCTGCTCGCCAAGGCCATCGAGAAGCACCAGCCCGACTTTGTGGTGCCCGAAATAGAGGCGATCAGGACCGAAGTCCTGGCCGATTTCGAGGCCCGCGGCGTCACCGTCGTGCCTTCCGCCCGTGCGACGATCATGACCATGAACCGCGATCGCATCCGTGAAGTCGCGGCGGTCGAACTGGGGCTGCGCACCTCGCGCTATCGCTACGCCGAGACGCTGGAGGAAGTGCTGGCCGGCGCCGAGCACACTGGCCTTCCCTGCGTCATCAAGCCGGTCATGTCCTCTTCCGGCAAGGGGCAGAGCACGGTTCGCGCGCCGGAGGAGCTGAAGGCCGCCTGGAACTATGCCGTCGCCAATATGCGCGGCGACCGCAGCCGGGTCATCGTCGAGGAGTTCATCGCCTTCGACTATGAGATCACGCTGCTGACCGTGCGCAGCCGGGAAGGCGTCAGTTTCTGCCCGCCGATCGGCCACCGGCAGGAGCGCGGCGATTATCAGGAAAGCTGGCAGCCCACGCCGATGTCCGGCGCCGCGCTGGCGGCCGCGCAGGACATGGCGCGCAAGGTGGTCGACAATCTGGGCGGCTACGGTATTTTCGGCGTGGAATTCTTCGTGAAGGGAGAGGATGTCATCTTCTCCGAACTCTCCCCCCGGCCGCACGACACCGGCATGGTGACGCTGATCTCGCAGAACTGGAGCGAATTCGACCTTCATGCCCGTGCCATATTGGGTCTGCCGGTACCGGAAGTGACGCTGCGCAGGGCCGCGGCATCAGCGGTGATATTGGCGGATCGGGAATCGGACGATTTCCGGTTCGAAGGGCTGGCCGAAGCGCTGTCGACGCCCGGAGGAGAAATCGACCTGCGCCTGTTCAGCAAGCCGACGACCCGCCCCTATCGCCGAATGGGCGTCGCGCTCGCCGTCGCGGAAGATGCCGACAAGGCGCGCATGCTGGCGGCCGAGGCTGCGTCGAAGGTACGGATCGTCTACGGTCAATAGGCAGAAAGCCGGGAGCCTGCTTCCGGCACTTGGCTGGCGGCTGAACTTGCCAATCCCCTGTCGGTGTTCGACATGCGTGCTGAACCGAAGCAAGGAGCCGTTCCATGACCATCATCCGCCGCGTCACTGTACATGAAGGGCCTGGCGGCCGGTTCGAGAGCATGGCGGTATTCGACGAAGCGATCGCCGCGCCGCGCCCAGGCCTCCTTCTCTTCCCCAATGTCCTGGGCACGAAGGAGGCCGATTTCGCCTATGCCGAAAGGGTCGCGGCGCTCGGTTACACCGTCCTGGTCGCGGACGTCTTCGGCCAGGGCAAGCGCACCACCCGCGCCGATCCCGACATGGGCCGGTACATGGCCGAACTCAACAATGACCGCAGCCTGTTGTGGGACCGGGTGAACGCCGCTCATGCACTGCTGAAATCACTGGACGAAGCAGACGAAACACGAACCGCCGCGATCGGCTTCTGCTTCGGCGGCAAATGCGTGCTCGACCTTGCCCGTTCCGGTGCGGACATAGCGGCCGGCGTCAGCTTCCACGGCGTCTATGACGCACCGCCCTTCCCCAACGCGAAGATCGCGGCCCGGCTGCTGGTCTGCCACGGCTGGGACGATCCGATCGCGCCGCCCGACGCCACTGTCGCGCTTGCAAAGGAACTCACCGACGCCGGATGCGATTGGCAGATCCACGCCTATGGCCGCACCGGCCACGCCTTCACCGACCATGACGCCAGGATGCCGGAAAAGGGCCTGGCCTATAATGCCGACGCAGACCGCCGCAGCTTCCGGGCGATGGCCGATTTCCTGGGCGACATTTTCGGCTGACCCGGCGTGGGTCGGAGATCAGATGTCGTCAATCATTTCCGCCAGCACGCCGAGGCAATCTTTCGCAAGCTGGATTGATCGCGCAGGCGACCAGCCGAAATCCGCATCCGGAAGGTCGTCATTATCCTTGAACGGCATTTCCAGCGTCATCGCCACCGCGCCAAAGCGCTCTGCCAGCTGGTTTGTGGACATGGACAGGTTCGCCCTGCCCGGCGGTGTCGCTGGATAGCCCTTCTTCGTCTGGAAATCGGGCGTCCGGGCGGCCAGCGTGTCGCAATAGCGGCGATAGAGGGTCGACTGACGCTCCGTGATGGAGGGAATACCCTCGAACCCGGCGAGGAACACGGCCGCAATGGCCTCATCGCCATGCACGTCCATGGCGAAGTCAACCCCGACCTCATCCATCGCCCTGCGCACCAGGAAAACCTCAGGGCTCTTCTCCAGCGACGGATCATGCCATTCGCGGTTGAGGTTGATGCCGACCGCATTGGTCCGCAAATGACCGCGACGGCTTCCGTCCGGATTCATGTTGGGAACGATATGGAAGGTCGCCTCCCTGCGCAGCAGCCGCGCCACAGCGTCCTCTTCGTCGCAGAGCCGCTCCAGCGCACCCTCCATCCACCATTCGGCCATGCTCTCGCCCGGATGCTGCCGCGCGTAGAGCCAGACCTTCTTCGGTCCATCTCCCAGCACCAGCAGGTCGAGCGGCTGCCTGTCCAGCGTCAGCCCCAGTTCGCGATGCTGCACCCCCGGCTGCGACGCCGCCCAGGCGACCAGATCATGGTGCCGTTCCATCGAATAGGGCGCGAAATAGGCAAGCCACACCGCATTGCTGTCGGGCGACAGGCGGATCGTCAGCGTGCCGTCGGCATAGCCGGTGTGCGCCAGCAGCCAATTCTCCCGATCCTCGCTGAACCGCGCCTGATAGCCGGGCCAGCCATCGGGATAGGCCGACGTGCCGCAATTGACGATCGCCAGTTCGACTTCCCGCCCGGCGACGCCAGCCACGCGGAAATGGAACCACTGGTAGAAGTCGCTCTGCCGGTCCTTGACGATTTCCAGCTCGGCGCGGACGCCGGTGCCGGTATCGGAGATCGAAACGACGCGAATATTGCCACTGTCAAAGGCACTTGTGATCGAGATGCTCATTTGACGGTTATAGTCTGGCCCGATTCGCCCGGATAGCCCCCCAGCAATGCCGCCGCCAACTTCTGCGCCGCCAGGCCGGGCTGCGATGCAGGCGTGCCCTCCCTTGCCCCGGTCTGCGCGCGGCCTTCCCATATAGTGGTCGAATCGGCCCGACGGCGAATCTGCACCTGCAATTCGGTGAACACCTGCCCCTTGGGCTTGCCAGACAGGTTGATGCCGATGCCCAGGCCGAGGCCGGAATAACCGCCGCTGCCCACGGCGCCGCCGACGCCGACGCTCACCGGCTTGCCATTGGCGCCATAGCTTTCGGGTTCGCGAAACGTCCGGCGGAAGCTCACCAGCGCGACATAGTCGCTCCTTGCACCCGGTGCCGCGCTGGTGAAGCCGACGCGCTGCAATTCCTGCTCCACGGCGGCGGCATAGGTCCGGAATTCGAGGCCGACGTCGGGGTTGCCGGCCATTTCCTCGACCGCGATGCTCCCGCTGCGGGCCGGATTTTCGATGTGGAACCGCGTCACTTCCACGGGGGGAACAGCGGTGGCGCAAGCACTCAGGCCCAGGGCGAGCAGGGCGGGAAAGGCGATCTTCTTCATCATTGACGGATTCAGCATGGATGGGCACTCCGGGGGATGACAAGCTCTACACGACACCGGGCCGCTAATCCCTTAAAAGCGTCAAGCCACGGATTTGCTGCATGGAGGATGAACAGCGAGGCAATGGGGTGAAATCCGGGCGGCTGCCCTTGACTTTCGGCCGTCCCACCCATAGGGGCTGCGCTTCGATTTTTTCGATCATGCAAGATTCATTCAAAGGCTGGTTCCATGAAGATCCGCAATTCGCTCAAGTCGCTCAAGGGCCGTCACCGGGATAACCGCGTGATCCGCCGCCGCGGCCGCACCTACGTCATCAACAAGACCAACCGCCGCTTCAAGGCCCGCCAGGGCTGATTCATGGCGAATATTGCCGTCATCTTTGATGTCGGCAATGTCTTGTATCACTGGAACCCCAGGGTTCTGTACGAGCGCCTGATCGATGACGATCGGGCGCTTGATGCGTTTCTCCGCGACGTCGTGACGCTGGACTGGCATTTCCAGCATGATCAGGGGCGGCCCTTCGCGGAAACCAGCGCCGAACTGATCGCGCGCCATCCCGAACAGGCCGCGCTGATTCGCGTTTGGGGCGAAAGGTTCATCGACAGCATAGGGCCAGCCGTCGAGGGCATGCCGCAGATCGTCCGCGCACTGCACGCAGGCGGCATTCCCCTATTCGCCATCACCAACTTCAGCGATGAATTCTGGGCGCCGTTTCGCGCGCGCGAAGCCGACCTGTTCGCGCTTTTCAGCGACATTGTGGTTTCCGGCACGGAAAAACTGGTGAAGCCCGACCCTGCGATCTACCGGCTGGCGCTGGGGCGATTCGGTTTGAACGCGGGACAGGCGTTGTTCATTGATGATCGCGAGGAGAACATCCTCGGAGCCGAGGCGGAAGGCATGCGCGGCCATCTGTTCCGCGACGCGGCCACGCTGCGCCGGGACCTTGCAGGATTGGACCTGATTGGCCCGGCGGCAGCCTGAGTTGACCTTCGTTCGCGCGAGGCTGGAACTCGCGGCCATCAGATCTGCTTGGGAAACGCCCTAGGACGGATCCTAGTCCCGCCCCCTCAGCTCATCGCCGCGCACCGCGGCCACGTGCAGCACATTGGTCGATCCCGGCGTCCCGAACGGCACGCCCGCCAGCACGACGATCTTGCCGCCCTTCTCGACCAGGTCATGGCGCAGGGCCATGCGGCGTGCCTTGCCGATCATCTCTTCGAAAGTGCCGATATCCTTTGTCCGCACCGCATATACACCCCAGGTCAGCCCCAGCTTGCGTGCCGTGTCCTGCCGCGGCGTCAGCGCCAGGATCGGCGTCATGGGCCGTTCGCGGGCCACGCGGCGCACGGTGCTGCCCGAGGAGGTGAAGCAGGTGATGGCGCTCGCCCCCACCACGGACACGATGCTGCCCGCGCCCTCCGCCAGGGCGTCGGCGGTGGTTGGGTCCGGCTTCGTCTCGGTATAATGCAACCGCCCGAAATAGCCCGGATCCCGCTCCACGCTATGGGCGATGCTGTCCATCATCGTCACTGCCTCGACCGGCCAGTCGCCCGCCGCCGTCTCCGCCGACAACATGATCGCGTCCGCCCCGTCGTAAACCGCCGTCGCCACGTCCGACACTTCGGCGCGGGTGGGCGTGGGCGCCTTGATCATCGATTCGAGCATCTGCGTCGCGACCACGACGGGCCTTCCCATGCGCCGCGCCGCCGCCACGATCTGCTTCTGAAGAGGCGGCACCGCCTGGGGCGGCAGTTCGACGCCAAGGTCGCCGCGCGCCACCATCACGCCGTCGGCCAGTTCGATGATCTCCTCCAGCCGCTGCACGGCGGCCGGCTTCTCGATCTTCGCCATCAAGGCGCCATAGCCGCCCATCAGCTTGCGCGCCTCGGCCAGGTCTTCGGGCCGCTGGACGAAGCTCAGGGCGATCCAGTCGCAGCCCTGCTCGACCGCGAAGCTGAGGTCGCGCCGGTCCTTTTCGGTCAGCGCCGGCACCGGCACGACCACGTCGGGCACGTTCACCCCCTTCCGATTGGAGAGGGTACCACCGACTTCGACCACTGTGTCGATGCGGTTTTCCGTCACCTTCTTGACCCGCAGCACCATCTTGCCGTCGTCCAGCAGCAACCGGGTTTCGGGTAGCAGCGCCGCATAGATCTCCGGATGTGGCAGATTGACCCGCGTCGCGTCGCCCGGTGCCGGATCGCTATCCAGCACGAACGCCGCCCCCGTCTCCAGCATCGCCAATCCCCGGTCGAACGTTCCGACCCGCAGCTTGGGGCCCTGAAGGTCGCCCAGGATGGTCGTCGGACGGCCGAATTCCTTTTCCAGTGCCCGGATCGCCGCTATGCGCGCGGCATGATCCTCATGCGCGCCATGGCTCATGTTGATGCGGAAGGCATCGGCCCCGGCGACGAACAGTGCGCGGATCATCTCCGGGCTGTCGCTCGCGGGGCCAAGGGTCGCCAAGATGCGAACCTTGCGCGAACGGGGCGGTAATCTCGTCATTCCTCTTGTCTCCTGACCGTCATGGTCGCCTCTGGGTTGCCAGGGCGCGGTTTTCGATTATCCGTGCTGCACGACAGGATGATGTAGATCAGCGAAAGGATCGCCGTGAACGATACCATACTCAGCGATGCGGTCGCCGCAACCGCCTTCCGACGACTGGTGGCGCATTTGCAGCACCGCACCGACGTCCAGAACATCGATCTGATGGGAATGGCGGGCTTCTGCCGCAACTGCCTGGCGGACTGGATCGCGGAAGCGGACGGCACGATGGGCAAGGACGAGGCGCGTGAGGTCATCCACGGCATGCCCTTTGCCGAATGGAAATCCCGATACCAGGGCGAGGCCACGCCGGAACAGATCGCCCGCATGAAGGAGAGCGTGGCGAAGAATGCCGACGGGCATTAGACTATTTCAGGCTGGCCATTTACCGCCAAACGGCTCGGAAAATGCGGCCTTGAAAGACAAGAGCGTTTTCACTCATCGTGAAAACGCTCTAGAGGCTGGGGCCAACCGATTCACCCACCGATTCACACTCACTGGAGATTCTCATGAGCGATGGCAATGTCGCCGCCGAACAGCTACGCCTTTTCATCGAGCGCATCGAGCGCCTGGAAGAGGAAAAGAAGGGCATCGCGGACGATATCAAGGACGTCTATCTGGAAGCCAAGGCCAATGGCTATGATGTGAAGACGATGCGGTCCATCGTTCGCCTGCGCAAGATGGAACGCAACGCCCGCATGGAAGCCGAAGCGCTGCTGGAAACATACAAGTCGGCGCTGGGCATCGAATAGATCACAACACAGGAGAGCGCTCATGACCGAGATCATCGTCAGCACCACGCCTTCGCTGGAGGGCCGCCCCGCAAGGGAATATCTCGGCATCGTCACCGGCGAGGTGATCGTGGGCGCCAATCTCTTCCGCGACCTGTTCGCCAGCGTCCGCGACATCGTCGGCGGACGGTCCGGTGCCTATGAGGACGTGCTTCAGCGCGCCCGCGAACAGGCGATCGCGGAAATGCGCACCCGCGCCGCGACGCTGGGCGCCAATGCGGTCGTCGGTGTCGATCTGGATTATGAGACGGTGGGATCGAGCGGATCGATGCTGATGGTCACGGCATCGGGCACGGCGATCCTCGTCTGACATTGCGCGAATGGGGCGCGCTCGCTAGAGAGCGCGCATCCAACAAACAGACAAGTCAGGAGCAGGCCGTGGCCGGCCATAGCAAATTCAAGAACATCATGCATCGCAAGGGCGCGCAGGACAAGAAGCGCTCCTCGATGTTCTCCAAGCTCAGCCGCGAAATCACCGTCGCGGCGAAGATGGGCATGCCCGACCCGGACATGAACCCGCGCCTCCGCCTCGCGATCAACGCCGCCAAGGCGCAGTCCATGCCCAAGGACAATATCCAGCGCGCGATCGACAAGGCGATCGGCGGCGACATGGAGAATTACGAGGAAATCCGCTACGAGGGCTATGGTCCCGGCGGCGTGGCGATCATCGTCGAGGCGCTGACCGACAATCGCAACCGCACCGCGACCAATGTCCGGACCGCCTTTTCCAAGAATGGCGGCAATATGGGCGCTTCAGGTGCGGTCAGCCACGGTTTCGACCGGATGGGCCTCATCAGCTATCCGGCAAGCGCGGGCGATGCCGACGCGATCTTCGAAGCGGCGCTGGAGGCGGGTGCGGACGACGTGTCCTCGAACGAGGACGAGCATGAGATCTGGACCGCCATGGACGCGCTGCACGAAGTCGCAAAGGCGCTGGAAGCCAAGCTCGGCCCGGCGGAAGGCGCCAAGCTCGCCTGGAAGCCGCAGACCACCGTCGAAGTGGACGAAGGCAATGCGGCGACACTGATGAAGCTCGTCGACACGCTGGAAGATGATGACGACGTCCAGACCGTCTGGGGCAATTACGAGGTCTCCGACGAAGTCATGGAGAAACTGGGTTGATCCTTCGCCTTCCCTTTCCCCTGCAGGGAGAGGGAAGCGAAGCACTGGCACCTTTGCCGCCTTGGCGGATCTTTGAAGGCGGGGCGAGCGACGTGCATGATCACCGCTTTCTCCTGACAGGCAGTGCCATTGTCTCCCGCCAAGGGTCGAGAGAGAGATCATGATCATCCTGGGTCTGGATCCCGGTCTTGGCACGACCGGCTGGGGACTGATCGCCGCCGACGGCAACCGCCTGACCCATATCGCCAACGGCCAGATCAAGACCGATTCGGCCATGGCGCTGGCGAGCCGATTGCTGGTGCTCGATCTGGCGCTGACCGACCTCATATTGGAACATCAGCCCAATGGCGCCGCGGTCGAAGAGGTGTTCCTCAACGTCAATCCGCAATCGACGCTGAAACTCGGCCAGGCCCGCGGCGTGGTGCTGCTGGCAGCTTCGCGCTCCGGCATGGAGGTGGGCGAATATGCCGCCCGGCTGGTCAAGAAATCCGTGGTCGGCGTCGGCAATGCATCGAAGGAGCAGGTTCACGCCATGGTCTCCCGCCTCCTCCCCGGCGCCAAGGTCGTCGGCCCCGATGCCTCAGACGCGCTGGCCGTGGCGATCACCCACGCCCATCACCTGGCCAGCGCGCGAAGGATTCCGAGAAAATAGAAGGCGCCGGCCAGATCGGCCTACACCATCTCGCCCGTCAGCAGGCGGGGCAGTGCGCCGGATTGCCCCCGCGCCTCCGCCATGAAGCGATTCTTGAGCAGGGACGTGCGCTGCACCGCCGCCAGCCCGGCGCGGCGAACAAGCGAAGGCATGCGGCCGGGCACATCGAACAGCCGGACCAGCCCGTCCATCGCCACGCTGGTCATCATCGCGTCCAGCCCGCGCCAACGCTGATACCGGGCCATCAACTGCGCATCGCCGGGATCGAGGCCGAGCCGCATGCCTTCGACCAGCACCTCGACCAGCGCGGCGACGTCGCGGAAGCCCAGGTTGAGGCCCTGCCCGGCGATCGGGTGAATCGCATGAGCGCTGTCCCCCACCAGTGCGAGGCGCGTGTCGGTGATTCGTGCCGCATGGTGGAAGCCAAGCGGATAGCTGGAGCGCGGGCCCGCAAGTGCAATTTCGCCCAGGAATCCACCCATGCGCTTCTGCGCCTCTGCCAGCCAGGCGCGTTCGGAGAGCTTGAGCATGGCGGGCGCCTGCTCCGTCGGCACGGTCCACACGATCGCGGAACGGGTGCCCGGCAGCATCGGCAACAGCGCGAAAGGGCCGCCGGGATAGAAGATCTCATAGGCCGTGTTGGCGTGCGGCACTTCATGATCGATCGCGGTCACCATCGCGACATGCTTGTAGGCCCAGCGCGTGGTGCGGATGCCGGCTGCCTCGCGCGTGGGGCTGTTGCGTCCCTCCGCCGCGACCAGCAGTGCGCCGTGAATGGTTTCGCCACTGGCCAGGGTCAGCGTCACGCCATCAGCATTGCGATCGGCATGCAGCGCCCGGTCGGGCTGGAAACGGGTGAGATTTTCGGCCTGCTCCGCCGTCTTCGCCAGAGCCACGCGCAGGTCGCGATTGGGGAACATGATGCCCATCACCCCATCGTCCGCATCCGGAGCGAAATCGAGCGCGCCGGGCGCCAGCCCGTCGCTGACCCAGATGCGGTCGATCGGGCAACCCTTGCCCTCCAGATGGTCGGCCACGCCGATCGCCGACAGCATGGCGAAACTGGTCGAGCTGATCGCCGATACGCGGCCGTCGAAATCCGTGGCGGTGGTTTCCACCGGGTTGGCCGGATCGATCACGGCGCAGCGCACGCCATGGCCGGAAAGGGCGATGCCAAGGGTCAGGCCGACAAGGCCACCGCCCAATATGGTGACGTCAAAGCGTTGCATGACGGCGGTTCTAGGCGCTCCTGAACGGATTGGGAAGGGCGTCAGAGCGCCTCGCCTCCCCCCGTTCGCCCGTCCGGAGCGTGCGTCCGGCCGTTAAAGCTTCCGCACCCAGTTCGCCGGATCGGCCACCGTGCCGCGCTGGATGCCGGTCAGTTCCGCGCGCAGCGCTTCCGTCACGATGCCGCCATCGCCATTGCCGATGGTGAAGTCGCCGTCGACGCTCTTCACCGTGCCAATCGCGGTCACGACCGCCGCCGTGCCGCAGGCAAAGGCCTCGCGCAACTTGCCGCTGGCGGCGTCGGCGCGCCATTGGGCAAAGCTGTAGAGCTCCTCACGCACGTCATGCCCCCTGGCGCGGGCGAGCGAGAGGATGCTGTTGCGGGTGATGCCCGGCAGGATCGTGCCGGACAGCGGCGGCGTGACGATCGAACCGTCGTCCATCACGAAGAAGACGTTCATGCCGCCCAGTTCCTCGACCCACTTGTTCTCGGCAGCGTCGAGGAAGACGACCTGGTCGCAGCCATGCTGGATCGCTTCCTTTTGCGCCACCAGCGAAGCGGCGTAGTTGCCGCCACATTTGGCAGCGCCGGTGCCGCCCCGCGCGGCGCGGGTGAAATGTTCCGACACCCAGAGCGTAACCGCCTTCTTCCCGCCCTTGAAATAGGCGCCGGCAGGCGAGGCGATGACGCAGAAAATATACTCGTTCGCCGGGCGCACGCCCAGGAAGGTTTCGCTCGCGAACATGAAGGGGCGCAGGTACAGGCTACCCTCCCCGGACGGGATCCAGTCGACGTCGATCTTCACCAATTCCTCGACCGCCTCCAGGAAAAGGTCTTCGGGCAGAACGGGCATGGCCATGCGCTCAGCCGATTCAGCGAAGCGGCGGGCATTTTCCTCTGGCCTGAACATGGCGATGCTGCCGTCCTCGAGCCGGTATGCCTTCATGCCTTCGAAGATTTCCTGGGCATAGTGGAGCACGGCGCAGGCGGGATCGAGCTGGAAGGGCTCGCGCGGGCCGATCGCGTGGCTGTGCCAGCCCTGCCCCTCGGTATAGCGAATCGTCACCATATGGTCGGTGAAGAGCTTTCCGAAACCGGGATCCGCCAGCAATACGGCGCGCTGATCAGCCGACACAGCCTTGCTGCTGCGGGTGACGGTAAAGCGCGATGTCTGCTGGACGTCCATGTCGAAAAACTCCTTTGGATCGGACGGGCCGCCTATGTCACAGATGGCGGCGCGAAACAATGGTCAATATTACTGACCCAAGTTGCGGTCCATGGCCGATCCCGTCGGGGTGGCATCTTGGCGCTGGGCCGCAGCACGGCTATCCCATGGGTCATGCACTTTTTCTCCGACAATGCGACGCCGGTCTGCCCGGAAGTCATGGCAGCCATCGTCGCGGCCGACCAGGCCGATCATGGCTATGACGGGGACCGCTGGAGCGCCCGCTTGAACGGTGCCTTTTCCGATCTGTTCGGGACGGAATCGGTGGCGCTGTGGATCGCGACCGGGACGGCGGCAAACAGCATAGCGCTGGCCTCGCTCTGCCCACCCTATGGCGGAATATTGTGCCATGAGGAGGCGCATATCGTCGTCGATGAATGCGGCGCGCCCGGCTTCTACACCCATGGGGCGACCCTGATGGCATTGCCTGGCGAGGGCGCGAAACTGTCGCCAGAAACAGTGCTGGACCTGTTGAAGGCTATCCGTCCCGACGTGCACCAGGTGCCCGCACGGGCGATCAGCATCACCCAGGCGACCGAATATGGCCTGGTCTATACGCCCGGCGAAGTCGCGGCACTGGGCGATCTGGCACGGGAGCATGGGCTGGGTTTCCACATGGATGGGGCACGCTTCGCCAATGCGGTGGCGTATCTAAACTGCCATCCCGGCGATGTGACCTGGCGCGCAGGAGTCGACATCCTCTCCTTCGGCTGCGTCAAGAATGGCGGCATGGTGGGCGAAGCCCTCGTCTTCTTCGGCAATCAGGCGCAGGCGCGAGCGGCCGAGGCGGCGCGCTGGCGCAAGCGGGGTGGACACCTCTTCTCCAAGGGCCGCTATCTGGCGGCGCAACTATTGGCGATGGTCAAGGGCGACCTGTGGCTGCGCAACGCGCGGGCGGCCAATGCCGCGGCCCAGGCGCTGGCGGCGGGCGCGGCGGGACGGCTGCTGCATCCGGTCCAGGCCAATGAACTGTTCGTGCGGCTGAGCGAGGCGGAAAGGACGCAATTGCGGGCGCAGGGCTTCGATTTCCATGACTGGGGCGGGGATGCGGCGCGGCTCGTCGCCAACTGGTCGCAGCATGCCTCCAGCGTGCAGCCTCTGGCCGAGGCGATCAGGACATTGGAGGGATGAGCGAGGGCAAGGGCGTTTTCCTGCCCTTCATCCTCGTCACGCTGATCTGGAGTTCCACCTGGATCGTGATCCGGGACCAGTTGGGAAATGTGCCGCCAAGCTGGTCTGTCTGCTACCGCTTCCTGTTGGCCGGATCGGCGATAGCGATCTTCGCCCGGCTGCGCGGCTTGCCGCTCAACATCGGTGGCAGCGGGCTGGCCTTCGCGGGATTGCTGGGTACGGCGCAGTTCGTGATGAACTTCAATTTCGTCTATCGTGCGGAGCATTATCTGACATCGGGCGTGGTCGCGGTGATCTACGCGATGCTGCTGATACCCAACAGCATCCTCGCCTATCTCTTCTTCCGTCAGCCGGTGAGCCGCGCCTTCATCGCGGGGTCGGGGGTCGCACTGGCGGGCATCGCGCTGATGCTGGCGCATGAATATCATGGCGCCCGGGTCCGGCCGGACATGGTGCTGCTGGGCGCGGCATTTTCGATCGCCGGGCTGCTGAGCGCGTCGGCGGCCAATGTCATGCAGGGGATGGAGATCGCCCGGCGGCTGCCGATGGCGGCAGTGCTCGCCTGGGCAATGCTGATCGGCGCGGCTGTAGATGGGCTGTTCGCCTGGGCGACGGCCGGACCGCCGGTCATCGAGATGCGTCTGGGCTATTTGGCAGGAATTGCCTGGCTGGGGCTGGCGGGTTCGGTCGTGACCTTCCCGCTCTATTTCCGGCTGATCCAGCAAATGGGTGCGGGGCGGGCGGCCTATACCAGCGTGCTGATCCCGGTGATCGCGATGCTGATCTCGACGCTGGTCGAGGGCTATCGCTGGACGGCGCTGGCGGGTGCGGGGGCGCTGCTGGCAATTGCAGGGATGGTCGTCGCGCTGCGAACCAAGCCGGTCTGAGGGCGGACGCCCGGCTGGTAAAGCCGCTTGGCCGCATTGACCCTGTCGATCAGGCTGGCGAGCGGCACCGGCGCGGATGCGGTGCGTTCGGGCAGGGACAGGCTGTTGATGCGCTGGCCCAGAGCGGTGAAGGCATGATCGAAGCGGTCCATTTCTTTATTCCCCGGAAGCTGACGGGCCAGCCATCGGGCAGGGATGGTTAAGAAGCCGTTAGTGATGATCCTGCTTTGCGGCGGAGCGAGTCACAGACAGGCGCGCAGCCCTTCGCGATAGGTGGGATAGAGGGGAGACCAGCCCAGCAGGCGCTTGGCGCGTCCGTTCGCCACCCTGCGGTTTTCAGCGTAGAAGGAGCGCGCCATGGGGGAAAGCTGCGCCTCCTCCAGTGTCAGCAGCGGCGGGGCAGGTTGGCCAAGCAGGGCGCAGGCTTCCTCGATCAGCCGGTTCTGCGCGCAGGGCAGGTCGTCGGACAGATTGTAGATGCCCGGCGGACCATGATGGATCGACGCGAGGACGCCAGCGACGATATCATCGACATGGGCGCGGCTGAACACCTGATCGGGCAGGTCGATGCGGTGCGCCCGCCCTTCCCGCACACGATCGAGCGCGGAGCGGCCGGGGCCGTAAATACCCGGCAGGCGGAAGCGGCGGAGGTCCGGACGCAGAGCGCCCCAATCCGCATCGGCCTGCGCGCGCGCAGCCCGCCGGGCCACGCCGGTCGGGCTTGCTTCATCGACCCAGGCGCCCGCCGCATCTCCATAAACCCCGGTGGAGGAGAGATAGCCGGTCCAGATGGCAGGCGCTGCGGCGATGGCGGCGCCATAGCGGGTGAGGACCGGATCGGCATCACCCTCGGGCGGAACGGAGGACAGGATGTGGCTGGCCCGCGCGATGGCGGTCAGCACAGCGGTTTCGTCGCTGAAGTCGAGCGTTTCGGCATCGGCGGCGCGACGAACGCCGGTAACATGCCATCCCTCGGCCCGCAGGCGCATGGCGAGCCGGGAGCCGGTGTAGCCCATGCCCAGGATGAGCATATGGGGCATGTTCAGGCGGCCGCTGGCCAAGTCAGACCGTAAAGCTCTCGCCGCAGCCGCAGCTACCCTTGGCATTGGGATTGTTGAAGACGAAACCGGCGGTGAAGTCATCCTCCACCCAGTCCATGGTCGATCCGACCAGATAGAGCACGGAGGCGCCGTCAATATAGAAGGTGCCGCCCGGCGTTTCGATCTTCTCGTCGAACTTGGCCTCCTCGTTCACATAATCGACCGAATAGGCAAGGCCGGAGCAGCCCCGGCGCGGCGTCGACAGCTTGACCCCGATCGCGCCTTCGGGCGCCTGCGCCATCAGGTCGGCAATGCGCTGCTCGGCGCTCGCCGTCAGCACGACGGCGGCCGGACGGGCACGGATCTTTGTTTCGCCAGTGTGAGGAGGAGTCATCAGAGCATTCCCAGTTCGAGCTTGGCTTCGTCCGACATTTTCTGCGGATCCCACGGCGGATCCCAGACCAGGTTCACCTGCGCATCGCCCACGCCCGGCACCGCGCCGACACGCAATTCGACTTCGCCCGGCATGGATTCGGCCACCGGACAGTGCGGCGTGGTGAGCGTCATGGTGACGACGGCGTGGCCATCCTCCGTCACGTCTACGCCGTAGACGAGGCCCAGATCATAGATGTTGACCGGGATTTCCGGGTCATAGATTTCCTTGAGCGCATCGATGATCGCATCATAGAGGCTGCCGCCCGGTTCGCCCCTGGGCATGTCGGCAGGCTTCTGCGCGAGGAAGCCATCCAGATAGTCGCGCTGGCGCGCGCCGGAACCGGCCGCCTCCTCGACGCGTGCCTTCGGGGGCGTTTCCACCCCCTCGACCTCTTCCACCAGAATCTTGCGCTCTTCGCGATTCACTTCAGTCATTGGCGAAGATCTTCCTCACTCTTTCTATGCCCTTGACCAGCGCATCCACATCGCTTTCGTCGCTGTAGATGCCGAAGCTGGCCCGTGCCGTGGCCTCGACGCCCAAATGGCGCATCAGCGGCTGCGCACAATGATGCCCAGCCCGGATGGCGACGCCGGTTTCGTCCAATATGGTGCCGACATCGTGCGGATGCACCCCCTCCACCTCGAAGGAAAGAATGCCCGCCGAATCTTCCGGGCCGAACACGCGCACGCTGTTGAGGCTTTGCAGCGCGGTCCTGGCCTTCGCGACAAGCGCGCATTCATGGGCGTGGATCGCGTCCAGCCCGATGGCCTGCACATAGTCGATCGCCGCCGACAAACCGACAACGCCGGTGATATGCGGCGTCCCCGCCTCGAACCGGGTGGGCGCGGGGGCATAGGTGGTTTTTTCGAACGTCACCTTGTCGATCATCGATCCCCCGCCCTGATAGGGCGGCATGGCGTCGAGCAGCGCCTTTCGCCCCCAGAGCGCGCCGATGCCGGTGGGACCGTAGAGCTTGTGCGCGGAAAAGACGTAGAAATCGCAGTCCAGCGCCTGTACGTCCACGGCAAGGCGCGGCACGGCCTGGCAGCCGTCGATCAGGATCTTCGCGCCCACGCCATGCGCGATTTCGGCGGCGCGGTGGACGTCGAGCACGCTGCCCAGCACGTTCGACACATGGGCCAGCGCGACCATCCTGTGCGCGGGCGTGATCATCGCGGCCATGGCATCCAGATCGATCTTGCCGTCCGGGGTCAGCGGCACGACATCGATCCCGGCCCCGACTTTTTCGGCGACAATCTGCCACGGAACGATATTGCTGTGATGCTCCAGCATGGAGAGCAGGATGCGGTCGCCGGCCTTGAGCTGCGTCCCTGCCCAGCTTTGCGCGACCAGATTGATGCCTTCGGTCGCGCCGCGGACATAGACGATCTCGCTGTCCGACTGCGCGCCGATGAACTGCGCCACCTTCCGGCGCGCCGCCTCATAGGCAAGCGTCATATTCGCCGAACGTTCGTAGACGCCGCGATGGACCGTCGCATAGTCCGGGCCATAGGCGCGGGCGATGGCGTCGATCACGGCATGGGGCTTCTGCGCGGTCGCGGCGCTGTCCAGATAATGCCAGCTGCCTACGCCGGGAAAGTCGTCCCTGAGCTGCAAGGCCTGGGCCAGGTCGGTCATACCAGCCTCTCCAGCTTGGCGAGGGCGGCGGACTCAAGCCGGTCCTTGACCGCTTCGTCGGCCACATCATCGAACACGCCCGCGACAAAGGCCTTGAGCAGCAGCGTCTTGGCGGTCGCCGGGTCCATGCCGCGGCTCGCCATGTAGAAGAGGGCCTGCTTGTCCAGTTCGCCCACCGTCGCGCCATGGGCGCATTTCACGTCGTCGGCGTAGATTTCCAGCTCCGGCTTGACATTGGCCGTGGCGGTGCGGTCGAGCAGCATCGCCTTCACCGACTGGAAGGCATCGGTGCGCTGCGCATCGCGGGCGACATTGATGCTGCCCAGATAGCTGCCGGTGGCGCGCTGGCCCAGGATCGAACGGATCGTCTGGCCGCTGGTCGCGTCCGGCTCGGCATGGGTGACGGAGGTGATGATCTCCAGCGTCTGCTCGCCGCTGCCGATGATCGCGCCGTTCAGTTCGAAATGCGCGCCCCGCCCCAGCGTCACGGTAAAGGCCACGCGACCGAATTTCCCGCCGATATTGAGGAGGTGGAAGTCGAGCCGAGCGCCGTCCGCGATGCTGATGACATAATCATGCACCGCCGCCGCGCCTTCGCCCGCATCCTGCAACAGATGATGGTGCGCAGTTTCTCCGGCCGCGACATCGATGTGCGTCGGCGCGGGCGTCGGCCAGATGGCCGCCAGCGCATCAAGGTCGCTGTAGCGCCATTCCTCGGCCCTTCTTGTAGGGAGGGGGCGTGCGGCAAGGGAGAGCGTGGTCACGCCGCAACCACCTCCGCATAACCCTCGCGCTCCAGTTCCAGCGCCAGTTCCGGGCCGCCGGACTTGACGATCCGGCCAGCGGCAAGGACGTGCACGAAGTCCGGCTTCACATAGTCGAGCAGGCGCTGATAATGGGTGATCAGCAGCACCGCCTTGTCGGGCTTGCGCATGATGGCGTTGATGCCGGCGCCCACGATCTTGAGCGCGTCGATGTCGAGGCCGGAGTCGGTTTCATCGAGGATCGCCAGCTTGGGATCGAGAATGCCCATCTGCACCATTTCAGCGCGCTTCTTCTCGCCGCCGGAAAAGCCGACATTCACCGGACGCTTCAGCATTTCCATGTCGAGGCCGAGGAGAGCCGCCTTTTCCTTGGCGAGCTTGATGAACTCGCCGCCCGACAACGGTTCCTGGCCGCATGCCTTGCGCTGGCTGTTGAGGCTCTCGCGCAGGAATTGCAGGTTGGAGACGCCGGGGATCTCGACCGGGTATTGGAAGCCCAGGAACAAGCCGGCGGCGGCGCGCTCGTGCGGCTCCAAGCTGAACAAGTTCACACCGTTAAAAGAGGCATTGCCGCCGGTAACCTGATACCCTGGGCGGCCGCCCAGCGTATAGGCCAGCGTCGACTTGCCCGCGCCATTCGGCCCCATGATCGCGTGGATCTCGCCCGCCTTGATGGAGAGCGACAGGCCCTTCAGGATCGCCTTGCCGTCAATCTCGTTGGTGAGGTTCTCAATCGTCAGCATCATTCACACCCCAAAAATCAACGACCATGCGCGCGCTGGAGCGTCCGCGCGGTCCAGAAGGCCATGTCCCGCACGTCGCCCGGCGCGGGGAACAGCGTGTCGATATGGCGCTTGATCGGCATATAGGGCCACCAGTCGGCGCCGGGTTCGGGCGCGCCCTTTTCCAGCACGCCGGTCACGAATTCGGTCACCGGACCCATGCGGGCGAGATTGGGCGCCTTCGCCTTGTGGAAGGCCTTGTCGCTCTTCAGCTTCTCGGTGAAGGCGAGGTCGCCCGTCTCCAGCGCGGCGCGGCATTCGGCCTGATAGGCGTCGAGGTCGCCGAAATCCTTGGCGGCGCGGGCCTGAAGCTCGCCCTCTTCCAGCTCATAATCCTCGGTCAGGATGCGGATCGCGGCGGTCCATGCCTGACCATTTCCGACATCCTCCGCGAAATCGGCGAGGGCATCCTGAATATCGTCTTCGTCGCTCAAGTTTCAGTCCTCTACATTCTACTCTCAGGCGTCCATCGCCCCATAGTGACGCCGCCTCAAGGTCATTGGCATCGCACGCCCCGCCTGAAAAACGTACCAAATCGTTTTTTTCCGCCAGAATAACAACCTGTCTCTCATGCATTCCATAGAATGACCATGATCCAATCGCTCAAAGAAAGAAGTAATTCCCGTATAAAGGAGATGGATAGACTTATCATTCATCCCATTTTTCTTTATAACGCCATCGACAATTTTATTGACTTCCGAGTGCACGATCATTTCAAATGGCAAGAGGTTTTTCTGAGTTTCTCGTTCATGTTCCAACCCTGCCGGATGAACGCTTTTTACGAGTTGATCCAACTCATCCTTATTCACACCCGTCCACCAAGAAGCATGCTTGACTGCCGCCGTGTCAGACAAATTTTGAGCCAATGCACCATACACAAGACCTAGCGCCTGCTTGAGCTCGTCCCCGTCATAAATCACCCGACACTGCCCTCAAGGCTAATCCCCAGAAGCTTCTGCGCCTCGACCGCAAACTCCATCGGCAGCTGTTGCAGCACTTCGCGGGCGAAGCCGTTGACGATCAGGCTGACCGCCGCTTCCTGGTCCAGCCCGCGCTGCATCGCGTAGAAAAGCTGGTCGTCGGAAATCTTCGACGTCGTCGCTTCATGCTCGATCTGCGCCGAAGGGTTGCGCACCTCGATATAGGGCACCGTATGCGCCCCGCACTGGTCGCCCAGCAGCAGGCTGTCGCACTGGGTGAAGTTGCGCACGCCCTCCGCGCCCGGCGCGACGCGCACCAGCCCGCGATAGGTGTTGTTCGAGCGGCCCGCGCTGATCCCCTTCGACACGATGGTCGAGCGCGACCCCTTGCCATTATGGATCATCTTGGTGCCGGTGTCGGCCTGCTGCATATTGTTGGTCAGCGCCACCGAGTAGAATTCGCCGACGCTGTTCTCGCCATTGAGAACGCAGGACGGATATTTCCAGGTGATCGCGCTGCCGGTTTCCACCTGCGTCCACGAAACCTTGCTGTTGCGGCCCTGGCAGAGCGCCCGCTTGGTCACGAAATTATAGATGCCGCCCTTGCCGTTCTCGTCGCCCGGATACCAGTTCTGGACGGTCGAATATTTGATCTCCGCATCGTCCAGCGCGACCAGTTCGACCACGGCGGCGTGTAGCTGGTTCTCGTCGCGCATCGGGGCGGTGCAGCCTTCGAGATAGCTCACATAGCTGCCCTCGTCCGCGACGATCAACGTGCGTTCGAACTGCCCGGTATTCTCCGCATTGATGCGGAAATAGGTGGAAAGCTCCATCGGGCAGCGCACGCCCTTGGGGATGTAGACGAAGGTACCGTCGGAAAAGACCGCGCAGTTGAGCGTCGCGAAATAATTGTCGTGCATCGGCACGACCTTGCCCAGCCACTTCTTTACCAGATCGGGATATTCACGCACCGCTTCGCTGATCGAGCGGAAGATGACGCCGGCTTCCTCCAGTTCCTTGCGGAAGGTGGTGGCGACCGAGACGCTGTCGAACACCGCGTCGACCGCGACCTTGCGACTGCCCTTCACCCCGGCCAGCACTTCCTGTTCGGCAATGGGAATGCCCAGCTTCTGATAGGTCGCCAAAATCTCCGGATCGACCTGATCCAGCGAGTCCAGTTCGATCTTCTTCTTCGGCTCCGCGTAATAATAGGCGTCCTGATAGTCGATCGGCGGAATGTTGAGCTTGGCCCAGTCCGGCGCCTCCATCTTCTGCCACATGGCGAAGGCCTTCAGCCGCCATTCCAGCAGCCATAACGGCTCCTTCTTCTTGGCCGAAATGAAGCGGACCGTATCCTCGTTCAGCCCCTTGGGCGCGAAATCCTGTTCGATGGCGGAGGACCAGCCATGCTCATAGGTGGAGGCGCGATCGGCCGCCTCATGCGCTTCACGGTTGCGGACGGTGGTGGTTTCCTCGGTCATGCCATTTCTCGGGTAAGGCTAGCGATGGTGACGCTCGCGAGCGCCGATCGGATCGCATTGTTCGCGACGTTCATATGCGGCCGGACGCGGCAATCCTGCTCCAGCGTGCAGTCATGGGCGCCCATTTCGGTACAGGCGGTCATGGCGATCGGGCCTTCCACCGCCTCCACCACATCGGCCAGCGTGATCGCGGCGGGCGGGCGGGCAAGGCGCACGCCGCCGCCTGTCCCCCGGCTCGATTCGAGCAGACCCGCGGCCGACAGCCGGCTCACCAGCTTCTGCGCGGTGGGCAGGGGAATGCCGGTTTCGGCCGAAAGTGTGGTCGCGTTCATCCTGGCCGCGCCGCAATGGCGGGCGGCGGCGGACATCAGCACCACGGCATAATCTGCGAAACTCGAAAGCCTCATGACCCTGCGTCTTGCGAACCATTCTCAAATCGGATCGAATCAATCCGATTGGCATGTGGTCCCGGCAGAGGCGGGAATCAAGGCATTTTTGCTGATGGCTGAGGTTTAGAGCGGGTTTCGATCTGATTGAATCAGATCGCCGCTCCGGATTCCTTGTTTGCCGCGATTTCTTAACCAGCGATCGCTTGGAAATCGCTCTAGCTGAAACGGTTGATCACGGCGACGTCTCCACCCAGCGAGCGGCGCAGCAGGGTGAGCTGCGCCACCGCGCTCGGCTCTGTCTGCAACTGGTGCGGGGTCAGGCCGATGAAATGCTTGATCTCCCGAATGAAATGCGACTGGTCGTAGAAACGCCCGTCGTCACACAGCGCCTGCCAGCTTTCATGGTCCAGCGCGATCCGCGCGCTGCACCGCAGCGCCCGATATTTGCGCGCCAGCAGCTTGGGCGGGCAGCCATAATATTTGTTGGTGAGCCGGGCGAGCTGGCGTGGCGAAAGGCCGGTGATGTCGGCCAGCGTCTCGATCCGCGGAGAACCTTCATCCATCAGCCAGCCGTCCACCGCCTTCAACAGCCGCCATGTCGAATCCGACAGGGGAACAAGACGTTCCGACAGGAATGACCAGCAGAGCGTGGCCATCTCCTCCGCATCGTCGGTGGCGCGGAGTTGCTCCAGCAATTGCCGGTAGCCGGGAAGGTCGACCATCTCCTGCAGCCGATCGGTGAGAATGCTGGCATCCCCCCCATGCAACGCGATCCAGCCCGCAGGGAGCAGCGAAATGCCGACCACGCGGCCCGGCCCCGTCAGTTCAAAGCGAGTCGCCCCCATGGTCGGGCCCAACAGGCAGACTTCCGGCGTCGGCACTATCGTTCCATCATGGAAATGATAGTCGCCGCTGTTGTCCAGCATGAAACGAAGCTGCGGCACATCGGCACGGGTCACGTCGGAATAATGTTCCGCCGTTTCGGTGAAGATGTAGAGCGAACCGAAATAGGCGTTGAGCTGGTCGGGTGGCGCGAAATAGCGCAACCGTACCGCTCCCTGAGCCGCGTCGACTGTATAGGACAGCGGCGCATGACCATCTTTCGCCTTGATATTCAACGCCCCCCCGGACGTCTCGCTGTCATGCGGCCCCATATTATCACCCCGGTGATGCAATATGCGCCATCGGCGTGAAGGTGCAAGGGTTATGCGTGGCGGAAATGCGCTTTCCACCATGCCGGGCCCGTCAATGAATGTCGCAGGGCAGGGAAAAAACGACCCGACGGTTTTCACCGCCGGGTCAGGAAAAGGTCTCGTCAGCCATATGGCCTAGAGCCTTCGGGTCGCAGGACTCTCTTACGTCCGAATCGCTGAAACTTTATTGGATGGATCGGACATTGGTCGAACCAAAACGGGACGAATCCCAAGGAATTTTGTTAAGAAATGTCATTCCGTCCTTACTGTTGCCGCGCTGCAACAGCGACTCGACCTGTGCGCTTTGCGATGGCATAGCGCCGCCATGTCCTATCGCCTGATCCGCCCCCTGTTTTTCGCGCTGGATGCCGAGCGCGCCCACCATCTGTCGATCAGATTGCTGCGCCTGATGCCGGTGCCGCCCGCGCTCGAACCCGATCCGATGCTGGGCCAGACGGTGGCGGGCATCGCCTTTCCCAATCCGGTGGGCCTGGCGGCAGGTTATGACAAGGAGGGGCTGGTCGCGCACAAGATGCACGGGCTGGGCTTCGGCTTTACCGAACTGGGAACGCTGACGCCCCTGCCGCAGAAGGGCAATCCCCTGCCCCGGCTGTTCCGGCTGGCCGAGGACCGGGCGGTGGTCAACCGCATGGGCTTCAACAATGGCGGCCAGGCGGCAGCGGCTGAGCGAATCGCGAAGCGCAGGCGGCCCGGCAGGAACGGACAAAACCCGGTGATCGGCATCAATATCGGGGCCAACAAGGACGCGACCGATCGGATCGCGGACTATGCCACGGGCGTGACCTGCATGGCGCCCCTGGCCGACTATCTGACGGTCAATATCTCGTCGCCCAACACGCCGGGACTGCGCGCGCTTCAGGACCGGGCCGCGCTGGACCAATTGCTGGGCGCGGTCATGGCGGCGCGGGGGACGAATCGGACGCCCATCTTCCTGAAGGTGGCCCCGGACCTGGAGCCCGCCGATATCGAGGATATTGCCGACGCCTGCATCGACCACCGGATCGACGCGCTGATCGTGTCCAACACCACCATATCCCGGCCTTCGCTGCGGTCGCCGCTCGCCGGGGAGGCGGGCGGCCTGTCGGGCGCCCCGCTGCACGATCTGGCGCTGCAAAGGCTGCGCGACTTTCGGCGCGTGCTGGGCACTCGCCTGCCGCTGATCGGCGTGGGCGGCATCGCCACGGCGGAACAGGCCTATGCCCGCATCCGCGCCGGTGCGAGCCTGATCCAGCTTTACAGCGCGCTGGTCTATGAGGGGCCTTATCTCGCCCGGCGGATCAATAGCGGCATCAAGGCGCTGATGGCGCGCGACGGGGTGAGGAATATCAGCGAGATAGTGGGTATCGACGCCTGATTCGTCCAGCGGGTTGCGGAGCGCAATACAGCGATCGAGCGCGCTATCGGTTCCGATCGCCTGGAAATCGCTCTGGAGCGCGTTGCGCTGAATCCGAGTCACGCAGCGCGCTCTATGCTTTTGATGTCGCATCGTTTTCGCGCAAAACCGGTTCCCACTTTTGCGCACGATGCTCTAGGGTACCCGACATGACCTTTCGCCTTTTCGGCCTGCTGGCTCCCTTCGCTCTTTATGCCCTTTCCCCCTCCCCGCTGGCCGCGCGGGAGCCGGTCGCGGTCAACGCCACCGTGTCCGCCGCCGATCCGCGCGCGGCGGAGGCAGGGCAGGAGATATTGCGCAGGGGCGGCAGCGCCACCGACGCCGCCATCGCCATGATGCTGACGCTGAATGTCGTGGAACCGCATAACAGCGGTATCGGCGGGGGCGGATTCCTGATGCATCATGACGGGCGGACCGGCGTGCTGGAATCGATCGACGGGCGGGAGACCGCGCCGGCGGCGGCGCGGCCCGATCGCTTCATGGGCGCGGACGGCAAGCCCCTCTCCTTCCGCGATGCCTGGCCAGGCGGCTATTCCGTCGGCGTGCCCGGCAATGTCCGCCTTGCCTGGGAGGCGCACCGCAAATGGGGCAAGCTGCGCTGGGCCGAACTGTTTCAGCCGGCCATCAGACTGGCCGAACAGGGGTTCGAGGTGCGCCAGCGACTGGACACGGCGATGAAGGCGGTTGCGCCGGTGTGGGCTGATTTTCCCGAGATCCAGAAATATTTCTGGATCGACGGCAAACCTGCGCCGATGGGCACGATCCTCAAGAATCCGTCGCTCGCCGCCCTGTTCAGGCGGATCGCGGCGGAGGGGCCGGACGCCTTCTATCTGGGCGACAATGCGCGCATGATCGCGGACACGGTCAGCAAGGCGCCGAAAAATCCCGTGCCGATGACGGAGGCCGACCTCGCGGCCTATCAGGCCAAGCCGCGCAAGCCGGTTTGCGGGCCTTATCACGGATATACGATATGCGGCATGGGACCGGCCTCGGCGGGCGGCATCACCGTATTGCAGGTGCTGGGCATGGTGGAACGCTTTCCGCTGGCCAAGTGGGGCAAGGACGATCCCCGGTCCTGGCATGTCATCGGGGAAGCGATGCAGCTCGCCTATGCCGACAGGGACAACTGGCTGGGCGATCCGGAATTCGTGTCCGTGCCGATCGCCGGGTTGATCGATCCCGGCTATCTCCGGCAGAGGTCGGCGCTGATCAGCATGGGCAGGACGCTGAACGACTATCGCCCCGGCACGCCGCCGGGTGCGGAAAAGCGCACCGCAGCCCTGCCCCAGCCCGAATCGGGCACCAGCCATTTCGTCGCGGTGGACCGCAATGGCGACATCGCTGCCTGGACCTCCACCATAGAGAGCTTTTTCGGCAGCCAGCTCGTCGCCAATGGCGTGATCCTGAACAATGAACTGACCGATTTCAGCTTCACCCCCGAAAAGGACGGCGCGCCCGTCGCCAACCGGGTCGAACCGGGCAAGCGGCCGCTGTCGTCCATGTCCCCCACCATCGTCTATGATGCGGCGGGAACCCCGGTCTTCACCATCGGCGCGGCGGGCGGCAGGACCATCATCATGCAGGTCGCCAAGGCGCTGATCGCGCATTTCGACTGGGGCCTGTCGGCGCAGGATTCGATCGCGCTGGGGTTCGAGTTCTTCGACCGGGACGGGCTGGTGCTGGAACAGGGCACATCGCTGGAGGCGATGAAGGCGCCGCTGGAGAAGCTGGGGCACAAGGTGTCGATCAGACGCTTCGGCCTGAAAGCCAATGCGGCGGAGCGCACGGCCGACGGCCATTGGGTGGGCGGCGCCGATCCGCGCAGTCCGGGCGTGTCGTTGCAGGAGTGAAGCCCTGTTGGAACGCGCCGTGCTCCTGCGGCGGCTACACTTTCAGGTTCAGGCCCGCGACGTTGAACTGGAAGGGAAAGCTCTTGTCCTTCGGCCCCACCACCAGGTTCACCTTGATCGTCCGGCTGTCCTTGATCGCGTCATAGGCCTTGGCCGCGGGCAGGACTTCGATACCGTCCTGGTTCTCGGTCATCCGGCCTTTCCATTCATGCGTCTTGCCGTCGTCCGTGACGGCCGTGACCTCGCAGTCCGACAGGTCGCAGGTGAAGGGTGCGCCGACCAGCTTGACCGTGACATCCGCCCCGCCTTCCTGCAGCGGCTGGACCAGCAGCACGCCGAACGTATCGGCGGCGGTCATGGTCTGGACCGTGTTGGCGCTGCCGATATAGGCGACCCTGGCCTTTCCGCCCTCGCCGCCTTCATATTTCCAGGCCTGTCCGATCTGGTCGCGCTGCGTCGGCCCCTTGTCGTCGGAGGATGAGCAGGCGGCGATCAGCCCCAGGGCGGCAAGCACCGCTATCGATCGCATCGCTTTTCTCCTTCTGTCCGTTTCGTTGGCGGAAGGAGAACGCATGGCGCCGGCGGGGTTTCCCTCCGCTCAGCTATAGCGGGCGGCAGTATCCCGGATCAGCGCGATCATGTTGGGAATGCCCTGCGTCCGGTTGGAACTCAACTGGTTGCGCAGGTCGAAGGGGGCGAGCGCGGTTTCGATATCCGTCCCGGCAATGGCGGCAGGCGACTGATCCTGCACGGTGAGGAGGACGAGCGCGATGATCCCCTTGGTGATGGCGGCGTTGCTGTCCGCCAGGAAATGGAGCCGCTTGCCCCTGGCGGAATCGGCGTCGATCACGGTGGGATAGACCCATACCGCCGCCGAACAGCCGCGAACCAGCGTGGCGTCGGTCTTGAGCGCGTCGGGCATCGGCTCCAGTGCCTTGCCCAGGTCGATGAGCAGGCGGTAGCGGTCGTCAGCGTCGAGGAATTCATATTCTTCGACCAGATCGGCAAGGACGGGCAATTGGGTCATGGCCGCCCATATAGGGTGAAATTCAAGCGGGGAAAGCTCTTCCCGCTGCCGTCCCCCTCCCGCCGGGCGGGAGGAGGAAATCGGCCTTTTTCAGATATCCACGCCCGCGGCTATGGCTTCCAGCTTGCGGATGCGTTCCTTGAGGTCGGCAACCTCGATCCGGGTCGCGGTGGAGGGCGGCGCTGCCCCCTCCGTCCCGCGGGCGAGTTCCGCGCGCTTAAGGTCCAGCCAGCCATTCCAGCCCCGCAAGGCCGCGGCGGTGACGATGATGAGTCCCGACAGACCCGCAATCGCCAATGTCAAAGTGTTGAGGGGGTCCTGCATATCGTCCTCCCTGTGATGATGATGCCCGCGTCAGTCGCGGTCCCGGAGCTTGTCGAATTCGCGCTCCAGGGCAGTGCTGCTGTCCGTCGCCAGCCGTTCCAGAACGGCGACCCGGTCCTTCAGCGCCTTCACCTCCGCCCGGAGCCGCTCGGCTTCCGGATCGGGTCCGCGCTGGACCAATTCTTCGCCCTTGTGGCGGCGAACGATGCCATATTTGGCGCGAACGACGCTGGCGACGGCTGCTATGGCGACGATGGCGACGACCATTTCAAACGGATTCATGATTTTTTCCCTTGCTGAGCCTGGGGCCGTCAGTTGGCGGGACCGCGCAGACGCTCGATTTCCCTGTTCAGTGAGTGACTTTCATCGGTGACGATGCGCTCGACCACGACCATCCTGTCCTTCATCGATCCGATTTCGGCGCGTAGCTGGGCATTTTCCTGGCTCAGCAGGCTGATCCGTTCCATCGCCTCATTGCCTGCCTGCGGATAGATGGCCTGGCCCCATGCCCCGTCCAGCGGATAGCCATGCTTGATCCGCAGCCAGGTGGTGACGATCCAGCCGCCCACACCGATCCCGGTGCAGATCACGATCAGCGGTGCGAGTTGCGCAACCAACGCAAATTGTTCCGACATGGCAAACCTCCCTCGCTACCCGCAGGTGCGGCATATCAGATGTTGAATTTCTCAGACAAAATTCCGATTTTTCGACAGACCCCCAAGCCCGTTCGATAAACGGCGTGGGCCACGCGATTCCGTCAGCGCAGGTTGTCGATCTCATCGGCGAGCCGGGTGTTACGGCTGGTATAATAAGTTTCGATATCGGCCAGGCGACGGTCGATGTCGCGGAACTTGGACCGCACATCGCGGGTCGAGCGTGCTGGATTGGTGCGAACGCCCTGCCAGAATTTCTCGTCATCCCGGTCGGCATAGAGGCCCGCCGGCTTGTTCTCCGCAAAATAGGCCACGATGAAATAGGCGATCAGCGTCCAGGGAAAGGCCCCCATCAGCGTCACCAGCACGGCACCGACGCGAACCCACAGCACGTCGATCCCGCTATAGTCGGCTATGCCGGCGCATACGCCCATCCATTTGCCGTTCTGCTTGTCGAGATAGAATTTGGTGCGACGGGCAGCCATCTCAGTTCCTCCTGTGGGGATATTGGCGGTCGAAGTCATAATCCTCGTCCTGCGAAGGACCGGCGGGACGGAAATCGGGGTTGTCGGCGGCGACGATCCGTTCGACGGTCTGAAGCCGCTCCTCCAGCCGCCGGGCGAGCAGGTGAAGCTCGTCCAGCAGCTTCTCGTCCTCATCGGTGATCTTGGGGGCCTGCTTCCACTTGGTGACATAGTGGAAGATCAGCCAGGGCATGCCGATAAACAGCATGCCGCAGATCATGAGGGGCAGGAACACGTCCTCCATGCGTCATTCTCCCCTGTTTGTACCGGCGTTCATCGACGCCTTCAGCGCGGCCAGTTCGGCGTCGACCTTGTCGGACGTCTTGAGCTCCGCGATCTCCTCCTCCAGCGTCTTGGGCTGGTTGCCTAGGCTCAGGGCGTCGGCGCGGCCTTCGGCCATGTCGACCCGGCGCTCCAGCATGTCGAAGCGGGCAAAGGCGTCGTTCACCTTCTCGCCGGCATAGGCTTCGCGCAGGCGCAGGCGGTTCTGGGCGCTTTCCATGCGCGTGACCAGGCTGTTCTGGCGCGCGCGGGCCTCGCGCAGCTTGCCCTGCAACTTGGCGATGTCCTCTTCGGAGGCGCGCAGCGCTTCGTCCAGCACCTCGATCTCATGGGAAAGCTGCTCCGCCATGTCGACCGCCTTCTGCTTTTCCACCAGCGCGGCCTTGGCCAGATCCTCGCGGTCCTTGCTGAGCGCGAGCTGGGCCTTTTCCGTCCAGCTGTCCTGCAGGCCCTGGAGCTTGGCGATGTGACGCCGCATTTCCTTCTGGTCGGCGATGGTGCGGGCGGCGGAGGCGCGCACCTCGACCAGTGTTTCCTCCATTTCGAGGATGATCATGCGGATCATCTTCGCCGGGTCTTCCGCCCGGTCGAGCAGGTCGGTGACATTGGCGGCGATGATGTCGCGGGTGCGGGAGAAAATACCCATTTGAACTTCACTCCTGGTACGAACGTGTCGGGGCGAGCCTTACGCCAGATAGTGCAAGGCTGCGGGGCATTCCGGGTTCGCGATCATCGGGACTTCGCTGGCGCGGGCAGGGCCTACCGCCGAAAGGATCAGGGTCGATCCGAACAGGACGGAGGCGATGGCGACGGACAGGAACTGACCGATTTCGCGGACGCTGTTGCTTTGCTTTTCCATGATAAACTCCTGAACCTTGGCCTTCATATGCGTGCCGCTCGATAGGTCAGCGGCTTCGCTTTCCAACTTTGCAGAAGCCGTGCCAATTTCCGGAAATGGCAGAATTTCGCGGTTTTTTACGATCGTGCAAGAATAGGACTTGCCGAAATATGGGAATTTTCACCATAAGTTGGGGCATGGAGAAAAACACCCAGTTCGTCGGCCAGTCGCTGGCCTTTCTCGATGCGGTCGAGCAGGCCGGACGGGCGGCGGAACTCAACCGGCCGGTACTGGTCATCGGGGAGCGCGGCACCGGCAAGGAACTGATCGCGGAGCGCCTTCACCATCTTTCGCCCCGCTGGGACGAACCGCTGATCGTCATGAACTGCGCGGCGCTGCCGGAAACGCTGATCGAGGCGGAATTGTTCGGCCATGAACAGGGCGCCTTCACCGGCGCGGCGCGGGCGCGGGCGGGACGGTTCGAAGAGGCCGATCGCGGCACACTGTTCCTGGACGAGCTGGGCACGCTTTCCATGGCGGCGCAGGAGCGGCTGCTGCGCGTCATCGAATATGGCGAGGTGACGCGGATCGGCGCGTCGAAGCCGCTGACGGTCGACGTGCGCATCGTCGCGGCGACCAATGAGAACCTGCCCGCCGCTGCCGATGCCGGGCGGTTCCGGCCCGACCTGCTGGACCGGCTGAGCTTCGAGGTGATCACCCTGCCCCCGTTGCGGGCGCGGGAGGGGGATGTCGCGGTGCTCGCCAATCATTTCGGGCGGCGCATGGCGGCGGAGATCGGCTGGCCGCAATGGCCGGGCTTTTCCGCCGCCTGCATGGCCGAGCTGGAGGCCCATTACTGGCCGGGCAATGTACGCGAACTGCGCAATGTGGTGGAGCGCGCGGTCTATCGCTGGAACGAGCCGGGGCGGCCGGTCGCGGCGATCGTGTTCGATCCCTTCGCCTCGCCCTGGAAACCCCAGCCGCTGATGCCGGTGCAGGTCGTGGCGGAGGGTCGGACCATGGGCTCACCAGCTCCCGTCGCCAACGGCCATGACGCGATCACGGACCTCAAATCCGCCGTGGATGCGCATGAGGCGGCCATCGTCCGCGCGGCGCTGGAGCGCTTTCGCTACAACCAGCGGGCGACGGCGAAGGGGCTGGGGCTGACCTATGACCAGCTTCGCCATTGCATGAAGAAGCATGGGTTGAGCGCGGGGTAGCCCAACCCCCACATCACCGCGTCGGCACCGGCTCCGCACCGGAATAGTCGTAGAAGCCCTTGCCGGTCTTCCGGCCCAGCCAGCCGGCCTCGACATATTTCACCAGCAACGGCGCAGGGCGATATTTGGGGTCGCCGGTCGTGTCCTGCAGCACCTTGCAGATTTCCAGGCAGGTATCGAGACCGACGAAATCCGCCAGCGTCAGCGGCCCCATGGGATGGTTGAGGCCCAGCATCACGCCCTTGTCGATGTCGGTCACGCTGCCGACGCCCTCACCCAGCGCGAACATCGCTTCGTTGAGCATCGGCAACAGGATGCGGTTCACCACGAAGCCGGGCGCGTCGAAGGCATGGACCACCTGCTTGCCCAGGCTGGCGGCGAAGGCCTCGACCGCAGTCACCGTTTCCGCGCTGGTGGCAAGGCCGCGAATGACCTCAACCAGCGCCATCACCGGCACCGGGTTGAAGAAATGCACGCCGACGAACCGGCTTGCATCGGGCGCCGCCTGCGCCAGCCGGGTGATCGGGATGGAGGAGGTGTTGGACGCCAGGATCGCGTCGGGCGCCAGCAGCGCGCCGACATTGCCGAAGATGGCGCGCTTGATCTCCTCCCGCTCGGTCGCGGCTTCGATCACCAGCTGACAGGCGGCCAGTGGCGGGATTTCGCCCGCCGGCGTGATCCGGGCGATGGCGGCGTCGGCATCGGCCTGCGCCAGCTTGCCCTTTTCGACCGCACGGCCAAGCTGGCGGATGATGCTGTCGCGGCCCTTCTGCGCGCGGGGCAGGTCGATGTCGGACAGGATGACCTCATAGCCCGCCTGCGCCGCCACCTGCGCGATGCCCGCGCCCATCTGGCCCGCGCCGATCACCCCCACGGTCCGAATATCCGTCATGGTCGAAAACCCTCCTGCACTGAATCCTCTTCGCCCGCCCCCGTAGCGCCATGACAGGCGGGCTGCCAGTGCTTCCGCGCAACGTCAAAGCGGACGGAAAGCCCCGTGCGGGAGGCGGAGCGCCGATCTTTCTGCGATTTCCCGCTTTGCGCAGCGCCTGCTTGATGGTTAAAAGCCCCGGCATGTCCGTTTCAGACCTGCTGCCCGCGCCGGCGACCGGAAGGTTCATCGCCGCCGTGCATCACTTTCCGCTGCGCGTCTATTTCGAGGACACCGATCTGTCCGGCCTTGTCTATCATGCCAATTATCTGCGCTATATGGAACGGGCCCGATCGGACATGCTGCGCATTGCCGGGATCGACCAGCGCGCCAATCTGGAGGGTGGAGAGGGCGTCTATGCCGTCACCGACCTCCAGCTCCGCTATCGCCGCCCCGCCCGGCTGGACGATGAGCTGATGGTCGTGAGCCGCGTCACGAAAGTCGGCGCGGCTTCATGTTCCATTCATCAGACGGTCATGCGCGATGAGGAAATATTGACCCAGGGCGATGTTTCCGTCGCCTTCCTGACACCCCAGGGCCGCCCGCGCCGGCAACCAAAGCCCTGGACCGACATTTTCAGCCGTTTGATGAGAGGGGAAGACATCAACCCATGAGCCTTTCGATGCCCGACGTTGGCCTTGCGGTCGGCAATGCCGCGCAAGCTGCCACCATTTCGCCGCTGGCCCTGTTCCTTCAGGCCGACATCGTCGTGAAGGTGGTGATGCTGGGCCTGCTGCTGGCCAGCATCTGGACCTGGGCGATGATCATCGGCTTCAGCTTCACCCTGCGCAAGGCCAGCCGGCAAAGCCGCGCCTTCGAACAGGATTTCTGGAAGGCGGAGGATATCGACCGCTTCTATGAAGGCCGCGGCAAGGCGGAGTTCCCGGCCGCCAAGGTGATGGCCGCCGGCGTCACCGAATGGCGCCGGTCGACCGCACAGAAGGTGATCGATCGCGAGGGGACGCGCGATCGGCTGTCCACCGCCATGTCGAGCACGATCGCTGCGGAAATGGACCGGCTGTCGGACCGGCTCAACATTCTCGCCACGATCGGTTCGGTCGCCCCCTTTGTCGGGCTGTTCGGCACGGTGTGGGGGATCATGCGGGCCTTCACCAGCATCGCGGCGGAACAGAACAGCAGCCTGGCGGTCGTTGCGCCCGGCATTGCCGAGGCGCTGTTCGCCACCGCCATCGGCCTGTTCGCGGCGATCCCGGCGGTGATCGCGTACAACCGCTTCAGCCATGGCATCAACCGCATGGAATCGGGGCTGACCCGCTTTGCCGACGGCTTCTATTCGACGCTGAGCCGCGAGCTGGAGGCGCAGCGGTGACGAAGGCCGGGATAAAGCGGGGGGCGATGTAATGGCCATGTCCGGGCCTCCTTCCAGCCGTCGCGGACGCGGTCGCGCGCCGATGGCGGACATCAACGTGACGCCGCTGGTCGACGTCATGCTGGTGCTGCTGATCATCTTCATGGTCACAGCGCCCTTGCTGGTGACGGGCGTGCCGGTGAACCTGCCCGAAACCCGCGCCAAGGGGCTGGACCAGGACCAGAAGCCCACCGTGGTCTCGATCGACCGCGACGGCGGCGTCTTCATCGACGACGCGCAGATCAGCGACGCCGAACTGCCCGGCCGCCTGGCCGAGATCATGTCCGCCAATGCCGGCAAGGCTGAACCGCCGCAGATCTTTCTGCGCGCCGACAAGGGGCTGGACTATGGCCGGGTGATGCTCGTCATGGGCGAGCTGAACCGCGCGGGACTCAACAAGGTCGCGCTGGTCAGCACCGGCACCGAGGACAGGTCCGCTGTCAGCAGCGGTTCAGAATAGGGGCCATAGGTCTTGGCGATGGATCGTGCGGAGAAAATCGGCCTTGGCGTGGCAACGGCGGGACATGTCCTGCTGTTCGGCCTGCTTTCGTCCGGCTTTCTGGCTACCCCTAACCCCCTGAAGCTCAATTCGCCGCCGATGGACGTCAGCCTGGTGGATGAGGTCGCGCTGAAATCGACGGCACCGCAGGTGTCGACCGCGCCCCCGCCCGCCAGCGTTGCGCCGGAACAGGGCCCGACCGAGGACGCCGTGCCCGCGCCGGAACCCGAACCGGCGCCACGACCCGAACCAAGCCCGGCGCCGCCGGCTCCCCGTCCGGCTCCACCCAAGCAGGCGGCCAAGCCTGCACCGCCCAAACCCGCGCCCGCACCCCCGAAGAAGGATGTGCCGGCCGCCAAGCCGAAGCCCAAGCCGGCGGCGGAAAAGCCCGCACCAGCCAAGGCATCGCAGAAGCCCGCGGCCAAGTCCAAGTCCGACACGCCCGCGCGCGCCTCCGGCCAGGGCAAGGCGGACAAGCCCAAGGGATCGCTGCTGGGCAAGGACTTCCTGAAGGGCATCGACACCGAGGACGACGCCCCGCGCAAGCCCGCGCCGCCACCGGCGGCCGCCATGGGGCCGGCGCAGAAGGCCGCGCTGGACGCGGAAATCCGTCGCCAGCTCAAGCCTTATTGGAAATCCCCCAGCGGCGCGGACATCGAGCAGCTTCGCACCTTCGTCGACGTGCAGCTTTCCCGCGACGGTTCGCTCGCGGGGCAGCCGCAGGTCGTCAACACCACCGGCATCACCGCCAGCAACCGCACCCAGGTGACGTTGCATCAGGAACTGGCGGTCAAGGCGATCCGCCTCGCCGCGCCTTTCAAGCTGCCGCCCGCTTTGTATGATGGCTGGAAATCCCTCCGCATCTCCTTCGACAAGAGGCTATCGCAATGACCCCATCCTTCAGGACAGGAAAGGCCCGCGGCACGTTCGGGGCCATGCTGGGGGCGCTGCTGCTGGCGCTCGCGCCCGCCGCTTCGGCACAGCTCAGCGTCGATGTGACGGACGAATCCTCCTCCAACCTCAAGATCGTGGTCCCTGCCCTGCCGGCGCAGGCGGAGGTTTCCACGCCCGCAGGCGGTTCGACCGAGCTGGGCCGCAAGATCGCCGAGGTGATCGCGGCCGACCTCAAGGGGTCGGGCCTGTTCGATCCCTCCGGCCCTGCCGGCATTCCGGCGATCGCCTTTCCCGAAGTGACCAATCCCGTCTATGACAAATGGGGCGCCTATCAGGCACTGGTGCAGGGTTTCGTGCGCACGACGGGAGGCGAGGCGGACATCACCGTCGGCTGCTATCTCTACGACGTGGCGCTGAAGCAGGAACTGACCCGGCAGGGCTATGTCGTGGCGCCGCGGGACTGGCGGCGGGCCGCGCATAAATGCGCCGACGCCATCTATGCGCGCCTTTCGGGCGAGAGCCCCTTCTTCGACAGCCGCATCGCCTATATCGCGGAGAGCGGCCCCAAGGGGAACCGCACCAAGCGCCTCGCCATCATGGATTCGGACGGGGCAAACCACCGCTTCATCACCAATGGCCAGTCGATCGCGCTGACGCCGCGCTTTTCGCCCGACTACAAGTCGATCGTCTATGTGAGCTACCTCAACAACCGCGTGCGCATCTATATCTATGACATCGGCACGGGGCGGCAGCGGCTGGTGACGGAAAGCAACAATCCCACCTTCGCGCCGCGCTGGTCGCCGGATGGCCGCAACATCCTTTTCTCCATGGCGATCGCGGGCAACACCGACATCTATCGCATTTCCGCCAGCGGCGGCGCGCCGGTGCGCCTGACCACGGCACCGGGCATCGATGTGGGCGGCAGCTATTCCCCCGACGGCCGCCAGATCGTGTTCGAAAGCGACCGTTCCGGCAGCCAGCAGATCTATGTGATGAACGCCGACGGTTCGGGCCAGCACCGGATCAGCCATGGCGGTGGCCGCTATGCGACGCCGGAATGGAGCCCGCGTGGCGACCTGATCGCCTTCACCAAGATTTCCAGCGACTTCAAGATCGCGGTCATGACGCCGACGGGTGACAATGAGCGCATCCTGACCAATGGATGGCAGGACGAGCAGCCGAGCTGGTCGCCCAATGGCCGCGTGCTGCAATTCTTCCGCACCACGCCCGGCCGGGAAGGCAGCAGCCAGGTGTGGCAGGTCGACCTGACCGGCGTGAACGAACGGCGCATACCCACGCCGCTCAGCGGGTCGGACCCGGCCTGGGGGCCCTTGCTGCCCTAGGACGCCGACATATGCTGATTCGCATCATGACGGAACCGAATCGTCCCGACTGCGTAACGACCTTCAGACCCTGTTGAGGAGCATCCGATGAAAATTTCCCGTCCTTTGCTGATGGCGACCGCCATCGTGGCCCTTGCCGCCTGCTCCAAGAAGCCGCCGCAGGAATTGCCCCCCGCGCCCGGCGGCGACAGTTCGGCGCAAACCGGCGCTCCTGCCGCCCCGACTGGCCCGGTCAAGGGCAGCCAGGAGGATTTCGTCGCATCGGTCGCATCCGATCGCATCCTGTTCGGCACCGACCAATATGATGTCGACGCGCAGGACCAGCAGATCCTGCAAAGTCAGGCCGCCTGGCTGCAACAGAACCCCAATGTCCGCGTGACCATCGAGGGGCATTGCGACGAGCGCGGCACCCGTGACTATAATATCGCGCTGGGCGAGCGCCGCGCCAATGCGGCGAAGAATTATCTCGCTTCGCTGGGCATCGACGCCGGCCGCATCACCACCGTGAGCTATGGCAAGGAACGCCCCGCCGCGCTGGGTTCGGACGAGGCCGCCTGGGCGCAGAACCGTCGCGCGGTAACCGTCACGGTCCAATATTGATCATGTGAAGCTTTCGGGTCGCACCAGCTTCATGACCCCCGGAACAGCGATCTGATCAGATCGCTGTTCCGGGGGTTTCCTTTCAGGACCAGCCGCCGCCGAGCGCCAGGAAGACGGCAATCTGGTCCTGCACCAACTGCACCCGCGCCGCCGCCGCCGAAGCCTCCGCATTGGCGAGCGAGCGCTGCGCGTCCAGCAGGGACAGGAAATCGCCCCGCCCGAAGCGGAACAGCTTGCCTGCCTGCGCGGCCGAAACCCCCGCGCTGTCCCGCGCGCGGTCGAGAGCCGCCGCCTGATCGGCATGGCGACGATAGTTTTCCAGCGCCGTTTCCGTCTGGCGCAATGCCCCCAGCACCGTTCCGTCGAAGCGCGCCAGATCGGCCTGGACCTGCGCATCTGCCTGCGCGATCCGCGCCCTGACGACGGGACGGTTGGGAAAGCTCCAGCTTAACAGCGGTCCCAGGCTCATGCCGAAGCTGGCCCCTGAACCTGCACTTTTGAGCGGTCCAGACAGGCCCAGCGATCCACCAATGCTGATCTGCGGGTAGAGATCGGCGGTCGCCACTCCGACGCGGGCCGTGTCGGCGGCGATGCTGCGTTCCGCCTGCCGGATGTCCGGCCGTCGCCGGATCAGCGCAGCGCCATCGCCCACCAGCAGGGCCGCACCCAGCGCCGGCAGGGTCGCGCAGCTTTCCACATCCTTCGGATAATCGGCCGGCGGCCGGCCCAGCAAGGTTGCCAGCAGATACAATCCACCCTGCCGCTGCGCGTCGAAGGCGGGCAGGCTGGCCTCGCTTGCGTCGACCGCCGCCTGCGCACGGCTGACGTCGAAGGCCGTGCCCCGCCCTCCCCTGAACAGCCGCTGCGTGGCGCCCAGCGTTTCCCGCTGCAGCGCCACGACGCGCCGGTTGACGGCCAGCGAATAATTGGCGGCGCACACCTGCGCATAAGCGCGCGCCGTTGCCGCCGCCACGCTGACCCGCACATAGTCGCGCGCCGCCGCGACCGTTTCCAGATCGGCGGCGCTCGCCTCTATCGCGCGCCTGATCCGGCCGTTGAGGTCGAGCGGATAGGAGGCGGCAAGGCCCAGATCATAGCCGACCACGCCCGGCAGGCTTTCTGCCGTGCCCGAAGACCGCGAAAGCGTCGCGCCCCCGCTGACCGTCGTGCCGATGGTGCGTGCGGCCTCCGCCTCGCGCAGGACGGCCTGCGCAGCGGTCAGGTTGGCGTCGGCGACGCGCAGGTCGCGATTGGCCACAAGGGCCTGTTCCACCAGCGCGTCCAGCCGGGGGTCGGCATAGAGCCGCCACCAATGATCGGGCAGATCGGCGTTGCTGAAGCGGGCATCCTGCGCCGACAGGAAGGCGCCCTGCGCGGCGGGAGCGGTTGCCGCCGAATTTTCGGATGGATGATAGTCCGGACCCGCCGTGGCGCAGGCGACCAGTGCAAGAGCGAGGACAGGCACCCCCATCCTTGGTCCGCGCCTTCGGCCGGAGGAAGAAAAGGCGCCACTGGCCCGCATCTCACGCATGACGGCACCCCCCGGCCTTCGCATCCTTGCGCGCCGGTTCGATCGTCACGGTGGCTGTACGCCCGGCGATGAGCTTTACCTCCGGGGGCACCTGCGTCAGCTTCACCCGCACCGGGATGCGCTGGGCCAGCCGCACCCAGGAGAAGGTCGGCTCGACCGTCGGCAGCAGATTGCCCGAATCCGATCGGCTGCTGTCATTGATGCCATAGGCGATGCTGTCGACCCGGCCGTGCAGATCCTGCGCCTCCCCCATCAGGCGCACCGTCACGGGCGCACCGATGCAGACCAGGGGCAGCTTGGTTTCCTCGAAATAGCCCTCCACGCGCAGGCTGTCGCGGTCGACCAGCGCCATGGCCTGCTGCCCCGCCGCCACGAAATCGCCCGGATGAAGGTCGAGGTTCGTGACCACCCCATTGACCGACGCGGCCACCCGTGTCCGCCGGAGGTTGAGGGCGGCGGCATCCCGCGCGCTCATCGCTTCGGCCAGCGCCGCCTCCGCCGTCGCGACGCGGGCGACATTCTGCTCATGCGCTTCCTTCGCCACCAGATCGCCCAGCGCCACGTCGCGGGCCGCCTCCCGCCGGGCCTGGCCGAGCGTCGCCCTGGCGCTGGCGATCTGCGCTTCGGCCTGCTCCACCGCCAGCGCGTAGCGGGGCCGGTCGATCACGAACAGCAGGTCGCCCGCCTTCACCGCCTGATTGTCATGCACCGCGACGGAGGTGACGAGTCCGCCAATGTCGGGCGTCACCCGCACGACGTCGGCCCGCACCCGCCCGTCGCGCGTCCAGGGGCTGCGCTCATAATGATTCCACATCCACAGCGCGACGAGCACGGCTGCGATGACGAGGACGATGGTGGCGGCGCTGCGGGTCAGCGTGGCGACAAAGCGGTTCATAGACGGATTCCAAGGGCGGGAACGAGGATGGCGAGCGCCCCCAGCATCAGCACGAAGATGCTGAGGTCGACCGCCGCGCGATAAGCGAGGAAACGATAGAGGCCGACGGCGCCGATCAACCGGGTTACGCCCCAGCTCAGGATCAGCGCCGCCAGCGCCAGCAATAAAAGGGTCGGCACATAGACGCCGCCCAGGGCGATTTCTCCGGTCATGCCGGCTGTCCGATCGGCGAGGGTTTCCGATAGCCCTGACTGTCGGGGAAAAGATTGCGGCGCAGGCTGACCAGCGCAAGGATACCCTCCCGCCGGATCGCGGCGCCGGGATTATCGGACAGATGACTGATCGCGCCGTCGATATCGGTCAGCAGCGCCGGACGGGCCGGTTCCGGTGCATCCGGGTCCAGCCCGCGATAATGGGCGCTGACGCCCGTCAGCACATCGGCGAGCGGCGCGGCTTCATCGACGGGCAGGTCGAGCCGCAACTGCCGCAATTCGCCGATGGCGACGCCGGTCCGCAGGTCGCGCAGCGCGTCGTAGAGCGGCTGCCCGCTGTCGGACCGGACGGCGGCCAGCCGGGGCGCCAGCAGCGCGATGCGATCCAGCATCCGGTTGATCCAGCCGCGCAGGTCAGGCGGCGTCATCAGCGTGGCGCGATTGGCGATGTCGTTCCACCCTGCGCGCACCGTGCGCCGGATCGCCCGCTCCACCCCCGCCGACTGCAGCAGCCCGGCCATGATGATCGCGTACCAAATGCCGACCAGTTGGGCCACGGTGCCATTGGCATAGCTCGCGAAGGCGCCGACATACCGATCGGACAACAGCACTGGACTGCCCAGTCCCAGCAGCGTCGGCAAGGCGATGCCCATCCAGCGCGGCGAGGCCATCATGGTGCCCAACAGCAGCAGCATCGGCGCATAGGCGGCGGCCAGCATGGCAAAGCCGTCAAGGCGCGGCATGATGGCATAGCCATAGACCGCGCCCAGCAGCGAAGCGGCGATGGTGCCGATCATGAAACCCTTTAGCGGCGCCAGCGGATTGTCCGACCCCGCGAAGAGCGAAAGGAACACGCCCGCCAGCATGACCGCGCTGCCGCCGTCCTTCCATCCGCTGCCGATCCAGAGCGCGCAGCCCAGAGCCACGGTGACGAAGGCCGCGAATGCGCCGCGCGCCGCGCCGCCATAGTCCCTGTGCAGTTCCCGGTTGCGCCGCCCCTCCAGCAATTCGCCGACGCGGGCGCTGACCGCCTCCCGCCTGTGGGTCACCATCTGGTCATAGAGGTCGCGGCAGTCGCGATGCGCGGCAATCAGTGCGGCGAGGCGGGCAAAAAGGCTGAGGCGCATCATGTCCGCCCAGCCCATCTCCGCCCGCGCCGCCGGTTCCAGCGCGGAACATCGGGCGATCAGCGCGTCCGCCGCTGCATTGCGGACGGCGAGATCTTCGCCGGGGTTGACGATCCAGGCCCGGACATCCGCTATCAATGTTTCGACCTGCCGCGGCACGACGCCGCCACTGGCCGCCTTCAACATGGCCAGACGATCCTCCACCGCCGCGCCCAGCGGCAGCAGCAGCGAGAGTTGGTCCTGCATGGCGCGCACCGTTCGCACACGCGGCGCGAGGCGGCTTATGTCGAAGGGCAGATGCACCGACATCTGGTGCAGTTCGGTGATGTCCTGCGCCAGGCGGCGGCGTTCCTGCGCCAGCCCCTCCACCGGCTCCAGCGCGATGGCGTCATGCGACCAACGTTCTGCATCGCGCAGCATGGCCGCCGCGCGCGCGAGCAGCAGATCGGTTATGGAGCCGGGGAAGACAACACCGTGGACCAGGGTGCCGCACAGGATGCCGATGGTGATTTCCTGCACCCGCAGCGTCGCCACGGTGAAGATGGTCTGCGGCGTGTCGACGTCGGGAAAGACGATGAGGCAGGCGCTATAGCCCGCCAGCACGAACATATAGGATCGCGGCGTGCGGTCGAGCAGCGAGACGAAAACGCACAAGGCCAGCCACAGCGCCATGGCGAGCGACAGCAATTCCGGCGCATTGACCAGAGGCGGCACGACGGCGACGGAGAAGATCGCCCCGGTCAGCGTGCCGATGATGCGGAACACCGCCTTGGAAATCACTGCACCGGCCAGCGGTTGCGCGACGATATAGCTGGTCAGGAATGCCCAATAGGGACGTTCCAGCCCGATGCTGAGCGCGACATAGAGCGCCAGCATCGCCGCCGCGAAGCATTTGAGGGAAAACAGAGCCGCGGGCCAGCCGACGCGCTCGCCGAAGGCGTTCATGTCAGCGCTCGCATGTCGGACCATTCATGGCGGGTCGTCCCCGTTACGACTGACCCCGCCGCTCGGCCATGCGCCGCTCCAGCAGGTTCAGCAGGTTGACGATGATCTCGATGGCGGCGTCCGGCACACCCTCCAGCAATTCGCGCCGCAAATCCTCCAGCCGCGCCTCTATCCGGCCGATCAGTTCCCGGCCTTCCGGCGTGAAGGCGATTCGGTTGGAACGGCGATCATCGGGATTCGGCACGCGCTCGACAAGTCCCGCCGCCTGCAACTGGTCCAGGGTCCGCACCAGCGAAGGCTGGGTGATCCCCAGTTCCTCGGCGAGATCGGCCTGCCGCGCATCGGCGCCGAGCCGGTCGAGATAGATGAGGCACCAGGCCGCGCTGTTGGAAACGCCGAATTCGGCCAGCGCCAGATCGGCCAATTGCCGCCATTGCCGGGCCACCTGCGGCATTTTATGCGCCAGCGCGCGCTTCAACTCCGATCGTGACATTTTATTTAGATAGCTAACTAATCTCTTGCGTCAAGGGTTTCCGTTCCGCCCAGCGCAGTCGGGAGTATTTTCGGGCCAAGAAAATGGGGCTGGGAAGTCGCCTGCCCAGCCCCTTTCCCAGCCTTCCAGCCTCAGCCTGCCGATCCTTCAGGCCCGACGCGTGCCCGAAAAGCCCGCCGTGCCGAAGGCGCCAAGCTGCATGGTGCCGGTGATGCTGTCGCCGCTCACTTCCGCCTCGCATTCCAGCGTCATCGGCATGGGCAGCGTCATGTTCATCTTCCAGCTCAGCTTGTTGCCCTCGACCTTGCCTTCTGCCACGTCGAGCGAGCCCATCATGCCGGCGAAGGTCCCGTGAAAGCCGTCGCCCGAGCTGATGACGGTCAGCACGCCGTTCTGGTCGCCCATCGGCGTCTTCGCCACGCAATCATAGGCGCCGTCCACTGCTGCCATAGCACTTCTCCTTTACGTAATCGTCAATCTGCCAATGTGCCCATTTCGACCGGAAGTCCGACCACGTCAAGCTGTGGCTTCACCAGTTTCGCGTCGCCCACCACGACCCAGATCAGCCGGTCGGGATTGATCGCCTCCCGTGCTGCCTTGTCCATGTCCGCCGCCGTCATGGCGCGGTAGACGCCCGGAAGCGTCTCATAATAATCATCCGGCCGCCCGATCATCCGGTTCCGCATCATCGCCCCCAGCAGATCGGACGAGGTTTCGAAACTGCCCGGCAAGGACAGGATCTGGCTGTTGATCGTCTGGTTGCGTTCCGCCTCGGTCGTTCCCTTGGCGGTCAGGAAATCGCCGATGTCCTTCCGCGCGGCGACGATGGACTCGCCGGTCTTGTCGGTCTGCACCGGGGCATAGACCAGCAGCGGGATCGTCTCCTTGACGCCTGGCAGTGCGCTGCCCGCATAATAGGCCCAGCCCTTGGTCTCGCGCAGGTCCATGATCAGGCGGGATGTCGAGCTGCCGCCCAGCACTTCATTGGCGGTCAGCAGCGTCACCGGATTGTCGGTGCCCGCCTTGTTGGTCAGCTGCCCGGCAAGGATCATCGACTGGGGGCTTTGCGGCTTGTCGACCAGGATGATCCGCGAAGGCCGCATCATGCGGTCCATGCGGAACAGCTTCGTCCCCTTTGCAACCCTGGGTGCCTTCCAGTCGCCGAAGCGCTTTTCCAGCAGCGGCATCACGTCGGCCAGCGTCGTGTCGCCCGTCACGAAGATCGTCGCATTGTCCGGCCGAAGCCATTTGTCATGGAAGGCGACCAGATCGGGCCGCGTCACCGCCTTCACCCCGCTTTCCGTGCCGGAGCCGGTGAAGGGAATGCCATAGGGGTGCGCCTGTCCATAGAGCAAGGGCGGCAGCAGGCGCTGCGCGATCGGCATGGGTTCGGTCTTTTCCGCCGCGATCCGGGTCAGCACCTGGCCGCGCAGGCGTTCGACCTCCGCCGGCGCGAAGGCCGGGTTGCGGATCACGTCCGCCAACAGGCCGAGCGAGGCGTCCAGATTCGGCTTCAGCGCATAGAGGCCGACATTGGTCGCATCCATGCCGTTGCCGGCGCTGATCGACGCGCCCAGCCGTTCCTGCTCCTCGGCGATCTGGATCGAACTGCGCGTTGTCGTGCCCTCGTCCAACAGCGCCGTGGTGAGGCCCGCCGTGCCCAGTTTCGCCTTGTCGTCGGCGGCATTGCCCGCGTCGAAGGACACGGACACCCGCACCACCGGCACCGTCGCCCGGCGCGCGAACACCACCGGGATGCCGTTCTTCAAGGTCGCATGTTCGACCGCCGGAAACTCCAGGTCCTTGACCGGCTCGATCCCCGGCTCCGCGATCCTGGTCGGCGGGGGCGGGGTCGCCGCGACCGGCGCGGGCTTCTTGGGATCGCGGAAATAGGCCGGATGATGGGTGGCGTTGCCGGCCAGCGCATTGTCCTCCGCCGACCGCTCGCCCGGCGCCACGGTCAGCCGGAAGACCGGCCTTCCCAGCCATTTGCGCGCGGCATCGCTGACCGACTGGGGCGTCGCTGCGGCATAGGCGGCCAGATCCTTCTTATATTTGCCCGGATCGTTCGAATAGACGGCGCCTTCGGCCAGGGTCACCGCCTTGCCGCTGAAGCCGCCGACCTTTTCCAGCCCGCCGATGGTGCCCGAAAGCTGCTGCGTCGCGGCGCGCTGCACCTCGTCCGCCGTCGGGCCCTTGGCAAGATAGTCGGCCAGAAGCTGGTCGAGCCGCTTGCCGACCGCCACCGGGTCCTGTCCCGGCTTCACGTCCACGGTGATCTCCGCGATGGAGAGCTTCTCGAAGGGCTGGATGTTCGCCTTCACGCCCACCGCGACCTTCTCGTCACGCACCAGTATATTGTCGAGGCGGGAGGAATTGAGGCCGCCGAACACCGCCATTGCAAGGTTCAGCGGAACCAGGTCATCCGAATTCACCCCAGGCACGATCCAGTTGCGGTAGAGCCGGGTGGCGGCGACATTGTCATGCATCACCTTCTCGACATCCTTGTCGAGCGTGGGCACGGTCGCATCCACATCCTTGGGCGCGGGGCCGGCGAGGATGTTGCCGAACCATTTTTCGACCTTCGCCCTGGCCGTGGGCACGTCGATGTCGCCCGCCAGCACCAGCACGGCGTTGTTCGGGCCATAATGGGTCTTGAACCATGTCTGCACGTCGCCCAGGCTGGCGGCGTTCAGGTCCGCCATCGAACCGATGGTCGAATGGCGATAGGGGTGCCCTTCCGGCAGCATGGCTGCGAGCTGCGCATATTCGACCAGCCCATAGGGCTCATTCTCGCCCATCCGCTTTTCATTCTGCACGACGCCCCGCTGGGTATCGAGCTTGGCCTGCGTCACGGCGCCGAGCAAATGGCCCATGCGGTCGGATTCGAGGAACAGCGCCCGGTCGAGCGCCCCGGTCGGCACCGTCTCGAAATAATTGGTGCGGTCGAACCAGGTCGTGCCGTTCCAGTCGGTCGCGCCGATATCCTCCAGCCGCCCGAAAAAGGGTCCGTCGGCATTTTCCGAGCCATAGAACATCAGATGTTCGAACAGATGGGCGAAGCCCGTCTTGCCTGCCGGTTCGAAGCGCGATCCCACATGATACCAGATCGATACGCCGACCACGGGCGCCTTGCGGTCGGTGTGGACGATGACGCGGAGCCCGTTCTTCAACGTGAACTGCTCATAGGGAATGTTCACCGCCGCCACCAGGCTGGAGAGCGGCGCGGGCGCGCTGGCCGACGGCGCCACCGGAGCGGCCGCCGCCGGCATCGTGGGAACAAGCGCGAGCGAGGACAGGCCGATCATCAACATTATCCGGCGGGAAAAGGGGGAGAAGGTCATGAGCGCCTCATGATGGTCAGTGGATTGGCCGGCAGCATAGCGGGGCGCTTTAGCCGCGCAATACGCTTTCCGCTGGACAGGCGGGATGGGCGCGATAGGCTTTGCCTCCAACCATAAGAAGAGGTCTTCGCACCCGATGCGCCGTCATTCCCTCGCCTTCGTGTCCGCCCTCGGCCTTGTCCTCGCCACGCCCTACCCCTCCTCCGCTGAAACCGCGCCTGCCATCGGTGCGGACGCCATTCGCGCCGATATCGGTTTCCTGGCGGACGACCTGCTGGAGGGGCGCGACGCGGGCACGCGCGGTTATGACATCGCCGCCCGTTATGTCGCCGCCCGGTTCGAGGCATTGGGCCTGCGGCAGGTCATTCCCGATAGCTGGTATCAGCCCGTGACGCTCGCCGTGGCACGGCTCGACAAGGCGTCCGCGCCCTCGATCAGCATCGGCGGCAGGCGCTTCGCCAATGGCGAGGATATCGCCATCGGCGCATTTGGACGCGAACCGCGGCAGAGCATGGAGGCGCAGGCCGTGTTCGTCGGCTATGGCCTGAAATCCGATCGCGAGAAGATCAACGATTATGCTGGCCTCAACCTCAAGGGCAAGTTCGCGGTTGCGCTGTCCGGCGCCCCGGCCGGCATGCCGAGCGAGATCGGCGCGCATCTCGCCGCCGAAAAGTCCCTGGCCGCGCAGCAGGCAGGCGCCGTCGGCCTTATCACCATACCCACCGCCAGCTATCTGGGCCGCACGCCGTGGGAAAAGATACGCGACCGGGCGCAGCACCCTTCGGCAAGCTGGGTCGCCAGGGACGGCCAGCCCTATGTCCGCACGCCTGCCATCCGGGGCACCGCGACGGTGACCGGCGCAGCCGCCGACGCACTGCTCGCAGGGTCGGGCAAGAGCCTCGCCGCGATCCGCGCGCAGGCGGAAAGAAAGGGTGCCCGACCCAGGGGATTCGCGCTGCGACCCACGGTCCGGATCGACCGCACCAGCATCGTCGAAACGGCACCCAGCCGCAATGTGCTGGCGGTCCTGCCCGGCGCCGACCCGGCGCTTTCGCATGAATATGTGCTGCTGATGGCGCATCTCGATCATCTGGGGATGGAGGAGAACGGCAAGGGACCGGACAGGGTCTATAACGGCGCGATGGACAATGCCTCGGGCATCGCCACCCTGCTTGCCGTGGCAAGGGCGTTCGCGGAGAGTGGGGAGCGACCCAGGCGGTCCATCCTGTTCGCGGCCGTCACCGCGGAGGAAGACGGGCTGCTGGGGTCGCAATATCTGGCGAAGAACCCTGTCCTGCCGGCAGGCGGCAGGCTGGTCGGGGTGGTCAATCTCGACATGCCGATCCTGACCTATGATTTCCACGACGTGATCGCCTTTGGCGCCGATCATTCGACCCTTGGGCCAATCGCAGAGAAGGCGGCCAGGGCGCAGGGCATCTCGCTTTCGCCCGATCCGTTGCCGGCCGAAGGGCTGTTCACCCGGTCCGACCATTATCGCTTCGTCCAGGAAGGGGTACCGGCGCTGTTCCTGATGACCGGCTTTGCGGGTCCGGGAAGGGAGGCATTCGAACATTTCCTCAAGACCGACTATCACCAGCTTTCCGATCAGATGAGCCTGCCCTTCAACTGGGATGCGGCCGCGAAGTTCGCCAGGGTGAACTATGCCATTGCGCGGGAGATCGCGGACGAGCCGCAGGCGCCGCGCTGGTACAAGGGGGATTTCTTTGGGGATGCATTTGCGCCGGATGCGCCCAAGGCGACGAAACCATGAACGATCCGGTGAATTGATAGCGCATAAGGATATTTGCGTAGCGCCTCTTGTGTTGCTTTTATGCAACATTACATCGTGAGCAGCTTCACGAAGGGGATAGTATGAACCTCGAAAAATTCACTGACCGCGCCAAGGGCTTTCTCCAGTCGGCGCAGACCGTCGCGATCCGGATGAGCCATCAGCGCATCAGCCCGGAGCATTTGCTGAAGGCATTGCTGGAGGACCAGCAGGGCATGGCGTCCGGCCTGATCAAGGCGGCGGGCGGCGATGCGGGCGTGGCGTTGCGCGAAACCGATGCGGCGCTGGCCAAGGTTCCTGCCGTTTCCGGCAGCGGGGCGCAGCAGACACCCGGCCTCGACAACGACGCCGTGCGCGTGCTGGACAGCGCGGAACAGGTCGCGGCCAAGGCGGGCGACAGCTTCGTCACGGTCGAGCGGCTGTTGCTGGCCCTCACCCTGGCCACCACCACGGCGGCGGGCAAGGCGCTGAGCGCGGCGGGCGTGAAGGCGGAAGGCCTGAACGCCGCGATCAATAATCTGCGCGGCGGACGGACCGCCGACACGGCGGGGGCGGAGGATCGCTATGACGCGCTCAAGAAATTCGCCCGCGACCTGACCGAGGCGGCGCGCGAGGGCAAGCTCGACCCCGTGATCGGCCGCGACGAGGAAATCCGGCGGACGATCCAGATCCTGGCTCGCCGCACCAAGAACAATCCCGTCCTGATCGGCGATCCCGGCGTCGGCAAGACCGCCATCGCCGAAGGGCTGGCGCTGCGCATCGCCAATGGCGACGTGCCCGATACGCTGAAGGACCGCACGCTGATGGCGCTCGACATGGGCAGCCTGATCGCGGGCGCCAAATATCGCGGCGAGTTCGAGGAACGGCTGAAGGGCGTTCTCGACGAGGTGAAGGGCGCGGAGGGCCAGATCGTCCTGTTCATCGACGAGATGCACACGCTGATCGGCGCGGGCAAGTCCGAGGGGGCGATGGATGCGGGCAATCTGCTGAAGCCCGCCCTTGCGCGCGGCGAACTCCATTGCATCGGCGCGACGACGCTCGACGAATATCGCAAATATGTCGAGAAGGACCCCGCGCTCCAGCGGCGCTTCCAGCCCGTCTTCGTGGGCGAGCCGACGGTGGAGGACACCATCTCCATCCTGCGCGGCCTCAAGGAGAAATATGAGCTGCACCATGGCGTGCGGATCACCGACGGCGCGATCGTGTCGGCGGCGACGCTCGGCAATCGTTACATCACCGACCGTTTCCTGCCGGACAAGGCCATCGACCTGATGGACGAGGCCGCCAGCCGCCTGCGCATGGAGGTGGAATCCAAGCCGGAGGAGATCGAGACGCTCGACCGGCGGATCATCCAGCTCAAGATCGAGCGGGAGGCGCTGAAGAAGGAGACGGACAAGGCGTCGCAGGACCGTCTGGCGGCGCTGGAGGAAGACCTGGCCAATCTGGAGCAGCAGTCGGCCGAACTGACGCAGCGCTGGCAGGCGGAGAAGGACAAGATCGCGGGCGAGAGCAAGCTGAAGGAACAGTTGGACGCCGCCCGCGTCGAGCTGGACCAGGCGCAGCGGGCCGGTGATCTGGCGAAGGCGGGGGAACTGGCTTACGGCCGCATCCCCGACCTGGAACGCAAGCTGGAGGAGGCCCAGAACGTCACCCAGGGCGCGATGCTGCGCGAGGAGGTGACGAGCGAGGACATCGCCTCTGTCGTCAGCCGCTGGACCGGCATCCCCGTCGACCGCATGCTGGAGGGCGAGCGGGAGAAGCTGCTCGCCATGGAAGCGGAACTGGGCAAGCGCGTCATCGGGCAGGCCGATGCGGTGAAGGCCGTGGCGACCGCCGTGCGCCGATCCCGGGCCGGATTGCAGGACCCGAACCGGCCGCTGGGGTCGTTCCTGTTCCTGGGGCCGACGGGCGTCGGCAAGACCGAGTTGACCAAGGCGCTTGCCGGCTTCCTGTTCGACGACGACAGCGCGATGGTGCGCATCGACATGAGCGAGTTCATGGAGAAGCATTCGGTCGCCCGGCTGATCGGTGCGCCTCCGGGCTATGTCGGCTATGAGGAAGGCGGCGTGCTGACCGAAGCCGTCCGCCGCCGCCCCTATCAGGTCGTGCTGTTCGACGAGGTGGAGAAGGCGCATGGCGACGTGTTCAACGTGCTGCTGCAGGTGCTGGACGACGGCCGCCTGACCGATGGGCAGGGCCGCACGGTGGACTTCACCAACACGATCATCGTGCTGACGTCGAACCTGGGCAGCCAGTTCATCGCTTCGCTGGCCGATGACGAGCCGGTGGAGAAGGTCGAGGATCAGGTGATGGACATCGTCCGCGCCCATTTCCGGCCGGAATTCCTGAACCGGCTGGACGAGGTGATCCTGTTCCACCGCCTGGGCGCGAGCCATATGGCGCCGATCGTCGACATCCAGGTGGCGCGGATCGGCAAGCTGCTGAAGGACCGCAAGGTGACGCTGGACCTGACCGACGGCGCGCGGGCGTGGCTGGGGCGGGTCGGCTATGACCCGGTCTATGGCGCAAGGCCGCTGAAGCGGGCGGTGCAGCGCTATTTGCAGGACCCGCTGGCCGACCTGATCCTGCGCGGCGAGGTGCCTGACGGGGCGACTGTGAAGGTCGATGAAGGCGACGGGGGGTTGAGGCTGGGGATTGGTTGAGCGTTTCAATCAGGACCGGATGAGACAAACAGAAAGGGCGCTTCCTGATGGAAGCGCCCTTTCCTTATACCCTTTCGGACCCGTGAAGATCAGTAGTTGAACTTCGCGCCGACGCGGAAGTAGCGACCAAGGATACCCTCGCCACCCTGGACCGGGTTATAGGCATGGGCGCCATAGGTGACCGGATCGATCGGAGGCATCTTGTCGAACACATTCAGCATGTTGGCATAGAAGGTGAACTGATCCGTCACCTTGACCTGCGCATTGAGGTCGAAGGTGATGTAGTTCTTCACGCGGCAGGGCACGAAGCGGTCCGGATTCTGGCCGCAATCCTTGTAGCCGTCACCCTGGTCCATCGCCGACAGGTCGTACCCGCCGAAGAAGTTGGTGGTGCCGCTGAGCGCGAATTTGCCGAAGTCCAACGTGTTGGTCCAGGTGCCGCGCCACTTGGGCGTGCCCGAACCGGCGGTCAGGTTGAAGTTGCCCAGCGTGCCATCATAGCGCTGCACCGAACCGTCGGGGAACTTGGTTTCCAGACGGATGATGTAGCTGGCCTCCAGCGAGCTGTTCCAGCGGATGCCGTCGCTGATCGGCAGGTCGAGATTGGCGCCGAAGTCCAGGCCTTCCGACTTGATCGTGTCGGCGTTGATGAAGCCGGACTGGACGAAGGCCACGCGCGGCTGACGCGGATCGCCCGGGGCGATGGGCACGTCCTCGATCACGTTGAAGCCCGCCGGGATCGGCAGACCGGCATAATAGGCCTGCAGTGCAGGCGTATTGTCCGCCGTGGTGATCGCGCCCGTCTTCTTGATGTTGTAATAGTCGACGGTGAAGGACAGGCCCCGCATCGGCTCGACCAGGATGCCGGCGGTGAAGCTGCGCGACTTTTCCGGCTTCAGATTGGGATTGGCCAGCGACGTCGCACCATAGGTGCCGCTGCGGATATATTGCGGACAGCTGCTGAAGGTCGCGACCGTACAGCCATATTGAGCCAGATAGGTGTCGTTGAACAGCGTCGCGCCATTGCCCACATAACCGGTCGTCGGGAAGGTCGCATTCGCCTCACCGAAGCTGGGGATGCGGAAGCCCTTCGAATAGGTACCGCGCAACAGCACCTGCCTGATCGGCTTCACCTTCACGCCGATCTTCGGCGAGAAATTGTCGATACCGCCGGAATAGCGGTCATAACGGCCCGACGCGTTGATTTCGACCTGGTCGATGATCGGCGCGTTCAATTCGGCATAGGCCGAATAGACGCGGCGATTGCCCTTCACGGCAAAGCCGTTCAGGCGATAATAGCGCTCCGTACCACCGTTGATATCCGAATTGATCGAGGGCGAATCGACCGCTTCGTAGCGGAACGACACGCCGAAGCCGAGCTGCAGCGGACCACCGGGCAGATCGAGCAGGTCGCCGCTGACATTCGCCTGCGCCTGCACCATGTCGGAGGTCGACGTCGCGATCGCCGTCGGCATCAGATAATCCAGGGTTGCCTGGCTGTTGGCGTTCGGATTGACGAAGTTGTAGCTGCCGTCGGCGATCACGTCCAACAGATGCTGGATATAGACATAGCCGTCCGACTTGCGGCGCAGGTCCATGTGCATCGCGGTCGCGTCGACCTGATAGTTCCACTTGTCGTTGATCGGTCCCTTGATGCCGATCGCACCGCGATAGGCGCGGGTGCGCGATTCGTCATGCTCGATCGAATTGGAAATGCGACCGATGATCGCGGCGTTCTGACCCGATGCCGCGAAAGGGTTGTTGGGGTTCAACGTGCCGTTGGCGGCGGTGCAGGCCACGGTCGTGCCGCGCGGGCAGACATAGACCGGCAGTTGCAGGATGGTGTTGCCGCCATAATAAGCCACATTGCCCGAGCTGCTGTAGCGCGGGAAATAGAAGGGTGCCGGCGCATTCGCACGAATGGTCGTGGGCAGGCCGTCATAGCTGACATCAGTCTGCAGGAAGTTGAACTGGGCATAGGCTTCGCTCGAATCGCCGACCCGGGCGGTGAAGCGGGCCGAGAAACCGTAGCGTTGAATATCCGGATTGATGACGCCGTAATTCTTGGTCAGGTCTTCCTGACAGACGGTCGACGGCGCACCCGCTGCGAGATTGTCCGCCAGTTCGGCAGGCGTCAGGGAATAGGAGGTGCTGCGGGCATTACAACCAGCGGGATTTAGAAGCTGATAGTTGCCGCTTTGAGTGCCGGTCAGCGAATTCGCGGGTCGGACGAAGAAGTTGCTGCCGGTGTTGGTGACGACCGGACTGAAACCCGGATAATTACCTTCACCGTCCAGGCCATCGACGACGTTGTTGGGGCCGCAATTGCCGTCATGGCAAACACCGCGATAGTCGTCGCTGTTATAGGGATAGCCGCGCTGGCTGTTCTTCAGCTGCTTGCTATTATAATAGAAGCCGCTGACATAGGCGTTATAGCCATTGTCCTCCAGATCGCCGGTGCCGGCGGTCAGCGACAGGCGATATTGCTGCCCGTCGCCGCGGCTGGAGATGCCGCTTTCCACGCGGCCGGCAACGCCCTTGAAATTCTTCTTGGTGATGACGTTGACCACGCCCGCGATCGCGTCCGCGCCATAGCTGGACGAGGCGCCGTCGCGCAGCACTTCGACATGGTCGACGATATCGTCGGGGATGGTGTTGAGGTCGACGAAGTTGCGCGTACCGTCATCCGACAGCGGGTAATAGGCAGCGCGCATGCCGTCGAACAGGACCAGCGTCGAGTTGGTCGACAGGCCGCGCAGTGACACGGCGGAAGCGCCGGCCGCAAATGCGCCGTTGGCCGAAAAGCTGTTGGTCAGCGCCGGGCCGTTATTGGCGGCTATGCGCTGCAGACCTTCCTGAACCGTGCTGATGCCGCGCTTGTCGAGATTTTCGACCGAGACGGTGGTGATCGGCGACGGGGTTTCGGCGTCGGTGCGGCGGATGATGGAGCCGGTAACGACGATCACGTCGCCGTTATCTTCAGGCGCTGCGCCCTGCGCCGCTTCCTGGGCGAAGGCGGGTGTGGCGAAAGCGGCAAAACCAGCGCCTGCCAATGCAAGCGCCTGCAGCGCCGCGCTTCCGCGCAGCCACGCGTTATTCGAGTTGGTCTTCACTATCCAGTCCCTTGCTCTGGAGGCCCGCGGATTGGCCCGCGTACTGTTTTGGACGCGTGAAGAGGGCGAAGAGCCCGACAGCAAAACCCTCTTCACGCGTGCTGCGGATTACTCTGCGCAGACGTTTTATGAGTGTAAAGCAGGGGAGAAGGTCAAAAATCGCATTTGATCTGAACTGTAGCAATTATGCCACAAACCCGAAAAACTCACATTGAACGGCTGTTTAACAACATTGTTACAGGTCCGAGTTTTCGGGCAAAATTTTACATTTCCGGCTCCGGCAAACGAACGAATAAAATTATAGTTCCGTGAAATATTGCTTCACTGCGGCGGCATTGGACCGGCGAGCAGAAGCGGGTCGATCCGGGCGTCATTCCACTTCATGGCCCAATGCAGATGGGGTCCGGTCGCCCTGCCGGTGGCGCCGATCGCGCCGATGCGCTGTCCCTGGACCACATGCTGGCCGGGAATCACATCGATCCGCGAGAGGTGCAGGAAGGCGCTGTTCAATCCATGGCCATGGTCGATCATCAGCAGATTGCCCTCCAGCGTGAAAGGGTGATCGGCCGCCAGCGTCGCCACTCCATCGGCCGGGGCCACCACCGGCTCGCCCGGGGCGCCCGCAATGTCGACGCCGCCATGATAGGCGCCCGGCTGTCCCTGATAAATACGCTGTGCGCCGAACAGGCCGGAGATACGGCCAAGGCGTGGCCAGATGAACCGCTGGCGCCAGCCCTGCGCGTCGGTCATTTCCTGGCGAGCGGCGGCGATCTGCTCCAGCTCCGGCTTTCGCAGGGCGAGGAAGGCCTGCGTGTTCCTGGTGGGGCGCAGCGGCGCATCGACCTGTTCGATCCGCCAATCCCGCGATGCGACGGCCAGGGTGCGCTCGACCATGGTTCCGTCGGCAAGACGCGCCCTCAGCCCGGCCTGCGGCGCGGCATCGCGATCGAAGGCGATCAGGAAGCGGCCATCGGCATCGACCGGCACCAGCTGGTCATCGAAACGCAGTTCGACGGTGCCCCTGGGCGCCGTGCCCAGCAACGCGCCGCCCTGCATGGGGGCGCCGTTCAGAACCAGTTCCGGACCGGCGGGAGCAGCGGACGTCGCGACCGTCATGCCGGCCACCGCCAGTGCCGCCGCGACGATCCAGCGCTTCATCTAGGATCCGCGCGCCTTCAGTTCGGCCTGGGCGGACAGTTCGGCGCTGGCATAAGGTTCCTGCCGCGATATGCTCCAGTAACGCAGGTCGTCCAGCGGGATCTTCCGTCCGCTGACGGCGCAGACCACATGGTCGCCCGCCTGCAGGACGCGAAAGCTGTAGGCCATATAGTGCAGCCGGGCCGGGCGGTCGCGGTTGGACATCAGCATGGGATCACTCGGCCTTTCTCGTACGGCGGCATCGTCAGGAAAACAGGTCCTGCTGCCCGATTTCCTTGCCCTCGCGCGGTTTGCGCGGGGTGCGGGACGGACTCGATATAGCTTCCGCGGACGGCTTCTCAAGGGGGGTGCCGCCCTGGATGCTCGCGCCCACCGCGCCATCGCGGAAGTGCAGGCTGACGACGCCTTCCGCCTGGGCCTGCGCCACGGATTTCACCAGCCGGTCGCCCGCCATCACCCGCGCAAATCCGCGTTGCAGCGGCAGATCGGGATCGACCGAGGTGAAGAGCCGCGACACCCGGTCGAAGGCGGTCGCCCGGTCCTGATAGACGCGCTCCAGATAATCCGGGCGCAGCCGCAACCGGTCGACACGCTCGGCAGCGCGGCTGACATATTGGCGGAGCAGCGCAGGCCGCAGCGCGCCGCCCGCCTGGCCAAGATGCGCGCGCGCGTCGGCCACGCGGTGCCGCAGCGCGCCGCCAAGGCCATCGGACAACTGGTCCAGCCTCTGCCGCTGGGGGCTGAGCAGCATGTCGGGCGTGGGCATCAGCCGCGCCTGCATTTCCAGCCGTTCTCGCGCCTGCGCCGCGCCGCGCCGCACGGCCCGGTCCATGCGAAGCCCCTGTTCGGTCAGCATCGCCAGCAATTCGGCCCGCACGGGCACGGCCATTTCGGCGGCGGCGGTCGGCGTGGGAGCGCGCATGTCGGCGGCATAGTCGCAGAGCGTCGTGTCCGTTTCATGCCCCACGGCGGAGATGATGGGGATGGAGCATTCCGCGACGGCGCGGACGACGATCTCCTCATTGAAGCTCCACAGATCCTCGATCGAACCGCCGCCGCGCGCCACGATCACCAGATCGGGCCGGGGCACCATGCCGCCGGGCTGCATCTCGCTGAAGCCGCGCACCGCGCGCGCCACCTGATCGGCGGCGCCCTGCCCCTGGACCAGCACCGGCCAGAGCAGCACCTGCGTCGGGCATCGATCCTCCAGCCGATGCAGGATGTCGCGGATCACCGCACCCGTGGGGGACGTCACCACGCCGATCACGCGGGGCATGAACGGCAAGCGGCGCTTGCGTTCCCGGTCGAACAGCCCTTCCGCCGCCAGCTTCTGCCTGAGCTTTTCCAGCAGCGCCATCAGCGCGCCTTCGCCAGCCAGTTCCATCCGCTCGATCACGATCTGATATTTGGAGCGGCCGGGATAGGTGGTGAGCTTGCCCGTCGCTATCACCTCCGCACCATCCTGCGGCGCGAAGGGCAGGCGTGCCGCCCCGCCCTTCCACATCACGCCGTCGATCACGGCATTGTCGTCCTTCAGGCAAAGATAGATGTGCCCCGATCCAGCCCGCTTGAAGCCGGAAATCTCCCCGCGAACGCGGACATGGCCGAAACGGTCCTCGACCGTGCGCTTCAACAGGCCCGACAATTCGCTCACGCTGAGCGGCGGCGCGTTGTCCCCCGAGCGTTCCTCGGCTAACAGGCGCCCCGACACATCGAAACCAGCTTCATATTCCGGGGACATGGGCGAAATGAACATCCTTCTGTTGGGCGGCGGCGGCCGCGAACATGCTCTGGCGTGGAAGCTGGCGCAATCGCCGGCGCTCGACACCCTTTATGCCGCGCCGGGCAATCCCGGCATAGCCCAGCACGCGACATTGGTCGACCTTGATGCCGCGGATCATCGCGCCGTGGTCGATTTCTGCCTGCGCCACAGCATCGGCCTGGTGGTGATCGGCCCGGAAGCGCCGCTGGTCGACGGACTTGCCGACAATCTGCGGGTCAAGGGCTACCCGGTCTTCGGCCCCGGCAAGAGGGCAGCGCAGCTTGAGGGGTCCAAGGGCTTCACCAAGGATCTGTGCAAGCGCGCAGGCATCCCGACCGCCGCCTATGAACGCGTCAAGAGCAAGGACGGCGCCATCGCCGCGCTGGACGACTTCGCGCTGCCCGTGGTGATCAAGGCGGACGGGCTGGCGGCGGGCAAGGGCGTGATCATCGCGGAAACCCGCGAGGAGGCGCTGGAGGCGCTCGACACCATGTTTTCCGGCGCATTCGGCGCGGCGGGTGAGGAAGTGGTGCTGGAGGAATTCATGACGGGGGAGGAAGCCAGCTTCTTCGCCCTGACCGACGGCAGCGCCATATTGCCCTTCGGATCGGCACAGGATCACAAGCGGGTGGGCGACGGCGACACCGGCCCCAATACCGGCGGCATGGGCGCCTACAGCCCGGCCCGCGTGCTGACGCCCGAACTGGAAGCGCAAGTGATCGCGACGATCATCCGTCCCACGGTCGACACGCTGGCCGCCGAAGGAACGCCCTATAGCGGCGTGCTCTATGCCGGGTTGATGCTGACGGCCGAAGGGCCGAAGCTGATCGAATATAATGCCCGCTTCGGCGATCCCGAATGCCAGGTGCTGATGATGCGGTTCGACGGCGATCTGGTTGCGCTGCTGCTTGCCGTGGCGGAAGGAAGGCTGGCGGACCAGGGACCGGTGCAACTGGCGGACCGCGCCGCGCTCACCATCGTCATGGCCGCGAACGGTTACCCCGGCACGCCCGACAAGGGCGGCGCGATCACCGGCATCGATGCGGCGGAGGCCGGCGGCGCGCGGGTTTTCCACGCCGGGACGACAGAGCGGGACGGCATGATCGTCGCCAATGGCGGCCGCGTGCTCAACGTCACGGCGACCGGCCCGACGGTGAAGGCGGCGCAGCAGGCCGCCTACAGCGCGGTCGACGCCATCTCCTTCCCGACCGGCTTCTGCCGCCGGGACATCGGGTGGCGCGAAGTGGCGCGGGAGGAAGCGCAGCGCTGATCCCCTTGCGGCGTGCGCTCAACCGTCCTTAAATAAGGCAAATTCAGACAGGGAGGGACAAGCGATGCAAGAATTCTTCATGGACTATGGCCTGTGGCTGCTGATCGCGCTGCTGGTCATCATCGGCATCGTTTTCCTGCTGTCCGGGCGCAACCGTCCCAGTGAGCCTTCCATTCCCGCCGAGTCGAAGCCGGTGGCGGTGGCGGCGCCTGTTGCCGCTCCGCCGGTTTCCGTGCCGGTCGAGACGAGCGCGCCCGAACCGGCGATGGCCGCTCCGGCCGCCCCCTCGCCCGCGCCCGCGCCGGTCGAACCTTTGGCGCCGGTTCCTGCCCCCGATTCACCGGCGGCTGCCGCGCCGTCCGGCGATGCCGACGACCTGCTGAAGCTGAAGGGGGTCGGCCCCAAGCTCAACACGCTGCTGATCGAACTGGGGGTCACGCGCTATGCCCAGATCGCGGGCTGGAACGATGCCGACATCGCCGCGATCGACGCCAGGCTGGGCAGCTTCAAGGGCCGTCCGGTGCGCGACCAGTGGATCGACCAGGCAAAATATCTCGCCGCCGGGGATGTTGCCGGCTTCGAAGCCAAATATGGCAAGATCTGACGGGTCAGGCCGGCAGCGGCGATGGGGTCAGGGATGGCGCCGCCGGCCCCTGTCGCTGCTGAAGGATGGCAAGCTGGGCGACAATTATCAGGCGGACGGCGTGCATATGAATCCGGCCGGATATCGCATCTGGGCCAATGTCGTGCGCCAGCGGCTGAACGACGTGCTGCCGCCCGTGACGATAGGCCGCTGCGTCCGTCAAGGAGGCGCGGTGCCCCCCTCCCGGACCGCGGCGGATGATCAGAAGATGCCGAGAAACTTCTTTTCCTGACGCCTGTTTTCCCGGACGTTTCCCTTGCCCGCCTCATCCTTGGCCGTGGTGCCGTGGCCGACATCGTCGCGGGGCTTGCCGCCTTTGGTGCGCTGGGCCGCCGCGGTCGCGCCGGCGAGCACCGGGCCGCAGGCGGCGCTCTTTGCGTCCCCGACATCAACAAAGGCAAGGACGGAGGCGAGCGGGGTCGCGGCGATGCCCAGGGCGGCGGCTGCTCCGCCGCGCGCCACCAGCTCGGGGCTGATCACGTCGATGCCGGGCCGGGCGAACGTCCCGTTGATGCCGATGGGTGACTGGCCGGAAAACAGGCTGAACTTCTTGCCGTCCGCGCGGAAGGCGAGGTCCAGGCTCTCATTGCGGAAGGAAAAGCCGCCCCGGCCCAGCATCACATTCTTTCGTGTGTCGATGATGATCGGGTCAGCGGCCGCCACGCCGTCGCGCACGGTGAAGGCGATCAGCCCGCAATTGATCTCCACCGGGTCCTTGAGCTTCCTCTGGAACATCTTGGTGATGAAGGTGCCGATGTCGAGTTCCGACAGCTGGACGTTGCGCGCCCACATCGAACCGGCCGGCAGGATGACCGCGATGCGGCCGTTGGAGGCGCTGAGCGAATCGTGCAGCGTGTTGCCGAGGCCGGTCATCTGGACGCGCGCCTTGATCGTGCCGGTGGTGCCCGATTCCTCGACGCCCCAGCGGGCGAGCAGCTTGCCCATCGGCGTGGGCGACAGGCGGATGTCGTAACTGGTGCGAACCGGCTGTGTCCGGGCGTTGATGCTGATGTCGGAACTGACATGGCCGCCCGACATGTCGAAGGTCAGCGGTGACAGGGTGAGCAGGCTGCGGTCGAGCGAGAGGGTGAGGCCGATATTGGACACGGGCACATTGTCGGCGCGGATGCGGCCTATGTCATAGCGCAGCCGGGCATCGAAATTGCGGAGCACCTCCACCCGCAGCGGCGCATCGGGAAGAACGCGCGGCGCTCCATCCACGGTCTGGATCGCGCCGGCCTTGCCCTGCTTCGCCAACCGCTCGGGATCATAGCCGATGAAGGGACCGACATCGACGATATCAAGGCTGCGGGTGGCAAGGGCGGCCTTCAGCAGCAGGCGATCATCCGGCTGGGACACGGTCATGCGTCCCGCCAGATCGCTGTCGCCGAAGCGGCCCTTGAGATGGGTGAAGCGCCACTCGCCATCCACCTTGGTCAGGGCGGAGGTGAACCGATAGGCGCGGGTTTCGGGGATGGCCACGCCCAGGAAATCGAACAGCCGGGCAAGATTGGGTCCGTGGGTGACCAGGCGCAGGTCCGCGCCCTCTATCTCCGTCGCGCCGGGTAGCGTGCCGCTGACCTCCAGCACGGTCGCCCCCGCCTGGGCATGTAGGGCAAGCTGGTTCCTGCCGCCCGTCACCATTTCATCGGGCGAGAGCAGGCCGCCGCGCAATGTGAAGGGGCGGCCCCGCATCGTGCCGGCACCAGAAAAGCGCACATCGCTGGCGAAGCGGGTATCTTGCGCTTTCACCGTCTCGAAGCCCAGATCGGCGGCAAGCTGCATGCGGGGATCGCGATAGCGCAGCGTCGTCCCGGTCAGCGCGGCGCGACGGATCAGCGGCAGGTTGAGCGGCTCACCCTTCCTGAGGGGGTCGCCGAAAGTCCATGTATTGCTCCTGCCGTCGCGCGACCATTCGAGATCGACGGCGGCGTTGCGCAGTTCCAGCCAGCGCAGTCTGTACCTGTCCCCGAACAGCAAGCTGAGCGGCGCGATGCGGCTGTCGATCAGGTCGGCGCGGAAAAAGGCGGGCCGGCTGGCCCAGCGCGTATTGGCGATGACCATTTGCCGGGCGCGGAACTTGATGGTGACGGGGTCGAAATAAAGCTGGAAGTCGCCGCCGACGCGAACCGGGCGCTCCAGGCGGCTGCTGACGATCCGTTCGAAGGGATGTTTGAGGAAGCGGCCCTTTGTGATGAAGAGGATCAGCCAGAGCGCGAAGAATATGCCGATGATCCAGAGCAGGATGCGCGCCGGCAGGGGGAGCCTTCGCCAGCCCTCGCGCGCGCGCCGGACATAGTGGCGCGTGCCACGGGGATGCGGCGCACCGCTTGCCGGCATGTCCGGCCGGAGGGGATCGGCGTCGGCCATGGCGGTTGAACGCCGATCCGCCTTTTTGGGTCCGAATCGCTTGCGTTCGGCAATGCTTCCGACTATGGGCCGCCCTTCGCGATATTCGGAAGGACCGCCCGGCTAACTAGGGCTGCCGTGGCTGTTCGTAATCGTCGCGCTTTGAAAAGGAGACGAAAATGCCCAAGCTCAAGACCAAGAGCGGTGTGAAGAAGCGCTTCAAGTTCACCGCTTCCGGCAAGGTCAAGCACGGCGTCGCTGGCAAGCGTCACCGCCTGATCAGCCACAATGCGAAATATATCCGCCAGAACCGCGGCACTTCGGTCATGTCCGACGCCGACGTGGCACATGTGCGCCTCTGGGCGCCCTACGGCCTGAAGTAAGGAGTAGAGGCACATGGCACGCGTAAAACGTGGTACGACCACCAAGGCGAAGCATAAGAGGATTCTGGATCAGGCGAAGGGCTATTATGGCCGTCGCAAGAACACGATCCGCATCGCCCGCCAGGCCGTCGAAAAGGCCGGCCAGTACGCCTATCGCGACCGCAAGGTCAAGAAGCGGACCTTCCGTGGCCTGTGGATCCAGCGCATCAACGCCGGCGTCCGCGCCGAAGGCCTGACCTATTCGCAGTTCATGCATGGCCTGAAGCTGGCCGGCGTGGAACTGGACCGCAAGGTTCTGGCCGACATCGCGATGCACGAGGGCGAGGCGTTCAGCGCCATCATCGCCCAGGCGAAGGCTGCGCTGCCCGCGGCCTGAGCCGGATCGGTCGCAAGATCGTCCAAAAAGGGGCGCCGGGGCAGATGCCTTCGGCGCCCCTTTTCGTTTCTGTCACCCTTGAAGGGAGCGTCCCATGTCGCTGCATGTGTGGTGGTTGTATGTCACGGCGGTTTTCCTGATCTCGGCCACGCCGGGACCGAACATGCTGCATGTGATGACCCAGAGCATTCACCATGGGCCGCGACGGGCGATGATGACGATGGCGGGCCTGATGAGTGCGGTGCTGCTCTGCCTGATTGCGTCGGCGCTGGGGCTGGGAGCATTGCTCAAGGCATCGCCCCGACTGTTCGACGTGCTGCGCTATGCCGGCGTGGCCTATCTGATCTGGCTGGGCGTCAAGGCCTGGCGAGCGCCGGTGGGCGACGCGGGCGAGGTGGGCGCGACGCGGGCTGGAGCGAAGTCGGCTGGGGCGCTTTATGGGACCGGGCTGCTGACGGGTCTCAGCAACCCCAAGCTGATCATCTTTGCCGCCGCGCTGTTTCCACAGTTCATCGATACCGCAAGGCCCTTCAGCGTGCAGCTCGCGATCCTGGTGGTCAGCTTCGTGGTGATCGAAAGCTTCTGGTACAGCGTCTATGCGCTGGGCGGCATGAAGCTGAAGCGCTGGCTGGCGCCTGTGAACCGGCAGCGGCTGTTCAATCGCGGTACGGGGGTGATGTTCATCGGCTTTGGCGGGGCCTTGCTGGGCGCGCGGGCCTGACCGCCATCATCGTTCCCGTGCGCGGGAATCCATCCGACAGCCTGCATCCGCGCCAGTCATGAAACGGCACGCTTTGCATCGAAGGGACGTCAAATCGCCTTCAACGGCGGCATCAGCATCGTTCCGGCTTGATTGAAGGCTTCACAAAAGACTACGGCGTGCACCGGCTGATGTGGTTCGGGAACGGCGGTTCGATGGAAGAGGCGATCCGGCGCGGGAAGCAGATCAAGAAGTGGAGCAGGCAGGGGACGATCGACCTGATCGAGCGGGATCATCCCGAATGGCGTGATCTCGCCCTTGATCCGGTTTTTGAGCCTCTGGAGCGTCGGGGCGTCGATTGGGCGCCATGAAATTTGAATAGTGCGGGAGATGGGTTCCCGCCTTCGCGGGAACGACTGTGATGAGTGAGACTGCCAATCTGAAAGCCGGCCTGATCGCCGACATCGCCGCCGCCGATACGCTGGAGGCGCTGGAGGCGCTGCGCGTCGGTGCCATGGGCAAGAGCGGCGTGGTGACGGGGCTGCTCAAGACCCTTGGCGGCATGAGCCCGGAGGAGCGGCTGGAGAAGGGACCGCCGATCCAGGACCTGCGCGAAAGCGTGACGGCGGCGCTGGCCGACAGGAAGGCCGCGCTGGAGCAGGCGGCGCTCGATGCGAAGCTCGCGGCCGAAAAGATCGACATGACCTTGCCCGCCGAAACGGGTCCGCAGGGGTCGGTGCATCCGGTCAGCCAGGTGATGGACGAGCTGGCGGAGATTTTCGCGGACCTTGGCTTCTCCGTCGCGACCGGGCCGGAGATCGAGGACGATTGGCATAATTTCACCGCGCTCAACATTCCGGAGACCCATCCGGCGCGGGCGATGCATGATACCTTCTATTTCCCGGATGGGCCCGATGAGAATGGGGCCGGGAAGAAGATGCTGCTGCGCACCCATACCTCCCCCGTGCAGATCCGCACGATGATGAACGCGGCGCCGCCGATCCGCATCATCGCGCCAGGCCGGGTCTATCGGTCGGACAGCGACGCGACGCATACCCCGATGTTCCATCAGATCGAGGGGCTGGTGATCGACAAGGGCATCACGCTCGGCCACCTCAAATGGACGCTGGAAACCTTCCTGAAGGCATTTTTCGAGCGTGACGACATCGTCCTGCGCCTGCGGCCCAGCTATTTCCCCTTTACCGAGCCTTCGGTCGAGGTCGATGTCGGCTATACGCTGGTGAGCGGCCAGCGGGTGATCGGCGGCGACGGCGATGCGCCGGGCGGCGGTTGGCTGGAAGTGCTGGGCAGCGGCATGGTCAACCGCCGGGTGATCGAGGCATGCGGCCTTGATCCGGACGAATGGCAGGGCTTTGCCTTCGGCACCGGCGTCGACCGGCTCGCCATGCTGAAATATGGGATGAACGACTTGCGCGCTTTCTTCGACGGCGATCTGCGCTGGCTGAAACATTATGGTTTTTCGGCGCTGGACGTGCCGACGCTGAGCGGAGGAGTGGGCGCATGAAGTTCACGCTGAGCTGGCTCAAGACGCATCTCAACACCGATGCCGACCTGCCGACGATCCTCAAGGGCCTGACCAATATCGGGCTTGAGGTCGAGGGCGTGGAAAATCCGGCGGAAAAGCTGGGCGCCTTCCGTATTGCGAAGGTGCTGACGGCGGAACGCCATCCGCAGGCGGACAAGCTGCAGGTGCTGACCGTGGACGCGGGCGACGGCGCCCTGCAGGTCGTCTGCGGCGCGCCCAATGCGCGGGCGGGACTGGTCGGCGTGTTCGGGACTGAGGGCGCGGTGGTGCCGGTCAATGGCATGGTGCTGAAAAAGACCGCCATTCGAGGCGTCGAATCCAATGGCATGATGTGTTCGTTCCGTGAACTGGAACTGGGCGAGGATCATGACGGGATCATCGAACTTGGCGCCGACGCGCCGGTGGGACAGGTCTATGCCGAATGGGCCGGGCTGGACGATCCGGTCATCGACGTGTCGATCACGCCCAACCGGCAGGATTGCATGGGCGTGCGCGGCATCGCGCGCGATCTGGCGGCGGCGGGCCTGGGCACGCTGAACGCGCTGATCGTGCCGACGATCGAGGCGGCCGGACCCGGACCGGACGTGCGGATCGAGGATGCCGATGGCTGCCCCGCCTTCTTCGCGCGCACGGTCAGGGGCGTGAAGAACGGCAGTTCGCCCGAATGGATGGCGAAGCAGTTGAAGGCCATAGGGCAGAAGCCGATCAGCACGCTGGTCGACATCACCAACTATATCATGATCGATCTCGGCCGGCCGCTGCATGTCTACGACATGGCGACGCTGAAGGGCGGGCTGGTCGCGCGGCACGGGCGGCCAGGCGAGCAGGTGCTGGCGCTGAACGGGAAGACATACGCCATCGACGACAGCATGACCGTGATCGCGGATGACGAGGCGGTGCACGACATTGGCGGCATCATGGGCGGCGAGCATTCGGGCGCGCAGGACGGCACGACCGACGTGCTGATCGAATGCGCCTATTTCACGCCGGAACGGATCGCGGTGACGGGGCAGAAGCTGGGGCTGACCAGCGACGCCCGCGGACGGTTCGAGCGCGGGGTGGACCCCGCCTTCCTGGACGACGGCCTGTCGATCGCGACCTATCTGGTGACGCATCTGTGCGGCGGCAGCGCCAGCGAGGCGACGCGCGCCGGCAATCCGCCCGTGGTCGCGAAGACCGTGACCTACGATCCGGCGCAATGCCTGGCGCTGGCCGGGGTCGACGTGGCGGACGCCGAGCAGAAGCGCATCCTGGAAAGCCTGGGCTTCGCGGTGGAAGGCCATGACGCCACCTTCGAATATCAGGATGGCGTGCCGGTCACGACCCCGGCCACATGGACCGTGACGGTGCCGAGCTGGCGGCGCGACGTCGACGGCTGGCCCGACATTGTCGAGGAAGTCGTGCGCATCGTCGGGCTGGACCAGGTGCCCTCCACCCCCCTGCCCCGCGCCCCCGGCGTCGCCAAGCCGACCGCCACGCCGGAGCAGGCGATCGAGCGGCGCGTGCGCCGGACGGCGGCGGCGCGCGGCCTTGCCGAAGCGATCAACTGGTCCTTCATCTCGGAAAAGGAGGCCGCTGCGGTCGGTGGCGGAGCATGGACCCTGGCCAATCCGATTTCGGAGGATCTGAAGGTCATGCGGCCTTCGCTGCTGCCCGGCCTGCTTTCCGCGGCGCGGCGGAACGTGGATCGCGGCGCGGCTTCGGTGCGGCTGTTCGAACTGGGCCGCCGCTATCAGGCGGACAAGGAACGGGCGACGGTCGGCTTCGTGCTGGCTGGCGAGAAACTGGCGCGAGGCTGGCAGACGGGGAAGGCGCAGCCCTTCACCGCCTTCGATGCCAAGGGCGAGGTGACGGCGCTGCTCGCCGCGGCGGGCGCGCCCGTCGCCAATCTCCAGAGCTTCGGCGAGGCATCCGGCGCCTATCATCCGGGCCAGTCGGGCACGTTGCGGCTGGGGCCGAAGACGGTGCTGGCGGAGTTCGGCGTGCTGCACCCCAGCCTGGCCAGGCAGTTCGGGCTGACCGGCACGGTGGTCGCGGGCGAAATCTTCCTGGACGCGATCCCCGCCAAGCGGGCCAACGGCTTCATGCGCGCGCCCTATGCGCCGCCTGCCCTTCAGGCGGTGAAGCGCGACTTCGCCTTCCTCGTCGATGAAGCCGTCGAAGCCGACGCACTGGTCCGCGCCGTCAGGAACGCGGACAAGAAAGCGATCGTCGACGCGCGGCTGTTCGACGTCTTCGTCGGCCCCGGCGTGGACGAGGGCAAGAAGAGCCTGGCCGTCGAGATCACGCTGCAACCCGGCGAAAAGAGCTTCGCGCAGGAGGAGCTGGACGCGATCAGCGCGGCCGTGGTGAAGGCGGCGGCAAAGCTGGGCGGCACGCTGCGGGGATGAGACTGTTCGCCGGGATGGAGGGGAAAGCGCGGCTCGCCGGCCTTTTCCTTCTCGGCGGCATGGCGGCGCGCGGCGTGGGGGAAGCCATGATCCGCGCCGCACTGGTCGTGCCGGGTTCCGGGCGGGAAACGGCGCGGAACATCAGGGACTTTCCCTGGGCCTATCGCATGGCGGAGGCGAGCGACCTGGTCATGATCTGCGCCATGCTGGCGGCGACCGTGCTGCTTTACGCGCTGTTCGCGCCGGTGGGGAGGCATGTCGCGCGGATGGCGGCGCTGCTGTCCGTCATCGGCATCGCGGCGCTGGCGGCAGGCGGCATCCTCGCCATGGCGCCGATCGTCCTGCTGGATGGGGCGCCGCATCCGGGCATCGGCATGGCGCAGACCTATTCCCTGGTGGAACTGACCCTGCTGCTGCGGGATCAGGTTCAGCATGTCGCGCGCATCCTTCTGGGGCTGGGCCTGCTTCTGACCGGGTTGCTGGCCTATCGCTCGCGGTGGTTTCCCCGCGCATTGGGCGCGGCGCTGCTGTTCGGCGGCTCGCTCCAGGCGGTCGTCCGGCTGGTGACCCTGATCGCGCCGGACCTGGCCGACGCGACCGTCATTCAGGCCGACATCGTGGCGGTGCTGGCGGAGGCGGTCTTCGCGCTATGGCTTATTTTTTCGGCTCGTCGGCCTTTTCCTCCGCCGTCGGCGGCGGGCTCATGATCTTGCACCCCTTGGCGTCGGCCAAGCCGCGCAGATAGCCGCGCCGGGCTATGCCGGCCGTGACGGCGGCTTGCAGGCGACGCTCGGCCGGCGCGGCGCCGCTGATTTCCCGCACGAGGCCGCGGAAGGGGATGATCGAGTTGACGATCGTCTTGCCGACTGCCTCCGCGATCTTGCCGGTGCGGTTCTCGTTCGCCTTCTGCCCCACGGTGAAATCAGGGCCAAGCACCAGGTTGAGTTCATCGAGCGAGTCCTTGAGCGCCTTGCAGGTCCGTACGGGCGGGCGCTTATAGGGGTCTTCGACCGCCTGCTGGAGCACGTCGGGAATCTTGTCCTTGTCGATGCCGACATCCCGCGCCGGCTGGGTCGCGATGCTGCCCGCCTTCTTCAACGTATCGTCCTTCTTCTCCTGTTCCTGGGCCAAGGCGCCTGTGGAACAGAGCAGAAGCGCAACCACGCCGATCCATTTCATCCGATTTTCTCCCTGCTGCTTCTTCAACCCCTTGAGATAGGGCGTGGTTCCGCGCCCGCATCGCCGCTATGCGGGAGGGTGAGGAGATTGCGGCATATGGCGGACGAATTCATCACCATCGGGTCGGGCGATATGAGCGCCGCCATCAACCCGCTGGGGGCGGAGCTCTGGTCGCTCAAGGACCGGCAGGGACGCGAACTCATGACCGATGCCGATCCGCGCTGGTGGACCGGCCATGCGCCGCTGCTCTTTCCCTTTGTCGGGCGATCGCGCGGGGACGTCTATCGCTTCGAGGGACGGGATTATCCCATGCCGCAGCATGGCTTTGCGCGGCGCAAGGTCTTCGATGTGGCCGACCGGAGCGGGGACGCCGTGACCTTCCGGCTGGAGGCGGATGCGGAGACGCGGGCGGTCTATCCGTTCGACTTCCGGCTGGACATGCGCTTTGCGGTGGAGGGGGCGGCGCTGCGAATGACCGCCACGGTCGTCAATCGGGGGACGGGCGCCCTGCCCTTCTCCTTCGGCTATCATCCTGCCTTCGCCTGGCCGTTGCCCTATGACGGGGCGGCGGAGGAGCACCGGGTGCTGTTCGAGAAGGCCGAACCCGCGCCGATCCGCAAGGTGGGGGACGAACCGGGCCTGATCGCCCGGGAGAGCATCGCCTCGCCGGTCGAGGGCAATCTGCTGGCGCCTGCCCATGCGATGTTCGAGGGCGACGCGCTGATCTGGGACCGGCTGGAGAGCCGCAGCCTGTTCTGGGGCGTGCTGGGCGGCAAGGGTCTGAGGATCGATTTTCCCGATACGCCCTGGCTGGGACTGTGGCAGAAGCCGGGCGCGCATTATCTCTGCGTCGAGCCGTGGGCGGGGATGGCCGATCTGGTGGGCTTTGCGGGAGATGTCTGGGAAAAGCAGGGGATCATGCGGCTGGCGCCGGGGGCGGAGCGGGCCTTCCGGATGGACGTGACTCTGGTGGACCGCTGATGCCTCTGTTCTTTTCCCTCATTCCCGCGTAGGCGGGGATCGACCCCCCGGCCCAGTTCCCGGCCTGACCGCCTGGCGCCGGCGCGGGGATGACGCATTTCCAGACAGAATGAAATTTCATGACCATCCCTTCCCGCCGCACCTTCGCCATCATCTCCCACCCCGACGCGGGCAAGACCACGCTGACCGAGAAACTGCTGCTGGAGGGCGGTGCGATCCATCTGGCCGGGGAAGTCAAGGCCCGCGGGGCGAACCGGCGCGCGCGATCCGACTGGATGAAGATCGAACAGCAGCGCGGCATTTCCGTGACCAGCTCCGTCATGACCTTCGAGCGGGACGGGATTACCTTCAATCTGCTCGATACGCCGGGGCACGAGGATTTTTCCGAGGACACCTACCGCACGCTGACCGCGGTGGATTCCGCCGTGATGGTGATCGACGCCGCCAAGGGCATCGAGCCGCAGACGCGCAAGCTGTTCGAGGTGTGCCGGCTGCGCAACGTCCCCATCATCACCTTCATCAACAAGGTCGATCGCGAAGGACGTGACAGCTTCGCGCTGCTCGACGAAGTGGCCGACGCGCTGGCGCTGGACGTGTGCCCGATGAGCTGGCCGGTCGGCATGGGCGGCGAGTTCGAGGGGATATACGATTTCGCCAGGAACCGTCTGCGCCAGCCTTCGGGCGCGAGCAAGGAATTTGAAGGCAAGGAGGCCGTCTTCTCCGGCGTCGACGACGACGCCCTGGCCGGGCATCTGTCCGAACAGGGGCTGGCGCGGCTGCGCGAGGAAGCCGAACTGGCAGTGGGCGGCTATGCCGATTTCGACCTTGCCGCCTATCGCCATGGCGACCTGACCCCGGTCTATTTCGGATCGGCGCTCAAGCTGTTCGGCGTGACCGAGTTGATCGACGCGCTGGCCGCCCATGCGCCGCCCCCGCGCGCCCAGCCCGCCGAACCCGCGCCGGTCGAGCCGGAGAACAGCGAAGTCACCGGCTTCATCTTCAAGGTCCAGGCCAATATGGACCCGCAGCATCGCGACCGGATCGCCTTCATGCGGCTCTGTTCGGGCAAGTTCAAAAGGGGCATGAAGCTGACGCCGAGCGGCAGCGGCAAGCCGATCGCGGTACATTCCCCCATCCTCTTCTTCGCACAGGACCGCGAGATCGCGGATGAGGCCTTTCCGGGCGACATCATCGGCATTCCCAACCATGGCACGTTGCGCGTCGGCGATACGCTGAGCGAGAAGGCGGGGGTGCGCTTCACCGGCCTGCCGAACTTCGCGCCGGAAATCCTGCGGCGCGTCGCGCTGAAGGACCCGACCAAGACGAAGCAGTTGCGCAAGGCGCTGGACGACCTTTCCGAAGAGGGCGTGATCCAGGTCTTCTATCCGGAGATCGGGTCGAACTGGATCGTCGGCGTGGTCGGACAGTTGCAGTTGGACGTGCTGATCTCACGGCTGGAGGCGGAATATAAGGTCGCGGCCGGGCTGGAGGCCTCCCCCTTCGATACCGCGCGCTGGATTTCGGGCGATGATGCGGCCGTCAGGGACCTGGTCGCGTTCAACGGCGCCAATATGGCCAAGGATCGCGACGGCAACATCGTCTTCATGGCGAAAAGCGCCTGGGATATCGGCTATCAGCAGGAACGCCATCCCAAGGTCAGGTTCAGCGCCACCAAGGAGCGGTAAGGCCGCTGGTGCAGGGGGCATGAAGCAGGAGGCAGGCGTGCAGGATTCCATGACGCGACGCGGCGTTCTTTCCGGAGCAGCGACAGCGGGGGCCCTGGCCGGCGCCGCCCCGTTTTCCCTGGCGGCCGCGGCCGACGCGCAGCCAGCGCCGAGACCGCCGCGTACCGAGTGGATCTATGACGCCGTCGTGCTGCTCCAGAAGGAAATACCGCATGGCCAGACGATCCGCGGCAAGCGCTTCCGCGTACCGATCATCGGCGGGGATTTTTCCGGGCCGTCGATACGCGGAAAGATCATACCGGGCGGGTTCGACTGGCAGCTCCTTCGTTCAGACGGCTATTGGGAGATCCAGGCGGAATATTTCATGGAAACGCATGACGGGGCGCAGATCCATGTGCTCAATCGCGGTCTCTGGCACAGCCCGAACGGCGACTGGCCGGCCGACTACAATATTTCCACGCCCCAGTTCGAGGCGCCCGACGGCCCCTATGCCTGGATGAACCAGTTCATCTTCACAGGGACGATCGGCCCGGCCGGAACGGCAGAAGCGCCGGGGGTGAAGCTGTCCATCTTCCGGCTGACCACGGGCTGAGGCCCGCGGGTCATTTCCTGCGCCGGGCGCCGGCGGATCAGAATGTCGAAAGTTTCAGTGTCGCCATGATCCTGCGGCCGGGCATGACGACATCATCCTTGTTGAGCGACGTGGCCAGGCGCTGCACGTCATTGGTGAGGTTCTGGCCGGTGATCCCCAGTTCGATGCCCGGATATCGGGCAAATGGCCTGAACGCGATCTGGCCGTCCAGCGAGACATAGGCCGGCGTCGGCGTATCGAATTGACCCGCCTTGTCCTGCCGTCCGGCATAGATGAGGTTGAAGCCGGCGTCGAGGCGATCACCCGACCAGTTCAACCCTCCCCCGATGCGATAGGGCGGTATGCGCGGCACATTATTGCCGTCATCCAAGGTCGCGCGGGTATAGTCCCCCAGCATGTCGAGGCGGAAGGTGCCATGATCGGTCTTGACCAGATCATAGCTGGCCTCCGCCTCCAGCCCCCGGAAATGGGCGCCCTGCTGCCGATAGTTCAACTCGCGCAGGCCGCCATTGCCACCCGCCGAGCAGATGCCCGCATCATCACAGGTCCGGCCCGTCAGATCGCCATAGATATAATTGCGGAACCAGCTGCTGTAGACGCTCCCGTCAAGGTGGAAGCCGCCGCTGCGGATCCGCAGGGTGCCCTCCAGCGAATTGGCCCGCTCCATCTTCAGGAAAGGATCACCCGTTTCGAAGGTGTCGGGGCCATCATGTCCGCCGCGCGCGAAGAGTTCGGCCATGGCGGGCGCCCGTCCCGTGCTGGAGAAGGTCATGCCCAGCTTGATCGCGGGGCTCACCGTATAGAGCGCGCCGACAGCCCCGCTGATCGGGGTGAATTCCCGCCTTGTGAACAGATCGGACGCCGGCGTACCGCTGATCTTCACATTTTCGATGCGGCCGCTGGTCTCCAGGTGCAGCCGGTCGCCCAGGCGGGTATCGGCGAAGAGATAGCCGGCGAAGCTTTCCATGGTCGAGGGGAAGAGATAGCTGCTGTCGTCGCCCACCGCCGAATAGTCGCGACGCTGATATTCCACACCCAGCGCCGAATTGTCGACAAAGCCGATCCGGTTGAGCAGCAATTCCGCCCGGCCGTTATATTCCTTGTTCCTGAAGGTGGTGAGAATGGTGCCATCCGGGTCCTTCTCATCATGCTTGTAGTTCGAATAGCTGCCGTCCAGACTGAGCGACTTGAACAGGCCGCTGCCCAGGCTGAATGACGACTTGGTCATGACCTTGGTCTGACGCATGTCGATATAGCTGCTGTCGCTCGGTATGCCGTAGCGGGCATCATATTGCGTCACGGCCACGCCGGCATGGCTGTCATTGCCCGAACCGAAGAAATAGGATCCGCCCAGCGATCCGCCATGTCCGTGAAAGAAGCTGTTCTGCTGGACGCCCAATGGCGTTTCATAATCGCCCGCGTCGCGGATGAAGCCGTCGGCATGCAGGGCGAACTGGCCCAGCGACGCGTCGACCATCCCTGCGCCCTGCCAGAGGTCCGACACGCTGCCATAGCTTCCTTCCACTTGTCCCGAAATCGGGTGTTCGGACAGGGCGTTGGGCACGCGGTTGTTGATCACGTTGACGACGCCGCCAATGGCCTGGCTGCCATAGCGGAGCGTCCCCGCGCCGCGCACGACCTCTATGCTCTGCGCCGCCAGCGGGTCGATGGGGATGCCATGATCCGGCCCTATGTCGGACACGTCGGAAACGCTCGTCCCATCCTCCAGGATGCGAACGCGGTTTGCGTCAAGGCCGCGGATGATGGGGCGGCTGGCGCCCGTCGCGAAACCGCTGGCGGCGATGCCCGGCACACGCGCCAGCGCATCGGAGATCGTGGCGCCGCCCTGACGGCGTATCTGGTCCGCATCGACCCTGGCGACGATGGAAGGGGTGTCGTCGCGTTCGTGCGCGATCGGCGAGGCGGTGACGATGATGTTGGCGCCGGGGTTCGTCCCGGCCGAAGATGAAGGCGCGTCATCCGCGAGCGCCGGGAAGGTCATGAACGCAGCCGCCGCTGCGCCCCCGAAAAGCATGGCACGCATGGGAATACTCCAGGAAATCGGTTTGATTCCCCGACAGGCGCGGTCACTTCGCCGCGCGCAGGGAATATCAGGCGATGAGAACCGGAGATTCCGGCGGCGCGCGGCTGTGCCATATATGACCTGTCGATGCGACGGTCAGGAAATGGAGCGAAACATCGTCATGCCGCACGTGAACCGGCGTCCGATTCGCCATCACGCGAACCGGCAGCGGCGGAGCAGACTCTGCCTGGAATTTCAGGTCGCAGAGCTTGCAATAGCTGAAAAGGAAAGCCGGTTTGCCCGGCTGATGCGCCAACCGCGCCGAATGGGACGGGGCGAGATGGTCGGCATGGCCGATTTCGCGATGGACCTGCACCGCCAGCATGGTGGAGATGCACATGGCCAGGATGGCAAGTATCACCAGGATGCTGGCGCGACTTCTTTCGGAACGGGATGAGCCCGGCGGGTTCAAATGGCTGGTTCCGAATGGTGAAGCACGATCCTGGCTCTACAAAAGGTCGGGGACCGGACACAAATTAAGATTATGTAATATTATCCCATAGCGTCGGCGCCCGCATCTTCAGGGCCGGTTTCGACCTGCCTTCATCCGTTGATCGGGATTTGCATGGACCGGGCAACAAGCCGGCGCAGCCAGAGCAGGGCGGGATCCTGTGATTGGCGCGCGCGCCAGGCCATGTGGATGGCGACGTCGGGAACGGCAACCGGCAACTCATAGACGGCCAGATGGCCCTTCTCCTCCTCCCGAAGAACAGCCGCCGGTACTACCGCGAGGAGGTCCGACCCGATCACGACGGATGCAACGACCATGAAGTGCGGCACGCGGAGCATGATCCTGCGGCGCAGGCCCATCGTTTCGATCAGGGAATCGACATTCGCGCCCGTGTCATGACCGACGTCGACGCCGACATGCGGCAGCGCAAGGAAGGATTGAAGCGTCAGCCCTCCCTGCAACGCCGGATGCGCCGCATCGGCGATGCAGACCAGCTTGGCGGTCTGGATAACCTCGCAATGCAATCTTTCGGGAAGGTTCGGGAAGACTCCAACGCCGAGATCGGCCGCGCCTGACAGCAGATGCTCTATGCCCTCGCGCGCTCCCGATGCCAGTATGTCGATGTCGATGCCGGAACCCTGCGCGCGAAGACGGGGGATCAGTTGCGGCAGCAGGCGAGCCGCGCTTGCGTCCGACATGGTCAGGGTGAAGCAACGGCTGGCCGTCGACGATTCAAAGGCCGGTTCGGTATCAAGCGCCGAACGCAGGCGGTCGAGGGCCCCACCTATCGGATCGGCAAGCGCCAGCGCGCGGGGCGTGGGCTCCATAACCCCCCGGCGCCGGGTGAAGAGATCATCGCCCAGCACGGCGCGCAGGCGGCGCAGCGCATGACTCATCGCTGGCTGACTAAGCCCGACCCGGTCGCCCGCGCGCGACAAATGACGATCCTTCATGAGCGCGTCGAAAATGACCATGAGATTGAGGTCTATGGAAGCCAGATTGAGCGGTGCCGTCATAGGAGGGATATAGCAGCCGCTGCCTGCAGCCCCAAGGGCATCGACCGGGCCGTTTTCGGGACAGCACCCCGGCGCGGCATCCAGCGCGCCGTCCCGCATGCCTCAAAAGAAACAATGCAAATCAGGCCACATTATTCATCCTGCGAATAATGCGGTGCGAACATGCGATTTGCCTGCGGCGTACAAGATGGATTTAATCCCGGAACAGAGGCTCAACGAGGGCCCAGGGGAGGATCCATGAAAACATTATTTCTGGTCGGCACCGCGATCGCCGCCATGTCGGCGCCCGTGCCGCTCGCAGCGCAGGAGGCAGCGCCGGATATTGCCCAATCCCATTCACTTGCTGGCCCGGCACCGTCTTCCGACGCGAATGGCGGGCTTGCGGACATCATCGTGACCGCGCAGCGCCGCGCCGAAACGGCACAGCGCGCAGCGGTCGCGATAGATGTTGTCTCGCCGCAGGAGCTGACCCGCGCGGGCGTCGTCACCGCCACCATGCTCAACGCGACGGTTCCTGCGCTTACGGTGCAGCAGGGAGGCGGCGCAAATACCACCTTCTTTGTTCGCGGTGTCGGCAATTTCACCAACAACGGCTACTCGGACCCGGCGATCGCATTCAACCTGGACGGCATTTATCTCGGCCGGCCGACCTCCACGACGGGCACCTTCTTCGATCTCGAGCGGATCGAGGTGTTGAAGGGGCCGCAGGGGACGCTTTACGGCCGCAATGCCACGGGTGGCGCCATCAACGTCATTCCGGCGAAGCCCCGGTTGGGAGAGCGAACCCTCTCTGTTTCCGGCAGTTTCGGAAATTACGATGCGATCGATGCCGAAGCCGCCGCCAATTTGCCGATCGGTGACAATGCGGCCATACGGATTGCCGGCAAGGTTGTAGACCGGAAGGGTTACAACGAAGACGGCACGTCCGACGAAGTGGGGCAGGCGGTTCGGGCGCAATTGCTGATAAAGCCCAGCCCGGCCGTCTCCATCCGCCTGAGCGGTGATTATTCGCATCAAGGTGGCGCAGGCGTCGGTGCGAGTTATGTCGGCACGGAAAATTTTACGCCTGGCACCCCGGCGACGTCCATCTCGCCGCCAAATTACAGCTTCACGGCTGCTGGCGTCGATCCCTTCAGCGGGCTCCTTTCGCCAGCCGGCAGCGCCTATTTTGGGCATGCCGTCATTCCGGGAACTTTCATCAATCCCGCCCCGCTGGCCTCCCCCTATCTGAATAACAGATATTGGGGACTGACGGCGGAGATCAACGCCGATGTGGCCGGAGGGACGTTGACGATCCTGCCATCCTATCGACGGGCGAAACTGGACAATCTGTTCAATGGTCCTTCATTCAGGGGCTCACTCAACAGTGAGGATGACCGGCAGTTCAGCACGGAGTTACGGTTCCAGGGTCCACGCCTGGGTCCGATAGACTGGCTGGTCGGCGGCTATTATTTCAACGAAACCGTAAAGGGCCTGTACGGGATCAATCAATATCAGATCATTTCCTTCCAGGACTTCACATCGAAGACGAAGTCCTATGCCGCTTTCGGCCGTGTCACGGCGCATCTGAGCGACAGTCTGAGATTCGTGGCGGCGGGGCGCTACACCCATGACGGCAAGGATTTCAACGGCGGGGCGGACACGCTTATCGACCTGTGCACCAATGCGCCGCCCCCATTCGGTCCCGGCTGCTTTGGCGGACCATCGCTACCCGTCGTCCAAACCCTGGCGCAGGTGCCCGGCGCGCCGGCCATGCCCGGCCCAGCCAATGCGGTTCCCTATGGCACCGCTGGCAATATCCTGTTCTACATTCCAAATCAGGTGAATGCGGGGATCGACAAGGGCCGCGTCACCTATCGACTGGCGGCCGAATATGACCTGGCGCCGGCTTCGTTGCTTTATGCCAGCTACGAGACGGGCTATCGTTCCGGCGGCTTTTCCAATGCGCCTGGACACGAAACCTTCGAACCGGAATATGTGGAAGCCTGGACCATCGGGTCGAAGAATCGCTTCTTCGATCGCCGCCTGCAGTTCAATGTGGAACTGTTCCACTGGCGCTACCGCAACCAGCAGGTGTCGCATTACGGGTTGGACGCCAATAACAGCACCAATTATTTTACCGAGAATATAGGACGCTCGACGATCAAGGGCGTCGATGTGGAGGCGCAGTGGCTGCTCACTCCAACGACGCGACTGAGCGGGACGGTCCAGTATCTGGACGCCAGGGTCAAGCGCTATACCTATAACAGCCCCCGCGATGCGACCTCACCGCCACCCGCGGTGGGCTGCGCCGTGACGCCGACGACAGCGAACGGCGCACCCGTCTATGCGATCGATTGCGCGGGCAAGCCGAGCTACAATTCGCCGCATTGGTCGCTGAACGGCGGGATCGAGAAAAGCATCGCGCTAGGCGCCCACAAAATCGTCCTGAACGGTGATGCGCGCTACCGTTCCAACAGCGTCATCGGCTTTGAATATCTGCCGCAGCAGAATAGCGGTGCGTTCTGGACATTCGACGCCTCCGCCACCTTCGGCGCGGCGGACGATCACTGGGCGGTCACAGGCTTCGTCCGCAACCTGACCGACAAGGCGGTGCCCCTTTTCACACAGTTCGTCGCTCCGGCCGGCGGGGTCATCTCTTCCATATATGCGCCGCCCCGCACCTATGGCCTGCGCGTCCGATACACATTCTGACAGATCCGGAGAGAGTGCGATGTTGAAAATGATCATTGGCGGCCGCCGCCGCGCCGGAATGACGCACCGCGATTATCTGAACTACGCCCAGCATGTCCATGGCGGGACGGTAGCGCATAATCCCGGTTTCATGCTGGGCTATATCCAGAATCACGTCGTCGACGCGGTATATGGCAGCCGTGGCGAAGGCTGGACGCCGGGACCCGATTTCGACTCTTTCAGCGAAATCAGCTTCCCGGATGGAGCCGCATTCGCGCGCTCCATCGCCGACCCCTATTATCGCGAGACTATCCAGCCCGACGAGTTGAACTTCGTCTGCCACAGCGCGGTCATCCTGCTTGCCACGCGGGTCGAGGAGGTGGCGGTGACCATGCCGGGCGACGCGCCGGTCAAGGTGATGCGCCTTCTGGCGAGCAACGGTGCGGCGTCCGCCGAGACATTCGATGCGGCCTGGTCGCAGGAAATGGCCCGAATGGCCGATCATCCGACCCTGGGCCCATCGATCCGCCGAATGACCCGCAGCATCAGCATAGCCGGCGAGCCGGACGCGAACCTGCCCGCCAATTTCGTCGCCAACGCGCCGCTCAGCCCCTATGCCGGCGTCGAAAGCCTCTGGTTCGACGGCGATGCAGGGTGGAGCGCCATCGAGGCCTATCGCGCCGTCATCGAAGAAGCTGGATCGCACCTTGCCGGCATGTTGGACCGCCGGAGGGAGGCGCTCTTCATGGTCGAGGAACGCACTATCGTCGCCGATCGCGGGACGACGGACGCAGTTGATACGCGCAGCGCAGTGGAGATGTCATGATGGTCGAATTTCTGGAAAATCGATGGTACCAGCTTGCCTGGGCCGAGGAACTCGCGGATGGCGCAGTACTCAGTCGTCAGGTCGTCGGCATACCCATGGTCGCCTTTCGCACCGAATCTGGCGACATCGCCGTGCTGGACAACCGCTGCCCCCACCGCTTCGCCCCCCTCAATGAAGGCAAGCGGGAGGGGGATACGATCGCCTGCCCCTATCATGGGCTGGTCTTCAATGCCGCAGGGCTTTGCGTTCACAATCCGCACGGCGCGGCGACCAGTTCACTCAGTGTGACCAGCTATCCCGTGCTGGAACGATATAAGGCGGTCTGGATCTGGGTAGGAAAGAACAGCCCGGATGAGAGCGTGCTGCCCGACCTGTCCTTCATTGACGCCACGCCCGAGACCGCGCAGCTGCGGCTATACACTCTGGTGGCGGCGAATTACGAACTGCTTTCGGACAACATCATGGACCTGAGCCATGCGGATTATCTTCATGCGAACAGTCTGGGCAGCGGGTTCAACACGCGCGCCAAATCGACCATGGAGGAATATCCAGATCATTTTTCGATAGCCTGGCGATCCGACAGCGACGAGCCGCCGCCGGTCTTCCACATGGAGTCCCCGGCAAAGCTGTGGACGGAGGTGGATTGGTATCCGCCGGCGCTGATGGTCCTGCGTGCAGGCGGCCATCCCGTGGGCAAGCCCGAACAGGGCATAGACAGCCTCAATCTTCACAACATGACGCCGGAAACGGAGACAACGACGCATTATTTCACCTGTAACGCGCGCAGCTTCCTGGTCGATGACGCCGATTTCACCGCCATGTTGCGCGATCAGCTCATCCATGCCTTCCAGTTTGAGGACAAGCCGATGATCGAGAAGATCCAGCGCCAGATGGGCACGCCGGACCTGTGGTCATTGGAACCGAAGATGCTGCCGATCGACAAGGGTGCGGTACAGGCGCGACGTCGGCTCGCCAAGCTGATCGAGGCTGCGAAACAGGGTTGAGGAACAGGTCCGGTCCGCTGTCCGCCGGAGATGTCCGGCGGCGGCGGATCAGAGATGCGATGAATCAGGCACGCGCCATTCCGCCCGGATCGAGATTGATAGACATGTCCTGGGCAGGAATAGTGATTCACAAGATGCCGCCGCGCAAATGGGAGAGAGGCTGGGACGTCCGCATGTAGGAGCGCGCCGCTCTCTGGCGCGGCACGCAATGCGGGGCTTCGACATGCCGGTAATCCTCTTCCGCGAGTCCGGACGGTTGGGAGAGAGAGCTTGCAGATACAGACGCTTCCCAAGAATGTGCCGGCTGAACTTGTGGTCGATGCCAACATCTATGCCCTGGAAGGCGGCGAGCGCGACCCCCAGATGGCGTGGAAGGCGCTGGACATAGCGGGCAACCCAGGCCTGGTCTGGACGCCTCACAATGGCGGCCACTGGATAGCGACCTCTGCACCGCTGATCTGGGAACTGTTCGCGGATGTAGACCGCCTCTCGGCGCGCAACCTGTCGGTTCCGCCAAGCGACAGCCCGCTCAAGATGATCCCCAACGAGTCGGACGATCCCGAACATCATCATTACCGCAAGATCGTGCTGCCATTCGTCAGCCCCAGGGCGGTAAAGCGCCTGACCGACGACGTACGCGGCCTCACGGCGGCATTGATCGACGGGTTCCAGCCGCGCGGACGCTGCGAGTTCATGACCGAATTCGCGCGTCATGTTCCCATGCGCATCTTCCTCTCTCTGGTCGATCTGCCCGATGAAGACCGCGAATGGCTGGTCGACGTGGCCGACAAGTCGGTGCGGCCGAAATCCACGCAGGAAAAGGAGGAAAGCCAGAGGTCGATGGCGGGCTATCTGCAGTCGTGGATCGACAAGCGGCGGGCCGATCCGGGCGAGGACCTGTTGAGCGCGATCATTCACGGCACCGTCGGCGACAGGCCGATGAACGAGCTTGAGGTGATGGGCGAGTGCATGGACGTCATGTTTGGCGGGCTCGACACCGTCGCGAGCATGATGGGATTCATCATGAAGTTCCTGGCGACCCATCCGGACCATTATCGCACCCTGGTGGAACAGCCCGAGAAGATCACCTTCGCGGTCGAGGAAATCCTGCGCCGCCATGGCGTCGCGACGGTGGCCCGCCGGGTGACAGCAGATATCGTGCATGAAGGCGTGACCGTGAAGGCCGGCGACATGATCGTGCTGCCGACCTGCCTCCATGGGCTGGACGAGAGCCGCTGGCCGGACGCGCTCAACGTGGATTTCGACCGCAAGCGCGAAACGCACTGCACCTTCGGCAACGGCATTCACAATTGTCCGGGCGCGGGGCTGGCGCGCAGCGAGCTGGCGATCATGCTGCACGAATGGACGAAGCGCATCCCCGAATTCACGCTCGATCCGGGGAGCCAACCCCTCGCCGCCACGGGTGCGGTGAACGGGATGGTCCGGCTTGACCTGGTCTGGCCCCGATAAGCTTCGTCCGTAAGGCGCGGTGGCTGCGCTCCTGCGCAGCGCGGAGGTTCAGGTCCGGACGATCAATGTTCCGGCATTGCGCCCGTTGAAAATGTCGACGAAGGCGTCGGGTATGCGATCGAACCCGTCGCGCACATCATGCCGACTGCGCAGGCGCCCTTCAGCCGCCCAGCGTCGGATCGACGCGATCGCGGACGCATAATCGTCGGCATGGTCGCCAACCACAAAGCCCTGCATCCGGATCCGTCCATAGACCAGCTTCATCATATCCCTGGGGCCGGCCGCCGGACTGTTCGAATCATAGGCGGCGAGCTGACCGCAAAGCACGATCCGGCCATGCGGCGCCATCCGGTCGACGGCAGCCTGCAACACCTCCCCACCCACATTGTCGAAGAAGATGTTTATGCCGTCGGGACTGGCATGCTTCAAAGCCGCCGGAAGGTCCGCCGAACGGTAGTCGATTGCGACTTCCGCCCCGACCTCCTGTGAGAGCCAGCGGCATTTGTCCGGGCCGCCCGCCACCGCAATGACCCGGCAGCCCGCGATTCGGGCCATCTGGCACACCATCGCCCCGACCGATCCGGCGGCGCCGGATACCAGCACGGTCATGCCGGGCCTTGGTTCCCCCACCGCGAAGAGGCCGAAATAGGCGGTCAGGCTGTTGGGCGAGTAAAGCGTCATCGCGTCGACCGGATCCATCCAGCTCTCGATCGGCGTGACAGGGACAACCGCCTCATCCGGGCGCAGGACGGCATAATCCTGCCAAGGCGCCACGGCCGTGGCCCACTGTCCGGGTTCAAAGCGTGCATGACGAGAGGCAAGCACTTCGACCGCCGCCATGCCCCGTATCGGATCGCCGATGCCGATCGCGCCGCGATAGCTGCGTTCGGGCGGGTTCAGCCAGTTGCGGATCGTCGGCGCGCAGGAAATGATCCGGGTGCGGACGAGAATGTCGCCCTCCTGCAACGCGGGCGTATCGAACGCCTCCTCCCGATAGGCGAAGTCGCTGGACCGCACCGGGCCTTCGGGCCTGTGCGCAAGCACCCAGGAACGGTTGAGGGTCACGACCTGTCGCCGAACCGCCGCCCTCCCTCCGCCAGATGCACGAGCAGCGATGCAGGGCGGAAGGTTTCACCATGCACCGCTTCCAGCCGGCGCATGTCCGCGACGATCCGGTCCAGTCCGACCTGATCGGCCCAGAAGAGCGGCCCGCCGCGATAGACCGGCCAGTTATAGCCAAGCACGGCGGCTATATCGATGTCGGATGCGCGCAACGCGATGCCTTCTTCCAGGATCTTCGCGCCCTCGTTGACGACCGGATAGAGCAGCCGCGCGAGCAGCGCCTCATCGCCCGCCGTGGGGCCGTAAGCGATGCCCTGGGCCGCGGCGACCTCCTTCACCAGGCTGGCTGTCACGTCCGAAGGACGCGACCGCCGCTTCTCATCATAATCATAATAGCCAGCGCCCCGTTTCTGGCCCAGCCGGCCGGCGGCGACCAGGTCGCCCATTACGGTCCGTTCCGTCGCGTTCCGGCCGATGACGTCCAGCCCGACCAGATCCATCATCTGGAAATGCCCCATGGCAAAGCCATAATCGACAAGCACGCGGTCGATCTCCGCGATCGGCGTGCCTTCCAGCATCATCGCTTCGGCCTGCGCACCACGCGGCGCCAGCAGCCGGTTGGCGATGAAGCCGTCGCACACGCCGCTGAGCACCGCGACCTTGCCGATCCGCTTGGCGAGCCGCATCGCCGTGGCGACCACCGGCTTCGACGTTTCCGCCCCTCGCACCACCTCCAGCAGGCGCATGACATTGGCGGGCGAGAAGAAGTGGAGACCAACGACCCATTCGGGCCGGCTGGTCGCCGCCGCGATGCGATTGAGGTCGAGGAATGAGGTGTTGGACGCCAGGATCGCCCCCTGTTTCGCAATCCGGTCGAGCCGGGCGAAAATGTCCGTCTTGACGTCCATGCTTTCGTAGACGGCCTCGATGACGAGATCCGCGTCGGCAAGCGCAGCCAGGTCGAGGCTGGGTGAGATAAGGCCCATGCGCTGCTCCACCTGCGCCGCCGTCATCCGCCCCTTGGCAGCCGTCGCCTCATAGTTGCGGCGGATGGTGGCGATGCCGCGATCCAGCGCTTCCTGGCTGGTTTCCACCAGCGTGACGGGAATGCCGGCATTCAGGAAGTTCATCGTGATGCCGCCGCCCATCGTGCCCGCGCCGATGACGCCCGCCGATCGGATGTCGATCGCGGATGTATCGGGACCGATGTCGGGAATGCGGGCCGCCCCCCGCTCCGCAAAGAAGACATGGCGCTGGGCGGCGGACTCAGGACTGGCGACCAGTCGTTCGAACAAGGCGGTTTCCTTTGCCAGCCCCTCCTCGAAGGGAAGAGTCACTGCCGCCTCGACGGCCTCGATGATGGCGGCGGGCGCGACAAATCCCTTGAACCGACGGGCGTTTGCGGTGGCGAAGGCGGTGAAAAGCTCCGGGCGATCCCGATCGCCCTGGAGGGCGTCGGCGCGATCGCGTACCCGCGGCTTCGCACCGCCATCGGCCACGATGCGGCGCGCGAAGGCCAGCGCCTCCTCCCGCAAGGCCGCATCATCGACCACCGCATCGACCAGCCCCAGCGAAAGGGCTTCGGTAGCCTTGATCTGCCGCCCGGACGTAATGATTTCGAGCGCTGCCTCCGCACCGACGATCCGGGGCACCCGCTGGGTGCCGCCCGCACCGGGAAGCAGGCCCAGATGCACCTCCGGCAGGCCGACCTTCGCGCTCTGCGCCACCACCCGATAGTGGCAGGCAAGCGCCAGTTCGAACCCGCCGCCCAGCGCCGTTCCGTGAATGGCAGCGATGACGGGCTTGGGCGCATCGTCCAGCATGGCGCACAGGTCGGGCAGGGATGGCGGCTGCCAGGGATGGCCGAACTCGGTGATGTCCGCCCCGGCAATGAAGGTCCGTCCGGCGCAGAGCAACAGGATGGCGCCCACCTCTCCGTCATCGAACGCCTTTTCAAGTTCGGCCTGCAATCCCCGCCGGAGGGACGCGGAGAGCGCGTTCACCGGCGGGTTGTCGAGCGTGATGATGGCGACGCCGTCGGCGACGGCGCTGGTTGCGGTCTGCTTCATGTCATGCGTCCTGTCTGGTGGAAGCAGCCGCGCGCCTGCGGGCGACCTCCTCCACGGCGATGGCGGCCATCGCCTTCTTGTCGAGCTTGCCGGTGGCGGTGACGGCCATCGCATCGACCAGCACCAGATGTTCGGGCCATTTCTTGCGGGACAGGCCCTGCTGAGAGAGATGGTCGAGTAACATGGACAGGTCGATGCTCCCGTCGTCCGTTCGCAGCCGGCAGACGGCGCAGGCCTGCTCCCCAAGCTTGCGTTCGGGCACGGCAACCACCGCCACCTCCGCGATGGCGGGATGGCGCAGCAGGGCCGCCTCCACCTCGGCAGGGTCGATGTTGAAGCCACCGCGAATGATCTGGTCCTTGATGCGGCCGACCACGCGGACGAAGCCGACCTCATCGCGAACGATCTCGTCGCCGGTCAGGTAGAAGCCATCGGGCGTCATGCGTTCCTGCCCCGCCCCCATGCCCTGCGCATAGCCGAGGAAGAGCGAGGGACCACGCACGCCCGCCTGCCCCCGGCTGCCGCGTGGCAGGGCGCGCAGCTCGGCATCGAACGCCTCTTCCTGCGTGCCGGGAAAGGGGATGCCGTCGAAAAGCTGGCGGCGCTCCAGCGAATGGGCCGGGTGGGTGGACGCATGGCCCATGCATTCGGACATGCCGAACATCCGCAGCGCCTTGAGGCCGAGCAGCCGGTCGGCGTCCTCGATCAGTTCGGGCGTCATCGCGCTGCCGCCCACCGCCATGGCGCGAAGCGGAAGGCGACCGGACCATTCGCCGAGCCGGGCCGCCTCCACCATCGTGAAAAGATGCGTCGGAACCGCGATCGCCCAGCCGCACCCATAATGTTCCGCCCGCCGCAGCGCTTCGGCGGGCACCCATGGGTCGACCAGCACAAGCGGATGCCCCAATGACAGCGCGAAATGCGCCGTGAAGGTGAAGCCGGGCGCGCTGTCGAGCGGGACGATGCCCAGGATCGCGTCATCCGGTTCCAGTCCGGCGATGGCCGCGCAGGCACGGGTCGCATAATTCAGGGCTTCCGGGCCATGCATCACCCCCTTGGGCACGCCGGTGCTGCCGGAGGTGAAGCCGATGAGCACGGCGTTCCGATCGCGCGGGTCGGTCGACCGTTCGCCGGCCGCAGCGGTCACTTCGGGCAAGGTGCTGCCGGTGCCGCTCACCTTGGCGGCATGGCCGAGCAGGGATTCGAGCAGGGCAAGATCGCCCGCTCCTAGCTTTGGCGACACGGGACAGAAGGTCGCCTGCAACGAAGATATGGCAAGCGCCGTGGCGATCGTCGCGGCGTTTTTGTGCGCGGTGACGAGGACGCGGTCACCCGGCCCGACCCCTGCCGCCTTCAGCAAGGCCGCGATCTCGATCGCCTGCCCTCTCAACGCCCCGCGGCTCCACAGGCGGTCGCCGCAATCCGCAAGGGCAAGGGCATCCGGTGCGGCGTCGGCAAGACGGAGGAATTGCGGCCAGAGCCGCTCGGCATCCCATTCGAACGCCGGATGGCTTTGCTCTTCACGCAAGGGATTGGCCTCCATCTACCAGGAAGGTCTGACCCGTGATGAAACTGCCCGCTTCGGACGCCAGCAGGGCCAGCGTGCCGGCCACTTCGTCAGGGCGGCCGAAGCGGCGCATCAATATGCCCGCCCGCGTCTTTTCCTGGATGGCGGGGTCGAGCGTCTCTGTCATGCCCGTTTCGATCGAGCCGGGCGCGATGGCGTTGACGCGGATGTTGTGCCTCGCCCATTGGGCGGCGAGATCGCTGGTCAGGTGAACGATCGCCGCCTTGCTGGTTGTATAGGGAACGACCTGCCCTTCGTCCGGCTGATAGGACAGGAATGCGCCAACCGACGCGATGTTGACGATCGCGCCGCCGCCCGCCGCGATCATGTGACGCGCGGCGTGCCGGCAGGCGAGGAAGGTGCCGGTCACATTGACGTCCATCACCTTCTGCCAGCCCTTGAGCGGGATATCCTCTGGCAGGCCCCACCAGGACGCGCCCGCATTGTTGATGAGGATGTCGAGGCCACCCAGCCGATCGACAGTCGTCGCGATCGCCGCCTCGACCGACGCCTCGTCGGCGATGTTGCAGGAAAGGCCGACAGCCGGGACCCGGAACCGTTCAGCCATGCCGGCCGCCAGGTCGGCGCAGTCGGCCTCCGTGCGGGACGCGAGGGCGACCGCGCAGCCAAGGTCGGCCAGTGTCGCGGCCATGGCTTCGGCCAGGGCACCGCGTCCGCCGGTGATGAGCGCGCGCTTGCCGTCGAGACGGAACTGAGCAGCGGTGAAACCAGGGTTCCAGTCAGCCATGATCTTCTCCGGCAAGCAGGTCGACCTCATCGGTGATGAGGATGATGCGCCGACCGCCCATACCCTTCGTCTGGGCGGTCGCCGACGTCCATTCGGGCGAAGCGAAGGCGGTGTCGAGCGCCGCCTGATCAGCGAAAGTCAGCACGGCGTGACCGTCCCAGCCCGGTGCATCCGGATTGTCATAATCCTTCGTCACCGCGCCGTGCCGATAGGCCATAAGGCCGGGCAGGACCCTGGCGGCGTCGGCATGGGGGCCGCGCCACCAGGTGGTGAACTGCTCGTGCGTCCAGTCCTGCGGCCGGCTGGCCAGGACGACCATGCTGACCGCCATGGCTTACTTGCCCGTCCAGACCGGCTGGCGCTTCTCGAGGAACGCCGCGACGCCCTCCTTCGCATCGGCGGAATGGTGGACGACGTTGCAGGTCATCGTTTCCAGCGTGATGAGCGAGTTGGTGTCGGCATCCATGCCGCGATTGACCGCCATCTTGGTCATCCACATGCAGAAGGGGCTCTTGTCGATCAGCGGCGCGCAGAAATCCTGGATCAGCTGTTCAAGCTGTTCACTGGGCGCCGACGCGTTGCACAGGCCCCATTCGACGCATTCCTTGCCCGACAGAAGCTTGCCGGTCAGCATCAGCTCCTTCGACTTGCGCATGCCGATATAGCGCGGCAGGCGATAGATCGGGCCGGCGCCGCCGAACAAGGCACGACGGATGTGGAAGTCGCCGATCTTGGCGTCGTCGGCGGCAATGCCGAAGTCGCAGGAGATGAAGAGTTCGAACCCGCCGGCGACGGCATAGCCCTCGACGCAGGCGATGGTCGGCTTCTTCATGTTGTAGATCTTGTCATAGGTGCGCGCCGAATCGATCGCGAGCTGAAGCGAGGTGCTGGTTTCGTGCAGCACCGGCCCGACGAGCTGCCCGAGGTCCGCGCCGGCGCAGAAGGTATTGCCGCGACCGCGGAACACGACCGCCAGGACCGAATCGTCCTCGGCCGCCTTGTCCACCGCGACCTCCAGGTCGCGCAGAAGCTGGGGGCTGACGCAATTCTTCACATGGGGGCGATTGAGCCAGATTGTGCAGATACCATTGTCAGCCACTTCATATTGGATGACGTCCTTTTCCGGTTCCATGTAAGTCTCTCCTTGGCAAAGATGTGAAAAATCGGTCGTTTCAGCGGACGATGCCGCCGTCTTCGGGTGGGGCAAGCATCCCGCCCACCGCCATCCAGGCGGCGATCCCCGCCGATGGGACGGCGCAGAGCACCGCTTCGGCAATTTCCTCGTCGCTCGCGCCGGCATTGCGCGCACCGCGCACATGGGTTGCCGCCATGGGGCTGTATCCGGCCGCGAGTATGGTGAGCAGAAGCAGCTCGCCATATTTGGCGGAAAGCGGGTTCGCATCGATGCTGCCCCGCCGCATGAGATAATAGGCGTCCGCCGCTTCGGGCGCGAGGCGCATCAGCGCGCCGAGCGGCGCCGGGATGCTCCCCGCCCAATAGGCGCGGAAATTGGCCTCCGCTTCTCCCTCCGCCGCCGTCGGCAGCGGTTGCGGGTCCGGCGCCTGGGTGTCGCCAAAACTCTCTTCAATGATCTGCGCGAAATCGAGCGCCGCAGCCTCGCCACGGAGGCTGGACAGCACGATGAGGCCGGCAGTGGCCTCCTTCGAGGTCAGGCCGAGCGACGCGCCGCGCTCCAGTTCCCGGCGCGCAAGCGACAAATGGCGGCGATCGACGGCAGCCACCGCCGCGAACAGCGCTTTCAAACGAGCGGGCACCGCGCCGTCCGACTCGATCACCGACCGGAAAATGTCGTAGCCGGCAAGCGTGTACGGCGCATGGCCCTGCAGCAGGGCAACATCCATGAGTGGGCTATTCGTCATCGCTTGCTCTCCTGCCGTTCAGATGATCGACCGACTGGTCGGGCGTCAATAAAAAATTTCTCTCCTGACCAGTTTGACAGCCGACCGACCGGTCGACTATTTAACGCTCGACCGATCGGTCGGGCGAGTCTTATAGCAAGAGCGGGCCGGCTCGAATCCGGCGGCATAAGTGGAGCGGATGCGTGGATTTCGAACAGTCGGCAAAATCCAGGGAGTGGATGGAGCGCGTGCGCGCTTTCATGGAGGAGCACATCGTTCCTGCCGTTCCCGTCTATCACCGGCAGTCCGCCACGATCGACCGCTGGACCGAAATCCCGCCGGTGTTCGACGAACTCAAGGACAAGGCGCGGGAGGCGGGGCTGTGGAACATCTTCATGCCGCCATCTGAGCATGATGATGAATTTTTCACCAGCGTCGGCCTTACCAACGTCGAATATGCCCCCATCGCCGAATTGATGGGCCGCATCTCCTTCGCCTCCGAGGTGTTCAACTGCATGGCACCGGACACCGGCAATTTCGAGGTGCTGCATCGGTACGGCACGGCCGAGCAGAAGCAGCGTTTCATGGTGCCGTTGCGCGATGGGAAGACCCGGTCCGCATTCCTGATGACCGAACCGGCCGTCGCCTCCTCCGATGCGCGCAACATCACGACGGACATTCGCCGCGACGGCGGTGACTATGTCATCAACGGCCGAAAATGGTGGTCGTCGGGCGCTGGCCATCCGCGTTGCGACTTCTTCATCGTCATGGGCAAGACCGACCCGGATGCCGCGCCCTACCGGCAGCAATCGATGATCCTGGTGCCGCGCGACACGCCGGGCGTGACGCTCGTCCGCCACCTCCCCGTCTTCGGTTATGATCATGCGCCGCACGGGCATTTCGAGGTGGCGCTGGAGGATGTCCGCGTGCCGGCGGAGAATATGCTGCTCGGCGAAGGCTGCGGCTTCGAGATCGCGCAGGGGCGCCTTGGTCCCGGCCGCATCCACCACACGATGCGCAACATCGCGACCATGGAAGTCGCGCTGGAGAAGATGTGCCGCCGCCTCCTGTCGCGACGGGCCTTCGGCAAGGCGATTGCCGAACATTCCGTCTGGGAAGAACGGATCGCCCGCGCCCGTTGCGAGATCGAGATGGCGCGCCTGCTCTGCCTGAAGGCGGCGCATATGATGGACACGGTCGGCAACAAGGCCGCCCGCGCCGAGATCGCCATGATCAAGATCGCCGCCCCCAAAATGGCGCAGCAGATCGTCGATGACGCCATCCAGGCGCATGGCGGCGGCGGGGTCAGCGACGATTTCGGCCTGGCCGAACTTTGGGCGAACACCCGCATCGTGCGGCTGACGGATGGGCCGGACGAAGTCCACGAACGCCAGCTCGCCCGGATGGAACTCGCCAAATATGCCGAGGGCGCAGCATCATGAGCGCCACGCAGCCTGCCGCGACGATCGGCGCGACGATCGATGTCGCCGCCAACAGTGCGTTCGACGAAACCCGCCTTGCCGCTTATCTGGCGGGCCGGATCGCCGATTTTTCCGGACCCATGCGCGTCCAGCGGTTCGAGGGCGGACAATCCAACCCGACCTATCTTCTGTCGACGCAGGACCACCGCTATGTCCTGCGGCGCAAGCCCGCGGGGATTTTGCTGAAGTCCGCCCATGCGGTGGACCGCGAATATCGCATTACCAAGGCGCTGCACGAAGCCGGCCTGCCCGTTGCCGAGCCGCTGCTGCTGTGCGAGGACGAGGATGTTATCGGCAGCATCTTCTATGTGATGCGCTATGTTCCGGGGCGCAGTTTCTGGGACCCGCTCATGCCCGGCCTCGACCGGGCGGAGCGCGCCGCGATCTATGATAGCGCCAATGAAACGCTTGCCCGCCTGCATCTGGTCGATTTCGCGGCGTTAGGGCTCGCCGACTATGGCAAGCCGGGCAATTATTTCGCGCGGCAGATTTCCCGCTGGTCCCGGCAATATGAAGCCTCGCGCACACGCGACATCCAGGAGATGGACCGGCTTGTCGCCTGGTTGCCGGATGCGATTCCCGACACCGAAGAGCGCACCACGATCATCCATGGCGACTATTCCTTCCACAACCTGCTGGTCCATCCGACGGAGCCGCGCGTCTGCGCCGTCATAGACTGGGAATTGTCGACCCTGGGCGATCCGCTGGGCGATCTCACCTATCATATGATGGAGTGGTTCAGGCCGGAGGGCGTGGACGTTCGCGGAACCTTGCAGGGCGCCGATCTTGCCCGGCTGGGGATACCCACGGCTGAAGACTATGCCCGGCGCTATTGTGAGCGAACCGGCCTTCGCTGCGATCCGACGCACCCCTTCTACCGCGCCTTCAACCTGTTCCGCGTCGCTGCCATCCTGCAAGGCATTGCGGGGCGGGCACGGGACGGCGTGCAGACCGCAACAAATGCCGGCGACATCGTCACACGAATCGAGCCGCTCGCCAAGGCCGCCTGGCTGGCGGCGCAGGAGGCGGGCGCACGCTGACCTTCTCACTGCATGAAACGAGATTTCGGGGCGAAATACATAACAGCCCTAATCAGAGGGAGAGAGATGATGACAAGATTCAAATTTGGCCGATTGGCGCTCCTTTCGGGATGCGCGATTGCCGGGATCATCGTGCCGGCCCATGCGCAAACCGCAGCGACGGCGGCTACCGAGCCGCAGCCGGTGGAGGATGCCGGCGCGTCGTCCGCGCGAGACATCATCGTCACCGGAACGCGCGTCGTACGCGACGGCTATAACCAGCCGACGCCGGTGACCGTCGCGCCGACCACGGAGCTGGAGAAGGCGACCCCCACCAACCTCGCCGATGCGATCAACAAGCTGCCGCAATTCGCCAACTCGGTCAGCCCGCAGTCCAACAGCCAGTTGCAGGGCAACAGCGGCGAGCATGGCAATCTGCTCAACCTGCGCGGCGTCGGTCCGACGCGGGCACTGATCCTGCTCGACGGCATCCGCGTGCCGCCTACGACTTTCCGTGGCGCGGTGGACGTCAACACCATCCCGCAACTGCTGATCCAGCGTGTCGACGTTGTGACCGGCGGCGCTTCGGCCGTCTACGGCTCCGACGCGGTCAGCGGCGCGGTCAACTTCGTCCTCGACAAGAAGTTCGAGGGCGTGAAAGGCGTCGCGCAGCGCGGTGTGTCGACGCGCGGCGACCTGGGCAACTACCGGATCGGCATTGCGGGTGGCCTCAGCTTTGCGGGCGATCGCGGTCATGTCCTCGCCTCGATCGAACGCTTCCAAAGCGATGGGATCAAGCGCAGCGCGCGCATCTACGGCGACGATGCCTATGCGGCCGTGGGTTCGGTCCCCGGATCGACCGCCGCGCCGGGTCGCCAGGCAAACCCGTTCATCTTCCTGCCGAACCTGCGTTTTACGACGAACGACTATAATAACGGCATCATCCTGACGAGCACCGTGCCCTCGCTCACCAACACTATCTTCCTGCCCGGCGGCGCGGTGCGGCCCATTCAGCGCGGGACGGCCACCGGCACGCCGGGCACCAATGTGGGCGGCGACGGCCTCTATATCCCAGGCTTCAACCAGTTGATCGCGCCGCTGACGACCACCCAGGGCTTCGGCCGACTGTCGTACGACCTTAGCGACGCGCTGACGGCGCACGTCCAGGGCAGCTACTCGCGCAGCGTCACCCGCTACGATACGCAGGCCCAGTCGGTGCTCGGCTTCCGGTTCTTCAGTGGCAACGCCTTCCTGAACCCCGCGGTCCAGGCGCAGATGGGCCCGAACGACAGCTTCACCGTCTTTCGCTTCATCGGCGAACAGGGTCCCATCCCGACGCGCGAGGCGACCAATGCCTATCTGATCAACGGCGGGCTCGAGTGGAACCTGGGGGGCTGGAACATCACCGCCGACTATACCCATGGCAGGTCCGTCACCAAATTCGCCCAGACGCAGATCGAGATTCCCAAGCTTGCGGCAGCCCTGGACGCGGTTCGCGACCCCAATGGTTCGATCGTCTGCCGCGTCACGCTGACCAACCCCGGCCTTTATCCTGGATGCGTCCCGCTCAATGTCTTCGGCGCGGGAACGCCCTCCACAGCCGATCTGCAAACCGTCCTAGGCGTATCCCGCTACCGCGCCATGAACACGACCGACGATTTCGTCCTGTCTGCGCGGGGAGACCTTTTCGAGCTTCCGGCAGGGCCCGTCACGGTCGCCATAGGCGGGCAATATCGCAAGCAGAAGCTGGACCTGACGTCCAATTCCGATCCCGCGGTGCCCGTCGACTTCACCGGGCTGCGGGGCATCCCGGCCAATCGCATGACCCGTTTCAACAACACCAATGTCGGCTCCGCCTTCGGCAAGGTGAATGTGAAGGAAGTGTTTGCCGAAGCGCAGGTTCCGATATTCAAGAACCAGCCCTTCGCCGAGGAACTGAGCCTCAACGGCGCCTTCCGCCTCACCGACTACAGCACCAGCGGAAGCGTCAAGACCTGGAAGGTGGGCGCCGTCTACAAGCCGATCCAGGACATCATGTTCCGAGTCACGCGGTCCCGCGATATTCGGGCACCTTCGCTGTTCGAACTGTTCGCCGGCGTCCAGACCGCGCCTGTGAACTTCAACGATCCCCACACGGGCACGCCAGGTTCGATCCGTCAGTTCAGTGGCGGCAACCCCGACCTTGATCCCGAAACCGGCGACACCTTTGCCGCGGGCGTGGTCCTCAGTCCGAGTTTCCTGCCCGGCTTTGACCTTTCGGTCGATTATTACGATCTCAAGATCAAGGGCGCCATCGCCACGCAGGGGCTGAACGATGTCGTCAACGAGTGTGAAACGTCGAACGGCACGTCGCCGACATGCGCCCTCATCGAAAGGCCGCTGCCGTTCAGCGATCGCTCGCCCGCCAACTATCCGATTTCGGTGAGCCTCATCACGCAGAATATCAGCTTCCTGCGTACCAGCGGCCTCGACATCACCATGTCATACCGCACCAGGCTCGGCGATGGCGAACTCGCGCTGCGCGCCTCCGGCAATTATCTGGACCGCTACAAGACGCAGACAAACTCGATCGCGCCGGTGATCGATTATGCCGGGCATGGCGTCAACAGCCAGACGGCCTATGCCTATCCCAAGTTCAGGGGCACGCTCAGCGCCAATTACTCCCATGGCGGCCTCACCCTGTTCGTGCAGGAATCGATGATCGGCAAGGTGACCATCGGCAACCTGAAAAACGATCCGACGTCCTTTTATGCTGTCCCGGCGATCAAGCCGGTCTTCTATACCGACGCCACGGCATCCTATAAATTCGACGTCCGCGGGGAGCCGGAGCTGTTCGTGACCGCCACGAACCTGCTGGATCGCAAGCCGCCTTTGGTTGCCGCGGCAGCCGCGCCGGGACTTCTCTACCCCACGCTGTTCACGCTCTACAATGTCGCGGGGCGCACGCTTACGGCGGGGGTCCGTTTCAAGTTCTGATGGATTGCCGCATGGACTGCCCGCAAGGGACGTTCGACAGTCCAGGGAGGCTCGCCCAAGGCGGGCCTCCCTTCAATCCAGGCGCCTTTCAAGAGGTAATCGCATGACCAGCCAGCCCATCGGACTTACCGCCCCGCCGACGACCTCCGCGGCCGGGTTGCGCCGCATGATGCTGGTCATGCTGGGCCTGGTGTCGATGTTCAACTATATCGATCGCACCGTCCTGTCGGTGCTTCAGGAGCCGATCAAGCGTGAACTGGGGTTGAGCGACGGGCAGCTCGGACTGCTCACCGGCCTTGCCTTCGCACTGTTCTACGCAACGCTGTCGCTTCCGATCGCGCGGCTGGCGGACCGCTTCAATCGCCGCAACATCATCGCCGCGTCGCTCGCCACCTGGAGCGGCATGACGGCTCTCTCGGGACTGGCGACCGGCTTTGGCTCCCTGGTCGCGTTCCGCATCGGCGTCGCGTTGGGAGAAGCGGGTTCCGTGCCGGCTTCCCATTCCATCATCGCCGACTATTACCCGCCCGAAAAGCGGGTCACGGCGCTTGCTTTATGGGGGCTGGCGCTCCCGGCGGGGATCATGCTGGGCTATGCATCGGGCGGCTGGATCGCTTCCGCGCTGGGGTGGCGCCTTGCCTTTGGGGTGATAGGCGTCGCAGGGCTGGCGCTGGCGCCACTCGTCCTGCTGCTCGTGCGGGAACCTGCGCGTGCGGGATCGAGCGGTTCGACCCGAACAGAACAAGCGCCGCCCCTCGGCGAGGCCATGCGCTTCCTGTGGCGGTTGCGGACCTATCGCTACATGCTGATCGGCACGACGCTTCATGCCTTCGCCCAATATGCGATGATGAGCTGGTCCGCGCCCTTCTACATGCGCGTCCATCACATGCCGCTCGCGGACGTCGCCTCCTGGCTGGCGCTGATGAACGGGCTGGGCGGCGGCATCGGGATCTACCTGGGTGGCCGCCTGTCGGACGCAGCGGGATCGCGCCACCCGGCGGGTCGCGTCTGGGTGAGCGCCGTTGCGATGCTGCTGATGGTGCCGGCGGCACTGATCCAGTTCCTGACCCCCTCGCTGACGGCATCGCTGGCGTTCGGCTTCGTCGCGACCATGCTGATGTTCTTCTATTACGGCCCGATCATAGGCGTCCCGCAGTCGATCGTCCCGCCCCGCATCCGGGCCTTGACCTCTGCCGTGACCCTGCTCGTCTTCAACCTGTTCGGTCTGGGCCTGGGCCCGGCCGTGACCGGGTTCCTCAGCGATCGGCTGGCAGGCGCCGGGATGCACGACACATCGCTGCGTTTCGCGCTTTCGGCCGTGGTGCTGTTCTCGCTCGCCGGCGCGGGCAGTATCGGATGGGCATCACGCTTCTATGCGTCCGATCTCAAGAAACATTGATGACCCCGTTCGCACCGCTGGCTGATGATGCGCTTTACCGGCCCGCCTGGCTCAGCAGGCTGCGGAACAGCCCGGCATCAGGCCACTGTCCGGCCATTGTCGATCACGATCTCCGCCCCGTTCAAGCGGATCGATTCGTCCGACACCAGGAACAGGACCAGATCGGCAACATGTTCCGGCTGTCCTTCATATTTGCGGGCGGCGTCGCGCAATTCGGGCGCGGCAAAATGATAGGCCTCACGGACCATATGCGTATCATGCGAACCGGGCAGGACGACATTGGCGCGAACGGGGTGGCCCTGCTGCTGGCAATGAACGATCAGGCTGCGCGTCATGGAGAGCACGGCACCCTTGGCCGCGCTATAGGCGAACACCGCCGGATTGCCGCGGATCGCAGCCACGGACGCGATGTTGACGATCGATCCTGCGCCGCTGGCCGCCAGTGCCGGCAGGCAGGTCTTGCATCCCAGGAACGTCCCTTCGGCGGAAACCGACATTACGCGGCGGAACGCCTCCAGCGACGACTGCTCGACCGTTTCAAAGGCGGCGATGCCCGCATTGTTGACCAGCGCGTCGAGGCGGCCATGGGTGCGCATGATCTTCGCCAGGACGGCCTGCCATTGCGCTTCGCAGGTCACGTCCAGGCCCAAGGCCATTGCGGCCGGAAGCGTCTCTGCGACCCGCTGCGCTTCCGCCTCGTCAATGTCGGCGACGACTACCCGCGCGCCCTCGCGCGCCAATGCTTCGGCATCGGCCTTGCCCAGTCCGTGCGCGGCGCCGGTCACGAGGACGACCTTGTCTTCGACCCTGCCCTTCCTGGTCATCGCCGATCCCCTCACGCTGCCAGCGCGGCACGGGCGGCAATTGGGCCGCCATGGAGGCGTGACAGCAACAACAGGCGGCGCAGCCCACGCCCCACCGCGAGTTCATCGGTCACGCCCATGCCGCCATGCAATTGCACGGCGTCTTCCGCGAGTTTCAGGGCAGCGTCGTCAATATAGGCCCTTGCCGCCGTCACAGCCCGGACCCGCGCTTCCTCCTCGGCCATGGCCGCCTTCAAAAGCAGGGAGCGGGATTGCTCCAGCCAGGTGTACATCCGCGCGCAGCGATGCTGCACGACCTGGAAGCTCGCAATCGGCTTGCCGAACTGGTGCCGCTGTCTGACATAATCGACCGTCAGGTCCAGCAAGGTCGCCATCGCGCCAACCAGTTCGGCGACGATCGACAGGCCGGCCAGGCCCTGAGCCTCCGCCCATATGCTCGCCGGAACCGCGAGGGGCACGGCCTGCGCGGCATCGAAACGCACATTGGCTGCCATGCTGCCGTCGACCAGACGAACCGGCGTCCTGCGGACGCCGCTATCCTGAGCGTCCACCAGCAAAAGCGCGCCTACATTCGTCTCCACGACGAAGGCGTCGGCATCCATGCCGTCCCGGACAATGGCGGCCGATCCGCAGAGCCCTCCGTCGACAAGCGCGCCGCCCTGCGCAAATGCAAGCAGGACATCCCCCTGCATCAGCCTGGCGCCCCAGCGCGCGGCGGCGGGATCGGCAAGGATCGCTCGTCCGCACAGCAGGATGCCCTCGGCCAGCGGGGTGATCGCAAGGGCGCGCCCCATCTCTTCGGAGATGATCATCACCTCCACCGCGCCGCCGCCCAGCCCGCCTGCCTGCTCCGGCGCCAGCAGGGCAAAAAGGCCGAGCTCCCCCAATGCGCGCCAGTCGGCGGGAGACATCGGCCCTTTCGCCATGGTCGTCGCGTCATATCGGTCCGCCAGGAAGCGGCGGACCATGTCGCGCACCATCACCTGCTCATCGCTGAGCGTGAGGTTCATGGCTCAGAGCACCTCGATGATCGAGGCGTTGGCGATGCCACCGCCCTCGCACATGGTCTGAAGACCATAGCGCTGGCCCCGCGCCTTCAGCGCATGGATGAGCGTCGTCATCAGCTTCGTGCCTGTCGCGCCGAGCGGATGGCCGAGCGCAATGGCCCCGCCATTGACGTTCAGCCTTGCCGGATCGGCGTCGAGCGCCTTCATCCATGCCATGGGGATCGACGCGAAGGCTTCGTTCACCTCGAACAGATCGATGTCCTTCATGGCCATGCCGGCCCGATCGAGAACCCGGCGGGTCGCGGGAATCGGCTCTTCCAGCATGATGACCGGATCGCCCGCCGTTACCGCCAGGTTGACGATGCGGGCGATGGGCTTCAGGCCATGCGCCCTGACCGCCGCTTCGGAGGCAACGAGCACGCCGCTCGCGCCGTCGCAGATCTGGCTGGCGGTGGCCGCGGAAAGCGTGCCGCCCTCGCTCAGCAGCTTGACCGAACCGATCGATTCCATCGACGCATCGGCCCGAACCCCCTCGTCGCGGTCATGAATCCCCTGCTCTCCTTCCGCCGTGACGATGGGCACCGGCACGATCTCGGCATCGAACGCGCCTGAATTCATCGCCGCTGCTGCCTTGTGGTGGCTGGCGAGCGCGAACCGGTCATGGTCGTCGCGGGTGAAGCCATATTTGTCGGCGATCATCTGCGCGCCGTGAAACTGGCTGAACATCTCGATGCCGTAGCGCTTCTGGATAGCCCCGGAAAATGGGTTGGCCCCGATGCCGCCCGCCTGGGCCAGCGTGATGGGAGACCCCATCGGCACGCGCGTCATGCTTTCGACGCCTCCCGCGATCACGAGGTCCTGAAGCCCCGACATGACCGCCTGCGCCGCGAAATGCACCGCCTGCTGGGATGAGCCGCACTGCCGGTCGATCGTCACCGCCGGCACGCTGTCGGGCAGGCTGGACGCGAGCACGATGTTGCGACCAAAGGCGAAGGTCTGCTCGCCCACCTGGCTGACGCAGCCGATGATCACATCGTCGATCGCGGCGGGATCGACACCCGCGTCGGCGACCAGCGCGTCCAGCACGAGGGCGCCCAGATCGGCGGGATGCCAGCCGGCGAGGCGGCCGTTGCGGCGGCCGCCGGCGGTGCGGCGTGCGGACACGATATAGGCTTCAGGCATGATGCATCCTTCTTTCTTTGTCTAAAGGCCGAGCGCGGCCTTCGCGATAAGTGTCAGTTGTATCTCGCTGGTGCCGCCGAAGATCGACCAGGCGCGAGCGTTGAGATAGCGGGCCGCTGCGACCTGCGCCTGCGCCGAACCAATCGGAGCGGGCATGTCGTCGCCATAAAAGGGGCGCTCGACGGGCAGTTGCAGGCCGGCGAGGCCAAAGGCATCGACTGCCAGCGCCTCCACACCCTGCCGGATTTCGGATGCCAGCAGCTTGGTGATCAGGCTGCGCGGGTCCGGCGCGGCGCCCTGCTCGATCTCGATGAGCGTCCGCAGCTCCGTCATCTCGAGCGCTTCGGCCTCCAGTTGAAGCCTGACGGCGCGGTCCGCCAGTTCGCCGGTCAGCGGCCCCGCCGACATCCGCAAACGGGCAAGATCGGCCAGCAGCGCCGGCGCGAAGCTGGACCCGCCCCGTTCATTCTCCAGCAGAAACTTGGCGATCGACCAGCCCTGCCCTTCCTCGCCGACGCGCTCCGACACCGGCACCCGCACCTCGTCGAGGAAGACCTCGTTCAACTCGTGATCGCCCGATGCGCTGAGGATCGGCTTGACCGTCACGCCCGGCAGGGTCATGTCGATCAGCAGAAAGCTGATGCCCTGTTGCGGCTTCACCTCGGCATCAGTGCGGACCAGCGCGAACAGCCGGTTGGCGTACTGGGCCTGCGTCGTCCAGATCTTGTGGCCGGACACGATATAATGGTCGCCATGGCGGACGGCGCGGGTGCGCAGGCTCGCAAGGTCGGAGCCGGAGCCGGGTTCCGAAAAGCCTTGCGCCCATATATGCTCGGCCGTGCGCAGGCGCGGGAGGTAATGGTCCTTCTGCGCCTGGGTGCCGAATGTGTACAGCACCGGCCCCACCAGCTTCAGCCCCATGCCGGGCAGGATCGGAGCGCCTGCCTCCGCACATTCCTTTTCGAAAATCCAGCGCTGGACAGGCGTCCATCCTGGCCCGCCCGCATGGTGCGGCCAGTGGTAGACGAGCCATCCCTTCGCCTCCAGGATCGCCTGCCATTGGCGCGCGATGTCAGGTTCGGCGAAGACACCGGATGTCAGCGCGGCCCCGCGCCGCAGCGCGGGGGAGAGCGACAAGGCCAGGAAATCGCGCACCTCCTCACGGAATGCGCGCTGCTCCCTGCTAAGCGCGAGGTCCATGGCGTCAGCGCTCCACGATCGCGACAGCAGAGACGCCCGGCGCGCCATAGACATGGCTGTAGCCGAGGCGCAGCTTGCCCGGCACCTGTCGCGCACCCGCCTGCTCGATCAACTGGACATAATTCTCATAGACCTGGCGTAGCCCCGAAGCCCCGATCGGCTCGCCGCAGGCGAGGCATCCGCCATCGGTGTTGACCGGCAAGGTGCCGTCGATCCGCGTGCGTCCCTCGGCAATCCACGCCGTCTGCTCGCCATCCGCGCAGAAGCCGTTTTCGGCCATGTGCATGATCTCCGCCCCGACCTCCGTGTCCTGGAGTTGCGCTATATCGATGTCCTCGGGCCCGACGCCCGCCATTTCATAGGCTGCCTGGGAAGCGAGGCCGGTTGGCGAGCCGCCACGATCGAGATCAAGCGCTGGCGAGAAGACCTCGAATGAACCGGTCGGGCGGGTGCGGACCGCTGCAGCCCGCAGCCGCACCGCCGGCAGGCCGAGTTCGCGCGCTTTCCGGCCGCTCGCCAGCAACAGCGCTACCGCCCCCTCCCCCGGCGAGCAGAACATGAATTTGGTGAGCGGATCGCTGACCATCTGGGATTGGAGGATTGTATCGATATCGACCGCTTCGCGCCGCCAGGCGTGATCGGCGAGAACGCCGTTGGCGAACGCCTTCTCCGCGACCGCGCCCAGCGTGTGCGGCGTGATGCCGTGCAGGCTCATGTAGCGCTGGATCTTCATGGCGAAGAACTGGGTGGTCAGCATCAGCCCGGTCTCGCCATACCAGGCCGGCAGCCCCCAGTCCGCCGGCAGGGGCGAGAAGGAGCCGCGTGGATGCTTGTCGAAACCGACGGCCAGGCCCAGGTCGAACTCGCCGGACTTGATCGTGCTGTAGGCGCCGAACATGGCCGAGCCGCCGGTCGCGCACCCATTGGCGACGTTGATGAAGGGAATGCCGGTAAGCCCCAATTCCGACACCATGGTATCCGCATTTCCGGCGGCATCCGATCCGCCGAACGCGAACTGAACATCGCGCCATTCAAGCCCCGCCCGTTCCAGCGCCTGGCGGACGGCGAAGACGCCCTGCTGAAGGCCCGAAAGGGCAGGCGTACGGCCGAAAGGATGAATTCCCGCACCGACGATGAAGACGTCTTCGCTCATATGCCAGCGCCCCTGTCCGGCGCGAAGCCAAAGCTGGTGCGCAGCGAGCCGTCCGCCAGCAGGAAGGGCAGCGGCACGATCCGCATCGCCATGCCGATTTCCAGATCATCGAACGCCGCATCGACCAGACGCCCTTCGACGATCAGCGTCCCATCCAGCTCGACATAGCCGACCGCATAGGGTTCGAACGCGTCCGGGCCAGCATAGGGCGGCGACTTGGGACGGAAGCGCTGAACGGTCCATGACCATAGTCGGCCTGTCCGCGGCAGCACGACGCGGTCGTAGCGCGCATCGCTTTCCGGTCGCGCCGGGAAGCAGATCCGGCCGGTCGCGCGCTCACGGGAGGCGAGCAGCGCGATGCCGCCGCTGTCGGAGCAGACAAGGTCATCGGCGATCGGAACGGGCAGGGTGTCGGGCACGGCATATCTCCTTGGAGAGACATAGCGCCCGACCATTCGGTCGGCTTCTGACCAATGCGACAGGAGCTAGAGCGATTTCCAAGCGATCGGAACCGATCGCTGGTTAAGAAATCGCGGAAAACAAGGAATCCAGAGCGGCGATCTGATTCAATCAGATCGAAATCCGCTCTAGTTTATCATTCCAAGAAAGCCGAGCTGCGCCGCCTTGAACATCGTCTGGTCGCGGTTCACGGCGTCCAGCTTCACCGAAGCCGATCGGATGTGGAAGCGCACCGTGGTGCGTTGCAGACCGAGGATGATGCCGATTTCCTCATTCGTCTTTCCAGCGGCCGCCCAACGCAGACACTCCACCTCGCGCTTGGTCAGCGATATGCTGCCCAAACCGGGACGCGCCCGCGCGGTCACCTTGACATAGCTTTGCACGAAGGCCCGCGCCAGCACGGCCAGCGCGTCCGCGGCGCAGGAATAGGCATCGGAAAGGTCGTTGGCCTCTGGCTCTGGCGAGAGGAAACTGGCCGCCCCGATCTGGCCGAACGGCAGGTGGATGGGCACCACGATCGCGGCCGCCGTCATCGCCCGGATGCGGAAATCATGCAGGTCGACCACATCGAGCAGCGGGTTGTGCAAGCGGGTGCGAAAGCCATGCGCGTTGCACCAGAACGGCTCCGCCTCCACCCGGCAGGCGTGAACGATCGGTGAGGAAAGGGCGAGCTGAGGCACCTCCCACCACCGCGCCTCCTCGCCGCGAAAGCCAAAGACCTCGCTGGCGAGCACGGCGCCATTTCCATCACGCATCGGTTCGCGGGAGGCCACATTATGCGTGACCGCCGTGCGCAGCCCGCAAAGGTCCATCACCGCATCCCGCAGCCGCTCTGCCGACGCCCCTATGCCTCCCGGCTCCGAAAAGCGGACGGCTTCGATCAAGGCAGTTGAGGGCATGGAGCAGGAATGGTCGATAGCGAGCATGGTCAGCGCCCCTTCAGGCTCAACCCCTCGAAAAAGGGTTGGCAGATCGCATCGGCGACGTCTTCGGGCGATCTGCGCTTTGCCAGGGGGGGGTACCATTTATAGGCCCAGTTGCACATGCCGAGGAAACCGAGCGTGGTGAGCCCCGGGTCGCATTGCCGGAAATGGCCGTTCGCGATCCCCTGCTCGATGATGCCGCGCACCCGTTGCAGATAGGCATTGCGCTGCGCCCGGATATGGTCGCGCATCTTGCCTTCCAGATCTTCATAATGGTCCATGAACGCCCGGACATAACCCGGATGCTCCGCAATCTGGCGCAGGATGTCGATGCATGCCGCGCGCAGGCGCCCGAGCGGATCGTCCGATCCCCCCTCCTCGTCCAGGCCGGCGAGCAGGGCGCTCATATGGGCATCGTGCATCGCGAAGAGGATGGCGTTCTTGCTCGGGAAATAGTGGTAGAGCGTCGGCTTGCCGAGGCCAACCTCGTCCGCCAGCATCTGCATCGACGCCTTGTGATATCCCACCCGGTCGAACAGCGTCGCGCAATGTCTCAATATCTCGTTGCGCTTTTCGTCATGCGCCTCGGTCGTCTGCCGTTTCTTTGCTGCTTGTCGCGCCATTGCCGGCCCTGTTCCCTGTCTGCGTCCTACCTCTCACAAAGGTAAGTCGACCGTCTGGTCGGTTCCCCCTAGGGATAGGGCTGGATGACAAGAATGCAAGCGCGAGGGAGCGGACTATGCAAGTTGAGGGCAAGACAGCGCTGGTCACCGGGGCGAGTTCGGGTCTGGGCCGACATTTCGCGCGCCTGCTGGCGCGCGAAGGGGCTAGGGTGGTGGTAGCGGCGCGCCGACTCGACGCGCTCTCCGCGCTGGCCGATGAGATTGGTGGGCAGGGCGGCACATGCATCCCCGTCGCCATGGACGTGACCGATCCGGAAGCGGTCGCGACAGCCTTCCGGCAGATCGAGCGCGAACTTGCGGGATCTCTCTCGATCCTCGTCAACAATGCAGGCGTCGCCCAGACCCGTGCGGCGCTCGACCTCGATGCCTCCGAATGGGCGCAGGTGATCCAGCCCAATCTGACCGGTGCCTTCCTCGTCGCCCAGCAGGCGGCGCGGATGATGCGGCATGGCGGCGGGACGATCGTCAACGTCGCCTCGATCCTGGGAGAGCGCGTGTCCAAGGGACTGGCGGCCTATGCCGCCAGCAAGGCCGGCCTCATCCAGTTGACGAAGGCGCTCGCCCTGGAATGGGCGCCGCTCGACATCCGGGTCAACGCGCTCGCACCCGGCTATATCGAAACCGACCTCAACCGCGACTTTTTCGCATCCGACGCAGGTCAGCGCCTCATCTCGCGCATCCCGCAGAAGCGACTCGGCCAGGTGCATGACCTGGACGGGCCGCTCCTGCTGCTGTGCTCCGACCAGTCGCGCTACATGACCGGCGCGGTCATTGCGGTGGATGGCGGGCATCTCGTCAGCGGCCTTTGACGACAGGCGGCCCTTATGCGTCCATGGCGGTCGCGCCGACGACCCAGGCGGACAGGCCCGCGGTCGGCACTGCGCAGATTACCGCTTCGGCCACGGCTTCCTCGCTGGCTCCGGCGGCTCGCGCGCCCTTGACGTGAACCGACGCCCAGGCGCTGTAGTCGGCGACAAGGACGGTCACGAGCAGCAGCTCCGCATATACAGGCCCCAGCGCCGTCCCCGACAAGGTCCCCTCGCGCATGAGATAATAGGCGTCGGCGCCCAGGGGCTTGACCTCGAACAGCTTGCCCAGGGAAGGCGGCATGGCGCCGAAATATTGCAGGAAATTCGCCTCCGCGGCACCATCTTCCACGACCATGTCGTCGTCAGGCCAGTCGGGATCGGCGGCTTCCGGATAGATCTCCCGGAAAAGATCATGGAAGCGCAGCGACGCCCCCTCCCCACGCACGCTTGCAAGGATTGCGACCGCCGCGCCGGCCTCCGCTTCGGTGAGACCGGCCGACCGGGCCTCGGCCAGTTCCCGCGTCGCAAGTTCCCGATAGCCCTTTATCGTGGCGGCGCAGGCGACGAACAACCTCTTGATCCGCGCCGGGACCGCCCCGTCCGAATCGATGATCATGCGCCAGCGGCGGAATCCCGCGATGGTCTTCGGTGCGTCGCGACGCAAGCGGCCAAGACTGGCGAGCGGGGGCAGAAGGTCAGTCATCGTCTCTCCGTTAATGCATGGACCGTCCGGTCGGTTGAATATGGCTATGCCGCTTCGCGATCGCGGTCAACTTCTGATAAGGAGTTGACGTCCGACCGGACGGTCGACTAAATCGCACCCTTGTACAAGGGTCGATCCCGGATCGGCAGATGCGAGAGGAGCATGCCTGGATGAAGGACTTCAAGGGCAGGACGGCCGTCATCACGGGGGCCGGCAGCGGCATCGGCGCGGCGCTCGCGCATCTCGCCGCAGGCGAGGGCATGAACCTAGTCCTCGCCGACATCAATCTTGCCGACCTGGAGGCGGTGGCCGGCACCATCGAAAGTCCGGCGATCGCGCTGCACAGAACCGATGTGGCCGATCCGGATGCGGTGCAGGCTCTGGCCGACCTTGCATGGTCGCGCTTTGGCGACGTATCCCTGCTGTGCAACAATGCCGGCGTCGTCCCCGGCGGCCGCCACCGGCACGTCTGGGAATATGCGCTGGAGGACTGGCGCTGGGCCTTCGGCGTCAACATGGATGGCGTGGTCAACGGCATCCGCAGCTTCGTGCCCAGGATGCTGGCGGAGGGACGGCCGGGACATATTCTCAATACCGCGTCCGTGGCCGGCTTCGTGAGCGGCGAAGGCTCCGCCGTATATGGCGCGTCAAAGCATGCCGTCGTCCGCATCACTGAAGCGCTCTATGCCGGTCTGCGTGAGCGGAACGCCCCGATCGGCGTCACGATGCTGTGCCCCGGCCTGGTCGCGACCCGCATTTACGAGGCCGAACGATCCCGGCCCGCACATTTGCGATCGAACGACGGCCAACCGGCGGAAGCCACGGAGTTGCAGTCGATTTCGGACAATCTGTTCCAGAATGCCCCGTCGCCTGAGGAGGTTGCCGCCCAGGCGTTCGAGGGCATCCGCCAGGATCAGTTTTATGTCTTTACCTCGGCGCGGTACGATCAGGTGATCGCGCGGCGGACGCAAGCCATCCTTGCCCGGGAAAATCCCGTATTCGACAGCCTGATTTCGCTCAGCAAGGGCAAGGCTGACGCAGAAGGGCAAAGAGCGTGAGCAGGCTTCAGGCGCGGATCGCGCTCATCACCGGCGCTGCTTCGGGCATCGGGCTCGCCACCGCCCGGCGCTTCGCGGCGGAGGGCGCGACGCTCATACTGGCGGACCGCAACGGCGACGCGCTGTCGAATGCGCGCGAATCGCTGCCGGGCGCCGGGCATGAGTTCGTCATCATGGACGTCACCGAAGAGCAGGCATGGGCCGCGCTGGCAGATCGGGTTGCAGCACGGTCCGGCACGCTTGACATCCTCGTGAACAATGCCGGGTTCGGCAAGTTCACGTCGATCGCGGACACGACGCTGGCGCAGTGGCGGTCGATCATCGCCGTCAATCTCGACAGTGTCTTTCTGGGGACAAAATATATGATGCCATTCCTCGCCGCCTCCGGCCGTGGCGCGATCATCAACATGTCCTCCATCCGGGGCATCGTGGCTGGCGCCGGCACCGGATCCTACAGCGCGGCCAAGGGCGGCGTCCGTTTGTTCACCAAGGCGACCGCACTTGAATGCGCCGCGGCCGGCAATGGCGTGCGCGCGAACTCCGTCCACCCCGGTCACATCGCGACACCGCTGACCGCACCTGCCTATGCCGATGCGGAAATCGCCCGGACCCTGCTGGCGGATGTCCCGCTCGGACGCATCGGACAGGCGGAGGAGATCGCGGATGGCATCCTTTTCCTGGCAAGCGATGAATCCCGTTACATGACCGGGGCCGAACTCGTGATCGATGGGGGGAGCACCGCGCAATGACCGATCGGGCAACTGCCATCGCGTCGAAGGTGGAAGCCTTCGTCCGGAACGTGGTCATTCCCTACGAAAGGGACAGTCGTCTCGGCTTCCATGGGCCGGAAGATGCGCTCGTCTGGGAACTGCGCGCAAAGGCACGCGAGGCAGGCGTGCTGACCCCGCATGTCCTGCACGACGGATCGCATCTGACGCAGCGGGAGACGGCCATCGTCCTCATGAGGACGGGGCTGTCGCCGCTCGGCCCCCTCGCCTGCAACACCGCCGCTCCCGATGAGGGCAACATGTATCTGCTCGGGAAGGTCGGCAACGCCGGGCAGAAGGCCCGATTTCTCGATCCGCTGGTGAGGGGCGAGGCGCGCTCCGCCTTCTTCATGACAGAACCTGCCGAAAACGGGGGCGCGGGATCCGATCCGTCGATGATGCAGACGACCTGCCGTCGCGACGGCGACCATTGGATCATCAACGGCCGCAAGAAGTTCATCACCGGGGCGGAAGGGGCGCGCGTGGGCATCGTCATGGCCCGGTCGGACGACGGCGCCTGCATGTTCCTCGTCGACCTGCCCGATCCCGCGATCCGGACGGTGCGCGTGATCGACACGATCGACAGTTCCATGCCCGGCGGGCACGCAGAAGTCGACATCGTCGATCTGCGCGTTCCGGCGGACCAGATGCTGGGCGCGAGCGGAGAAGGTTTCGCCTATGCGCAGATACGCCTCAGCCCGGCCCGGCTGTCCCACTGCATGCGCTGGCTCGGCCTGGCAATGCGCGCGCAGGAAATCGCAACCGATTATGCCTGCCGCCGCCACGCCTTCGGCAAGCCGCTGGTCGATCATGAAGGTGTCGGCTTCATGCTGGCGGACAACCTCATCGACCTGAAACAGGCCGAACGCATGATCGACTGGTGCGCAGATGTTCTCGACACAGGTTCGCTCGGCACGGCGGAAAGCTCCATGGCCAAGGTCGCGGTGTCGGATGCGCTGTTCCGCGTCGCCGACCGCTGCGTTCAGGTGATGGGCGGCTCGGGTGTTTCGGGCGACACCATCGTCGAGCAGGCGTTCCGGGAAATCCGCGCCTTCCGCATCTACGACGGTCCGACCGAGGTTCATAAATGGAGCCTGGCCAAGAAGATCAAGCGCGACTGGAAGGCGGCGCAGGGATGAGCGCTGGCCGATGGATGCCGGCCATGCGGCCGATGCTGGCCCTCTTGCCGCTCCTCATGTCGACCGCTGGACATACCCAGCCAGCGAACTTCGCAGCGCCCGAGGCTGCTACTTCGCAAACCGGTTATGGCGAGGACCTGCTGCCCAGGGACGAGAAGGATCGCGCCGCCCTGATTCGGACCGTCGCGTTCGACGCGACCATCTATGGCATGGCTGCCTATCTGCACTATGAGCAACTCTATCGGCAGGCGTTCGATCGAAGTTCGAGCAATTACACCGGATTCAACCGCTTTGCGCATGAGCGGAGCCTTGCGGGGCCGGACTATGCAACCTTCAAGGTGCCCAATACGGACACGCTTTACTCCACGGCCTGGGTAGACCTGAGCAAGGGCCCGGTCGAAATCGACATCCCGGCCACGCAGCTCAAATATTTCACGCTCAATATTTTCGACATTTTCGGCAATCCCAGCAATCTCAGCAATCGTACCATCGGCGTCAAAGGCGGCCGGTTCCTGCTGGTGCCGCGCGGCTGGCGCGGAAACCCGCCCGCCGGGGTCACGGTCTATCCGGCCGCCACGACCCAGCTTTGGATCCTCATGCGTGCCTTCGCCCAGTCCGACGCCGAGGTCCGGGCTGCTCGCGCTTTTCAGGATGCGGTCCGGATCATCACTCCGGAAGAGGAAGGGACGGTGAGCTCTCATGGCGACGCATCTTCACCACCACCACCCGCCGCTGGCGCTACCGGCTATCTCCGCTCGCTCGACTATGTGCTTCGGGCCAATGGCTGGCAGCCGGGCGAGGAAGCGCTCGTGTCGCGCTTCCGACCGCTCGGCATAATGGGCGACCGCCCGTTCGATCCCGACAGGCTTACCCCTGCCACGCGAGCCACGATCGAAAGCGGTTACTCGGACGCGATGGCTATGCTCACACGCGCCAAGTCGCAATTGGGCGAACCCACCGGCACTGGCTGGATGAAGGTCAACAAGGGCGTCTACGGGTTCAATTATCTGCGCCGTTCCGTCATCAACATGGCAGGCCTCGGCGCGAATGTGCGGGAGGAAAATGCGTCCTACACGACGTTCGCGGATGGCAAGGGTGCTGCGCTGGACGGCGCGTCGTCCCGCTACATGCTCCGGCTGCAAACGCCCCCGCCCGTCAACAGCTTCTGGTCCGTCACCCTCTACGACGCGAAGACCTTCGCCCTCCACCCCAATCCGCTCCGCCGCTATCTGGTGAGCGATCGGACAAAGGGCCTGAAGGTACAGAAGGATGGGTCGATCGAAATCCGCATCCAGCGCGCCGCATCATCTGGTGGAAACTGGCTTCCCGCACCGGCGGGACCATTTTTCGTCGTGATCCGCGCCTATGGACCGAAGCCCGACATGCTGAACGGCCAATGGCTGCCCCCGCCCATTTCAAGGGATGGCGACGCCCGATGAACGCCCTGGTCGAAGACAATAGCGGTACGGCGACCGTCCGTCCCGGCTATGAGCTGGATTTGGTCGCGCTGGACGCCTGGATGCGCGCCAATGCCGCCGATTATGGCGGGCCGCTCCGGATCGAGCAGTTCAGGGGCGGGCAGTCCAATCCGACCTACAAGCTGATCACGCCGGGCAAGGCCTATGTCCTGCGCAAGCAACCACCCGGCCCCTTGCTCAAGGGTGCCCATGCGCTCGACCGCGAGGCGAAGGTGCTCGCTGGCCTGTCGCGAGCGGGCTTCCCGGTCGCCGCCGTCCATGGCCTGTGCACCGATCCCGCCATCATCGGCACGATCTTCTACGTCATGGACATGGTGGAGGGCCGCATCTTCTGGGATGCCGCGCTTCCCGATATGTCCCCCACGGAAAGGGCGGCGCTCTTCGACGCCATGAACGCGACGATCGCCGATCTCCACAGCATCGACTACGCGGCTGCCGGCCTTGCAGACTATGGCCGGCCAGGAAATTATTTCGAACGACAGATTGCGCGCTGGTCGCGCCAATATCTTGAGGACGCACAGGCGGGGCGCGATCCCTGCATGGACCGGCTGGTGGAATGGCTCCCCGCACACATCCCGCCGGGGGAGGAAACGAGCATCGTCCATGGCGATTTCCGCATCGACAATCTGATCTTCCACCCGACGCAGCCGCGCGTGCTGGCCGTGCTGGACTGGGAGCTCTCGACGCTGGGCCATCCGGGTGCCGACTTCGCCTATCACGCGATGATGTATAGGATGCCGCCGCACATCGTCGCCGGCCTCGGCGGGAGCGACCCCGCTGCGCTCGGCATAGCCGATGAAGAGGCCTATCTCGCCACCTATTGCCGGCGCAGGGGGTTGGCGGACATGCCGGGTTACGACTTCTATATTGCCTTCAACTTCTTTCGGCTCGCGGCCATCTTCCATGGCATCAAGGGTCGGGTCATCCGCGGCAACGCTTCGTCCGCGCAGGCGCGCGAGCGCGTTGCGGTGCTCCCGGAACTCATGCGTCTCGCATGGCAGCAGGCGGAAAGGGCGGGCGCCCGATGAGCAGCCCGGCCATCACGCTCACTGTCGAGGATGGCATCGCCTGGCTGACGCTGGCGCGCCCCGAAAAGCGCAATTCGGTCGATCCCGAATTCGCATTGCGCCTTCATGAACTGGCGGAGCGATGCGCGGCGGACCAGGACATACGCTGCGTCGTGCTCACCGGAAGCGGCAAATTCTTTTGCGTCGGTGGCGACATCGATGCCTTCTCCGCCGCCGGGGAGGATGCCGAAGCGGCGGTCGGCGCCCTCGCACGCAGTTTCCATGCCGGCATCCATCGACTGGCCACGATGGAAAAACCTCTCGTCACGGCTATCAACGGTCCCGCCGCCGGCGCTGGGCTCAGCCTTGCGATATTGGGTGACATCGCGCTCTCAGCCGCCTCCGCGCATTTCACTTCGGCCTATAGCGCTGTCGGGCTGACACCGGATGGCGGCGCATCATGGTGGTTGCCGCGCCTGATCGGGATGCGGCGAGCGCAGGAGATGCTGTTCACCAATCGACGGGTCGGGGCGGAGGAAGCGGCAGGCATGGGCCTTGTGACACGCGTGGTCGCCGACGATGCGCTCCGTGCCGAGGCATCGACCGTGGCATCGGCGCTGGCAAAGGGGCCGATCCGCGCACTCGCCAGATGTCGCGCCTTGCTGATGGGGTCCGCCATCGCCGACCTTCCCACCCAGCTGGATCGCGAAGCCGCCTGGATTGCAGCGTCTGCCGGGGCGTCCGAAGGGCGGGAAGGAGTCGCCGCTTTCCTGGCGAAGCGACCGCCGCGTTTCGTGGCTGTGAGTTGATGGGAAAAAGCGCGCAGTCCGTATCGGCCGCCTGCGAGATTCCGGCCTGACTGCGGTCAGCGTGTGACCATCAATACGACGCTCCAGAGCAACACCAACGCCGCCGCCATCATGATCGGCGAAAAGGCGTCGGACCTGATCCTGGCCGACGCCTGATCAGCGGATAACAAGGATCGGGCCGCGGCAGCCCGCGATACCGGGCGACAAACACCGCAGCACCGCAGACAGCCATGATCCGCGCGGCAAGATCCCGACGCGGTCCGGGCCTTACGAGTTCGTATCTTTCTTGAAGCTTTCCAGATATTCGGTCGACAGTTTCGACCAGCGCAGCGAAGCCTGCATGCCGCCATCGACGAGCAGGTCCGTGCCCGTGATGTAGGATGCCTCGGGACCGGCAAGCCAACAGACGGCGGAGGCAATATCCTCGGCATTCCCCAACCGCGCAATCGGCTGGCTGGCGATGGTCTGGTCGATCGGCGCTCCGTGCTTGCGTTCATGGCGGATCATCGCGGTTGAAATGATGCCGGGGCTGATCGAGAGCAACCGCGCGCCGCGGGCGCCCCAGTCGGCGGCCTGCGCCTGCACGCGAAGCTGGTTGGAGCGCTTGGCAAGCCAGTATGAGCCAATGCCTGTGTCGTGGCCCGCCACGCTCTGCACCACCGCCTTCAGGTCCTCGATCGGGGCCAGCGCGAGTTTTTCCTCCACGTCCAGCGGGACCGGCGAGTAATAGGCGGCGTTGCTGGCGGTGACGAACGCCACCGTGCCGTCCACGGCCAGCGGCTTGAACGCATTCAATATGTGGATCGTGCCGACGAGGTTCACGTTGAAGATCGTCTCCCAGTCCGCCATGCCGGGAGAGACGCCCGCCGTATGCATCAAGGTTGCGAGCCGCCCGGTCCGGGCTACCAGTGCGGCTAGTTCGTTCACGGAATCGGGGTCGGCCACGTTGACCACCGCGGACAGCACCTTGTAGCCATCGTCCTCGAATTGCCGAACCGTGTCGGCCAGAACCTCAGGATTGTTGTCCGCGAGCACAAGCTGTTTGCCAACGCCGAGACGGCGGGCACATGCAAGGCCCAGTCCGCGAACGCCCGTAATGACGACGACATTATCATTCATGTTTCCGCTCCTATGATATTGGGGGTGTTGCGCTTGATGGTTGTTCAATTTCGCGAACGAGCGGTGGCCGCCATTTCGCGCCCTTCGCGGTGCCCAAGGCGGTCACAACCCCCTCACGGCTCCGAGCAGCGCTGTTGCTGCATCTTCGTGCATCTCGGGCGAGGGGTAGTAATCGTTGCGGCCGGTGGCCAGCGCGACATATTCGACCCCGCGATTTTCATAATTGGCGGGATCGATCGGCTTGCCAGTCCAGCGGTTGATGAGCGGCGCGCCGGCCCCCCGCTCGCTTACGCAGTTGATCGCGGCGGTGCACATCGCCGCCGCCTCTTTGGCCATAGCCGCGTCGACCAGCTGCGGAAACGCACCGAACATCCGGTGGACCAGCTCGACAGTCGGCCGCCGGCCCACTTCCGCGCGCAGTTCAGGCCAGGCAAGCGCCGCCGGCTTTTGCTGCGAGAACCACAGGAACACCACCGGCACGGTGATCGCAGCACGCAGCCGCCGCATCGATTCCAGCCAGCTCGCCTGGCTTTCCGCCACGAGGCGGGGCGCGTCATCGGGCGTTTCCTCCAGCACCCGGCTCCACGCGGAAACGGTATCGATGCTGTCACCGCTCACCCGGTCACGCAGATATTCGACATAGCCGTCGGCGGCAAAGCGGCTGTTCGCCTCGTGGCGCGCCGCCATCGCCTGCACGACGACGAAGCGGCCCCGGTTCATCGCGGCGATCAGCGCGGGATATTGGAGATAGAATCCCGGCCCGGCGCCGCCCACCGCGAGGTTGAGGGCGCTGAGGCCAAGACGATCGGAGAGCAGGTCGGGATAGGGACGGTCGACGAAGCAGCCATAGGTCTGCGCCGCGCCGAGACAGGTGAAGAACGACCGCTCCGGCGCGGCCTGCGGATCGATTGCGGGCCCGCGAAACGGGACCGGGCACCCGTCCAGGGTGAACGGACGATAGTCGACGATGTCCGCATCGCGCGTCGGATAGTCGGGGAACCACTGGTGCATCAGCGTCTTTCCAGGGCAATGTCGAAGCGGGCGATATAGTCGCCGAACTGGCGATCGACCGTCGCTTCGGTCAGCGCATAGTCGGCAAGGTCATAGAGATGGGCGCCGGCGTGGCCACGCGCTGCCTCATGGGTGGTGATCGCCGCCTCCATCGCCTGCGCCACCACGTCGCTCAGCTCCAGCCCCTCGAACGCATAGAGCGCGCGGATCGTCGCCATCGGGTCGCGGATGAAATCGCGGTAGTGAATGTCGTGAAAGGCATGGTCCGGATGGCGGTCGCGCGCGGCGATCATCCGCTGCGCGCTGGCGGCGAGGATCCCGGAGACCTGATAACCGACCATCGCCAGGTCGACATCGCTGTTGGTCATCGACAGCGGATGGGCATTGAGGCTGCAGGTCGAGCCGAGCGGCTTGATCGGGTCTCGATGGGTGTAGACGATCCGCGAATCGGGATATGTGGCGATGATCTCTTCCACGGCGAGCGCATGCGAGGGGAATTTGAGCGTCCAGGCCCCCGGTGCGGCGCTCTGCAGTACCTGGAGATAGCGGCAGTGCCAGGCATAGGCGGCGGCCATGTCGGCATGGTGCAGCCACCATTCGAAATAGTCGGGCACCTGGGTATGGATCAGCAGCGAGAACGACTTGAAGTCCTGCTGCATCTGCCAGAAACACTCGGTGGGCTCGTCGCCGCGCTCGACATGATGGTTGAGCGGCAGGAAACCGCTTTCGATCCGCGCATCGACCTCGCGCACCCGCACCGCGATGCGCGGATCATCGTGCAGGTGGGCGGCCTCGGCCGGGGGCAGTTCGCGATTGCCCTCCCAGTTCCAGTGCATCCGCCGCTGCGGGTCGAGGCTGAGCAGGTTGACCAGGAAGGTCGTGCCCGCGCGCGGCATGCCCAGCACGATCAACGGGCGCGTCACTGGCGTCGCGGCCGCCGCCGGATGCGCGGCGTGCCACGCTTCCAGCGCGAACCGGGCTCTGAGCGTCTCCACCAGGAAGGCTTCCGTCCGCTCGCGCGCGCCCGGTCGCATCGTGCGCGAACGCGCCAGATCGGCGAGGAACACCTCCAATCCTTCACGCCAGCTTTCGCCGGTCGGTGGGATGCCCGCTGCCGCCGCCCGGGCGACCAGGCGTTCGACCTCGGCAATCGCCGGGACCATGGTGTTCAAGCTGCGTCCTGCTGCGCGATGGTCCTTGCCAGCTCCACGACGATCGGCGTGCCATTGAAGCTGGCGCAGCCGCTCGGCACGTCGAATTCGGCGTCGTCGCTCAGCCGGTTGTAATTGGCGCCGTCGAGGCTGTGGGCGAGGCCCAGGCGCGAGCCGTCAAGCGCCTCGCTCCAGCCGTGCGGCACGCATACCGTGCCGATCCCCACTTCGTCGGTGATGCGCGCGGGCAGCGTGATCTCGCCAACCCGCGAGCGCAACCGCACCTCGTCGCCTTCGTCGATGCCGAGTCGGATGGCATCGGCCGGACTGATCATCGCCGTACAGCGCTTCGGCCCTTTCACCAGCGGCTGCAGATTGTGCATCCAGCTGTTGTTGGAGCGCATCTCGCGCCGACCGATCAGGCGCAGCGTACCGTGCGCGAACCTGCCATCGTCGATCGCCTGCTCCAGCCGGGGAATATCGGCAAGGAACGGAGCGGCCGCCAGCGCGATCTTGCCGTCGGGGGTGGCGATCGCCTGCGGCAGGCGTCCATGCTGCATCGGCCCGTGGGAAATCCCGGCCGGACTTTCGCGCAGCCGGGCCAGCGACAGGCCGCCGGGATGGCTGCCGAAGCCGTCGCCGTTCTTGCCGCCGCGCAACAGGATATCGAAGATGCGTTCGGGCCAGTCCTCGCCATCAGCGCTGGCCAGGAGCCCGGCCAGGTCCGCCCCGGCGGGCAGGCGCGGCAATTGCGGTGCCTGGCGCGACAGATATTCCACCGCGCAGCGCAGGTCGTAAGCGGCCTCGTCCATGCCGATGAAGCGGGCGGCGAGGCCGTTGATGATGCTCCAGTCGGTGCGTCCGTCGGGATCGGGCGGCAGGATGCGCGGCGACCAGGAGATCACGTCCTCCACCATCCAGTTGTTCCAGATCAGCGTGAACTCGCTGTGGCGCAGGTGATCGCCCGGCGGCAGGATGACGTCGGCAAAGCGCGTCGTCTCGTTGAGGTAGATGTCGACCGCGACCAGGAACTCCAGGCTGTCCAGGGCGGCGGCGACGCGGCCGGCATTGGGGTTGGACAGTACGGGGTTGCCGGCGATGATCGTCATGCCCCGGATGCGACCGGGGCCCGGCGTCTCGACATCCTCCCACATGGCGTGGGTGGGCATGGTGGCGCCCAGTTCCGGCGCGCCCGAGACGCGCGAGTGCCAGCGACCATGGGGCGGCTGATCGCCGACATAGGGATCGCGGGTGAAGACCGGCAGGCTGCCCTCGGGGAAGATCACCCCACCCTCGGCATCGCAATTGCCGGTGAGGATGTTGAGGCAGTCTATCGCCCAGACGCCGAGCGTGCCGAAGCTCTGGGTATTGATGCCGACCCGGCTATAGGCGGCGGCACTGCCGGCGGCGGCAAAGTCGCGCGCCAACTGGGTGATGCGCTCCGCTGCGATGCCGGTGAGCGGGGCGACGCGCTCGGCCGGGAATTGCGCCGCGACGGCGCGCAATTCGTCGAGTCCCGACACGTGCCCTTCCAGGCGGCCAAGGCGCACCAGCCCCTCGCGGAACAGCGTGTCGATCAGCGCCAGCGCCAGCAGCGCGTCGGTGCCCGGACGGATGGCGAAGTGGTCGTCGGCCAGTTCGGCAGTGGGCGTGCGGCGCGGATCGACCACCACCAGCCGCCCGCCGCGGGCGCGCAACCGCTTGAGCCGACCGGGCATGCCGGGGGCGCCGAACATGCTGCCATTCGACACGGCCGGGTTGGCGCCGAAGATCAGGAAGAATTCGGTACGGTCGACGTCGGGTACGGGAACATTGCCGATATCGCCATAGAGATAGGCGTCGACCATGTTGCGCGCGAAGTTGTCGATCGCGGCCGCCCCGGTGAGTTGCGCCGGCATGGCGGAGAGCAGCGACCCTCCGACCAACTGCAACGCGGCGACGTGCGCCGTGGGATTGCCCAGATAGATGCCCAGCGCGCTCGATCCATGGTCAGCCACGACGCGCCTGAGCCCGGCCGCCGCAAAGTCCAGCGCCTCTTCCCAACTCGCCTCGCGGAAGCCCTCGCCATCGCGGATCAGCGGCCTCGTCAGCCGGTCGGGATCCTCGCGCAGCGCCTTGATCGCCTGCGACTTCGGGCAGACATAGCCCTTGCTCGACGGATGGGCCGGATCACCGGACACCCGGCCGACCACGCCACTGTCGGGATCGGCTTCGATGACCAACCCGCAGCTGGCCTCGCAGGTCGGGCAAATTCGGGGGAATGTTTGCAGCGCCATCGATTTAATCTCCCAGCCCGGATCATGAACCGGGTGCTGGGCGGTCGCCTCGTCCTTTCGGACAATGCAGGAGTGGCGTGCCGGGTGGGCTTTGTCCTTATCAGGAATCGTGGCCTTCTCCTGCCGCGACCCCTGATGGAGAGGCTGCGCCAAGGATGCGCCGCCATCCGGCCCTGGACCGCTCGGGCCTGGAGTTTTCTGCCGCGCTCCGGCCTTCGGCGCATCAGTCCTCGATGATCGTGTCCGTGCCCTCGCGTTTCATGCGGGCGAGATTGTCCTTCATCTCCCTGACTTGCTCGGGAGCATGGCCGACCCAATCTTCCAGTTCGCCCGTGATCCGCAGCGGCGCGGTCGATCGGTAGGAGGCGGTCATGTTGCCGGGAAACCTCTTGTCGGTGAGGTTCGGGTCATCCTCAAACGGGCCGGTCGGCTCGACGATGAAGATACGACCCCTCCCGTCACCCCTCGCCAGTTCCGCGCCCCATGTGGCCGCTTCGAGCTTCGCCGCGAAATAGACGTGCTTCAGCCCCCGTTCGACGAAATTGCTCTCGAACCCCGGCGCGATCAGGTCGCCGATGGCCAGATCGGCCTTGGTTCCGTGATAGAAGATGGTCCCGGCGGGAACGTCCTTGGCGTACATGGCGCGTTCTCAGGCCACATCGGCGGCGGCGAAGTGAGCCATCTGGTCGCGATGCGCCTTTTCAAACGCCGGTCGCGCCGTGGCGCGGGCGAGGAAGTCGCGACAGGCCGCGTGATCGGACAACCCGTCGAACCGATCGACCTGCCGCATCACATCCGCCATGAGCAGGTCAGCGACCGTGAAGCGGCCCGCAACGAGCCATTCGCGATCGACGAGAACCGCATCCATTCGGTCGAGCCGGGCTTTCAGGAATTTGTCGATCATCTTCGCCTCGGGTGCTTCGCCGGGCAATCCCATGAACCGGAACAGGCTCCATGGCTGGCACGGCAGGTCGACCGAATTGAGCGCGGCGATGACCCATGACAGGACTTCGGCCCGACCCCGCGCGTCCTGCGGCATCAACGCCGGGCTCTTGTCCGCCAGATGCAGCAGGATCGCGCCGCTCTCGAACAGGGTCAGGTCGCCGTCGGTCAGCCACGGCACCTGGCCGAAGGGCTGCGCCGCGAAATGTTCGGGGCCGCGATCGCGAAACGGCGTGCTTTCCACCCGATAGGGCAATCCTGCCTCTTCGAGCGCCCAGCGCACCCGAAGGTCGCGCACAAGGCCCCGTGGCATCTCCGGCACCCAGTCATATGTGGTCAGGATCAGGTCGCTCATGGGCAATCTCCGGTTCGAAGCCGTGGGTCGATGTTATGCCCGCACCCGCCAATCCTCTTCGCAAGCCGCCGACACAGGACGATCTTATGACCAAAGTCGATGACGTGCTATATTGCGCCAATAATGTATCGCAACCAGACAGTTAGTTGCGAATGTGCGCGGATCATCCTGCCTTGTCGCAATGCATATCAGGTTCATGCGACCCGGGGTTCAACCGACGAGCTTGCGCTTGATTGACCGCAACGGCTGCCGCCGCTTGCCGGCACGCCTCCAGGGGCTGTCGGTGGCGCTGGAAACCGCGGGCCGGCATGTACGTTTCGACCGCGATCAGCCCCTGTCCAAAGCCGGCGGAAAGATGTACTCTTCGCCTTGGCCATGAGGCGTTTCCTCATGCCGGGACGATGCCCTGGGCAGGCTCCAACATGGACTGCATCGCGCACCGGTCCCGACAGAGGGCAGGACAAGCCGGACGCTCGTCATGGCGAGCTTCAAAGGGAGAGCGGCCATGGCAATTGCTCATCCAGGTGAAAAAGCATCGTCTCGTGACGAATATGAGATTCGCAGGATCGGACTGCCTGATCTGAAGATCGCACTGCAACAGGGCTGGGACGATTTCCAGGCCAAGCGGGGCGACCTGATCTTCATCGGTTTCATCTATCCCGCAGTGGTGCTGATGGCCATATTGATGGCCAGCCGCGTGTCGATACTGCCGCTGCTCTTCCCGCTGGTCGCCGGCTCCATCCTGTTCAGCCCGGCCCTGGCGAGCGGCTTCTACGAACTGGCACGACGCCGCGAACAGGGACTCGACAGTCGCTGGCGGCATTTCCTGGATGTGGTGCGCGGACCGTCGGCGCCCGCGCTCTTCGACCTTACCAGCATCACCGCCCTGCTGTTCCTGGCCTGGCTCGGTGCAGCGTGGCTCATCTATAACGCCACTGTCGGCCAGCTCGGTCCCCAAGCGGTCAGTTCGGTCGGTGTCTTCCTGAACGCGGTATTCGGCACGGTCGAGGGCTGGAAGATGATCATCGTCGGCAATCTGGTCGGCCTCGGCTTCGCAATCATAACCCTGGCGGTCAGCGTCGTGTCCTTTCCCATGATCATCGACAAGCGGACCAATTGGGGAGTGGCGCTGCGCACTTCCGTACGGGTCGCCTGGGCCAATCCGGTGACGGTCGCCATGTGGGGACTGATCGTCGTCGGGCTGCTGATCCTCGGCGCGCTGCCGGGTCTGGTCGGGCTTGCCATCGTGCTGCCGGTGCTGGGCTATGCGACCTGGCATCTCTACACGCGGGCGGTGGTTCGGTAACCCGAACCCGTTCGGGCTGAGCCTGTCCAGGCCCTTCGCTTTTCTGAAGGAAAGGGCTGCGCCTCAACAAGCGCAGCCCGAATGGGCGCTGAAGCGTCGTGCCCTAACTCAGTTCGCGCTCTTCGGCGCTGGCAAAGGCGGCGCTCCATTCCCCAAGGTCGCCAGATAGCGGATCACCGCTGCTCGATCCTCGGGCCGGCGGAGCCCGGCAAAGCTCATCTTCGTCCCCGGCACGTCCCGCCCCGGCGAGGCAAGGAATTCGAACAGCTTGTCATAGCTCCATGCGCCCCCATGCGCCTTCATCGCGGGCGAATAGGCAAAGCCCGCATGGCTCGCCACCGGGCGGGCGACCACGCCCCAGAGATTGGGGCCGATCCGGTTCGGCCCGCCCTGACTGAAGTCGTGGCAGCTGGCGCAGAGCTGGGCCTTCGCCTTGCCCGCATTGGGATCAGCACTGGCGAGCAGCGTTCCCAAATCCGCCGGCGGCGTGGCGGCGGTGGCGCCGGTCCCGGCGCCAGTCGATGGCAGGGAAACCTTCCCGCGCATGTCGCGGTGATAGGCGATCAGCCGATTGCCATCCGCCGGATCATCGAGGCTCGCCGGCCAGTCGCGCTGCACCGATGCCATATCTATGCGCGGCGGCATGTCGTCAGGCTTGTAGGCAAGGTCGCCGGCACTGGCATGCGGATAGAGTTGCCCTGAAAACCAGTTGAAGCTCCAGAGCGACGCCGCGGCCCCCGCGACACACAGCCCCGTCACCACCCAACGCATCCGCGCCATGGTTCAGCCTCCCCCGCCCATGAAGATCGCCCTTGTCCAGAAGGCGTAGTTCGCCTCGATCGTCATGATCCGCACCAGCACCAGCAGCACCAGTGGCGGCGTCAGTATCGCGTAGATCAGGGACAGCCGTTCCCATGCGAGATGCATGAATATGGACAGGATCAGCCCCGCCTTCAGCAACATGAACAGCACGATCAACGTCCAGCGGACGATCCCCTGCACATGCATGTAGTCAACCAGATAGGAAAGGGTGCTGAGCAGGAAAAGATAGCCCCAGACCTTCAGATAAAGGCTGATCGGATGATCCACCCCTTCATGCACAGCCCCGACATCGGCATTGGACAGATCCTGCTTCATGGAGCTCACCACAGGTAGAAGAATGCGAAGATGAAGACCCAGACGAGATCGACGAAATGCCAGTAGAGTCCCGCAATCTCGACCGCGCTATAATCGCCCGTGCGATCATAATCGCCGCGCGCGACCTTCGACGCGATGATCAGCAACAGGATGACCCCACAGGTCACATGCAGTCCGTGAAAGCCGGTGATCATGAAGAAGGAGGCACCGAATTGCGGCGCGCCCATGGGGTTGTACCAGGGCCGCACCCCCTCTTCGAAGATCAGCTTGCTCCACTCGAACGCCTGCATGGAGAGGAAGGTGAGGCCGAACAGCGCGGTCAGCAGCATGAGCCCCGCCGTTCTGCGGCGGTCGCGCCGGTAACCGAAATTCACGGCCATGGCCATCGTGCCGCTGGAACTGATGAGCGCGAAGGTCATGATCGCGATCAGGACGAGCGGAATGTCCTGTCCGCCGATGTTGAGCGCGAAAACCTCGGCCGTGTTGGGCCAGGGCAGCACGGCCGAAGCGCGCATTGTCATGTAGCCGGTCAGGAAGCAGGAGAAGATGAAGGTATCCGACAGCAAAAAGATCCACATCATCGCCTTGCCCCAATGGGTATGGCGAAACACCTCCTGATCCGCCGACCAGTCGGCCGCGATCTCGCGCAGGGCTGGGGTGATGACTTCCCTGTCTCTACGATCCTGCGTGGTCTGGAGCATGGCGCAACAACCTCAAGTCAGCAGCAGCAAGACGGCGATCAATATCCAGATGAGCAACAGCAGATGCCAGTAGAGCGCGCACAGTCGCACCTGGCCCGGGTTCCGCGAGGCCAGCACCCAGCCCGCGGCGCCAAGCCCGCCGATGATATGCAGCCCATGCAGCGCGGTCAGCAGATAGAAGAAGGCGTTGGCCGGATTCGTCGCCAGATAATAGCCCGCCGCCTGATAATGACGCCACAGCATCCACTGTCCGCCGAGGAAGCATAGCCCCAGCACCCCGCCCGCGAGCGACGCCATGCTCGCCCGGCCCCGGATCGCGGCTCGCCGGGCCATTTCCCAGGCAATGCTGCTCATGACCAGCACTGCGCTGTTGATCCACAGCAATGGCGGGTCGGGCATCGCGGCCCAGTCGTCTGCATGACCCATGGCCGCGTGCAGCCCCATGCGCATGACATAGGCGGCCACCAGCAGCGAGAACATGACGGCCATCACCACCGCATAGAGGGTCAGCCCGACCGATCCCGCCGAGGGGCGATGCGACGGGTCCAGCCTGTCGCTCGCCGGTTCCCAGCTCCGTTCGGAAAGGCGCGCGATGAGGTTCATGCGCGCGGCTCGGTCTGCGGGATGAAGTCGCGCTCGGCGCCAGGGACACTGTAATCATAGGCCCAGCGATAGACGACCGGCAGCTTCGGCCCCCAATTGCCATGGGCCGGCGGTGTCTGGGGCGTCTGCCATTCCAGGCTCGCCGCGCCCCAGGGATTGGGATCGGCCTTCGGACCGCGGAACAGGCTCCAGATCATGTTGAAGAAGAACAGGCTCTGCGCCGCGAACACCGCCAGCGCCGCGATGCTGATCCACTGGTTGGCCAAATGCACCGATGGCGGGATGAAGTCGGCCCGCCCCAGCGCATAATAACGGCGCGGCACGCCCAATATGCCAAGGTAGTGCATCGGCAGGAAGATCGCGTAGACGCCGAGGAAAGTGATCCAGAAATGGAGCTTTCCCAGCGTCTCGTTCCACATCCGCCCCGTAATCTTGGGATACCAGTGATAGATCGCGCCGAAGATTACCAGAACCGGCGACACGCCCATGACCATGTGGAAATGCGCCACCACGAAAAAGGTGTCCGACAAGGGTACGTCGACGCTCACATTGCCCAGGAACAGTCCTGACAGTCCGCCATGGATGAAGGTGAAGATAAAGGCGATGGCGAACAGCATCGGCACGCGCATATGGATGTTGCCGCGCCATAGGGTCAGCATCCAGTTATAGACCTTGATCGCGGTGGGAATGGCGATGATCAGCGTCGATGTGGCGAAGAAGAAACCGAAATAGGGGTTCATCCCGCTCACATACATATGATGCGCCCAGACGAGGAAACTCAGCGCGCCAATCACGACGATCGCCCAGACCATCATGCGATAGCCGAAGATATTGCGCCGCGCATGGACACTGATCAGGTCGGACACGATGCCGAAGGCGGGAAGCGCGACGATATAGACCTCCGGATGGCCGAAGAACCAGAAAAGATGCTGGAAGAGCAGCGGGCTGCCCCCCTGTGTCGACGTGATCATGCCGGCCGACTGCATCGCCGGCATGAAGAAGCTGGTACCCGCCAGACGATCGAACAGCATCATGACCGCGGCGACGAACAGCGCCGGAAAGGCCAGAAGGCCCATGACCGAAGCGGTGAAAATGCCCCACACCGACAGCGGCATCCGCATCAGCGTCATGCCTCGCGTCCGCGCCTGCAGCACCGTCGTCACATAGTTGAGGCCACCCATGGTGAATGCCGCAACAAAGATCGCCAGGCTGACCAGCATGGTGACGATGCCCCATTGGTGACCCGGCGTTCCTTCGCTGATCGCTTGCGGCGGATAGAGCGTCCAGCCCGCGCCCGTCGGTCCGCCCGGCACGAAGAAACCCGCCACCAGCACGATCACCGAAAGCAGGTACAGCCAGTAACTGAGCATGTTGACGAAGGGGAAGACCATATCCCGCGCACCGATCATCAACGGAATCAGATAATTGCCAAAGCCGCCGAGCAGCAGGGCCGTGAGCAGATAAACGACCATGATCATGCCGTGCATCGACACGAACTGCAGGTAATTGTCCGGCTGGATCGCCGGGAAGGCCCCCGGAAAGCCCAATTGCAGCCGCATGAGCGCCGAAAGGACCAGCGCCACGAGCCCGATGCTGATCGCGGTCACGCTATATTGGATGGCGATGACCTTGTGATCCTGGCTCCAGACATAGCGGGTGACCCAACTATGCGGATGATGCAGCGGGCGCAGATCGTCGGCCAGGGTGGTAGCCATCAGCGAATGCTCCAGGAGGCGGGGACTGAACAGGCGTTCGCCTTGATCAGCAGGATCGACATGGCGGCTGGAGGCGTCTCGGCCAGTATCTGCCCGAAGCTGCTCTGTTGCGCCTGCCACGCGGCGAAGGCCCTGGGCGAATCGACCACCACCTTGCCGCGCATTTCATGATGGCCCGTGCCGCACAGTTCGGCGCAGAGTATATCGAACGTCCCCGTCTTCGTGGGTGTCATCCAGAAATAGGTGACGATGCCCGGCACCAGATCCATCTTGGCGCGGAATTCGGGTACATAGAAATCGTGCAGCACGTCCTTGGAACGCAGCAGGATCTTCACCGGCTTGCCCACGGGTAGATGCAGGTCGCCCGTTTCGACCAGCAGGTCGTCGCGACCATAGGGGTCGAGCGGATCGAGCCCCAGCACATTGTCCGGCGTCACATATTTGACCGCTGCGGCGCCCAGAACGCCATCGGGACCCGGATAGCGGAACGACCATTGCCATTGCTGCCCCACCGCCTCGATGATCGTTGCCCCCTTGGGCACCGATACATATTTGCCCCAGGCAGCCAGTCCTGGCGCCAACATCCCGGCGATGCCGATTGCCGTCCAGAAGGTCAGCCGTTTTTCGAGCCGACTATTTTCCGGTTCATAATGGGCGCGGTGTCCGGGCCGGTGCCGATATCGCACCAGCGCCCAGGCCAGGAAGAGGTTGAGAAGGACGAATGCCGCCGCGCAAATCCACAGCGTAACGTCGAGCGCGGAGTCTATCGAACCCCAATTGGTCGCGATCGGTGTCCGCCACCATGGACTGAACAAGTGGAAGGCGACCGAACCAAACACCAGCAAGGCGATGGCGACCGCAATCGGCACAGGCCCTCTCCCACCAATGGTGAGGCGGCTCCGGTCGAACGGCTTGTCGACCTTACGAGTCGCCTTCGGATAATAACCGTTTGCCGCAGTCTACAGAAAAACGCGGCGTTGTGAAAGTGTTGGGCCCGACGATATCGTCCCCTCCAGAATGTCGAGGGATCCTTCATCTTGCCTGCGCATCTGATGCAGAAACCTCGCCCCATGCCGCGATTGCCGCGTCTGAGGGGGGATGAGGCGGAGCATCGAGCCCTTCCGGCGGAGCGTGGCTATATGCGCGCAGTATGGAGCCGCGCGGATGGCAATTTCACTCAGGGGCGTGGGGCCACCTGTGCCCGATTGCAGGCAAATAGGAGCGGACGGTCGTCCGCCCCCAGCAGAGTGGCACCAGGCATCTGGCCGGCGCGGGCGCCCCGGGGGCGCTGCACCGGCAGCACCCCCACGCCCTCGCCCACGCCCTCGCCCGGCGTCTTCCCGGATGGATCCATGACGATGGCTTTGACGCCGGACGTCCCGATATCGATGCCGAAGAACCTGGCGAGGGTCCGGTCGATCAGAAGAAGCCGCGTACGGCGAAGGCGATCGTCCGGCTGCGCTGGATGAACGAGCGGAACATGTCGGGATCGACGATATAGTCGCGACGATTGGCACGGGTGAGGTTGGTGCCGGTGACGCTAAGCTCCAGATGCTCGATCGGACGGTAGGAGATGCTCGCGTTGAGCTGGCCATATCCCTTGGTGAAGGTCGGTTGCGCAGCACGATCGTTGCCGCCGCCGAGCGCCTGGAAGTAGCTCGACCGATAGGCATAGGCGACGCGGGTCGCGAACGGCCCCTTCTCATAATAGGCGATCGCGTTGGCATTGTGCTTCGATGCCCCCGGGAAGCCGTAGGAGGTGGTCGACGCGGCATTGTCGATGGTGATCTTCGAGTTGATATAGGTATAGTTCGCCTGCACGCCGAACCCGTCCCACGGTGCGGGCAGGAAGCTGAACGGCTGGTTCAACCCGACTTCGGCACCATAGACGCGTCCATTCGATGCATTGACGGGCTGCGTCACGTCCAGGCGGGTCGCGCCCTGTGCCGGAATGGTGGTGTCGAGGGTCACCGTACGCAGGATGAAGTCGTCGACCTTCTTGTAGAAGCCGCCGAGATACAGCGCACCACCGCCACGGGTGTAATATTCCAGCCCCAGGTCAAGCTGCCACGCCGTCAGCGGCTTCAGCTTCGTATTGCCGAGCGTCGCGGTGCCGCGCTGGCTGGGATCGACGCGCGGATCGTTGGGATCATAATAGCTGACCGCGTTGCGTGGCGCGGTATCCTCATATTCCGGGCGCGACATCACGCGGGACACGGCCAGACGGACATGCAGCGGGTCGGTGGGATTGAGGTCGAGGTTCGCCGAGGGAAGAAATTCCCAGTAGCGATGCGTGTCGCTGGTCGGCGTCAGCGTCTGGCTGAGCGTCGCGTTCAGGCCGTTGAGGATCGTCGTGCTCTGCGTCGACCGCGAGGTCAGATCGGTGTAGACCGCCCGGACGCCCACATTGCCCTTGACCGGCATATTGCCCCAGGTGCCATTCCCATCGGCCTGCACGTAGAATGCGGTCGTCTTTTCATGCGCGGTGATGGCGAAGGACGCGTCTTCCTTGTCGATCGCCGCGTCACGCAGCGCGGGAACCAGATTGGCCGCCGCCGGATAATCGAGGAACGGGATCGGCACCCCGAAATTGAAGCGTGTCAGGAAGCCGGCATCCTGCCCGTTGAAGATCACGTCGGGCATCTGCTGGGAAATGGCGGTAGTGAAGCCGGTGGCCGCATCGGGAGCCGGCACGAACAGTGAGGTGCTGCGCAGCCTTATGGTCGTGTCCTGATAGCGCGCGCCCGCCTTCAGCACGACATCCGGTGCCACGTCATAGGCGATGTCGCCGCGAAGCGCATGGGCATGCGAACGGTTGAAATATTTGCGCCCGAAGAAGCCGTTGAAGACGCCGCCCGGCGGCGTGACGACGTTGGTCACTCCCGTGATCGTCGGCACCATTGGAACGCCGTCAAATTGCACGTTGCGATTCGGCGCGCTGGTGCCGCCGAAGAACAGCCGCAGATCCTGATCATAGCGACCGTTCGAATAGCCATAGTCGACGCTCGCGCGGAAACCGTCGCCGTTATACTTGATGTTGCCGCCGGCGACGATCGCATACTGGTTGTTGAAGAACTTCAGCGGCTGCGGATCGAGCGTGACGCCCGGGCCCGTTCCTCCCGCATAGGCGAGCTTCGACGTATCGAATGCGAGCAGCCGTCCGTCACGGACGGTATAGCCGCCGGGGCTGGCCACCCCGTCATAGACGCTGCTGGCGCCATTGAGCTGGAGATCGTTGGTCGGCCGGAACTGCTCGTTCAGAAACTTGGAATAGGTTCCGTCGACGTTGATTTCCCATTGATCGCTCGGTTTGAACTGAAGACCGCTGCTGAACGCCAGGCGGCTGATCTTACCGTCGTTCTTCGACGCCGTGATGCGCGAGGGCACCAGCACGCCGCGCTCGACACGGTCGATGCTGCCGTCGGCATTATCGTCGAACGACAAATCCCGAGTGGCAAAGCGCGAAAACAGTTCGGAGCTGGAAGTGTCGCCGTGCGACCACAGGCCCGACAGATAGACGCCCAGCCGGTTGTCGAGCAATTTGGTGCCGACGACACCGCTGATCCGGGGAATGAAGTTTTTCGTCTGGTCGTCATAGTCGGCACGGACGGTCAGGCTGCCGAACGACGTGCCGCCACCGGGCGCGCGATAGTCGAGCGGCTTCAGCGTCTGGACGTCGATCTCGCCGGCGATGCCGCTTTCGACCAGGTCGGCGGTCGGTGTCTTGTACACCAGCATGCCCGAAATGACCTCTGTCGGCAGCACGTCGAGATTGACCTGGCGCAGTGAGTTGATGCCCTCGTTGCCGCCGGTCAGCGGCACGCGGCCGTTGATCGTGACTTGCGTGTAGCCCGGGCCGAGGCCGCGGATCGATGCGCGATCGCCAGCGGTGCCGCTGTCGTTGCGTTCGATCTGAACGCCCGGCACACGCTGCAGGACGTCGGCGATGTTGACGTCGCTGAAGCGGCCCAGATCCTGGCTGGTGACGGCCTCGACGACGGACGCGGCCTCACGCTTGACCGCTACGGCACGCTCCGCCGAGGCGCGGTAACCGGTGACGATGATATCCTCGACATTGCTGGCCTGTGCCGGGGCCGTGCCAGCTGCGGCATCAGAGGAGTCCTGCGGCTGTGCCGGCGAGCCGGGGGGCGGCGTGGTCGCCTCACCTCCCGCCTGCGCACAGGCCATCGACGCCTGCATGAGAGACATTGCACCTGCCGTGCACAGGCACATGATCCGGGTGATCTTCATTCATCCTCTCCCTCTTGCGCGATCGGTCGACCGCCGCCCTTGTTCGCCGTGAATGCAGCCAATCGATATTTCATGCAAGCCAAAAACATTATCTAATTCATATTTTGATATATCAGTGGATGAATTTTGTTGAAGATACAGGATAATTCAGACCGAAATGCCGCTGTCGGGACGGGATTACCCCTCTATTGTCGGTGACGGCGCTGTGCCGTTAGGCGTGTTTCGCGGCCGTTGAGATCGATTTATCGGCTTGCGCCCGCAAAATTTCTCTGAAATATAGATCTGAAATATCAGATATGACGAAAGGCAAACGGGGATGAGGATTACGGCATATCGGATTACCCGTTTTCACTATCCTCGCGATCGACCGGTCGGCGATTCGCAGGTGCATACGACCGAAATCCATGTGGCCGCGATCGAACTGATCGATTCGGCGGGACATGTCGGCCTCGGCTTCGCGCAATCATTGTTCAACGCCCTTCCCGACGAGCAGGAGATCGAGCGGACCTTCCTCGAACAGGCGTGGCCCGCCCTCGATGGTCAGGAACCGGCGGCACTGGCGCTCGCGGTGCGGCGTCCACGCGGCGGCAATGTGCGCCGCATGTCGCTGCCGTTCGAGGAGGCGATCCAACAGGCGGTCTGGGACCTGTTCGCACAGCAGCAGGGCCTGCCGCTGTGGCAGATGCTGGGCGCCGATCGGTCAAGCGTTCCCGTCTACGCGAGCGGGCTGGACTTCCATCTGTCGGACCACGCTTTCGTCGAGCTGTTCGGCAACGCCGCGGAAGCCGGCTATCGCGGCTTCAAGATCAAGGTCGGCCATCCCGACCTCGAGCGCGACGTTCACCGGCTGAACCTGTTGCGCAAGACGGTGGGCCAGGACCGCCCGGTGATGGTCGATCCCAACGAGGCGTGGACCGTCGGGCAGGCGATCGACGCCCTGCAGACGTTCGAGCGCGCGGGGCACCGCATCTACTGGGTCGAGGATCCCGTGACCCGCGACGATATCGCGGGGCTGAAGCTGATCCGGCGGACCGGCATCACCCGGGTCAACGCCGGCGAATATCTCGACCTGTCCGGCAAGCGGCGCCTGCTCGAACAACAGGCATGCGACATGCTCAACGTCCATGCCCAGGTCGGGGACGTGATGCGCGCCGGATGGCTGGCCAGCGAGCAGAATGTCGAAGTGACGCTGGGCAACAGTTTCCTCGAGATCGGCGTCAACATGGCGTTGGCGCTGCCAGGCGTGCGCTGGCTGGAATACAGCTTCCAGAATTTCGACCATCTGGTCGAAAAGACGTTTACAATCCGCGACGGCATGATCTTCGGCAGCGATACGCCTGGGCACGGTTTACGGTTGAGCGCGACCGCACAGGAAGATTGCCGGCGACTGACTGCGGCGGCAGCGGCATGACAGCGCCCTTTGCTCCCCCGCCCCGCACGATGGCGACCGGTCGGCGCGACTGGCGACTGATCGTGTCGCTGGGTGTCGTCTTCTTCGTGCTGCTGACGCTGTATGCCGCGGTGCTGGGCGTGCTGCTGCCCAACCAGATCCAGGATATCTCGCCCGCCACCAAGACGAAGACGCTGGGCGTGGTGTTCGCGATCACGTCCGTCTTCAGCACGCTGGCAACGCCAATGGCCGGCGCCTTCTCGGACCGAACGCGAAGCCAGTTCGGGCGACGCACACCGTGGATCGTCATCGGCGCGCTGATCGGCGGCGGCGCCATCATCATGGTGCCTTACGGATCGGGCATCGTCGCGGTGACGGCCCTCTGGGTCGTGGCGGCGATCAGCCTCAATTCGATGCAGCCGGCGATCACGACCATCGTCGCCGACCGGTTCGCGGTGGAGGAGCGCGGCTTCGTGTCGGGCGTGGTCGGCGCGGCGATGACGGCCGGCATTTCCGCCGGCACGATCTACGGCGGACTGCTCGCTCATGATCTGCGGCTCGCTTACGGCCTGCTGGGCGGTGCGATCATCCTCGCCTGCCTGTCGTTCGTGGCGCTCAACCCGGAACCGCGCGAAACGCTGCCGCCGGCCTCGCCGTTTCGCCTCGGCGCGTTCCTGCGCTCCTTCTGGATCGACCCGCGCGAACATCCCGATTTCGCATGGGCGTTCCTCGGGCGCTTCACGATCTACATGGGCTATCAGGCGATCGTCACGTACCTGCTCTATATCCTTCAGGATCACATCGGGTTGAGCCAGAGCGACGCAAATACCACCATCGCGCGGCTGTCGTCCGTAACGTTCGTCGCGCTGGTCATCTCCGGCCTCGCCTCCGGCTGGTTGTCGGATCGCTGGCAGCGCCGCAAGCCGCTGGTCTTCGCCGCTGGTATCATCATGGCGCTGGCGGTCGTCGCCCCACTGGTGCAGCCCAACGCCGCCGGCATGTTCGCCTATGCGGTGCTGATCGGACTCGGCTATGGTGCCTTCATGTCGGTCGACCTCGCATTGATGACGCAGGTGCTGCCGGCCAGCGAAGGCGGTGATGATACGGGCAAGGATCTCGGCATCCTGACCACCGCGGTGAACGTCCCGCAAATCCTCAGCCCGGTGCTCGCTGCGACGCTGCTCAGCGCGACCGGCAACGATTATCCGCTGCTGTTCGTCGTCGCGGGGGCGTTCGTGCTGGCGGGTGCGTGTCTCGTGTTGCCGATCCGGTCGGTGCGATGAGCGGCGCTTCGCTATCCTGCCGAAAGGCTTTGCGGTTGACCCGTCCCGGTGATGAGGCCATTTCGTCTGACTATGCCACGTTCGAAAATCAGCGCCGTGTCGGCGACCGATCCCCCTGCCAGCGAGAAATCCGTCGGCGAGAGAGGAAACGAACCGCCGCTGGCCGAAAAGGCCTATCGTGCGATCCTTCAGGGCTTGTTCGACAGAACCATCCCGGTCGGTGCCGAATTGTCGCAGAACGAACTGATGCGATTGCTCGGCCTCACCATCCAGCCGCTGCGCGACGCGTTGCGAACGTTGGAGACGGAGGGCCTGGTCACGATTCACGCGCGATCCTGTATCCGCTTCGTCAAGGCAGATCTGGAACTGTCGCGATCGACCTACCAGTTCCGCTCGCTGATCGAGCGGGCGGGGGCACGGGCTTTCGCGGAAACGGGCGATGCGGCGGAGATCGCGGAGATGATCGCGGCGCATCGCGATCTGATCGCGGATCTGGAGCGTCACGACCTGGGTCCGGCCGAGGAGGATCGGCTGGGGTTGCTGGAGGAGCAGCTGCACGGCGCGCTGATCTCGTCGTTGCGCAACTCGCTGATCGAAATGACCGCGCGACGACTGAAGAATTACGTGACGCTCGTTCGGCTCGACCGGCTGGTGACGAGACCATTGGCGCTGCGTACGCTGCGCGAGCATCTCGACATTCTGGAGGCGTGCGCGAACCGCGATGCGGACGCGGCGGAAGCGGCGCTCGCCGGCCATTTTCAGCAGGCGCTGCAACGGATCCTCGGTATGGCGTGATACCATGCAGGTGATCGACGCGCACCATCACCTCTGGGCGCTCGACACGCCCGGGCACCAGTGGCCGACCGTCGCGGAACCGTCGATTCATCGTGATTTCGCGATGGACGACCTGATCGCCGCGACGGGCGATGTCCGGCTGGCCGCCAGCGTCTTGGTCCAGTCGCAGCCGACCGACGCCGATACCGACTGGATGCTGGCCGTGGCGGAGACGAGTCCTGTCGTCGGTGCCGTCGTCGGATGGGTCGATCTCGCGTCACCGCAGGCACCGGGCAGGATCGCCACGCTCGCGACCGCGCCCAGGCTGCGCGGGTTGCGGCCGATGCTGCAGTCCATCGCCGCCACCGACTGGCTGCTCGACCCGGCGCTGGAGCCCGCCATCGCGGCGATGCTGCGGCACGGCCTGCGCTTCGATGCGCTCGTGCAGCCCCGGCATCTGCCGATGCTGGCGCGTTTCATGGATCGCTGGCCGGATCTTCCGGTCGTGATCGACCATGCGGCAAAGCCCTTCATCGCCCAAGACAGGATCGATCCGTGGCGGACGCAGATCGCCGCGCTCGCCGATCGCGGCGCATGGTGCAAGCTGTCGGGCCTGCGCACCGAACAGGTGGCCGGCGCTCCGGCGGACCAACTGCGCCCCTATGTCGACCATCTGCTCGCATGCTTCGGCGATCGGTTGATGTGGGGCAGCGACTGGCCGGTGCTGCGCCTGTCGGGGGACGATTTCGCGCAATGGGTGGCGGATGCCGACCGGCTCACCGGCCTGCACGGGCCGGCGCGGGATCGCCTGTTTCGCGGTGCGGCGGCCGCATTCTACGGCATGAAGGGCTGAGCGATGGGAACGCACCGGGTGGTCCGCATCATGGACCTCGCCACCGATGCCGCGGCGATCGCCGCCTATGACGATGCGCATCGCGTGGGCCGGACGCCGGTTGCCGTCGTCGAGGCGCAGCATCGTCATGGCATCGTCGAGATGGAGATCTTCCGGGCCGGCCACCGTCTGGTCATGATCCTGACGCTGGCCGAGGATTTCGACGCGGAGGGATTGCGGCGGATCGAGCGCGATCATCCCCAGCTGATCGCATGGCAGGCCCGCATGGCCGAGCTTCAACGGGCGCCATTTGCCGATGGCGAACCCTGGCCGGTGGCGCATCGCGTCTTCCGGCAGAGTGATCATCTATCGAATGAGGACAGGATATGAACAGACTGGCGGGCAAGCGCGCCCTCGTGACCGGGGCGGCGCAGGGGATTGGCCGCGCGACGGTGGAATTGTTCCTGCGCGAAGGCGCGGAGGTGATCGCACTGGACGTGCAGGCGGAGGCGCTGGCGACGCTGGCCGGGTGCCGGACGAAGGTGGTCGACCTGCTCGACGCCGTGGCGGTCGACGCCTTGGGCACGGAGGTCGGGACGATCGACGTGCTGGTCAATTGCGCGGGCTATGTCGATGCCGGCGACCTGCTCTCCACCGGGGAACGGGGCTATCGCCTGTCGTTCGACCTCAACGTCGATGCCGCGATGCGGATGATCCGCACCTTCCTGCCCGGCATGATCGCCGCGGGTGGCGGGTCCATCGTCAACGTCGCGTCGGTGGCGGGGGCGATGATCGGCGTTCCTGACCGCTTCGCCTATTGCGTGTCCAAGGGCGCGCTGGGCGGGCTGACCAGATCGGTGGCCGTGGATTATGTGCGGCACGGCGTCCGCTGCAACGCGATCTGCCCTGGCACCGTGCAGTCTCCGTCACTCGACCAGCGGCTCGCGGCGACCGGCGATGCCGAGGCTGCGCGCGCGGCCTTCATTGCGCGCCAGCCGATGGGGCGGATCGGCACCGCTGAAGAGATTGCCGCACTGGCCCTCTATCTCGCCTCCGACGAAAGCAGCTATATCACCGGGAGCCTGATGGCGATCGATGGCGGCTGGACGATGGCCTGAGCCGCCCGATGACGATCATCGCCTCCATCGACGACTTCCGCACCGCCGCCCGGCGGCGGCTGCCGCGTTTCCTGTTCGACTATGCCGATGGGGCCGCCTTTTCGGAGGTCACCTGCCGCCGCAACGTCGACGACCTGCACGCCACGGTGCTGCGCCAGCGCGTGTTGCAGGACGTGGCCGCGCTCGACCTGCGCACGACGCTGTTCGGTCGCGAGCAGCCGCTGCCGGTGGTACTGGGTCCGATCGGCATCGCCGGCATGTTCCGCCGACGCGGCGAAACGCAGGCGGCGCGGGGAGCCCATCGGCACGGCGTGCCCTTCACGCTGTCGACCGTCGGCATTTGCAGCATGAAGGAACTGCGCGGGGCGGCGTCGGACGGGCCGTTGTGGTTCCAACTCTACGTCATCCGCGACCGCGGCTTCATGCGGGAACTTCTGGCGCGGGCGAAAGAAGCGGGCGCGCAGGCGCTGGTGTTTACCGTCGACATGCCCATACCCGGCATCCGTTATCGCGACGCGCATTCGGGGATGTCGGGGCCGGGCGCCGCAATGAAGCGCGTCGCCCAGGCGATCGGCAAGCCAGGGTGGGCATGGGACGTCGGACTGCGTGGTCGTCCGCACCGGCTCGGCAATCTGGAGCCAGTGCTGGGCAATGCCAGCGGCCTGAACGATTACATGGGCTGGCTGGGCGCGAACTTCGACCCCGGCATCCGCTGGAACGACCTCGACTGGCTGCGCGCCGAATGGGACGGGCCGCTCATCATCAAGGGCATCCTCGATCCGGAGGATGCCCGCGCCGCCGCCGATTACGGCGCGGACGGCATCGTCGTGTCGAACCATGGCGGACGACAACTCGATGGCGTGATGTCGACCGCCGCCGCTTTGCCGCGTATCGCCGCCGCAGTAGGCGACCAGTTGACCGTGCTCGCCGATTCCGGTGTCCGCTCCGGCCTTGATGTCGTCCGCCTGCTGGCGCTGGGGGCGAAGGGCGTGCTGCTCGGCCGGGCATGGCTGTGGGCGCTCGCCGCCGAAGGCGAGGCGGGCGTTGCGCGGATGCTCGCCATGCTCGCACACGAGATGCGGGTCGCCATGACGCTGACCGGCGTCAATGCCGTTTCCGCAATCGACCACAGCATCCTCGCCAATGTTTCCAACAATTTTTCGACAAAGGAATAGCCATGAAACTCTGCCGCTTCGGCACCACCGGTCACGAAAAGCCGGGCATGATCGATACCGCCGGCCGCATCCGCGACCTGTCCGGGCATGTCGCCGACATCGATCCTGCCGCGATCTCGGTGGAGGGACTGCGCCGCCTCGCCGCGCTCTCCGCAGACGATCTGCCGCTGGTCGATGCGGGGGTCCGCTACGGTCCGCCGGTCACTGGCACCCGCAAGTTCATCGCGATCGGCCTGAACTATGCCGACCACGCCGCTGAATCGAACCTGCCGATCCCGGAAGAGCCGGTCGTGTTCAACAAATGGGTGAACTGCATCCAGGGCCCGAACGACCCGGTCGTGATCCCGCGCGGATCGAAGAAGACCGATTGGGAGGTCGAACTGGGCATCGTCATCGGCACCCCGGCGCACGACGTTCCGGTCGACAAGGCGCTGGATCATGTCGCCGGCTATCTGGTCGTCAACGACGTGTCGGAACGCGAATGGCAGACCGAGCGCGGCGCCACCTGGGACAAGGGCAAGGGCTTCCCGACCTTCGGGCCGATCGGCCCGTGGCTGGTCACCGCCGACGAGGTTGGCGACCCGCAGGCATTGTCGATGTGGCTCGACGTCAACGGCAAGCGGATGCAGACCGGCAGCACCGCGACGATGATATTCCCCATCGCCGAGATCGTCGCTTATTGTTCGCAGTTCATGGCGCTGGAACCCGGCGACATCATCACCACCGGCACACCGCCGGGCGTCGGGCTCGGCCAGAAGCCCGAGCCCTGCTATCTGAAGGCGGGCGACGTGGTGACACTCGGCATCGAGGGCCTGGGCGAGCAGCGCCAGGACTTCGTCGCCGCGGCGAATGGTTGAACGGGACCGGCGCGATGACCCTTCCGACCCGCCCGCTCGGGCAGACAAAGATCCGGCTGACCGAGATCGGCTTCGGCGCCGCGTCGCTCGGCAACCTCAACCGGCGGATCGACGATGCGACCGGGCGGGCGGCGATCGACGCGGCGATCGCGGCGGGGGTCGGCTTCGTCGACACCGCCCCCTTTTACGGACGGGGCCTGAGCGAGCGGCGCGTCGGCGATGCACTGCGGGAAGCGGATCGCGCGATCATCCTGTCGACGAAGGTCGGGCGGCTGCTGACGCCCGATGCGTCGGCGACCGCGGAGGAAGCGCGCGACGGCTTCCTCTCGCCAATGCCGTTCCGGGTCGTGTACGACTATAGCCGCGACGGCATATTGCGCTCGTTCGAGGCGAGCCTGCACCGCCTCGGGCTCGACCGGGTCGACATGCTGTTCGTCCATGACATCGGTCGGATGGTGCAGGGCGACGCGCACGATCGTCACTGGGCCGAACTGACGACGGGCGGCGGGTTCGACGCGCTGGAGTCGTTGCGTGACCAGGGGGCGATCGGTGCGTTCGGACTGGGCGTGAACGAGGTCGAGGTCTGCATCGACGCGATCCACGCCGCGCCGATCGACGTCCTCCTGCTCGCCAACCGCTACACGCTGCTCGAACAGACGCCGCTCGACACGCTGTTTCCGCTGTGCGCGAAGAACGGCGTGTCGGTGATCGCCGGCGCACCGTACAACAGCGGTATTCTCGCGACCGGGACGCGCACCGGCGGTACGCCCTATTACGACTATGGCCCGGCACCGGACGAGATCGTCGCACGCGTCCGGCGGATCGAGGCCGTTGCCGACGCGTGGCAGGTGCCGCTGGCCGCCGCCGCGCTGCAATTCCCGCTTGCCCATCCCTGCGTCGTCAGCGTCCTCCCCGGCATCGGTGATCCGCGCCGGCTGGCGCAGACGCTGGACCTGTATCGCCGTCCGATACCCGGAGGCTTCTGGCAGGCGCTGGTGACGGAGGGCCTGTTGCGAAGCGACGCGCCAGTGCCGACGGCGCGGGACGAAGCGGTTCGGGCATGACGGCGGCGCATCCCTCCATCCGCGTGATGCGCCGGCTGCCGACGGAGGTCGAACGCGTGCTCGCGGAGCGGCTTGGTGCCCGGCTGAACCCGGACGACGTGCCGCTCGACCGGTCGCAGCTGGCCGACGCCATGCGGGACGTCGACATCCTCGTCCCGACGATCACCGATCGCATCGATGCGGAACTGCTGACGGTGCCGGGACGCCGGGTGCGGCTGATCGCCAGCTACGGCGCCGGCGTCGACCACATCGACCTGGCCGCCGCGCGCGATGTCGGGATCGCGGTCACCAACACGCCCGACGCGCTGACCGAGGCGACGGCCGAACTCGCCATCCTGCTGATGCTGATGGCGGCTCGCCGCGCGGGCGAGGGCGAACGCGAGGTTCGCGCCGGCGCGTGGACAGGCTGGCGTCCCACCCATCTGGTCGGAAACGGGCTGCACGGCCGCGTCCTCGCGCTCGTTGGCTTCGGCCGCATCGCGCAAGCCACGGCCGCGAAGGCGCGCGGGCTCGGCATGACGATCCGCTACTTCAATCGCTCCCCGGTCGATCCGGCGGTGACGGCGCAGCTTGCCGCGGAGCCGGTCGACACGCTGGTTGATCTGGTCCGAGGCGCAGATGTGGTGTCGCTGCATACGCCGGGCGGCGCGGCGACGCGTCACATGATCGACCGGGGGATCCTGCGCGCGATGCAACCCCATGCGATCCTAGTGAACACGGCGCGTGGGCCGGTGATCGACGAGGCCGCGCTCGTCGAGGCGCTGGAGGCGGGCTGGATCGGTGCCGCCGCCCTGGATGTCTATGCGGAGGAGCCGGTGGTGCATCCCGGATTGCTCGCCCATTCGCGCTCCGTCCTGCTGCCTCATCTCGGCAGTGCGACGATCGAGGCGCGCAACGCGATGGGAATGCAGGCCATCGCCAACATCGACGCATTCCTGTCAGGCAAGGCGCTGCCCAACCGTGTCGCCTGACGATCGGCTGATCGCCGCGATCGAGGCGGCGGCGGCGCAGAGCCCCGACCGTCCGCTGGTCGTGGGCATTTGCGGCGCGCAGGGAAGTGGCAAGTCGACGCTGGTGGCCCGCCTCGCGCAGCGTCTGGACCGTGTCGCCACGCTCTCACTCGACGATCTCTACCTCACGCGGGCGGAGCGCGAGGCATTGGCCCAGGATGTCCATCCATTGCTCCGCACACGCGGCGTGCCGGGCACCCATGACATCGACCTGGGAATGGCCGTGATGGCGTCGCTGGATCGCGACGCCGCTGTTCGGCTGCCTCGTTTCGACAAGGCGATCGACGATCGATCACCGGAAACGTCATGGCCGATGGCAGCCGCAAACACCCGTATCATGCTGTTCGAGGGATGGTGCGTCGGCGCGCTGCCGCAGGAAAGCGAGGCGCTAGCGGAACCGGCCAATGCGCTGGAGCGGGAAGAGGATCGCGACGGCACATGGCGCCGATATGTAAACGACATGTTGGCCGGGCCTTACCGCTCCCTGTTCGCGCGCATCGACTTCCTGATATTCCTCGCCGCACCAGGCTGGGATGTCGTGCATGGCTGGCGGCTCGAACAGGAAGAGGCACTGCGTCAGAGCGGCGCGCCAGGCGACGCTATCATGACCACAGCGGATATCAGCCGGTTCATCAGCCATTACGAGCGTCTGACACGTCATATATTGGCTGAAATGCCGGAACGAGCCGATATCGTCATGTTCCTGGACGCCAATCGGCATGGCATATCGATCGACTGGCCTAGCCCGTAGGTATAGCTGGTCCTCGGGCCAGTGTTGAATAGTTTCACGATAGCCGAAGCCGACCAGTGAACGATGCCTTCGGCAAGTCGCCTGGGAACCGGTCGGCAATCCGCAAGGGCCCCTTTTATGCGGCGAACATTTCGACTGTGAACAAATACAGCTTCACGCAGGTCTTCATGCTCGGCGGGCTGGAGGTCGACGAGCGGACCGGTGGCGTCGTGGACGCCAGCGGCATGACGATAGCCGACGCCTTTTCGGGACGTCGCGCCGGAAGTGCTGCAGCCGAGCGCGGCCTATGATCGACTTCCGCGAATGCGGCCGAGTAGCATCCTGTTCAGACGGCGACCCGTCCGGTGCGTTCGCACGCGAGACACGCAGGACGGTGTCGACGACCGGATTGAGCGGCACCAGATCGATGGACGGCAAGATCGCGGCGAAGACGATCTGGAACAGCCAGGCCTGCAGCGATCCGGCCACCTCGAGGTCCGACAGGCGGGGCGTACGCAGGGTTGCGCAAGGCTCCCAAAGACATTGTACCGTGCCGAACGCCAGCGATAGCGTTGTTTGGCGAGGGCCTTAAAGCTTTCGGGCGCTGCCCTTCAGGCGACGGCCCATTACGGCATCTAGGCCACACGGACGATTGCGGCAGGGCGCGGAGCGCGCATCACGGAAGCCGGATGGGAACCGCACGTTTCCGGAGGATGAGCCGATGCGTCAGATCGCGGCCGAGGATTTCATTGCCATCTACAACCTGATGGGCCGCTACGGCCACATCATGGACGAATGTTCCGCCGCCGGCGGTCCGTGGGATCGACTTGGCGAGATCTTCACTCCCGAGGCGGTGTTCGAAGTGGAGCCGTATGGCGTGCGGCTGAATAGCCTGCGCGAGTTGCAGGACGCCTGGGGCGCATCAGTGCACCCCTGGGGTCATCACGTGACCAACCTGGTGGTCGATCCCGACGGGCCGGACGGGGCCCGCTGCGATTCCAAGATTGTGATCGTGCTCGCCGATGCCCGGACGATGACCGGGGTCTATCGTGACCGGTTGACCCGCACCACCGCCGGGTGGCGGATCACGCATCGCCATTGCGTCATGCGGCTGATCGATCCCGACGCGCCCAAGCCGGTCATGTGATCCGGGCGGCGGGAAGTATGGTGGAGAGGCAGCAAATGACCGACGCAGAAAAGATCGACCGACTGTGCAGGACGGTGGAAGCCCTGCAGGCCGAAGTGCAGCACCTGCACGACCGCATGGCAGTGCGCGACGTGGCGATCCGCCTCGCGCGCGGGGACGACCGGTTGGACAAGGATATCCTGTTCACCGCCTATGCCGATGATGCGATCGACGACCATCTGGGCTTCTGCGGCAGCCGCGAGGAATTTTTCGAATGGATCTGGGATTCGCACAAGCGGTCCATCGAAACCACGCTGCATCATACGACCAACCAGACTTGCGAGTTCATCGACGCGGACACAGCGATTACGGAAACCTACTGGATTTTCACCGGCCCGCTGCTCGACGGCAGCAATTCGATCGCGTTTGGCCGCTATCTCGACCGGGTGGAGCGGCGGCCGGAAGGTTGGCGGATCGCCTTCCGCTATGCGACGATCGACGGCTGCTGCAACATTCCTGGGGCGCCGATCCCGTTCCGGTGGGCGCCGGATCGCCTTGCCAACGGCGTACCCAGCCAGACGCGCGAGGATCCGTCCTATCGCCGCCCGTTCGTGAACCTGCGCGAACGCTTCGTGCCGCCGGACGGAATCGATTACGACACGGTCCGCGACCTTGCGACCTATTCCCGAGGTCCGCACCCGGCGGGCTGAACCAGCGGAACGTCGTAGGCGCGCACGCAGTCGCCGCTGATGCGGTCGATACCGTTCTCGGTGAAGCCGATGTCGGCCAGCTTGTACTGCTGATGGCGGCGGCATCACAAAACTGACAGGCCGCACAGCTCGCTGGGCTATCGCCCCTCGGCGCCGAAAACGGCTACGCCGCCATCGGCTCCCTCCGGTTCCGCTTCGCTCCACCTTCGGCCCGCCACGGCGCCAGAGGCAACAATGCGCCAACTATCAAAGCAGACCACCCGGCAGGGCCAATCAAGACTGCGCTATGGAATTGCTCAGCAGCGGGATGCTCATGCCACCATCGACGCGGATGATCTGGCCGTTGATGAAAGCGGCGTCATCCGAAAGCAGGAAGGTCGCCGCGCTCGCAATGTCTTCGGGTTCTCCCAGGCGAGGCCCGGCCGTCTGCTTCAGGATGAGTTCGAGGGGCAGCGCATCCCCCATGGCCACCGCATTTTCGACCATTATCATGCCGGGCTGGATGGCGTTGCAGCGGATCTTCTGTTTGCCGAACCGCACGGCGACATGCCTGGTCAGCGCATCGACGCCCGCCTTGGATGCGCAATAGCCCACCATCGCCGAATCGCCGCGTGAAGCCGCCAGCGACGAGGTTTGCACGATGGCACCGCCGCCGGTCTTCAGCATATGAGGGATAGCCGCCCGACATGAAAGAAAATAACCTGTCAGATTGGTCGTCAGCGACCGCGCGAAAATCTCGGGATCGGTGCTAAGAACATCGCCGTCACGATCGAGCAGGTGGAGATCGGCCCCATTGTTGAACAGACCATCGATGCGGCCGTGGTCATGGGCGACGCCGTTCATCAGGTCCAGCAGGCTGTCGCCGTTCGAAAGATCGGCCAATCGGAATTCGGCCCTGCCCCCGCTGTCGTTCAGCTCCTCTGCAAAGGCCTGACCGCGTTCGACGCTTATCCCGCCCAGGATCACGACAGCGCCTTCCTGGGCGAGGCGACGCGATGTTGCAGCACCTATGCCCCGGGTCGCGCCGACCACTATTACGACTTTGCCGTCCATGCGCTTGTTCATCGACATTCCTTCCTTCCCATGACCTGAAGTTCAGTCGCTTGGCCGGTTGCCCGCCATATGCCCGCCATCGACAGGAAAAATGTGACCCGTCACAAAGGAGGCCGCGGGCGAACAGAGCCATACCGCCGCCTCGGCCTGCTCCTCTGCTGTACCGAACCGCCCGATCGGCTCCACCCATTGCTTGATCATTTCCGGATTTGTCCTGCTCACTTCCTCAAGCGCGCCGCGCATCATCGGCGTATCGGTAGCGCCGGGGCATATGGCGTTGACGCGGATGTTGCTGGTCGCAAAGTCCAGAGCGGCCGTTTTGGTCAATCCGGCCACACCGTGCTTGGCACTGACATAGGCGCTCATCGCCGGCGTGCCGATCAGACTGGCCAGCGAGCCGGTATTCACGATCGCGCCGCCGCCTGCCTCCAGCATATGGGGTATTTCATATTTCATGCAGAGAAAGCAGGAGACGGTATTGAGAGCATGACATCGCTCGAATTCAGCCAGCGATATGTCGGTGATCTTCCCGATCGGGCCGCCATGACCCACATGATTGTGCGCCATGTCGATCCGACCATAGGTCTCGATCACAAATTCGATCATGTCGCGAACCGATGCCTCGCTCGTCACATCGGCCCCAATGAAGCGCGCTTCGCCCCCTTGACGCCTGATCTCCTCGACCGTGACATGCCCCCCTTGCGCATCGATATCCGCCACAACGACGCGCGCGCCGCGTTCGGCGAAGAGGCGGGCCGATGCGCGGCCAATTCCGGAACCTGCGCCGGTTACGAGGGCAGTACGCCCTTCAAGCATTTTCATCTGCGCGCTCCATGTCATCCTGCTCCATCCCCTGGGTAGGACCGGTTGCGCCTCAACATCCTCGTCTGTTCAGACAGCGCCCCGGTCCTGACCCCAGGAATTCTGTCGATGTCTCTGCGGCCTAGTGACCCGAATCTGAAGTTCGTCACACTGTTGGATAGGTGTTGAACGAACTTCAGATTCATCAGGGTCACTAGTAAATATATGATTTTAGTGTATTTTTTTGGATTTAAAATACGCTCCCTACCTAGCCGCTATAATGAGGCGTATTTCAAATCCACCACATTAGTCAGAAGACTGATCGGAAGGTCTCGACAGCGACGAGAGTTGATCGGATTGCCGTACGCGGCGCGGCTCCGAACCGAAGGTGCGACGGAAAACCCCCGCAAAATGGCTTGGATCCTCGTAGCCAACTGCAGCAGCTACGCTTCCTATGGAGAGGTTCGAGTTGCGTAAGAGCTCAAGAGCACGGCGCATCCGTCGGTCCTGTATATAGCGGTAAGGCGGAAAGCCGGTAGCGCGTTTAAACGCGCGGGTGAAATGGAAGAGGCTCTGTCCAGTCAAATTGGCAAGCAGCTCCACTCGCAGCGGAGTATCCAGGTGGTCTTCAACATATCTTCTAACCCGCTTCACATCGACCTCACTCAAGCCGGAACTACGTCCGCGATCCCCTGGCACCAGCATGTGTTCTGCAACCAAGCGCGTGGCAAAGGCTTCAGCCATCGTGCGAAACTCGAGGAGGCGCTGATCCTCGTTGAAGCCACGCATCGATTCCAATATGGCCCGTGCAAGATAGAAGAGCCCTGGATCGGAGCAGACGAATGGGTCACACCTCAGATTAGCCAAGGCGCTTTGTTGCCTCTGGATCTTCTGCGCCAGGCCCTCAATCCACCAAGAAGGCATGAACATTTGCAAAATGTCGAATCCGTTGGTCACATTTGCCTCAACGCGAGTGCCCGCCGGTAAAAAACAGATGAAAATATCTGGAAGCGGCCCCTCGATGAGCACAGTATCATCAACGACCAAGCGATGTTGAAGGCTATGCTGGAAATAGACGCTGATGACATGAGTCTTCTCCGGCATCACAGCCCTGTAACGCCAGATAGTATCGGGGGGTGCCGCGACGTGACATGCTGACACTCCCGTCTGGTCGTGATCCTCTACAAGCACATTCAACGGCGTGCGAATAAAGTTTCTAATTTGAAAGCCTGGCATTACGGAAGCCTACCGCCGACGTGGCCTACTGGCGAGCTGTTTGTCGCAAGGAGCGCTCCCGCTTACCCCGCCCCTCACCGTCATGCGGTCGCTTTTCAAGTGTCGCGTTTCGATGGTAGGCCGTTGGTAAATAGCTTAGGTTCCATCAACCAAGTTCCGCACGGAGCAGAGGCGATCAAGCCGCCTTCAGAACGCCATGCTGATCTCTGAGATGGTGCCGGTTTTCTGGACAGGATGCTAAGCTAATCCCGAACAGGCGGCATAACCACGACCAGGATGAGCTTAACTCAGCCGCCAAACTGTCCAAGAAGGCGGCACCACCTCAATACAGTCTGAGCTTGCTGAGCTTGTACACTGCCGGCCGTCGCCAACATCGCAATGGATGACACTGTCGCCGCTCTTATGACTTTCGCCATGTCCTCCCTCCCGCAGATTAATATTCTTTATGGGTCCTCAGCTTTGCAGTGAATCGCCTCCAATGCTCTGAAGAGCATGGGAGCTCGGTCCTCGAGCGCAATTTATCAAAGTGATGGCAAGGCTATTTCACGCTGAAATCTTTTCACGAAGTAACGCATGCCACAATTCGGGTACGTTGCTGCAATCTTCGGACACGACCCAGGTAGCCATTCGTCGGAGAGCCTCGGTACCGTCGTGCGGGACCGTTAGTGAGTCATAGTTGAGCATGTAGCCGAGATCTGTAACCCGTTGCACACCATGCAGCGCCAACGGCAGGCGCAACTTTTCCCGAAGATGCTCCGGGAAGATGCCAACCGTTTGGACGTCGCGCGTAGTTCGGCGCAATGCAGACTCAAAGCTTTTGATCGGCACGATATTGACGGTACGGTGCGCAAGATCCTCAAAGAAGTCTACCGGTTCGTCGCACAGAGAAAGGATCACGCCGCCGTCCCGTCCGCCGCCGATCAGCTCGAACTCCTCGTCGAGCATGGTGAGCGAGTCAAGTTGTGCCGCGAATTCGCTACTGATGCGGGGAGCCGGTGTACTGATCTGCGCTGGAAGCCGCTGGATCGAATCAAACACAAGCCGGCCGAAGCGGCGCAGCTGTGCCCGACTGGTCGGATCCTCGTCGCACTCGACAAATGCCATGCGCGCATTCGCGCAGCCAATCTGGTTGTTGTAACCGACGTCGGCGGCAAGCCGCATCGCCGCCTCGCGCATTGCGTCTTCGCTTTCCAACGCCTCGCGACCTATGAAGGCTCGGCTATTTTTCGGATCGAACATCACAAGATCGAGCCCAGGGCGCAAGTAGCGCGCGATGTGAGTGATCGAGTTCTTCCCACCCCAGGCCACGACGCGGTCGAAGTTCTTCGGGTGGTAAATCTTTTCTTCCAACCCGGTGTCACCGCCTCGCCAGTAAGCCGCGCTCCATGACTTTGTAAGAGGATGATGGGGATCCATGTCGATCAGCGTTCGACCGATGGCAATCGCGGCGCCCAACTCGTTTGAAGGGATCTTCACAAGCGCATATCCGCGAATGAGAGCGTTGCGAATGAAGGTGATCGTTGCAATTCCTGGCGCATTGCCGGCGATGACGTGAACCGTGGGCACGCCGATCGCACGCACCCCGATCGTCCGACCATTATACTGAGTGGTCGTGGCCCACTGATCGATATGCTCGCGTCCGATCGTGTCGATCACGGCTTCGATCCGCTCGCGAGAAAGCATGCCGTTCTTTCCCGCTATTCCCCGAAAGCTGCCGGCGCAGAGGGACGGCGGCATGTCGGAAAATGCCTCGTTGAGTTCAAGCGCCCACTTCAGATGTGGGTTGGTTTCCAAATCCAGGCGATGTCCCAGTTCGACGAGGAAGTTGACGATATCGTCAATCGACAGATCGTAGAGCTCGCTTAGAGCGTGGCGGGACGGCAGGATCAGCTTATCAAGGTATTTAGCGGCATCGGGCGCACTGAACTCTGTGCCGAACCGTCCGGCGTAAGTCATCTCTGGATCATCAATGATCTCGCCTCTGGCGAAGATCGGGATTGAGTAGGATTTCGTCATCAAGAATTCTCCAGCAGGAATTCAGTCGCGTCATCATGGGCCTGCGCTGATCCGGCGCAGCCGATCTTCTCACCATCCTCCGGAATCTTGCCGATTTCGTTGCTAAGGTAAGCGCCGGTTCGCCCGCAGGCGCATGGGTTCCAATTCAATGTAACCTGGTCGCCAGAGACAAAGCCGCCCCAGTAAGTGCTGGCCAAGAGATCGAAGAAGGCGAACCGCCCGGTTTGACTGCCGCTGCGCGGTCGCACCTCGTCGGTATCAACGTCGAGGATGTAGGGAATGGTCGTCGGCGGCAGGTGGTAGTGGCGATGAGGACAGCGGGTAGCGACGCTCATCATCTCGCCCATACCGAAATCTATGTTCATGTTGCGCGCAGGTATACCGAAGGCGGAATACACCTCCTCCTGCCAATTCTCCGGCTCAACCCCATCAGGGAAGCCGCTGCCCACTGAGATCAGCGAGTCCTGAGTGAAAGCACCGGTGGTGCCTCCAGCAAGGAGCTGCCGCGCAAGTGCGTGTACGCTCCCCATCGTACCCAGCACCCAAACGCGCTGCCCGCGATGGGCGTTTATCAGTGTGTCCACCCAGGCAGCATATTGCGCTGGGCCATCGATCTTGATTTGCGCAATCTCATCCTTTCGGGCGAGGAGCCGCGGATTGATGGCGAGCATGCCTTCCTCACCACGCTTGCTCGCCTCCTGGATGCGCCCGGCCAGCGACATCAAATCGGCGTCCATGTAAGCGCTGGGCGCTTTGACGAGGCCTTCGCCGTAGACATCTTCGTAGATAGCGAGATTGATGTTGAAGGGGCGGTTGCCCCCTTTTGGCCCGGGGAAGAAGATCGGCACCTTGTCAACGCCGGGTACCAACGGTCGATAGTGAGCCCGCTCCTCGCCAAACGGCTCCAGCCGCCACTGGCCTCCGCGCCAGTACAGCTGCCATTCCGCGACGGTACGAGGCAGAAATGTCATCTTCCCGGACGTCGTGGTCGAATAGCAGACGATTAGATCTGTCTGCTTGGCGAGCGCTGCAAACCATTCCTCGATAAGTTCTACACCGGCCATGTTAACGTGCGACAGATCGACAACCGTCAACTTGTCCAGCCAGCGTGTCAGCCGCCCAAAATCGCCTTTTTCGAGCCAAGATAGTGGATATGAATTGTAGGTTGAGGCTTTGAATAGCAGTGGGGCCAGGTCATCGAGTGTCGCGATTGCGTCGACCCCTTGTCGCACCGCCAAGGTCTCGAGCATTGCGATCTTGGGGCGCATCTCCGCAAAGCGTCGGCGCGCTCCTTGGATCCACAGCCGCTCGCGCTGTTCATCGGTGATTGAGAAGATCATGTTGTAGGAGGTGTCGACATACCGCTCGGGCGCGTCGATCAGCGTATCGATCAACTCCGAGCGGGGCGGCTCAGTAGGAATTGCGCTCATTTGAGTTGTCCTGTTCCTGGTTCAATCAAACGCCAGTCTGCGAGGTTTGTAAGTGGAGCGCGGCATCGATCCCTGCGGCGCCGAAATCACGGTTGCTGGCACGCCGAGCCTCTCGGAAAGATGGCGCGCAATGGAATCAGCGTCTGGATGCTCGACTTTCAATCGGAGTACGTCGGCCGCGCCTGGCGCTATGCCAAACTCCGGCGCGCCATAAGCCTCCAGTTCCAGTTGGACCTGCACGGGAAGCAGACGCACATCGCCAATCACTGCCATGTCCGCCGTGCGCCCGAGATAGTTCCAACGCATCAGCGTTGATCCAGTTGGGCACGGGTCCGTCCGCTCGACCACAACGTCTTCGGAGTCGAAACGCAGCATGAACTGGTCCATCCCGAACATGGTGACCACGAGATGACCCGGCGTGCCGGGCTCCACCTCGCGCCCGGTGTCCGGATCACAAATTTGCGTGATATAATAATTGACTGGCTGTGCCATACCGGAGTGCGTCTCACCGTCTAATACGGAGAAGCCGATACAGTCTGAAACACCGTAGGTATTGCGGACACGGATGTTGTATGCCGTTTCCAACCGCTTCCGGGGGGTCTCCCATTGCATGCTCGCCTCGATGATTGAGACGATGTTGCCGGACAGCAATTCGGCCAAGTCTAACCCAATTGACCTTGCCGCTTCATCATACAGGTTAAGTTGCGGCAAGGAGAGCATCAGGATGTCGACACCGATTTCCTGCCAAACTCTGATATGGCCGACAGCGTCTTCAACCGAAAAAGGAACGCCAACTGGAATTTCGAGCATGCCCGCATCACGCATGCTGCGCCCACCATTGACGTTGGTCGGATATAGGTTCTGCGGAAAACTGAGTGAGTAATGCATGCCTGGTCGGTAACCGGCGCGCCAATAGATGGTGCGATCGATTTCCCGCATGCGATCTATGTCGTCTATTGTATAGAAGGTATACCACGGGCGACCCGTGGTACCCGATGACCGCGCAATTCGTACTGCATCGGCCAGGTTCACTGCTCGATGGCTGCCGAACGGCGGTAGCGCAGCCTCGTTAGCGCGCAGGTCACTTTTACGGACCATCGGGATGTCGCTAAGGTCCGGAATCGTTCCTGGCTTCAATCCCGCCTGCAAGTATCGCTCACGGTAGAAGGGCAACGTCCAGGCACGCTCCCACTCTGTCGTGAAGGCTGCGTGCTGCAGAGCCCTCCGATCGACGGGCGCCATCGCCTCCAACGTTGGATCGAACAGCGAACGGCTTGTGTTATTGAGATAACCGGGATGTACGGCGCCCAAGCGCTGCGCGCCGATTGACCGCCCGACGCTCTGTCCTTGGGCATCTATACGCATCTGCTGCGCGCCAGCCGCTGTGGCAAGGTTCATCCTCTCTCTCCTCGCACCATGTTTCCGCTTTCAGCGGTATGCTTGGCTTGTTAGATTTTCCGTCTACTCGGCAAACCGCCGCAAAGCGCGGGCATTCTTGCTGCGTAAGGGCGATCCTGCTCATTTAGCTGTTGAAGCCCCGAGCATGCGCGGCGATCCTGCCAAGGCATTCTAGAAAACGACTCGAAAACGACCCGTTCAGGCGCAGAAAACAGCCATTTCTTGAGAGGCTCCATGAGGTGATACCCTCACCGATACCCTGGGACTTTTTATCGGAATGGTTCGATTCCCAAAAGGCTTGACGCACCCGCGATCACGACTCTCGAACTTGGAGCCCTCCGCAGGAAAGGGGCTTCTTCGCAACATCTCGCCAGTTGCCGTCGGCATCCTTCAGCGCATTGGAGTGACATCACGGCCCAGGAGTATACGCTATTCGGCTCATAGTACGATTTCAGCTCTCTGGGTCGCTGGGACAGATATGGCACAGGATCCGCAACCGGCTGCGTCCGGAGAGCGCTTTCAGGAACTCCGATGCCTGGTCGATCGAGGCAAGTATGTCATCTTTCATAGATACACAACTATGCAGACGCTGCCTCAATTGCGATGCGGCCGTCCTCGCGCAGGGCACCGCCCAGGAACCACCACGCGCTCCGGCGCGGTGCTTGCAGCATTGTTCATTGCCGGCGGCATGGCGGGTGGCTTCATCGGAACGTTCGCAGCGCGAAGGCTCGCCGCCAAAGAGGCGCTGAGCCGCGTCTTTGCCCTTCTGATCCTCGCTATCGCCGCCTATATGATGTGGAAGAGCGCAATGGCGCTCGGGGTACACCCATGACCACTGACCGAATCATCCTGTGCCCGGCCTGTGCGACGGCCAATCGCGTTCCGGAGGCTCGGCTTGCCGAGCAGCCGAAGTGCGGCAAATGCGGGCGGCCGCTGTTTATCGGCAAACCGGTCGTGCTTGATGCTGCGGGCTTTGACCGCCTGATCAGGATCGGTACCTTGCCCGTGCTCGTCGATTTCTGGGCTGGCTGGTGCGGTCCCTGCCGCTTGATGGCGCCCCAATTCGAAGCGGCTGCGGCCAGGCTCGAACCGCGTATCCGGCTCGTCAAGATCGATATAGAGGCGGAGCAGGAGCTCGCCGCGCGATACCGGATCCAGTCGATCCCAACGCTGGCGCTCTTCGAGCGAGGACGCGAAATCGCGCGGCAGTCGGGCGTGTTGGATCAAAATGCCATGGTGCGCTGGGTTCAGGGAGCATTGGCCCGGCACTGACCGAGCAGCTACTCCTCGTCCGGCACCGAATGTATCTCGTGCCACAGTCCATTGATTATCGCGAAGGCGACGGCGAGGCCAAGGCCGAGAACCCAGGAAAAATACCACATGGGATTGCCCTCAATAAAAATCTGGATTGCTGCGGACGTCACTCAGAGTGACTCGGCCGAACATGACCTTGAACACGAGCGGGCTGATGCCGCCAAGGTATGAATGGCGGCGGCGGGTGTTGTAGAAGCCGTTGATATACTGAAAGATGGCAGCTTCCGCTTGCCGCCGCGTTGGCCATCGCTGCCGCCAGATGAGTTCGGCCTTCAGATATTTGAAGAACGTTTCGACAGAGGTGTTGTCGTAGCAATTACCCTTGCGGCTCATCGACGGACGCAGGCCGTAGGCCTGCAATTTCTTCTGATAGTCATAGGAGCAATATTCGCTGCCGCGATCGGAATGGAAAAGGCAGCCCTCTGGTGGCTGACGCAGGCGCACCGCCATATCCAGTGCCCTGATCGCCAGTCCTTCTTCATCCTGTCGCTGACAGCCCAGCCCACGACGCGGCGGCTATGCAGGTCGAAGATGACGGCGAGATAGAGCCAACCTTCTGCAGTCCAGACATAGGTGATGTCGCCCGCCCACTTACGATCAGGGGCATCGGCGGCGAAATCACCATCCAGCCAGTTTGCCGCGACACCGAGACGATGATGGCTGTCAGTCGTAACCTTGTGCCTGCGCGTGCGAACTGGCTTGATCCCGTTGATGTTGGCTTCGCCGCCCTTCGGGTCATCAGTCATCCGACCCGGCGCTCGCCAACATCGAGCCCTACTTCCTTCAACTCCATCGTCATCCTCGGGCGGCTTCCATCCCTGCGGAATGACCCTTTCCCAACGGTCTCTAACTGATCGAGGCAGACCGCCCGCACGTCGTTATGAATGCTCTTCCACAAGGCTTTCTCATCTTCTTCCTGTTGTGGGATTGTCTTGTCTATGACATTGCAGACGGCATCGATTAGTCCATAAAACAGTCCGGGAGGTATATCCAGAGTTTCGACATGATGTGGTCCACAGTCCAGTAATATGATTTTGACTTGTTCCGGGGATTCCGGCCATTCCATCAGGCAATAGAGAATCTGCTCGACCATTTGCCCTTCCAATTGCCCGCATTTCGATCGTGCATGTTTGACAAAATGTGCGCGCGCTTCCGGGAAGGTGACGTAATATAGATTAAATACATGTGGAGTAACATCTCCAAGAATATCGCATGCACGTTCCAGAATATTGTCAAGTAATTGCATTTTACTGGATGGCGCCATGTAGGCTTCCTTTGGTCAGAGCGGTTTCCGCCCTGCGTCCCGGATGGGCCGGAGATGTCGACTGCCGGGATTTCCGATCCAGCTGGTTCAGCGCGAGCCCCTCCAGATCCCCGGACTGGCGCCATTGTTCCAACTTTTCGACGAAGGCTCTTACGCCGGCGCCATAGGGTCCGCTCCGCGCTGTCCGGTCATCCAGCTTCCCTTCATTGTTGAAGAAACCCGGCGTGCAGTTCTCCCACAGCCGCGACATCAGGGGCGCCAGCGAAACATGATGGTCGACCCACGCCTGCTCGGCCTTTTCTGTCACTTCGGCCACCCGGACTGCGCGGTCACGAAGCGCCTTGATGACATAGGCCACATGGCGCCCCTGTTCGAGCAGCATATGCATGAAGTTGGCGCCCCAGGCGCTCTGCGTGATGCTGACCATCAGGAAATTTGGGAAACCGTGGACGTGAAAGCCGTGGAGTGTTGTTGCACCACTGGCCCACTTGTCCGCCAGCGTCACGCCGCCGCGACCAATCACCGGGATCACCGGGGCATCGGTGTAGGGCCCGAGCTCGAAGCCCGTGGAATACACGATGCAATCAACATCGACCTCTTTGCCGTCAGCGACGAGACCGGTCGCCATAATCCGCTCGACCCCTTTGCCCTGAGTGTCGATGAGCGTGACGTTCTCGCGATTGTAGACGTCGAGATAGCCATCGTGGAAACAGGGGCGCTTGCACAGGCGGTTGTACCACGCCTTCAGGGATTCGGCGGTCGCCTTGTCCTTGACGACCGCATCGACACGCGCACGAACCTCCTCGCCCGTCCGGTAGTCGGTCAGCTGGAGCAGGTCGCCGATGTCGGCTTCCGACATGTCCGGCGTGATCTGCTGCATGGCGGCAAATGTGCGCCGCGTCCAGCCGTCGTTGACCAGGTCTTCCTTGACCGGGTGCATCGAAACGACGTCGGTGAAGTTTTCGATGCGTTTCATCTGCCAGCCGGAGGGCTGGGACTTGTACCAGGCTTCATCGGTCGGATGCTCGTTGCGCACGTCGATTGCGGAGGGCGTGCGCTGCACGACCGTGAGATGCTTGGACCATTGCGCAAGGTGCGGGATGCACTGGATGGCCGTCGCACCCGTGCCGATGATGGCCACGCGCTTGTCTTTCAGCTTGGTCAGGCCGCCATGGGCGTCACCGCCGGTATAGGCAAAATCCCATCGGCTGGTATGGAAGCTGTGCCCCTTGAATTCCTCGATCCCGGGAATGCCGGGAAGCTTGGGCAATTGCAGCGACCCCGAGGTCATCACGAAATATTTTGCGCGAACCGTATCGCCATGGTCGGTGGTTATGATCCACCTGGCCGCCGGTTCGTCCCAACGCGCTTCCTTTACCGAGGTCTGAAGGAGGGCGTTGTCGTAAAGGCCGAACTTGCGGGCGATGGCTTGGGCATGCGCCATGATTTCGGGGCCGCTGGCGTAATTCGCCTTGGGCATGACGCCCATTTCCTCAAGCAGCGGCATATAGACGTAGGATTCGGTGTCGCAGGCAACGCCGGGATACCGGTTCCAATACCACACCCCGCCAAAATCGGCGGCCTTGTCGATGATGCAGACATCATCGATACCGGCTTGGCGCAGGTATACACCCGCATGTATTCCACCCCAGCCACTACCGAGGATCGCCACCTCGACATCTTTTGAAACGGGATCGCGCGTCAGCGGCGCGGCATTCGGATCGGCCTGAAAGTGGGCCAGCTTGCCTTCCATCCGGGCATATTGCCCCATGCCCTCCGCGCGGACCCGCTTGGCCTTTTCTTCTTCATACTTGCGGAACAGCGCGGCGGTATCGACGCCATTTCCAGAACTTTTCTCGACCATATTCCGTTCCTCTGATCTCTATTTGCACGGCCCTGACGCAGTGAAGCCCGTCAACGTGTCTGAGGGAATGTCAGGCAGGCGTGAACGCGTGGCCCCAGTCGCTGCCGCGTGTCGTTTCGAAGAAGACGTTCTCGCTCCAGTCGTTGATCTCCCGGCCACCGGTGCCGAATTCGAGCGAGAAGCCTGCTGGCGTGCGCATGTAGAAGGAGAGCATCTCGTCGTTGACATGCCGGCCGAGGGTCGCCGTGAGGCTGACGCCGATCCGCTTGGCCCGATCAAGGCAGCGCCCGACGTCGTCGATGCTGTTCGCCTGGAACATGATGTGGATGCAGTGGCCGGGAATAGCCAGTTCCCCCAACGCCATGCTGTGCTGGCGCGGATTGGCGCAATGCAGGAAGCTGACCCGCGCCATCCCGGCAGGGCCGGGGACACGCAGGATATCGGATACCGCAAACCGCCCCGGGCGGTCCCAGAAGGCGAGTTCCGCATCATATTCGTCACTCACCGCCAGCGCGACATGGCCCAAGCCCTGCCTGCCTGTCACGAACCCGCTCACTCCGGCGGGCGAGGTAAATGGAGCGAACTCGGATATCGCGCCCCACGCGATTTCATGTGTTATGCCCGCCGGATCGGTGAAGGAGAAATAGTTCTGCACGCGCCGAAGGTGCGAACCCTGGGGCGTACCATCGTTGATGGCGACCCCGTCTTCCGCGAAACGGGCGCGCGCGGTCGCGAAATGCGCCTCGCACCCGACCAGCCAGCCGCAGGCAAGCAAGCCATCATCATGTCCGGGCAAGACCGCCAGCCGGAAGTCGCGCTCATCAATTTTCAGATAGAGCGAACCATCCGGGCCATCGTGCGCCATCGCGCCGACCACGTCCTGGCCGAATTGCCGCCACGCCGCCGTTTCGGCCGCGCCGACAAGAAGATAGGCCAGTTCTCTGATTTCCATTCCCGCCTCCCCAGTTTGGATGGGACGCATCTGCAACAATTTGTCGATCAGCACTCTAGGCCCTTTGCTAGGCCTCGATCGCCTCGAGCGCGCGCTGGCGGGCATGGCCCTCCTCCGCACCGGCCATTCCCGGTATGGTGTACCGGCCCTCACAGCGGGCGAGCACCCCCGCGACGTCGGCGCGGGGCACGTAGAACTGCTTGTACCAGGTGCGGACCTTCAGGAAGTTGCCGTCGGCAGGCATCTGCATCACCTTCAGGCAGGGTTCCTTGTTGGACCAGATCTCGAAATCCTGCGCAAAGGCATCGAGGCTGAGCTTCTGGAGCGCGCGCGCCTGCACAATGTCCTGGGGGGTCGGCTTGCGCTCGGCGATCTTGCAGAGCACGGCGTGCCAGACGCGCACCGAACCGTCATCGACGGGGGTATGGGCGATGAACATGATCGAATCGTTGGAGTTGTCGCCGATAAAGCGCGAGAGAAGGATGCCGGGACCGGTGTAATAGGTGATGAACTCAGAGATTGGTACATCGTGACCCAGGATCTCGTGCTTGCCGCCCAGCAACTGTGTCACGCGATGGCCGCAGATGATGTTCTCGAAATAGAACTGCTTGGTCGTGGCGTGGATTGGCCCAAGGTGCTGCGTGTCGCAGATATTGTCGATCACCTCGATCTGATGCAGGTTCATCGCGCCGAGTTCGTCGATTTCCCATTGCACATAATGCTGATCATCCCACTCGGGAATTTCAGGCAGATCATAGTCAGGTGCCCCGCCTTCGGGATCATGCCAATAGAAGAGCGCCCCGTATTTCTCGACGACCGGGTAGGCCCCCAGCTCGGCGGCGGGCGGAATCGTCTCGGAATAGGGTATCTTGTTACACTTGCCATCGGGACCGAAGCGCCAGGCATGATAGGGACAATGGATGGATTCTCCCTCGATCTGCTCGCCCCGCTGCGTCATGAATGACGTCGTGCTCTTGCCGATATGCGTGCGCATGTGCGGGCAGTAGGCACCAACCATATAGGCTTTGCCGCTTTCACCGCGGTAAATCACCATATCACGCCCAAAGAAGCGGACACAATAGGGCTTCTGCCCTATCTGGGCAGAGGTCGCCACCATGAACCAGCCTCTAGGGAAGATGAACGGGCCAAGTCCATAATCTTTTGCGGTTGCCATCTCTTTATTCTCCCAAAAATACATCACTGAAATATTTTTCAGGTCATATTCTGATCTGGATTTTGGCAAATCCTGCGATGTTTCCAATGTCAGTTGCGAGCTGCACTTCGTCTTCGACCAGCCGATACTCCGGCGCCATGTCCAGCAATATTTGCAGCATGGTTTTTGCCTGGAGCCGGGCTACATGCGATCCCAGGCAGCGATGGGGACCAAGCCCGAAAGAAAGATGGCGGATGTTGTCGCGGTGGAAATCGATCTCGTGCGGATTTTCATATTCTTCGGGGTCGCGGTTCGCGGCCGCATAGGACATGAAAACCTGTTCACCGGCCCTGACCTGTTGGCCCGCCACGACGACATCCGCGGTTGCCCGACGCACATTGCCTTGCGTCGGCGGGAACACGCGCAGGAATTCCTCGATGGCATTGTCCATCAAATGGGGATTGTGGATCAGTTCGTTCCGGCGGTCCGGGTTGCGCGCCAGCCACACGGCACTCATCCCGAACAGCGCCTGGGTCGTGTCCAGTCCGCCGCCCAGCAGGATCAGGACGATGCCCTCGATCTCGTCGACGCGCAATTTCCGCCCGGCCATCTCGACATTGTACAGATACTCGATCAGGCTGCCCGATATGGGCGCGTCCTTGAGGCGGGCGATTTCCGATCGCATATAGTCGATCATCTTGGCCATGCCCTCAAGGCGCTCTTCCATGGGTTTGCCGCTGTAGATCAGTTCATGGAGCGGCGGCGCGTAATATTCCCAATCCTCGGCCGGCAGGCCGGCGACAAGGCAGGTCACCTTGCCAGTAAGCGGCAGCGCATAGTCCCACTTGAGATCACCTTCACCCTTTTCGACGATCCTGGACATCAAGGCTTCGGCGGTTTCCCGTACGAAGCTCGTCAGCGCCTTGGCCTTGGCGGGGCCGAAGGCCGGGCCCAGAATGGCGCGATAGTCGTATAACTCCGGCGGATCGACATTGATGGGGATCATCAGAGTCGGTTCGAGGTCGGGAATGACATCTGTGGGATAGTTCGAAAAGACGTCGACATTCTTGGCGATTTCGAGGCAATCCGACGCCTTGGTCGATATCCAGAAGCCGCCATAATTTTCGCTATGCGTGAACGGACATTTCTTTTGCATATGTCCGAGAATGTCGATCGAATGACTGCGATATTCCGGGCTATGATGATCGAAATTGGCCGCAAGCTTGTCGAGCTGGGCTTCGGTAAGATCGTTGGTCGGGCTGAACATTGCTGAATCCCTCGAAAAAGAATTGCGTCTCCGTCGCGGTCAGGCAGCGACAGGCGAAGGGCTGGCGACACGGGCTTCCTGCCCGAGAAAGCGGGCCGGCATCGCGCCGGTATACTCGCCGTCCTGCTGAACCAGGACGCCGCTGACGAACGTGTAGCGAAAGCCGCCAGCGGGCCGCCGCAGGCGCGATCCGCCCCCGGGAACGTCGAACACCTTCTTTTCCGCCGCCCAGTTGAGATCGTCGAGGTTGAAGACCGCGACGTCGGCGATCTTGCCGACCTCGAGCGTCCCGCGGTCGACCAGTCCCAATACCTTTGCCTGATCGCTCGACATGCGCTTGACGGCGACCTCGATCGGCATGTCGTGGCGATCACGCACATGGCGGGTCAGGACGAGAGTGGTGTCTCCCGCGCCGTCGAACATACCGATATGCGCGCCCGCATCGCTGCCGCTGATCAGCGACTCGTCAGCCGCGAGCAACTGCCCGACCACATCCAGATCGAGATTGGTAAAGGGGCAAACCAATTCGGCCTTGAGATTGTTTTCGAGCGCCCAGTCGGCCAGTACGTCCGACGGGTGCCCCCCGCGCTCGCCGAGGATCACGTCGAAAGTCTTGCCGAGATAGTGTTCATATTCCGGCCGGTCGACCGTGATGATCCGGCATCTTGCAAGCCCCCCGCGGCTGGGGAAACCCTCCTGGACAGCATCCCACTGCTCCCGCGCCGTCGCGCGCCATGCCGGGTCGGCAAGGCGACGTTTCTTTTCGTCGTCGGGGACGACCGACTGCACAAGATCGGCCCACGCCGGCATGTACATCATCACCATGCATTGATGGAAGTTCACGACGAGTTCGATCGAACGCGGCGATGCGAAATAATAGAAGGTGGCACCCTTCGCCCGCATCTCGCGGCCGAGTTTGAGAAGGCGCGTTGCATATGTGGCGTCCTCGGGGCGTTCATAGATGCCGTTCGACATGACCGGCACGCCGCCATGCCGGATCGACAGCTCGCACATCTCGCGCAGGTCCTTTTCCTGGTTGTCGAGCGAACTGAGGTCCGGGATGATCTGAACGACACCCTTGTTCTCGGCGGTGACCGCGAAGAGGTCGTCCCATTCCTGCGCATCGGCAAAATAGCTGGGAACCTTGTTTCCATCCGGATTGACGTCAAATCTCGAAGTCGAGAAGCCGAGCGCGCCTGCCTTCATTGCCCGATCCAGGCACCCGGCCAGACGCTTGCGCTCTTCCGCCGTGGAGGGGCGGTTCCAGGATTCGTCCCCGACCTCGAACATGCGCAGCAGGGAATGGCTCACCAGCGTCGCCACATTGACGGCATATTCGCGCGAGCGCAGGTCGCTGACATAGGCATCGAAGTCGCCCCAGGTCCACGGGACTTCCGTGTCGAATACGCCGCGCGGCAGGTCCTCGATATAGCTGAACAGGGCAGAGATGCCCGGAATTTGGTGCTTGTGAATCGGTGCGATGCCAAGACCGCAATTGCCGATCAGCAGCGTGGTGACGCCATGCTGGGCAATGGGGTCGAACCTGGGGTCCCAATATAGTGAACCATCATAATGAGCGTGCGTGTCGATGAATCCGGGCGAGACATAGCAGCCGTCCGCGTTGAACACCTCTTCCTCGCCTGGGGCCAGATCCGGGCCGATCTCGACGATCCTTCCGGTCTTGATCCGCAGATCAGCTGTAAATGCCGGCGCGCCCGTCCCGTCAATCACACGACCACCCTTGATCAGCGCATTACCCCTCACGATCCACTCTCCTCAAGTCAGAACGATACATTCTTTTTCAAGTATAAGTTAAACAGAGGCATGCGGTATTTGACGTAGATCAAAATATGTAATAAAATGTTTAGTCTATTCAGACTATGACAGGAGATACTGAGGGTAGTATTGTGTCAAATATATAATTTCCTGCAATATAACTTGCGTGAGATTGATGAATTTTCGCAAAACGGAAATTGTACTTTCAATGGCTGTGGAGTAATTATTGTGGAATCGATATCGCCCTTGGCTATTGCCGACGAATTAGCCGCGCCGACCGTCGAGGATCTTGTCGCACGGGCGCGAGCACTGGTCCCGTTGCTCAAGGAGCGCGCCGCCGAAGACGAGAAAAATGGCCTGGTCAACCCGGATACAGTAAGGCGCATGAAGGAGGCGGGCCTGTTCCGCGTCTTCCAGGCGCGGCGCTGGGACGGCTACGAGCTCGGGCAGCGCGCCTTTGCCGAAGTGCAGATGACGCTCGCCGAGGGCGACATGTCGGTCGCCTGGATTTTCGGCGTAATCAGCCTGCACTCACTGCACATCTGCCTGATGGAAGACCAGGCGGCCCAGGACGTGTGGGGCGAGGACAGTTCGGTGCTGATCGCGTCCCCCTATATGCCCGGGGGCATCGCCAAGCCTGTGCCCGGCGGCTACGAGATCAGCGGCCGCTGGGCCTATTCCAGCGGCTGCGACCATTGCGAATGGACCTTCCTTGGCGGCATCGTCGATGGCACCGACGGGCAGGATCTCCGGTCGTTCCTGCTGCCGCGCGCGGACGCCAAGATCGTCGGCGGGTGGGATGTCCCCGGGCTGCAGGCGACGGGCAGCCAGGACATCGTGGTCGAGAAGGCGTTCGTGCCGGAACACCGCACACACAAGTTCATCGACGGCTATAATTGCCAGAATCCGGGCCGCTTCGTGAATCCGGGCGCGATCTATCGCTCACCGTTCATGCTGGTGTTCATGCGCGGCATTACCAATTCGCAGATTGGCGCGCTCCAGGCGATGGTTGATCTGTTTAAGGAATATGCGCGGGAGAAGGTCTTTGTCGGCACTCGGACCGGGCGCGACCCGGACGCGCATTATGCGGTCGCCATGGCCACGGCTGGCATTGCGGAAATGAAGAATACGCTTTTCGCCAATCTCCAGACCATGGCCGAGTATGCAGAGCGCAACGAACCCTTGCCGATGGAAATGCGCCACTTATTCCGCTTGCAAAGCGCTGCGGTGGCTGACCGTTGCGTCCGGCTTGCCGAGGACATGATGACGATTGCCGGCGGCGGCGGCGTCTATGAAAAGACCAGTATCCCGCGCATCTACCGCAACATGCGCTGCGGTCGTCAACACGCTGCTGCACAATTCCGCATGTACGCACGCACGTTCGGCGATCTACTGATGGGCGGCGCACCTGTCGACCTGATGCTGTAGCCGTGGTGGCCATGCATCAGGCAAATTCCTGACGACCTTATATTGCTCGACGGATTGCCGCTGTAGTCCAGGCGCTTTCTTGAAGAACCTGTCCTACAGCGCATCCTTCCATTGCTGCACGGACGATGCACCATCGGCCATAAGAGGCACGTTCGAGTGCCTCATAGAACTTGGCAAGGTGAGGTGGTGGGTCGTGTGGCGGGATTGGCTGAGTTTCGGCGGCATTCGACCGTAAAATCAATTATGCGAGAAAAGGGGCGCCAAAAGGGTCACTGGCGCTTTCTATCTCGCCATAAAATCTAAGTATCTGATATACTTATATTGAGTATTGGTGCCAGAAGAGGAACAAATAGTGCACGCCGTTTCAGGAAATTCTTGAAACTTTCACTCTTTGAAAGTATCTGGAATTTTATGAGCGCGCTTGCTGATCAGATTACACAATCAAGCCTTGTTGATCGGATTTTCAGCGAAGGTCAGCTTCGTGAGCTTCTAGGCGGCAGCGATGCTCGTCGCTATGCTCTGGTTCATAGGGCGCTGAAGGACGGTTCGTTGATCCGTCTCAAACGGGCGACCTATATGCTCGGTCGGCGCATCAACAACGATGCCGTCCATCCCTTTATCGTGGCACAGGCGCTCCTGCCGGGCAGCTACATCTCGTTTGAAACTGCCCTGGCCTATCATGGCTGGATTCCCGAAAGCGTTTTCACCACGGCAAGTGTTTCACCAGGCCGCAAGACGATTACCTATGATACACCATCCCTCGGGCAATTCAGCTTTCATCCGCTCGCGCTCCGGGAATACCAATTCCTCACGGGCGTAGATCGCGAAAAATTCGGGAAACTCACAGCATTTGTCGCGCAGCCCTTACGGGCGCTGATCGATCTTGTCGCTCTGCGCAAGGAGCAATGGTCCGGCCTGGACTGGCTCACCCAGGGCATGCGGATCGACGAGGACCGGCTGCGATCGCTCAGGTGCAAGGATTTTTCCGCACTCCGCCCCGTTTACAGGCACAAGGCCGCCAACGAGTTCCTCCATTCACTCGAAGACGCCATTCTGACGATCAAAGGTGCGGCTAAAGGACGCCCCTCGGATGATTGAGATTATTCAAGAAAAGCTCCGCCAATATGGAGCGACCAACGCGATCGAGGAAGAGAATGCGACCAAGGAGATCGTGCAGGAGATCGCCCTCTACGCGCTCTGGCGTGCCGATTTTTTTGATATCGCTCTTTTCCAAGGTGGCACCAGCCTACGCATTCTGCATCGCCTTCCAAGATTTTCCGAAGTTCTCGATTTTATGCTCCGGTCACCGAACCCCGAGTTTGACTGGACATCCTATCTCAAAATTCTGGTCGAGGTTTTTGCGCAGTTTGGATTGAAGCTCGATGCCCAGCCCAAGGAAAGGATGGACAAGGCGATTCGGGAGGCAGTGCTCAAGGATGAATCCATCGCGAGCCAGCTCGATCTGACCTTCGCAGGCACCGGACGTCGCCGGACGATCAAGATCAAGCTCGAGATCGACACCAATCCGCCGCCCGGATCCGGCGAAGCCAGCACCTTTCTCGATTTTCCCGCCGACTACGAGGTGCGGCATCAGGATATGTCTTCCAACTTCGCGCTGAAAATCCATGCCTTGCTTTGTCGGGGCTATTTGAAGGGCAGGGATTGGTATGACTTTTCCTGGTACGTCTCGAACGGGGTGTTGCCCAATCTGACACATCTCCAGGCGGCCCTCATACAGGCAGGCCCATGGACGGGGCAGGCAGACCTCAAGATCGACATGCTATGGTTGGAGGGTACGTTGCGGAACACCATAGCCACTATCGACTGGAAGGCCGCCGCCGACGATGTCAGACGCTTTTTGCGCCCGGCGGAGGCAAAGTCGCTGGAATTATGGAGCGACCGCTTCTTCGTCGCAAAGCTTGAGAAGATGGCGGCGGCGTGACTTGGCCATTCAGAGATGGGGATCAGCGGCGTTTTGTCCAACGCACTGACTGGTTGCCATGCCGCAGAGAGAAACCTTGACGCTTTCCGCGATAAAGCCGCCAGGTCGTTCTACGGCCTGAACAGAACTGGCGGTCAAATCGCGGCTTACCGGCATTCGACATCTCAGGAAGGAGACGACCAATATTCGCCTCTCAGGAGCCCGTCTGGGAATGACTGCTTGTGCCGAAACCCGCCGTTCGCCAACCGCCAACCCGTTTTGCGGCCTCGGCACAAATTCCAGTCACGTGGGCGGTCCGTGCAGGACCCCATATTGGAGTGAGACTATGCGCGGGTGGCGCCGACCCGGAGCCACCCGCGCTCTATCGATCAGCCGATCGCAACGCTCATGCCGCCATCAGCCATGACAACCGAGCCGACGATGAAGCTCGCGCGATCGGATGCGAGGAATGCCACGATTTCCGCGATTTCCTTCGGATCTGCTGCGCGTCCGATGGGCGCATTCTGCCCATGGTCGGTGAGGAATTCGCGGCCGTCATCGCGGAAGTGGTTGAGCAGGTTGGTGACCACGTCGCCGACGCCGATGGCATTGACGCGGATGTTGTGCCCGATTGCCTCGAGGGCTTGCGTGCGGGTCATCTGGGCAATCGCGCCCTTGGAAGCGGTGTAGGCCGCGATACCTGGGAAGGCGAAGTAGGACGCATAGGAAGCGATGTTCACGATCGCGCCCGAACCATTCTTCATCATCGCCTTCTGGGCTTCACGCGAGTGGAGGAAGGCGCCAGTGACATTCGTCTGCATCTGCCACTCCCACTCCTCGCGGGAGAGGTCGATCATGTTCTTGTAGAGGATGCGGCCGGCATTGTTGACGAGGATGTCGAGCTTGCCGAACGTGTCGAGCGCAAGCGACACGGCCTGCTCTGCAACGCCGTCCACCGTGATATCCGCAACCAGGGCGACGATGCCGTCGCGTTCGAGATCCTTCACCACCGGATCGACGTCTTCCGCAACGACCTTGGCGCCGCGCGAATGCAGCAGTTCTGCGATCGCTCGTCCGATGCCGCTGGCTGCCCCCGTCACGATGGCAACCTTACCCTCAACTTCATTCACAGTGTTCACGATGCTGGTCATGATCTCTCTCCATCTAGGATCGCTCGATTTGTGCCGGCTTTGACGATCCATGGATCAATCCGGCTCCGTCGGATGACGTGAACCGGATATGTCATTTCCACCGCCGACCTTCTCTCGGGGCTATGCGAAAACTGTCGGAGTTTTGCTTGATTTTGCCTATCGGGAGCTTTCCCGTGCGCTGGGCATGTGGACGTTACGGCCAAAGGCAGGGCGTGCAGATCGATAGATTATTCTTTGGTGCCGTCGTCATGCCCGTCGGTACGACCGGGGCGAAACGCCCGTTTCCTTGCGAAAGACCTGCGCGAAGTGGCTCGGACTGGAATAACCAACTTCCATGCCAACCGAGATGATCGGCTGGTTGGTTTCCCTGAGCAGCTGCCGTGCACGCCTGATGCGGAGGCGGATGAAATATTGTGATGGAGCAAGGCCCGTGGCTTGTTTGAACTGGCGGCTGAAGTGGGCGATGCTCATGCTTGCAACATCGGCATAGCGAGCGAGATCGAACTCTTCGCCCATGGATTGCTCCATAAGTTCGGTGACCCGTCGAAGGCGGTAAGCCGGAAGCGCGTTACGTCGCCTGCTGCCATCCTGCGCCTCGTCGCGGTAGTGTTGAACAAGACGGATGGCGAGGGCCTGGGCGAGGCTTTCGAGATATAGCGGGCTTGGTCTCGGTTGCCCGGCGATCTCCTCTGCAATCAAGGCGATGTAGGGCGCAAGCTGATCGTCCCGCGCGCCGGATACCTCTGAAAGCAGAGGGCGGTGCTTGCTTCCCAGGACTTCGGCACCGGCCCGTTCCATCAGTGGCAAGCCGAAATGAAGGTGCATCACTTCGAATGGACCGTCATCGAGTGAATTCCAGCGCAATTCATATGGCGCATCGGAATCCGTGATGAAGAAATCACCGGCCGCCACGCGGGCAGCGGTCCATTCGCCTCCAAGCTCACGCTCTTCGACGATGGCAGTCCCCTTGAGGATCCATACGATAAGGGGCTCAGCTACGGCAGGGACAAGGAAGCCGTCCTGTTCACGTTCTCGGACGAAGATCTGGGCAATGACCGATTTCATCGAACGATCGCCGCCGTCCGCAACGAGCCGCCCCCGAATATGCTTGTCCAGCGTTTCTGCCGCCGTCCGCTCTGTCATTCCGTAACGATCCTCGCGCCATCGATCAGTTTGCGGAGCCCACGGCCGCTTTAGACCGCATGCCTACAAGGGCTTCGCTTCTATCTCCAAGTGGCTTTGATGACCCCTGCATCGGGATACCGAATTGCCAGCGGGTCTTGCGGGGTGGCAGCGGATAAACAAGGGGCATCGCAGCAAGGTGGCCAATTTATGTGGTGCGGCTAACAAGCGCGTTCGGAACGGGAGTGATTATGCGCCGACATGTGAAGCCCTAAATCCTGTGCAGCAGAGCGGCAGGTGCCGCGGCCATTTTTGGAGGTTGGAATGGCGCACAAGACCTGGTTCATCACAGGCGTTTCTCGTGGTTTAGGTCTGGAAATCGCTGCGGCTGCAATCGCACGCGGCGACGTCGTCGTCGGAACCACCCGCGACGGCCGCGTGCCCGAAGCGATTTCATCAGAGCGCTTGCACATCATTCCGCTCGAACTGAGCGACATGGCGGCGATCGAGCAGGCTGTATCCAAGGCTGCGGGCGTGGCTGGGCGCCTCGACGTGATTGTCAACAATGCGGGATTCGGCCTGCTGGGATCGATCGAGACGGCGTCTCAACGGGAGATCGAGCAGATATTCATGGTGAATGTCTACGCGCCGCTGGCCGTGATCAGGGGCGCGCTCCCGCACCTGCGAAGACGTACGCGCGGTCATATCATGAACATCTCCTCCGTGGCGGCCATCGCGCCCGCTCCCGGGTCCGGGATCTACTCTGCCACGAAAGCGGCAATCTCTGCCTTGTCGGTGAGTTTGGCACAGGAAGTCGCCCCGATGGGCGTCTGGGTCACGACCGTCTCGCCGGGTTCATTTCGAACCGAGTTCCTTTCGGAAAGGTCGGTTTGCCGCACACAGCGCAACATCGACGATTATGCCGCCACCAGCGGGCGGGCCGTCACGGGCCTGCTCCACAAGAACGGCAAGCAGATCGGCGATCCTGAGAAGGCAGCTGCCGCAATTCTTGCCGCTGTCGACGCCGATGAACCCCCGCTCGACCTCGTCCTTGGCAGCGACGCCCTGCAGCGCACGCGCGCTCGGCTCGACCGCTTTGAGGACGATCTGCGACAATGGGAGGACATTTCGACCAGCACCGATTTCGCGATCTGAAAATGTTTGCCAGAAAGGAGTAATATCATGGCAGAACACACCAACCTTGCCGAAATGAGGGCCAAGGCCGGGCGCAGCGAAGAACTGGGTGCTGCGCTGCAGCGCCTGGTTGCCCCCTCCCGCGCGGAATCCGGCTGCATCATCTACCAGATCCACCAAGGCACGCATGATCCGGATTTGTGGATGGTCTACGAGGTCTGGCGGTCTTTCGACGACCTGACCGAGCATTTCAGCCTTCCGCATATGCAGGCATTCGTCGCCAGCGTGCCGGAGTTGGTTGAAGGCGATCTTGACCTCAAACCCTTCATCCGCGTCGGCCCCACGGCTTGATTGATCGGACGGGCGGACCGGCTAAACCCCGTCCGCCAGGCCGCAACTTTGAACAACATGCGAGGCAGGATGACGCAGCAGCGCGACTATGTCGGAATGTGGGTCACGAAGGATGATTATATTCGCCATGAGCTTCTGCCCAACGGCCGCTACGACGAAGCCCGCGGAAAGAAGAATAGCGCCTACCAGGGGCGCTATGAGGTCACTGGCGATCATATCGAATATTGGGACGACACCGGGTTTACGGCTGATGGCGATTTCAGGAACGACGTCCTCTATCACGCCGGGATGGTCCTTTACCGCCAATAGGCTGGATTAAGGCGAAAGGGGGCTACTCTTTCGCCTTCATTCGTATGAAGTCGATGAACGCACGCAGCGCTGGCGCCATCTGGCGCTGCTTGGGATAGCAGAGGAAATAGCCGGGGTAGTAAGCGCAGTAGGGATCGAGCATCGGCACAAGCTTGCCGCGGGCGACAAGTTCGTCTGCCTCACGGTTTGTCGCAAGGGCGATTCCGACATGATCGAGGCAGGCGCGCATCATCATCGGACGATCCGTCGCGATTAGTGATCCGCTGACGGCCAGCTCGAACCACTCGCCGTCGCGCTGGAACTCCCAGTTGTAGGGGAGTGGACGTCCTGCCCACCGCCACCGGATGCAGTTGTGATCGAGGAGATCCTCGGGCGTTTGCGGCGCCGCATGGCGTTCCAGATATTGCGGCGTGGCGACCGGATACTGCCGCAGTTCGCCACCAAGCTGGACGGCGACCATGTCCCTTTCCACGACTTCTCCGGGCCGCAGGGCGATGTCCCACCCGCCTGCGACAATGTCCACGGTGGCATCATCGACCGTCACATCGAGAAGGATCTGCGGATATTTCTCGAAGAACTCGCCCAGGATCGGCTCGATATGCGCCGCAGCAGCCACCCGCGCCGCATGCACGCGGACCGTCCCGGCAGCGCTGTCGCGGAAGTGCGACGCATTCGCCAGCGCCGCCGCGATCTCATCCATGGCCGGACGCAGCCGCTGCAGGAGCGCATCGCCCGCGGGGGTCAGGGCTACGCTGCGCGTCGTGCGATTGAACAGACGAAGTGACAAACGCTCTTCGAGGTTGCGGATGGTCTGGCTGAGGGACGAGGGGGTAATGCCCATTTGCGCGGCCGCCCGTGAGAAGCTGGCATGCTCGGCGACGGAAACAAAGGCGCGCAATTGCGCAAACTCGCTGCCCTGAACCGCCGGCGTCATGGAGTACCTCACTCGTGATGAACCCGGACATTATGCAACCCGGGCCACCAGGCCAAGCCGTGCACGTTGTATTTATACGGGCGAGCGGACGTAATCCACACTTTGCAACGCGCCGCCGCTGCCGCATGGTCTGGTCAAGGGAGCAGCACGGGGTTAGATCCGATCGTTCGATCAGCAATGGCCTGGTGCGCAATGGCCGCATCCTTGAGAGCGTAACGATCCAGTTCGATCTCCCCGAACGTGCCATCTCGCCAGCACTCGAAGACCTCCTGCGCGGCAGCCTCAAGCGCAGCGCCCTTCACAGCTGACGCCGCGCTGGCATGCCGGACGGTGATCCGACGGGAGGCCACCAGCTGCTCGTCAAAGTTCGCCGCTCCGGACGCGGCGCCGATGGTGAAGATTGCGCCGCCGTCCCTTACCGCCTCGAGAGAGGCATCGGCCGTAGCTCGCCCCACGAAATCATAGACCACGTCGACACCGTCCGGTGCGATCGCCCGGATGTCTGTCCCCAGATCGGCGCTTTCGGAAGCGAGGCGATGAACGATATCTGCCGGCAAGCGTGCAAGCTTGGCCGAAGATCCCACGGCGATGACCGTCGCGCCCAACTTCCTGGCCCAGCGTGCCACCAGCGATCCGACGCCTCCGGTCGCACCCTGCACCAGGATCACATCACCTTGCCTGACCTGATGCAGCATTCGGACGGCGAGCCATGCGGTCGCGCCCCTGGTCAGCATCCCAGCTGCAAGTTGTGTCGGTACATCCTGCGGCAATCTCACCAGCGGTGCGGTGTCGATGATCCGCTCCTGAGCATAGGCACCGGGCGCGAAGAAATAGGCCACCCTGTCACCGACTTGCAGATTTTCGACACCAGCGCCCACCTCGATGACGTCGCCCGCCCCCTCCACACCGTTCACGAACGGGAGGGAGACACCGAACGCCCCGCTGCGGAACATCGTATCGATGAAGTTCACGCCGATCGCGGTGTGCCGGATCTTCACCTGTCCCGGTCCCGGAGCGCCAACCGTTTCCTGCTCGGCGACTAGTACGGACGGTCCACCGACCGCATGCATGCGAATGACGTCAGACATGGCTAGGTTCTCCGGCGGGCAGCGGCGCAATTACGCCGATCTGCTGCAGAACCGAGTAGAGGTTGGCGACGCCCCAGTGTTCGGTGATCTTACCATCGACCACCTTCATGGCGTCCACGGTTTCGAAGCTGACGCGCGTTCCGGTGCCCGCCTGTCCAAGGAAGTTCCCCAGATGCGTGCCATGGTAGGTCTTGAAGGTGGTGACGACATCGCCGTCGACCCTCTGCCAGTGGATCTCCGGCGTAAAATCCGGAAAGGCGTCGCGCAGGCGCTTGTAGAGCAGCAGTACGCCGGCCTTGTCACGGGTGCCGCCGGGCTGCGGCGTATGATCGTAGAAATCGTCCGAGAAAAGTTCCTCGAACAGCGCCCAGTCACCGCCGCCTTGCACTTCGTCGGTGTTGCGGCGGATGACGGACTTTGCAAGATCGCTGCTATCCTGTGCCATGGTCAGTCTCCTGAAACCTGATCGCGGAAGCTGCTCGAGGCGCGCGTCATCGCGCGGAAGAGCAGGACTTCCAAGGTAATTTCCTGTCGGTGGTGGGAGCCCGGGACTTGCGGCCCGGGCCGATTGTCAGCCGAAAAGCTTGGCGGCAGTCTTCGCAACGATCTCGCCCTGATGGCGCGCGCCATCGAGTTCGATCTGCGAAGGCTGGCGCGAACCGTCGCCGCCCGCGATCGTTGTGGCGCCATAGGGCGCACCCCCAACGATCTCGTCCATGCTCATCTGGCCACCATGGCTGTACGGGAGCCCCACGATGGTCATGCCGAAGTGCAGCAGGTTGGTGATGATCGAGAACAGTGTCGTTTCGTTGCCACCATGCTGTGTGGCCGAAGACGTGAAGGCTGCGCCTACCTTGCCATTGAGCGCGCCCCGCGCCCACAGCCCGCCAGCCTGGTCGAGGAAAGTGGCAAGCTGGCTGGACATGCGCCCGAAGCGCGTGCCGGTCCCCACGATGATCGCGTCATAGTCGGCCAGTTCGGCGACGGTCGCAACCGGCGCATCCTGTTCGAGCTTGAAATGCGCGCCGCGGGCGATGTCTTCGGGTACCGTCTCGGGCACCCGCTTGACGTCGACGGTCGCGCCGGCCGAACGAGCCCCTTCGGCGATGGCATGCGCCATCGTCTCGATGTGCCCATAGGAGGAGTAATAGAGAACGAGTACCTTGACCATTATAGTGATCCTTGAGAGAGGTGGTGGAGCGAAAGCGTCTGTGTGAATTCGTTTTGCCAGCCATCTTTCGGTCCGAAAATCCGAATACGATCGACAGCTACCATCGAGAAAATCGACAAGCGTGGTGCTGGCCCGATCGGGCTTGCCGGTTTTCAGATGACCGCGAGCAAGCCGCCGTCAACCTGAAGCGCGATGCCAGAAACATAGCTGGACAGGTCAGATCCCAGGAACGCGACGGCATCGCCGATTTCCGAGGGCTGACCGAGCCTGCGCAAAGGCGTGCGCTGGCGGAAGCCTTCGCTCGCGGCCGCGATGTCCGGCGTGCTGCGCAGCAGTTCCGTGTCGATCGTTCCGGGAGCAACGGCGTTGACGCGGATTCCGTCGGGGCCAAGCGCGTCGGCGAGCGCCTTTGCCATCAGGACGACGCCTCCCTTGCTGGTCGAATAGGCGACGGTGATGCCCGCGCCCACAAGGCCGCCCATGCTGGCCATCAGCACGATGCTGCCGGCCTTTCCGGCAGCCTTCATCTGCCGGGCGGCCGCCTGGGCACCGAACAGCGTCCCATCGAGGTTGATCGACATCAGACGTCGGTAGTCTTCCTCGGAGACCTCTGCCCCATCGGAGCGAAGGGAAATGCCGGCATTGAGCACCATGACGTCAACGCCGCCGAATTGCTCGGTATCAGCAACGAGTTGCTCGTTGTCGTCCTTCTTCGACACGTCGGCCCGCACGAACAACGAAGGCGTACCCAATGCTTCGATCTCCTGCGTGGTGAGGGTGCCGCCTTCGCGCGGCGCTTCGACGATATCGGAGACGATGACGGCCTTGGCGCCATGCTTTGCAGCCGAGATGGCGATGGCGCGGCCGATGCCGCTGGCTGCGCCGGTGACGACGACGGTCTTGCCTTCAAGAATATTGGACATGTGCATTCTCCTGGGCGCTTGGGCGCCTTTCAAAGAAAGTGATCAGGCCTGCTTGATGAGGCTGTGGACCATCAGCGCTCCGCCGAACTGCTGGAGACGGCCGCCCTCATCGATGCGGCCGAGATTGATCGGGGCATAACCAAGGGTGGCGATCAGCGCGGCGGCTACGGCCGACGCTTGCGAGTTATTGCTCGCATGGAAGATCGGCCGCTTTCCCGCGTCCGATCCCGGCTCCTCGGCGAGGATCGCTGCCGGAAGTGTGTTGAAGGCCTTCACGATGGCAGCGCCGGGCAGCGCGGCCGCGACGATGTCGCTCGACAGGCGACCGCCGAGATCGGCAGGCGAGAAATCGGTGAAGTTGATCGCGTTCGTAGCATCGATAACCACCCGGCCGCTCCAGTCGGCCGTTTCGGCTGCCACCTGTTCGACCGCTGAGAACGGCACCGCCAGAATGATGGTTTCAGCCTGCAGCGCATCCCAAAGCGCGACGGGGCGGACAGCCGATCCCAGCGCCTGCGCCAGGCTGGCGAGCGAGGCGGGCCCTCGGCTATTGGCGATAAGGACAGGCGTGTTGGTACGGGCGAATTGGCGGGCAAGGGCTGTGCCGATCGCGCCGGAGCCGATGATTGCGTAGGTCATAATGAATATCCTTTTGATGGAATTGGTTGGGGGAGCTCAGGCGGCGCGGGGCGACGTCGAGGGGAGAGGGATGAACTCGGGATCGCCCGGAACAGTGGGGAAGCGCCCGGACCGCCAGTCCGCGGCGGCTTGCTCGATGCGATCGAGCCGGCTCGAGACGAAGTTCCAGTAGATGTGGCGTTCGCCTTCGAGCGGTTCGCCGCCCAGCACCATCAATCGCGCATTCGAGACAGCGCGCAGGATGATCTCCGACCCGGGTTTGAAGACGATCAGCTGGTCTTTGACGAAGCGGCCTTCTTGCCCTGTGACCTCGACCTCTCCTTCGACGACGTAGGCCGCTCGTTCGATATGATCGGAGGTCAGCTTGAAGCGCTTTCCGGCATTCAGCTGCAGATCGGCATAGAGCGTCTCGGAAAAGATCGGTGTCGGAGACTTCTCGCCGCCCAGGCTGCCGGCAAGCAGGTTCACGCGCACGCCGTCCTCGGTCAGGCGCGGGATGCGGGCCGCCTCGATATGCTTGAAACCTGGATCTGCTTCTTCCAGCTCCAGCGGCAATGCCAGCCAGGTCTGGAAGCCGAACATGCGGTCTTCGCGGTCGCGGAAGGCCTGACCACTGCGCTCGGAGTGTACGATCCCGCGCCCCGCGGTCATCAGGTTTACCTCACCGGGACGGATGGTCTGGAAGTAGTCTTCGCTGTCCCGATGATCGAGTTCGCCTTCAATCAGATAAGTGAGAGTGGCGAGCCCGATGTGCGGATGAGGGCGTGTATCGACGCCTTCACCGGACCGGAATACCGCAGGTCCAAAGGCGTCGAAGAAGGCGAACGGTCCTATCATTCGGCGTTGGATCGAAGGGAGCGCCCGGCGTACATCGAAGCCGCCGAGGTCGCGCACCGCCGGCAGTACGACCTGCTGGACGAGTGGCGGATTTGCTTGGAAAGTCATGTCTTGTTCCTTCATCGTCGGCAATGCGCCGTTGGCGATGACGGAGAGTTATGCGTTTCCTTCGGCCTAAAAAACCGGCATATGATAGGTGATTAGGTTCGAGGAATTCGACATGATAAGTGAGCCAGGTACACCCACTCTCGACCAGCTGAAGGTCTTTCTGACGGTTGTCGACATCGGCAGCTTTGCGGGCGCCGCGCGGCAGCTCAATCGCGCCTCTTCGGTGGTCAGCTACTCGATCGCGAACCTCGAGGCGCAACTCGGGCTCACGCTCTTCGATCGCGAAACGACCCGCAAGCCGCAGCTCACCGAAGCGGGACGGATGGTCCTGGCCGAGGCGCGCCGAGTGGCGGGCGGCATCGACAGCCTGCGCGCAAAGTCGAAAGGCATGCTGCAGGGGCTGGAGTCCGAACTTCATATCGTTCTGGACACGTTGCTGCCGGAGGAGCGGGTGGTGGATGCGCTCACCAGTTTCCGCGATCAATTCCCGACTGTGGCGCTCCACCTTTATGTCGAATCACTGGGCTCGGTGACGCGGTTGGTGCTGGACCGCGTTGCCAGCATCGGGGTCGCGGGGCCGCTGGTGACGGTAGACGGTATCGAAAAGGAGGGCATTGGAAGCGTGCGGATGATCCCCGTGGCGGCCCCGACCCATCCCCTTGCCCTTGCCAAGGAAAATCTTCCCGGAGCCGGCCGCGAGCATGTCCAGCTTGTGCTCACTGACCGATCCGCGCTCACCAGGGGCCGCGACATTGCTGTCGTCGGCACGAGCACGTGGCGCCTTGCCGACCTGAGTTCCAAGCATATGCTGCTCAAGGCGGGGATCGGCTGGGGCAATATGCCAGAGCCGATGATCGGCGACGATATAGCGGCCGGAAGATTGGTGAAGCTGGAAATGCCCGACAGCATCGGCGGCGACTATGTCATGGATGCGATCTACCGGACCGACACTCCGCCCGGCCCCGCCGGTCGCTGGCTGATCCAGCGATTCAAGGAGCAGGCGGGCGCTGCACCGACTTAGGCGCAGCGCCCAGCCCATCGCCTGATCTGGTGATTGTTCGGGCGGAGGCTTCGAGCCTGGCTCAAAGGGCCGTGGCGGTAGGACGGACGATCATTTCGGTCGTATCGACATCCGCAGGTTGCACGATGGCAAAGCGGATGGCCCGGGCGATCGCGGTGGGGCTGATGGCGACCTTGCGATATTCCTTCATCTCTTCGCGCCCCTTCGGGTCGGAGATCGAATCGGCCAGTTCGGATGCCGTCACGCCCGGGCTGATAACCGTCACGCGGATCTTGTCATTCTCCTGACGCAGGCCTTCAGAAATGGCACGCACGGCAAATTTGGTAGCACAATAGACCGCAGCGGTCGGGGACACGGCGTGGCCGCCCGTCGAGGCGATGTTGATCACCTGACCAAAGCCCTGTTCGTTCATCACCGGCAGCACTGCGGCGATCCCGTACAGCGTTCCCTTGATATTGACATCGACCATGCGGTCCCATTCGTCGACCTTGAGTGCCGCCATCGGCGAGAGCGGCATGACGCCGGCATTATTGACGATGACATCGATCTTGCCGAACCGCGCCAGCGCCTCCTGGGCAAAAGCCGCGACATCTTCTCGGTCGGTGACGTCCAGAGGCTTTGCCAGAGCCTTACCACCGGCAGCTTCGATTTCGGCGACCAGCTTTTTCAGGCGGTCGGTGCGGCGAGCACCCAGAACAACCGTGGCGCCGCCCTCGGCCAGAGTGCGCGCGGTGGCTTCGCCAATGCCGCTGCTTGCACCGGTGATCAGCACGACCTTGCCATCGAGATTTTGCATGAGAGCTATCCTTTCACTTGGTTGGTGAAGCGGATGTAGCCCGGCGGATCACACGAAATAATCATCTGGAAAGCATCAAGCTTTGTTAGGCCGAGCGATAGAGTTGTCCAAACATGTCGATTTCATCGATCCTAATCTTCTATTCAATTCGGCTATTTCGATGAGCGGTGAGGTGCCATTTGGACGTCAGCAGCGGTCATGGTGACCGGCTGAAGAAGACCAGGAGATACCTCATGAATACAGCAGCTATCAGCCCCGCCCAGACCATCTCGGGCGCACACTCTTCCGCGAATGCATCGTCCTATTCCGCCCTTGCTGGCCGCGTGCTGATCGCCCCACTCTTCCTTCTCTCGGGCGTTTCCAAGGTGACGGCTCCCGCGGCAACGATCGGAATGATCGCAAGCGCCGGGCTCCCGTTCGCCTCGGTCGGCTTCGGCCTGGCTGTCCTTGTCGAGATTGCAGGCAGCATCGCACTGCTCGCCGGCTACCGCACGCGTTTCGTGGCCGCCGTCATGGCGCTGTTCACCCTTGGCGCCGCGCTCGCATTCCACAGCAATCTGGCCGACCAGAACCAGTTCATCCACTTCTTCAAGAACATTTCCATCATCGGCGGACTGCTTCAGATCGTCGCGTTCGGAGCCGGTCGTTTCAGCCTCGATGGCAAGGCAGGCCGTTGAACACCCCCTCGGCACGGCGCGGCCGTGCCGAGCGTCCGCCAATCTGAAAGATCGTACAGGATGAACCAATGAAGCGCAGTTTCATGTCACTGGCTGCAGCCGCCGCAGCAACCTTCGCCAGCGGCGCAGCCGCCGCCCGCGAGGCGCCTCCCACCAAGAACGTGATCCTCGTACATGGCGCCGCGATGGATGGTTCCAGCTGGCGCAAGGTCTACGACATCCTCACCCGCAAACATTACAACGTCTCGGTCGTGCAGCTTCCCCTCACAGGGCTGGATGCTGACATAGCTGCGACCCGGCAGATCATCGAACGCCAGAACGGCCCCGTCGTGTTGGTCGGGCATTCCTATGGCGGCGCGGTGATCACTGCAGCAGGCACAGACGCCAAGGTGAAATCGCTCGTTTACGTGGCAGCTGTGCAGCCAGACGCTGGGGAAACGGTCGGAGAGCTGAACGCCAGATGGCCGCTTCCGAGCCATCTCATGATGGTCGATGATACCTCGCTGATCGTGGAACCGGCGATGTTCCAGCAGGATGTAGCGGGCGACCTGCCTGCGTCGGAGGCTCGCTATCTTGCCTCCGCACAGCGACCGACGCCGGTCGCCGCATTCGGAACCAGGGTGCCGAATGCGGCGTGGCACACCAAGCCCAGTTTCGGGATCGTCGCGCAGGATGATCGCACGCTGTCGCCCGAGATGCTGCGGACATTGTATCGCCGTTCTCATACGGTCACGCTCGAACTTCCCGGCAGCCACCTGATCCAGATGTCCAAACCCCGGAAAGTGGCGGCGGTCATCGTTCAGGCCTCGAAAATAGGCGGCGATCACTGACGGTTTCTGCTTGCCGCCACTATTTTCGGTCTTCGGACTATGTGGCGTCGCTAACAAGCGTTGAAGCACGCAGAGCTATTAAGTGATCCAAACACTCTCCCTATTCTAGCGGCATACAATCCAAATTGTCGGGAAATATCATCATGAACAGCAAACAAAAGGTGACCCATGACATGGATCGAATCTTCAAACCGCTGCTGCATGCGGTTGGAGAAACGGCACCCGCAATGGCGATTTCTCTTTCATCTGTCACTTCTCCGCTTTCGGTATTTTTCAAGGCTGCAAGTGTGCTTGGTGATACCAAGATGGCGACGGCATTCACGGGTCACCCGGCGCTCTATGGATACGCCATGGCTTCACGCGACAGGGGGCTCTCATGAAGTGGGTACCTGTTTTTCTGACGCTATGCGGCTTCAACGCCGGTCAAGCCACCCAGATTGCCTTCACCGTTGAGTTTGTGATCGCAGAGATCAGGCAACTCAGCGGTCGATAACCGCCTCGCCGCCGAGAGGCAGGTTTAACCGAAACCTGACGGTCCCGGCGATCCCCCGCACGACGGCTTCCAAGTCCCGCCGCTCAACACACTCTGACACGTCAACAAAATGGTCGGCTTCGGGAAACGCGGGACGAGACTTTCACATTCAGAATTGAACGCGTAGTCTCTCTCTAGCTGGACCCACCCGAACGCCAGTGAACGCCCCCGGATTCCAAGCAGAAGAGGACTCGAAAATCGCGCTAGTGAATTGAAATATAATCACTTTTCCAGATATCCGTCAGCCGATACCCTCGTCGATACCCTACAACTTTCTGGCCGTAAGGTTCGAGTCCCTTTGCCGGGCATTTCTTGCTGCCGGCTGTCCGGTTCACCGTGATTCGGATGCCGCGCTTCCGCATCAGATTCGACAGCCTTCGCGTCGTCCATTTGACGTGGGCCCGCGCTGATCTCTCACAGCCGATGCGCATACTCTTGAATACGCCCAAGGATATCGTCGAGGTTGGGCTGGCCACGATAATAGAGCGCAGACGTGGCGGCATAGGCACGGGCGAAGCGATCCCGTGTGGTTTGGTCCGAAAGATCGAATGCGGGATTTTCGGCGATCACCTTGTTATCTGCAGCCGGGAAGCGCGCGTCCTTATGGGCGATGTAGGCTTCGGTGCCGATGAACGCCTGAACGTCGGCATCGCCGAGGAGGCAGTAGACATCGTAATAGTGGCGGAGGAAGTTCTGCGGCATGCTGCCATCCTCAAGGTGCCGCCGGAACTTCGTCGAGATCGTCTGGAGCTTCTCGACCAGTGTGTAGCCGGGTTCGTAGCAGGGCACATCGAGTGCCCGATTGTCGGTCAGGTCAGCGAGGCCACTCACCGCCGCCTTGTCATAGGCCCACGAACTGATCCGGCATGGCCGATTGGGGGCCACCTGATCGAAACCAGCCTCCAGCAAAATCCCGTCCTTGACGCCCTCCGGCAGAGTGTTGCGGGGAGTATAATGCAGGCGGATGCCAGCACTGCGCATGCGCTGGTCATCGAATGCTTCGTCGCGCCCGACGTCGCTGATGCCGGGGATCGTGATCTTGGCCGCCAGGCCATCATAGAACGTGCGGCGTGCCTCTATATGGGCGGGCTTATTCTGGTTCTTGCCGGTTGGCAGATCGTCCAAGTCGGGGTTAATCAGGATGTCGATGTCCTCGGAGAACCGATGGATAAGGCCATGCCCTTTCGAGAGCGACGTTCCGCCCTTGAGTTCAAAGCGAAAACCCGACTGCTGCAAGCCCC
>NZ_JBEGHU010000055.1:0-494 GCF_040676415.1 Sphingobium sp. LSP13-1-1.1 | reverse complement strand
TGGGGATCGGCATACCGACGCTGGTGGCCAACCATATCCCCGCCGGCGTGGAAGTGACGCTGCAGTCGGAGAACGGCATGCTGGGCATCGGCCCCTTTCCCTATGAGGGGGAGGAGGATGCCGACCTTATCAATGCGGGCAAGCAGACGATCAGCGAATTGCCGCAGAGCTGCTATTTCTCCAGCGCGGACAGCTTCGCGATGATCCGGGGCGGGCATATCGACCTCACCGTTCTGGGCGCGATGGAGGTTGCGGAAAATGGCGACATCGCCAACTGGATGATCCCCGGCAAGATGATCAAGGGCATGGGCGGCGCGATGGACCTGGTCGCGGGTGTCAAGAAGATCATCGTCGTCATGGAACATGTGTCCAAGGACGGCAGCCCCAAGTTCATCCCGGCCTGCACCCTGCCGCTGACCGGCAGGAATGTGGTCGACATGATCGTCACCGACCTCTGCGTCTTCCAGCGGCCCGACCATGACAGCCCCTTCCGC
>NZ_JBEGHU010000054.1:0-574 GCF_040676415.1 Sphingobium sp. LSP13-1-1.1 | reverse complement strand
TCCTCGTGATCTCGATGATCGGGGTGACTCTGGCCTTCCAGGCGCGGACGGTGCGGCTCAACGTCAAGGATTGGGAAGCCACGCACGCGCGTCGAACTTCAGTCCGGCTCACCTCAGCGGCGATACTCCTGCTGTGGTGCGCAATCATTTTCGCTGGACGCTGGATTGCTTACGCGCCGACTTGAGAGGATTGTCGATGGCATTGGAATCTTTGTGGCAGACGCTCGAAGCGTCTTCCTTGGCGACGTTTCTAGCCGAATCGGCTTGGGCGTTCCCGACAGTCGAGTCGCTCCACGTCCTGGCGATAGTCACGGTCGTCGGCTCGATCGCGATCATGGATCTTCGCCTTCTCGGCCTGGCATCCAACGGATCGGCGGTCTCGGCGGTCTCCGATGAGACGCTGCCCTACGTCTGGATCGCGTTCATGGTGGCAGTCGCCACGGGGAGCCTGCTCTTCGTCAGCAGAGCCACTGCCTACGCTGTCAACACCTACTTCATCGCAAAGATGGTCTGCCTCGTCCTGGCGGGGCTCAACATGCTGCTGTTCCAGAGCATCACCTGGCGCGGCCGAGAT
>NZ_JBEGHU010000053.1:0-579 GCF_040676415.1 Sphingobium sp. LSP13-1-1.1 | reverse complement strand
AAATCGGCGCTTCAAATCCTGGGGGGCATGCCCCCCAGGATTTGATCACCCAAATGGCGGCATAAAACGACATCCGCGATGAGCTTAACTTAGCCGCCAACCTGTCCAAGAAGGCGAGGCCACCTCATTCCTTGCGCCAACGATAATAGGTCTGCTCGCTGACCGCGATCCGCCGGCATGCCTCTGCTCTCGAGGCACCCTGCGCCAGCACGATCTCAACTTCACGTAGCTTGCCGATAATCTCTTCCGGCTTGTGCTTCTTGCTCGGCATTCAATGTCCCTTTCGTGGTCCAGACTATCATAGTCTCTGGGCCACTCAGCAGGGGGCAGATCATGAGCAGGACGGCGCATGCCAGCTTCGTGCTGGATGCCCTCGAACAGGCGATCCATGATCGGCGCCCTGTCCATCGCGGTGGCCTCATCCACCACAGCGACCGCGGCAGCCAGTATGCCTCGATCAAGTATACCGAGCGCCTTGCCGAAGCCGGGATCGAGCCGTCTGTCGGGAGTGTTGGCGACAGCTACGACAACGCCTTGGCTGAGACGGTCAACGGTCTTTACAAGGCGGAGGTGATCCAC
>NZ_JBEGHU010000052.1:0-585 GCF_040676415.1 Sphingobium sp. LSP13-1-1.1 | reverse complement strand
AGGGCGCGATTGAGCAATGTGGTCTTTCCGCTGCCGAGAAAGCCGGTCAGCACTGTGACCGGCGTCCTCATATCCTGTTTGGGAGTCAGCATGCGCGCGCTCAGGCAGGTGCGCGGTGGTTGGGATAGAGCTGCGGGCGAAGCGCGGGCCTGGCCATGCCGTATTTGGGCGCATAGTCGGTCGTCGCGCCGAGCTCCTCGGCCGCGTGCCATGCCCAGCGAGGGTCGTAGAGCGCGTCGCGGCCGATCATCACGAAATCGGCCTTGCCGGAGGCGATGATCTCTTCAGCCTGCTGGGCGCTGCCACCGATGAGGCCGACCGACATGGTCGGGATATCCGCTTCCTTGCGGATCCGTTCGCCGAACGGCACCTGGTAGCCGGCCGCCAGCGGAATTTGCTGACGGTGATCGAGCCCGCCGGTGGTGACGTCGATGAAGTCGCATCCGAGCGCCTTGAGCGCCTTGGCGAACTCGACCGCCTCGTCGGGGTTGAAGCCGCCCTCGACCCAGTCGGTCGCCGACACGCGAATGCCCATCGGCTTGTGCGCGGGCCATTCCGCCCGCATCGCCTTGAACACCTCGAGCG
>NZ_JBEGHU010000051.1:0-829 GCF_040676415.1 Sphingobium sp. LSP13-1-1.1 | reverse complement strand
CGATGTGTAGTCCGTTCGAACCCCAATCGCTGCCGCCATCGCGAGCCTCCTCTTGCTCGCTGCAACGAATCAGAAAATTAGCACCTTGGGAATCCAACCGTGAGTCAGAACCCGCGCACGTCGGTATAACAACCGCTTATCCGGTGGAGCCGGCTCGGCGTCTTCAACAAGATCTTCTCGGCCCTCTCGGCAAAGAGCGGCAAGCCGGACCGGTTGATGATCGACGCGACCCACCTGAAGGCACACCGCACAGCAGCAGCCTTCTCAAAAAGGGGCTGTTCCCATACGTATCGGACGCACCAAAGGCGCGCTGAATTCCAAACTTCATGCCGTTTGCGATGGCAGGGATAGACCGCTGGTCATGCTGCTCAGTGAAGGGCAGATGAGCGACGCCTTGCCTCCCGCCAAGGCTCTGCTCGGCGACCGAGGCTACGACGCCGACTGGTTCCGCAAGGCGCTTGTCGACCGCAACATCACGGCCTGCATCCCGTCGAAGAAAAACCGCAAGGTGCCGATCCCGCACGACGCCGCGCTCTACCGCCAGCGCCACAAGATCGAGACTATGTTCGGCAGGCTTAGGACTGGCGGCGCATCCATACCCGCTACGATCGATGCGCCCACACCTTCATGTCCGCCATCTGTATCGTCCCAACCATCATCTTCTGGCTCAATCAAATGAGTCCAGATCTTAATTCCTGTAAGTATTGAACCGCCCCGGGATTGCCGGAGGCCATTTGGCTTAAATTATGCTGCCATGGGTGTGTCGTCCAGCATGGCGTAGTAGAGCTCCTCGGCTTCGGCAGGCGGGATGTTGCCGATGGGTGCGAGC
>NZ_JBEGHU010000050.1:0-862 GCF_040676415.1 Sphingobium sp. LSP13-1-1.1 | reverse complement strand
GCGTTGCTGACCATCGTATTGCCGATTGTCTTGCCGCCACCTTTTTCACCGTCTGTGTCATCATCACCGAATATCTCACTGACCTTCTTGTAGCCTTCCATGGCCTTCATGAAGATGCCATTGAACGCCTTCTCTTTGTCAGACATGCCGTTCAGGTCAGCGCCATTTACATAGAAGACATCACCCTCGATGAGATTGCCGCCGCAGCCGACATCAAGACCGGCGATGTAGTAGAGTGGTTCATTCTCTTTCTGGACAACTAATCCGCCTTGATACAGCTGACCCTTCTTGTCCTCCTTTGTGTCGGAGTTCATGGGCATGAAGATGTTGATGAGGATCGAAGCAGCAATGGACGCAGCCGCGCTGATAAGCGCAGTGATGAGCATGGCTGTTGTGATTTCGTGGCCGTCGATAAGCGGAGTGAGGTGAAGAGTTGCGCCTTCAACAAACTCGCTGTTGGGGAACTCATCAACGCTTAGGCTGCGACTATCCTTGAGAGTATCGCCTAGACGCAGTTCGTAAGATGCGTGAGCGAGCAGTTCCTTCATTTCAGGGAACTGAGCCAGATAACCTAGAATGTCCTCGATCTTAGTCGCGTAGATAACTTGCTTGCGCTTGAAGCCCTTTGGCATGACCTCTTTGAACTGGCCATGTGTGACTAGATGAATGAACATAAGACCTCACTATAGATGTGAGGTATTTAGTCAGACGCTCAGCGGACGAGGGTTCACATGCTCAAGCTGCGCGATGTCACAGCAGATGTCTTTCTTCATCGACTTAGGACGCAAAAACTCAATCGACTTACGTTCGATGAACTTCTCTTCGTAGTCGGTCACGTAGATTTCTGAGGCTTGGTCAATCG
>NZ_JBEGHU010000049.1:0-888 GCF_040676415.1 Sphingobium sp. LSP13-1-1.1 | reverse complement strand
TCATGGGGAAGCCCGCCGGGTGATCGACGGGCTTTTTCGTCTTGTTTTCGGTTATACTTTTGGTCGGTTCACCGAAAACAACCCTTAAACCAATGGATATATTCGACCTTTCTGGTTTCCAGCCCTTAGTCGAACAATCCGCCATTCCGAAGGACGCCCGAAACATGACTGCCTTCAACTCTATTTAGTCATGGGAAAGTCCGACAACCGAAGCTGCCGGACTTCCAAACGAAAATCCCTTTTGCAAGGACACCCTATTTAGCGGGTCACTTGTCGCGCAGTGGGCCGAACGTATCAATTAGATCGCCGACTAGCCTTCGGGCTTCATTGCGGATTTCGTGGTATGCTTTGTCGGCGTCGTGTGCTGCCTTGAGTGTCACGTTGCTGATGTCAGCATTATTGATGATGCTCCAACCCGGAATGACCGTGCCTGCCTTGACACGAACTGCGCCGTCACTCGCTTCAAGCACTGGTTCACTTTCTGAACCGTTCACCTGATTGTAGATGATCTTCTTCATCTGCTTAACGTGTTGAAGATCGGCTTCTGCCCTAGCTTCGGCTTCATTGACTAGGGTTGTCATACGCTGGTCAATTGATGTGATCTCGGCCAAAAGCGCGGTCTTCTTGTCCTTAAGCGCCATGACCATATCGTTGAAATCGTTCTGTGTAACCGCCATTGTTTTGTTCTCCAATTCTTGTGTTGGTTTCTTTGTAGTTATCGCCTTAGATTGGCTTGCGTGAATTGATTGCTGCATCCAGCTTTGCGAGTGCATCCATGATGGACAATGCAAGTGGCACGTTTTCTGGCAGCACATCTAGGTCAGCAGCTAGAATATCTAGTTCTTCGGCTTCGTCCATCGGAGTGGCCTGTAGTTCGATCTTTTCCAT
>NZ_JBEGHU010000048.1:0-895 GCF_040676415.1 Sphingobium sp. LSP13-1-1.1 | reverse complement strand
AGGTCGGCATCCTCCTCCCCCTCATAGGGAAAGGGGCCGATGCCCAGCATGCCGTTCTCCGACTGCAGCGTCACTTCCACGCCGGCGGGGATATGGTTGGCCACCAGCGTCGGTATGCCGATCCCCAGGTTCACGTAGAAACCGTCGCGCAGTTCCTGCGCCGCGCGCGCGGCCATTTCATCTCTGCTCCAGGGCATCAGACGGCCTCCCTCTGGCGGACGGTGCGGAATTCGATCTTCTTGTCATAGGGCGCGCCCACGATCATGCGCTTGACGTAAATGCCGGGCAGATGGATCGCGTCCGGGTCAAGCGCGCCGGTGGGCACCACCTCCTCCACTTCGGCAACGCAGATCTTCGCCGCCGTCGCCATGGGCTGGTTGAAGTTGCGCGCCGTCTTGCGGAAGATGAGGTTGCCGCTCTCGTCGGCCTTCCAGCCCTTGATGATCGCCACATCGGCAAAAATCCCGCGCTCCAGGATATAATCCTGCCCGTCGAAGACCTTGACCTCCTTGCCCTCGGCCACCGCCGTGCCGACGCCGGTCTTGGTATAGAAGCCCGGAATGCCCGCGCCGCCCGCCCGGCACCGTTCCGCCAGCGTCCCCTGCGGGCAGAATTCCACCTCCAGCTCGCCGGCCAGATATTGCCGCTCGAACTCCTTGTTCTCCCCCACATAGCTGGAGATCATCTTCTTCACCTGCCGCGTGCGCAGCAGCTTGCCCAGACCCTCCCCGTCAATCCCCGCATTGTTCGAGGCAATCGTCAGGTCCTTGACCCCGCTGTCGCGGATCGCGTCGATCAGCCGTTCCGGTATCCCGCACAGCCCAAATCCGCCCGCGCACAAATGCATCCCGTCAAAGAGAAGCCCCTCCAACGCGCGCGCAGCATCGGGGTAAAG
>NZ_JBEGHU010000047.1:0-905 GCF_040676415.1 Sphingobium sp. LSP13-1-1.1 | reverse complement strand
AGATCGTCCAAGTCGGGGTTAATCAGGATGTCGATGTCCTCGGAGAACCGATGGATAAGGCCATGCCCTTTCGAGAGCGACGTTCCGCCCTTGAGTTCAAAGCGAAAACCCGACTGCTGCAAGCCCCAGAGGGCGTGCATGATCCAATAATCCTTCTCGACCAGCCCCGAATCGATCGCTTGCTCGCGCGAGACGACCGCCAGGAGATCGTCGAAATCTGTATGATCGTGCAGCAACATTTCGTGCGCTGTCAGGCCTGTTCAAGAACAGGCGCGAGCAAGCGCTCAGCCCGCGCCGAGCCAAAGTCCTGGACGGCCTTGGCGAGGCGCGATCGGTCCATTTCCTTCGCCCGCTCGAGCGCGCGAGGAAGCACTGCCGATTTGTCTTCCGGCAGCCGATCGAGATTGTGCAGCAGATCGACCAGCAGGATTTCCTTGGACAGCCGCTTGGGGATCGAGGGTCGCATCCGGAAATCATAGACGCGCCCGTCGAGGGTGAACTTTCCGTGCCGCTTGCGGTTGTAGACGACCGGCTCGTTGTAAAGCTGCGTCGTACCGACCCCGAGCCCGTTGAACGCATTTGGCGAGACCATCAGAAAACGGTCGTCGCCGAGGAATGTCTCGACGAGCTTTTCGGGCTTGGCCGGCGCCGCCCCGAACCTGGTTTGACGCGGCGCCATATAGACACCTGCCGAAACCTTTTCGAGGCGCCCCTCCTCCACTAGTTGCCGGACATGACGATCGACCGCGTTGGACCAGCGCGCGAGATCCTTGCGACGGTAAACCTGTCCGGGGCGCAGGTGGCGCTTGAGTTCGCTGAGAGCCGACATGTCATATCTCCTGCGCCCCAGATAAGCGCTTGGAGTATGTGATGCAACGATTCTCATTAAAAACTCATGCAGATGA
>NZ_JBEGHU010000046.1:0-1130 GCF_040676415.1 Sphingobium sp. LSP13-1-1.1 | reverse complement strand
GGGGTGATCGTGGGCTTTGCCACCAATATCTGGGTGGGTGGCGACAAGACGCTGGCGAAGGATGTGGCGGGCTATTACCACCTGCTGGCCGACATCTTCCTGCATCTGATCAAGATGATCATTGCGCCCCTGGTCTTCTCCACTCTGGTGGCGGGCATCGCGCATATGGGCGACAGCGCGGCGCTGGGGCGGATCGGCGGGAGGGCGCTCGCCTGGTTCATCATCGCCAGCCTGATCTCGCTGACGCTGGGCCTCATCTTCGTCAATTTCTTCGCGCCGGGCGAGGGGCTGAATCTTGTCCGTTCCGGTGCGGATTCCGGCGTCAGTACCGAAGCGCTCAACTTCCGCGACTTCATCCTGCATGTCTTCCCCACCTCCATGATCGGGGCGATGGCGGAAAATTCGATCCTGCAGATCGTCGTCTTCTCGCTGTTCGTGGGCGTGGCGCTGACCGCCATCGGCGACAAGGGCAAGCCGATCGTCACCGTGATCGAGGCGATGGTCGAACTGATGCTGCAGGTGACAGGCTATGTGATGCGCGTCGCCCCCTTCGCCGTATTCGGCGCGCTGGCGTCGGTCGTGACGACCGAGGGACTGGGCGTGCTCAAGACCTTTGGCGAACTGGTGGGCGAATTCTACCTGTCGCTGATCGCGCTCTGGACGCTGTTGTTCGCGGCGGGATCCATCTTCCTGGGCAAGCGGATGGTGAAGCTGATCCGCTATGTGCGCGAACCGATATTGATCGCCTTCTCGACGGCCTCGTCCGAAGCCGCCTATCCCAAGATGCTGGAGCAGCTCGACCGCTTCGGCGTGCCGCGCCGCATCTACAGCTTCGTGCTGCCGCTGGGCTACAGCTTCAACCTGGACGGGTCGATGATGTATTCGACCTTCGCCACCATCTTCATCGCCCAGGCCTATGGCATCGACCTGCCGATCGCGACGCAGATCACCATATTGCTGGTGCTGATGGTAACCAGCAAGGGCATCGCCGCCGTCCCGCGGGCATCACTGGTGGTGGTCGCGGCGACGCTGGGCCAGTTCGACCTGCCGGTGGAGGGTGTCGCCTTCATCCTGGCGGTGGACCATTTCATGGACATGGGCCGTACCGCGACCAATGTGCTGGGCAATGC
>NZ_JBEGHU010000045.1:0-346939 GCF_040676415.1 Sphingobium sp. LSP13-1-1.1 | reverse complement strand
AAATCGGCGCTTCAAATCCTGGGGGGCATGCCCCCCAGGATTTGATCACCCAAATGGCGGCATAAAACGACATCCGCGATGAGCTTAACTTAGCCGCCAACCTGTCCAAGAAGGCGAGGCCACCTCAGTCTTTGAACGCGATGGCGTCGAGTTCCTCAATCAGCACCCGTTCGCCGACCGGCTGCACATAGTCAATAAAGGCAAAGTCAGTCTGGTAGTCGGACGCCTCGTATAGCTTGAGTGCCTTCTCGCAGTGTTCGGCAATTTTGTCTGGGGATACCGCTGCACGAAGGTGCAGCGCGTCCTTACCGGCAAGCGCCTTGGCAAAATCGCCGCTTTTCGGCGTGCCCGATGCCAATCGGAGTAGGTTGCGATTAGCGTCCAGATCAAAGGCGCTCAAGTCGCTGTCGCGACTTGCTTGAACTCGACGTTGCATGACTGTCGTGTCAAGGCTCGCACTGTCCAATGTGCGTAACTGCCCACGCGATACGCTGTTGAGCACCACTCGAAGCCCAAAGCTTCGCTGTATCACGTCATCATCAAGGGCATGGTGGCCCTGTCCGAAACACAACGCGAATAGGCGCTTCTTGTCCGCCTTCCCTGCTTCAATGAGCAAGACAGCGGAGCAGCTCTGCGTGCGAAGGTTCACTGCGCCGTCGGAAGTGTAATGTGACAAGAATTTGACCCAGCTTGGCGGTGTGGCTGGGTTCTGCCCTATAAATAAAGTTCCAGAGCTGCTTTCTACTTGTTCAAGGCCATGCCCCTCCTTGAACGCCTTATCAACGGTTATACCTTCTCGCAGTAGGCGTAAAGCAAGGCTTACGGTCGGTATCTTGGTCAACGCGCCCCCCGGTGCATCTCTCGGCAACAGAAGCGGAACGATCACTGACGCGCCCACCGCTGCTAATTTAGGAAATCTGCCCCCAATTGATGCTGATGTCCATCCAGCCATGATCTTGAAGTCTGAAAATCCGGCGCAAGGACCGCGACATAATCCCAAAACTCAGATCCGTGCGAACGATGCCGCAAGTGGGCCAGTTCATGCACTACTACGTAGTCCAGCACTTTTTTCGGCGCAAAGATCAGATGCCAGTTGATCAGGATATTCCCTTCCGGCCCGCATGATCCCCAGCCGTGGATCAAGTCCGCAACACGGATAGAACGAGGGACGAGACCAAACCGCCTGCCATAATGATCAGCGATCTGCTTCACGTCACGACGGACGCAGTGCCTCAGCCAGAGTTTCAGCTCGCTGACAACCAGTTGATCGGCGTTTGTTCCAGCCCAATGCGGCAGATCAATGGTGAAGCCATTGCGATAGGTGACCGCGATCCGCTCAGCATCGGTGCGCCGCACGACAAGTTTCATGTTTCGGCCACGATAAGGTATCTTCGAGCCGGTGATGAACCGGGGCACGGCATGGCGGCTGGCCGCGATGCGCTCCATCTCGCGTACGGTGTTGAACACCCACTGCCGCTTGCGTTCCAAGAACCCCGCTATGTCGCTGTCATTGTCTCTGGTCAGCGCCAGCACCTCAACATGACCGGGCGTGATGGTGATCCGGCGTTCCAATGCCGTGGCCGAGCGACGAAGCTCGTAGGGGATTTCCTTCCGGCCTATCTGGAGCGTAGGCATCAGTGGGCGCTGCCATAAGCATGGACAGCGAACTCCTCCACCTTCTCGCGGATGGCCTTGGTTTCGCCGATGCCGTGTTCGGTCAGGATGCGCCGAACCTGTTGGCGTAGGGACCGCAAATAGGCTTCCATATGTGCAAAAGCGGGCTGGGTCGCAGCGGCGTCGGCATAGACTGCCCCGATGGCGATGGCCGCGTCCTGCAAGGTTTCGTGGCCAACGTCGGTCACGATGGCCTCAATGATGCGCAGGATCGAGAAGGCGTTCTCATCCATGCCGAGTTCGGCGTGCGCGCCCTGTTCGCTATGAATGTCGCCGGTCAACCCCTCGAACTCGCGAAGGCCATCGGCGGCGGCAAGCTGGCCCTCCTCGAAGCGGCGGATAATCTCCAGCACCCGCTCAGAGAAACGGCCATATTGCGCCGGGTTCTTATCCACCAGCTCGCGGGTGACGCGACGAAGCTCGGCGGATTTGCGGACGAACGCTTCCTGCAATTCGCCCTCGGTCTTGGTCCCCGTATCGAAATCGTCGGCAAAGTTCGGATCGGTGATGTTGCGCAGGCGGATCGTGGTCGAGAGGCCGGTGACATGGACATGCTGCTCCAGCATTTCCCTTATCTTGGCCGAATAGCTCTTGTGGTCGAGGCTCTCGTCCTTGCTAATGGCCTGCGTCGCCAGCCGTAGGAACGCGGAAGCCCATTTCACCTCGGCGGTAAAGTCGAGAATTGCCGGATCGGGCGACAGGTCGGCATAAACCTTGATGAAGATGCGGGCGAACCGCTGGAGGTCGAACCAGTCATCCTCCTGCTCCCCGGCCGCCATCTTGGCAGCGGCATAGGCGGCGGCTTTCTCGTCCATGCCCTCCAGCCCCATGGCGCGCTTCTGCGCCCGGTAGCGGGCGTGGGCTTCCTTGAGGTCGTTCCGCAGGATGGCGATGTCGCGCATGGCGTTTTCGACATCCTCGGAGCGATAGGACTGCAACGCCTCGTCCAGATGGCTGGTGACGCCGATGTAATCGACGATCCGCCCGTTCGGTTTCTCGATCTCGCCCCCGTCCGGCAATTTGATCGTGCAGGTGCGGTTTGTCCGGGCGATGGCTTGGAGGAGATTGTGCTCCTTCAGCGGCTTGTCGAGATACATGACATGCTCAAGCGGCGCGTCGAAGCCGGTCAGCAGCTTGTCGCAGACGATCAGGAAGCTCGGCTCCTGCCCGAACGCCTTGAACCGCTTTTTCACGTCCTTCTCGGCGGCATCATCGAGGTAGTGCGCCTCCAGCCCGGCACGTAACGCGGCAATTTCCGGGTTCTCGCTCGGCTTGTTGTCCTCTTGGCTCTTGGAATAGACGCAGGCGATCATGGCGTCGGCCTTGGCCTGCGCCTCATCGGCCGCCATCCCGTCGCGTTGCAGATCGGTGGCGATCACGGCGGACAGCGCGGCGCGGTAGAGGATCACCGCCTCACGATCCACGGCGACAATCTGCGCCTTGAAGCCGTCTGGCTGGCAGACGGTCTTGAAGTGCTCCCAAATATCTATCGCGACCAATCGGATGCGTTCCGGGTGCTTGGCGATGGTGGCGAGCGTCAGGCCCTTGCGCTTCAGTTCTTCGCGCTTGTCATCCGGCAGATCGACAAACCAGCGGTCGAACAGGATGTCGATTTCAGCCTCGTTGATCGCCCAATCGGCTTTACGGCCTTCGTAGAGGATCGGCACAGTCGCGCCGTCGCGCACGGCGTCGTCAATGCCGTATTTGTCGAGATAGCCTTCGCCCGCGATGCTGAACCGGGCGTAGGTGTCCTTGTCGGTCGATTTGATCGGGGTGCCGGTGAAACCATAGAAATGGGCGTCCGGCAGGGTGGCTTGCAGGAAGGCACCCAAATCCTTTTCCTGCGTGCGGTGACATTCATCCACCAGCACGATCCAGTTGGCCGAGTTGGGGATAGCTTCCTTTGATCCGGCAAACTTGAAGATGGTGGACAGCAGGATTTGCCCGTTGCCGCCCCGGTTCACCGCCTCGCGAAGTGCCGCCACCGATCCGCACTGCGTCGGGTTCGGCAGGCCGCAGGCGACGAAGGTCTTGCTGATCTGATCGTCGAGGTCGATCCGGTCGGTCAGCACGAGGATGTTGGGATTGGCGAGGCTCGGCGCATCGAGCGTCAGGTGGGTTTTAAGCTTGAGGGCGAGAAACACCATGGTCAGGCTCTTGCCCGAGCCCTGCGTGTGCCAGATCAGGCCTTTGCGATGCTCGCCCTGTGCAACCCGTTGCACGGCTTTGTTAACCGCGCGGAACTGCTGATAGCGACAAACCTTCTTGATCTTGCGGCCCGTCTCCGGGTCCACCTCGAACACAATGAAGTGGGCCAGCAGGTCGAGCAGGCGCGAAGGCTCGCATAGGCACCATAAGTCCTTGGCGAGATCGTCGGCGAACTCATCGCGGTGGCGGGGCCATGCGTCGGGCCACGGGGCATAAAACTGCGAAGGCGCGCCCGTCGCGCCGTAGAGCGCTGCCACGCCATCGGTGACGACGTTGAAGGCGTTGGGGTAGAACAGTCGGGGAATGTCCCGCTCATACTGCTTGATCTGCTCGAAGGCTTCCTCGGCCTTGGCCGTGGTCTTGAGCGGGGACTTGGCCTCGATCACCACCAGCGGGATACCGTTCACGAACAGGACCACATCGGGGATGCGCGGGCGCTGCGCCGCAACCCGGAACTGACGGGTGACGTGGAAGGCGTTGCGGTTGGGGTTCTTCAAGTCGATCAGCGCAATCGGACTATCGCGGTTTTCGCCGGACAGGCGACGGGAATAGCCGCCGCGCAGCTTCTTCTGCCACTCCTCATTATCGGACAGCGTGGCAAGGTCATTGTAGATCGCCTCGGCATCCTGCGCGCCGATACCGTTGAGCGTGCGCAGCGCGTCGATCAGCACGGGCTTCAGGATGACGCGGTTCTCCTCCTCGCGCATCGCCAGAGCCTGCGCGGGGGACAGTAGCTGCCAGCCCAGCGCCGCCAGCACATCGAGCGCGGGCTTCTCGGCGAGGCGGTATTCGCTCATGCTGGCACCCGAACATGGCCGGAGAGGAGGTCGGCTGCGATGCTGCCCTTGAGCGCGGTGAGCTTGTCCAAGTTTGCTGTTTCCAGTTCGACAAAGGCGTCGAGGTCAGCGAGGATCGCTGCGATTTGGTCCTGCTCGCGCTTAGGCGGCACTGCCACGATGACTTCTTTCAAATCACGTAGGTTGATAACCTGCTGCGCCGATCCGATGGTTTCCTTTTTCAACCGATCCTGCCCGATAGGTGAACGAAGAAACTGGTAGAGGTAGCTTGCGAGGATCTCCGCGCTTGGCCGGATCAAGGCAGCCTGTCGCGCTATGTTTGCACCAGCAAGGACGTCAGGCACAATGGCGCAAGCGCCCGGATAGCCAACCAGACTGACAACTATTTCTCCACCTCGTAGCTGGGTCCGGCGGTATTGACTGGCAACATCTTTGCCGATGTTCCGCAATGCCCCGATGTCGATGCGCCCATTTGGGAAGTCGCCGCCACGCACAAATGGAACGCCGTCAGCGACGTCTGGGCCGGGCTGTACCACTCCATAGGTGATAGGCGTAGCCGCAAGATCGCCAAGCGGCTTCTCGTCCCACGAGGTGGGAACGGGTGTAGAATGGCCGTCTTTAAAGTCAGAGTGCCCGACGCCTTCGACAAATAGCCTTTGCAGCATACCCTCGATCGCGCGACTGGCCTGTTCGATCGCAACCTTGGTTTGAGCAATCGTCTCATCCACCGACCGCAGCACCTCGGCGATCCGCCGCTGCTCGTCGAGGGGTGGGAGAAATGCCTCAAACTTCACAATCTCAGACTTCTTGATGTGCACAAGCCCGCCGCCGCCATGAGCTTCGGCCTCAATCGCGCCGGTCATTCCCTCCAAAAGAAAATAAGCAAAATCAAAATCCAGATCACGTGATACCACGCATCGGAATATGTGTTGATTTAGGAAACCGAGTGGCCCGCTCCACTTTCTGGCACCGAATGAAGTTCCTCGACTGCCGGACCAACAGAACAACAGATCGCCAGCCCTAACATGATAACGCTCCGGGATGTTGCCCGCAAAATAGTTGAAGGCGTCGGAGCCGTTCAGATTTTGGATACGGATAATCGGAGTGCCTACGTCACGCCAATCCTCCGGCTTGAAGGCATACCCGTTGACGAAGTCGATAATAGAACCCAGGCTCGCTGTGCGCCACCCTTCCGGCAACTCACCCGACATAGCCAAGCCTCTTGAGGTGTCCGAACATCACGGCCTCGGCCTCATTGCGCTTGTTGATCAGGTCTTGCAGCTTGGCGATTTCCGCCGCGACATCAACCGTCTCAGCATCCGCTCCGATTTGCACATAGCGGCTGATATTGAGATTATAGCCATTAGCCGCGATCTCGTCGACCGGGACGACGCAGGCTAGCTTCTCGATGTCGGCAAAGCCGTGGACAGCATTGGCCAGCGTGCGGACGTGATCGTCGGTCAGGAAGTTCTGCGCCTTGCCCGGCTGGAAGGTGGCACCGCCGTTGACGATTACCACCTTGCCACGCCGCTCAGCGGGCTTGCGCTTGCGGCACACCAGTACGGCGGCAGGGATGCCCGCTCCGTAAAACAGGTTGGGGGCAAGGCCCACCACCGCCTCGATTACGTCAGCGGCCAGCATGGCCTCCCTGATCCGCCCCTCGGCACCGCCCCGGAACAGCACGCCGTGCGGCACAACCACCGCGAGCATCCCGTCATCCTTGAGGCTGGCGAGCATGTGCTGGACGAAGGCAAGGTCGCCATAGCCTTTAGGCGGACAGCCATAGACATCGCGCCCGAACGGATCACCGTTCTGCCAGACATCGTAACCCCAGACCTTTTCCGAGAAGGGCGGGTTGGCCAGCACCCGGTCATAGGCCCCGATGCCTTCCACGAACTCTCGCGCCTTGGGATCATACCGCTTGGGCGACAGGATCGTGTCGCCCTTGGCGATGAAGGCATCGTCCACGTTGTGGAGGAACAGGTTGATCTCGGCGATGCCCCACGTCGCGAAGTTCTTTTCCTGCCCGTAGAGCGACAGGGTGCGGGCATCCTCCCCCCTGTCCTTCACATACTGCACCGCCTCCAGCAACATGCCGCCAGAGCCGCAGGTGGGATCGTAGATCGACATGCCGGGGCGCGGTTCGACAATCTCGACCATGAGCCGGACGATCTGCCGAGGCGTGTAGAACTCACCACCCTTCTTGCCCGCGCCTTCGGCGAACATCTTGATGAGGTAGAGATAGGCATCACCCAGCATGTCGGCGGGCACATCCGCATTGCGCAGGCGGTGCTTCTCGAAATGGGCGAGCAGCTTTTCCAGCAGGGCATCGGAAAAGCGATCCTGATTGGCAAAATCCACATCGCCAAACACCCCGCGCAGCCGCAGATTGGCATCTTCGATGGCCGCCAGCGCATTGTTCAGCCGTTGACCGATCTGCGTGGCGTGCTGGCGCACGGCTTCCCAACGGTGTTCTTCGGGGACGTGAAAGCGATGCTCGTCCGGGTCGGCTGCTTCCTCTCGGTCGCCAGTCTCGGCCAACAGCGCCTCATATTCCTCCTGCCACACGTCGCACAGGCGCTGATAGAATAGCAGGCCGAAGATATATTGCTTGTAATCGCCAGCATCGACCGTTCCCCGAAGAATGTCAGCCGCCCCCCAAAGATGCCGCTCCAGTGTTTGCTGCGTCAGCTTGCTCATTCACCCCCCGAAATGCCTGCTCGCACAGCCTCGCCCATAAGGCGCGCCGTTTAGCTCATTGGCTGTCTAGGCAGTGTGAACGGGGGGATCAACGGCAAAGGCTTGTGCAACGATCGCCAGCTCGACTAACGCGTTTTCTTGGCCAAGCGCCTTGCATCCCCTCACTCCCAAACGGGCAAGAAAATGATGATCCTACTCACGGCTGACGACCTCGCCGCGTTCAGCGATAGCACGCGCAATGAAATTCTGCGGCGGCTAAACGACGTGGTCGGAGATATGCCGAGCCGTGCCCCTTTTCCTGCACCCAATGTTGTCGATGCTTATGACGACATTCACGCCTCCGACCTTGAGGACATTACGTTCAAGCGCATGAAGAAATGGATGGATGGTTTGTCTGATCCAGTCCGGGCGGGTGTCCGCATCATCGCGCAACATGGGCCTGTCATCGAAGCTTGCCTTTTGCGCGAAGCCGGAATTAACGTGCGACACTTCCAGTCCGCGACCACACGACGGACGAGAGCCTTGACGGGCGACAGTGACGCTTATTTTCTCGGATGGAATAACTGGCTTGATGCTAACGATCCCAATGGCAAATTTGCCGTCAGCCCCATCACGCATCAATCTCTCCAGAGATATTTCGGCTTCATCTAAACAGGCCGACCTCTTGCAACCAGTTGCAACAGACTGGGGACGTTTCGGAGGCGCTCAGTCCACAAGGGAACTGTGCGCCCGCAGATGATCGAGATCGAGGCCATATGACACGTTCCTGACGGCCTCTGCCAGCACATCAGCCTCTAGACCGCTGCCATAGCGTCGTCCGATCTTCTTACCGCGCGTCCAGCCGCACAACTCATCCTTTTTCTCTTCCGGCACATCGGCCCGGTCCAAGGCACGCTTGAAGGTGTGGCGGAACGAGTGAAATGACAGCAGGGGTCGGCGGTCGCCCAAACCGAAATGCTTGAGATCGCTCCGATACCATTTGGCGAAGCATGAACTGGCGTCGCCGTATTTGTTGATCGGCACTTCGGGGAATAGGGTTTGCTCAGCCCGACTGCGCCGCCGCTCAACCCAATCCAGCAGACCGATTTCCACCAGCGTCGGGTGAACAGGGATTTCTCGCTCGGCGTTCTTGTTCTTCAGCTTCATATCTTTCGTCAACACGATGAAGGGCGTGCCCGCGTCAGAGATGCGGAAATGCGATGGGGTTAATTGCAAAATCTCGCCGCACCGAAGACCCGAAAAGAGGCCGATCACGGGTGCCCAATAGCGGGCGCGACGGATGATAGCATCTCCCGGTTCGCTGAAACCGTGGCGGTCATCACGGCAGCCGATATAGATTGGCCGCCGGAAAATGCGTTGCAGCTCATGATCCTCGAAAGGCATCTTCGCAACCGAGCCGTCTGGCTTCTTGCCATTTGGCATCAACCCATCCGCATAGTTTTTCGCGATATAGTCATGCCCGCTTGCCCAGCCGCAGAAGCGTGATAGCTGGCTCAGATATTTCTCTTGGGTCGCATACGACAGCACCGGACTGTCCGGGGATCGGCTGGCAGCGATTGAACGAAGATCGGCTCCGCCTCGGATCAAATCCTCAAAGTTGGGAGGCAGCTTGTCGATCACCCCGGCGAAGCCCTCGCAAGCAGCCTTGGTCAACGTCGCCAATGGGGTCTCCGAACCGAAAAACGCCAAGATATGCTTCATTTCAGCGCGATAGCGGTCTTTCGTCTTCTCAGACTGCCCCTTGCGGAAGAGGGCGTCCAGATAGGCTTGCTGCACCTCGCCGAAGGTAGGTCCGTGCCACGCGGGCAGCGAAGGCGCGTAGACGGGAGAGGCCGAAATAGGCTCCAGAAACGCGATGTCATCGAAACCCTTGGAGTAATCTCCGTCCAAGTGGCGACGCTCCATCTGGGCAACCTGCAAGGCAGCGCGACGGACTAGCTCCCGAAGCAACTGCGCCTCCGGCGAAAGGAAATCAGCGCGGATACCGGCTTTGCTCAGCAGATCAGCTTCGACCGACTGAACGAGCCGCATCGTTCCAGCATCTTCCGAAGATCGAAACATTGCGATGCGGTCTTCGATCTCCATCACATATTCATCTCGGCGCTGGACATCCACCGCGTCATCGGGAGGCAAGGCGTCCAATTCCGACCGTGCTGCCAACAGGTAATCTCGCGCCAGTCGCCGGGCATCCAGATCGGTCAGCAAGGGCAGAGAGGGATCGCTCGGCCGAACCGGAGCAAAAATGCGCGACCGGACGATAATTCCCTGCTCGTTCGCCGCTGAATGGCTGATCCGGTCCTGCGTCTCACGGATTTCGCGCTGCACGGCTTGAACCGCGAGATGATATTTGCGCTCATGCTGGCGCGCGGGTTCTCCGGCATCTTTCCATGCGGACACCCCTAGCGACTTGTTGTAATCCGCCCGCCCCAGATGCGCGGCAACGTCATCGGGAAAGCGCCTGCGATAATAGAGATTTCGGCTGCCCGCACGTTCAACGACGTATGGCGGTTTTGGCATTTCTTCCATGGCCCTGTGTTACACATCGGTGCAGCAAAGAGGCAAGAAAAGCCGCAGATTTCCGCCGATTGGCAGAAATCCGCAGGTTTTGGGAAAATTGGTGGAGCCGAGGGGGATCGAACCCCTGACCTCGTCATTGCGAACGACGCGCTCTCCCAGCTGAGCTACGGCCCCGTAAAGGAGCGCTGCCTATAAGCGAGCGATTGCGGCCATGCAACGGTCTTTTTTGCGCAAAATTGGGGCGGCTGCGAACGGCCTGCCCAGGTCACGCTCAATAGCTATGCCGGGGCAAAGGCGGGACATTACTCCTGCGTAACGCCCGGAACGATGCGGCTTCATGCTCATTGGTGCGGTGACGGCGGCCGAATGGGCGTCGTGCAAAAGCAGACAAGGAGACGGACAATGGGTTACCAAGGCGGACGTCGCTATGGTGACGGCGATCGTAACTGGACGGACTGGGACCGCGATTCCGACCGTTACCGCGCGCGGCGCGACTGGCGGGACGATCGCGGCTATCAATATGGCACGCGCGGCCAGTTCGGCGGAACGGGTTCCGGATATGCCGGGCCGCGCGACCGGCGCCTGCCCGACGATTATGATCCGGAAGAGCGCGGCTTCTTCGACCGTGCGGGCGACGAAATCCGCAGCTGGTTCGGTGACGAGGATGCGGAACGCCGTCGCGAATATGACGATTATTACAACCGCCCCTATGGCGATCCGCGCGACCAGAGCAGCCGGATCGGCTATGCCTCGGCCTCCAACACGAGCCGCTATCTGCCCAATCGCGGTTATGCGCCCTATACCGGCGAACGCAGCGGCTTTGGCAGCGAGGATCATGGCTATCGGGTGCGCGCCTTCGGTGTGAACCATGATTATGGCGAGCATCACGACGCCAATTACCATGCCTGGCGCCAGCAGCGGATCGACGAGCTGGACCGCGATTATGCCGAATATCAGCGCGAGAACCGCGAACGGTTCAACAATGAGTTCGGCACCTGGCGCACCCGCCGCGGCGAACAGCGCGAGGCCGTGCAGCAGGTGCGCGAGCATATGGAAGTTGTCGGCAGCGATGGCGAGCATGTCGGCACGGTCGACAAGCTGCGCGGCGACCGCATCGTCCTGACCAAGAGTGACCAGGAATCCGGCGGCGTCCATCATTCGATCCCGTCATCCTGGATCAGGTCGGTCGATGCGCAGAAAGTGACGCTGGAAAAGACGGCGGAACAGGCACAGACCGCCTGGCGAACGGAGCGCGAGCAGCAGGCGATGTTCGGGTCGCAGGGCGATGACGCCAATGACCGATATAGCGGCGTTGGCGGCACGAGCTTCGAAAAAGGTCGCTACCGATAAAGGTCAGAAAAAATGAAGGAGGGTCCGGCCGCACCGCCGGACCCTTTCTCATTCTCCCGCGGCCAGCACCCGCTGCGCCTGGATGAGGTGGGGCCGGTCGATCATCCTGCCGTCCAGCTTCAGCACCCCTGCCCCCGGATTGGCGGCAAAGGCATCGATGACGGCCCTTGCCCGCGCGATCTCCGCCTCGCTGGGGGTGAAGCCTTGGTTGATCGCCGCGATCTGCACCGGATGGATCGCCATCATGCCTGTAAAGCCGTCGCGCCGCGCGCGCCCGATATAGGCCTTGAGATCGTCCATCGCCTCAATACGGGGAAAGATCGTGTCGACGGCGGGAACACCGGCCGCATGGGCGGCGAACAGCGTCAGGCTGCGCACCATTTCAAAGGGCGCGGTGTAGCGGCCATCCTCCTCCCGAGAGGTCGAGGCGCCGATCGACGCAGGCAGATCCTCCGCCCCCCAGCTCAGCCCCGCCAGCCTGTCGCTCACCTGCCGGAATGTGCCCATTTCGAAAATGGCGGCGGCAGTCTCCGTCGCGATGGGCAGGACCGGCGGCAGGTCGGCGCCCCCCGCCCGCGCGATCAGCGCCCGGATGCTGTCCGCGCCCTCCGCCTTGGGCAGCATGATACCGTCCGGCGATGCCGGCAGCACGGCGTCCAGGTCGTCGCGGCTGTCATCGCCGTCCAGCGGGTTTATCCGCACGAACGCCAGGCAGTCGCGCGGCGACGCCAGCCACTCGGTCATGGCCGCCCGTCCATAAGCCTTGCGTTCCGGCGCAACCGAATCCTCAAGGTCCAGGATGATCGCATCCGCGCCGCTGGCCACCGCCTTCGCAAAGCGCTCGGGACGGTCGGCGGGCACGAACAGCAGCGAACGGAGCTTCATGCCGGCCTCTTCTTCAGCAGCGCCATGCGCAGGCACTGGCAGACGATTTCATCCCGCTGGTTATGGAGGCGATGGGTGAAGGTCACGATGCCCGCTTCGGGGCGGGAGCGGCTTTCCTTGAGTTCGGTCACCTCGCTGTCCGCTCTCAAGGTATCGCCGATGAAGACGGGCTTGGGCATGACCAGCCTGTCATAGCCAAGATTGGCGACCAGCGTGCCCAGCGTGGTGTCACCCACGGACAGCCCCACCATCAGCGCGAAGGTGAAGGTGCCGTTGACCAGGATCTGGCCGAATTCGGACGCTCTGGCCGCTTCGGCATCGAGATGCAACGGCTGGGGATTATGGGTCATGGTCGAGAAAAGCAGATTGTCGGTCTCCGTGACGGTGCGCCGGATTTCATGGGTTATCCGATCGCCGACAGTCCATTCGTCATAATAGCGGCCTGCCATTAGCTTTCCTCCCGCTCCACCAGCACCAGCAACGTGCCTTCGCTCACCTGCCCGCCTTCGCTGGCGGCCAGCTCCGCCACCACGCCGTCGAAGGGCGCGACAAGGCTGTGCTCCATCTTCATCGCCTCCAGCGTCACCAGCTTCTGACCCTTGGCGACCCGCTCGCCTTTGGCCACGGCGACGGCGATGATGCGACCCGGCATGGGGGCAAGGATCGCGCCGTCGGATGCGGCGCCTCCAATCACGCCCTCGGTCCGGGAGGGCATGAATCGCCATGTCTTGCCTTGGAAGGTGACGAATATTGCATCGCCATCGTCTTGGATCAGCGGATAGCTGCGCTGGTCATAACCGATCCGGCTATCCCATCGTCCCCTATATTGGGCCATCTGATCGGAAAACCGAACTTCGGCCTGAGGGCTTGCGTTGAGACGCAGTCCTTTGCGACCAGAAGTCTGTGGTGAGAACCGTTCCACAAAGCGTTCGGCAATCAGGTCGAGCATCCATTGAGGCGGATCAACCTCATAAGCCGTGTCATCCATATGCCTTTCAATGAAGCCGGTATCGATCTTGCCGCGTCTAAAGTCAGGCATGACGACCAGCGATCCCAGAAAGGACGCATTAGTCTTCACTGGCCATATCCGGCTGTCCCAACACATTTTGTTAAGGCCGACAAGAGCCTCCTGGCGCGTTTCCGCATGGCAGATGAGCTTGGCGATCATCGGATCGTACCAAGGGGAAATTTCGTCACCCTGCGATACGCCCGTTTCGATCCGCAGGCGCACGTCATAGTCGGTCGACAGTTCCGCAGTTCCCCGCTCATCCCTCCATTGCGTTTGTCTCATGGCGTGTGGGATGGTGAAGCTCTCCAGCTGTCCCGTGCTTGGCAGGAAGCCTTTTGCAGGGTCTTCGGCATAGAGCCGCGCCTCTATGGCGTGACCGTCGATCGACAATTCCTCCTGCCTTTTCGGCAACGGTTCGCCGCTTGCCACGCGCAATTGCCATTCGACCAGATCGACGCCGGTGATCTCCTCCGTCACCGGGTGCTCGACCTGCAAACGCGTGTTCATCTCCATGAACCAGATGCGGTCGGCGCGCAGGCCCCCGCCCTCCCCGGCGCTGGCGTCGGCGATGAACTCGATCGTGCCCGCGCCGACATAGTCCACCGCCTGCGCGGCGCGCACCGCCGCGCCGCAAATCGCCTGGCGGGTTGCCTCGTCCATGCCGGGCGCGGGCGCTTCCTCGATCACCTTCTGGTGGCGGCGCTGGAGCGAACAGTCGCGCTCGAACAGATGGACAATATTGCCATGGCTGTCGCCGAACACCTGCACCTCGATATGGCGCGGCGAGAGGATATATTTCTCGATCAGCACCTGGTCGTTGCCGAAGCTGGAGGCCGCCTCCCGCTGGCAGGAGAGCAGCGCGTCGGCGAAATCCTCCGGCGCGTCCACCCGCCGCATCCCCTTGCCGCCGCCGCCCGCGACCGCCTTGATGAGGACGGGGTAGCCGATGGTATCGGCCTCGGCCTTCAGGCGTTCGGCGCTCTGGTCCTCGCCCAGATAGCCGGGGGTGACGGGCACGCCTGCTTCGGCCATCAGCTTCTTGGCGGCGTCCTTCAGGCCCATGGCCGTGATGCTGTCGGGATTGGGACCGACCCAGATGAACCCGGCGTCGATCACGGCCTGCGCAAAGGCGGCGTTTTCCGACAGGAAGCCGTAGCCGGGATGGATGGCCTGTGCTCCCGTGGCCTGCGCGGCGTCGATGATGCGGTCGCCGATAAGATAGGACTCGCGGGCCGGGGATGGACCGATATGCACAGCCTCGTCGGCTTCGCGGACGTGGAGAGCCTTCGCGTCTGCATCCGAATAGACCGCGACGGTGCGGATGCCGAGGCGCCGGGCGGTGCGGATGATGCGGCAGGCGATCTCGCCGCGATTGGCTATGAGCAGGGACTGGATCACATGCGGAACACCCCGAAGCGGGGCGCCTCCTCGACGGGTGCGTTGAGCGTGGCGGCAAAGGCGAGGCCAAGCACGTCGCGGGTCTGGGCGGGGTCGATCACGCCATCGTCCCACAGCCGCGCGGTCGCGTAATAGGGATTGCCCTCATCCTCGTATTTCTGGCGGATCGGCCCCTTGAAGGCCTCGGCTTCCTCCGGCGTCCATTTCGCGGCGTCGCGGTGGACGGTCGCCAGCACGCTCGCCGCCTGTTCCCCGCCCATCACGGAGATGCGGCTGTTGGGCCAGGTGAAGAGAAAGCGCGGGCTGTAGGCCCGGCCGCACATGCCGTAATTGCCCGCGCCGAAGCTGCCGCCGATCAGCACGGTGATCTTGGGCACGCTGGCGGTCGCGACCGCCGTCACCAGCTTCGCGCCATGTTTGGCGATCCCCTCCGCTTCATATTTGCCGCCGACCATGAAGCCCGAGATATTCTGGAGGAAAAGCAGCGGAATGCGCCGCTGGCAGGCGAGTTCGATGAAATGCGCGCCCTTTTGCGCGCTTTCGCTGAACAGCACGCCGTTATTGGCGAGGATCGCCACCGGCATGCCCCAGATATGGGCGAAACCGCAGACCAGCGTCGCGCCGTAGAGCGATTTGAACTCGTGAAATTCGCTGCCGTCGACGATGCGGGCGATCACCTCCCGCACGTCATAGGGCGCACGGACATCCTGGGGGACAATGCCGTAAAGTTCCTCCGGATCCTGTTTCGGCGGCCTGGCTTCGCGCAGGTTCAGATCGATCCGCGGCGCCGGTTGCAGGGTCGACACGATGTCCCGCACGATGGTCAGCGCATGCTCGTCATTCTCCGCGACGTGATCGACCACGCCTGAGCGGCGGCCGTGCACGTCCGCGCCGCCCAGATCCTCGGCGCTGATGACCTCTCCCGTCGCCGCCTGAACCAGGGGCGGACCGGCGAGGAAGATCGTGCCCTGATTGCGCACGATCACCGTCTCGTCCGACATGGCGGGTACATAGGCGCCCCCCGCCGTGCAGCTTCCCATGACGCAGGCGATCTGGGGGATGCCCCGTGCCGACATTTGCGCCTGATTGTAGAAGATGCGGCCGAAATGCTCCCGGTCGGGGAAGACGTCCGCCTGATTGGGCAGGTTCGCGCCGCCGCTGTCGACGAGGTAGATGCAGGGCAGCCGGTTCTCCATCGCGATTTCCTGCGCGCGGAGATGCTTCTTCACGGTCAGCGGATAATAGGTGCCGCCCTTCACCGTGGCGTCGTTGCAGACGATCATCACCTGCCGCCCCGACACTCGGCCGATGCCCGCGATCAGCCCGGCGCCGGGCACTTCGCCATGATACATGCCGTTGGCGGCGAGCTGTCCGATCTCCAGAAACGGGCTGCCCGGATCGAGCAGCCGTTCCACCCGATCGCGAGGAAGCAACTTGCCGCGCGCCACATGCCTGGCCCGTGCGGCCTCGCTTCCGCCGAGCGCCGCCTGTGCGACCTTGGCGCACAGTTCATCGCGAAGCACGCGGTTATGCGCCGCATTGTCGCGGAAGGAATCGCTCTCCGTCGAAAGCTTCGTATCAAGGGTCGGCGCGCTCATCCCCTTGCGCTCCCCCGCACGCTGATGCGAGAGGGCAGAGGACTTCCCAAGCCGAGTCCCTCCATGCCGACCATCCTGCTCCTCACCATTTCCAACCTCTTCATGACGACAGCCTGGTATTGGCACCTGAAAGGCGGGATGAACAAACCCCTTTTCACGGTCATCCTGATCAGCTGGGGCATCGCCTTCGTCGAATATTGCTTCGCCGTACCCGCCAACCGGATCGGCTTCGCCCATGGCTGGAGCGCGGGCCAGCTCAAGATCGCGCAGGAAGCCATAGCGCTGCTGGTCTTCGGCGGATTCATGGTGACGGTGCTGGGCGAACCGCTGCACTGGCGCCATTTCGCCGCCTTCCTCTGCATCATGGCGGGGGTTGCCTTCCTGTTCGTGGGCCGCAGCTGAGTCACGCGCCGATCAGTTCGCGGCCGATGAGCATGCGACGGATTTCGTTCGTGCCCGCGCCGATGTCGAGCAACTTGGCGTCGCGCATGTACCGCTCGACCGGCCAGTCCTTGGTATAGCCAGCGCCGCCCAGCGCCTGCACCGCCTCCAGCGACACCTTCATCGCATTTTCGCTGGCCAGCATGATCGCGCCGGCGGCGTCGAAACGGGTGGTCTTGCCCATGTCGCAGGCCCGCGCCACGGCATAGACATAGGCCCGCGCCGAATTGAGCGCCACATACATGTCCGCCACCTTGGCCTGCATGAGCTGGAAGGTACCGATGGGCTGGCCGAACTGCTTGCGCTGCCGCACATAGGGCAGCACCACGTCGAGGCAGGCCTGCATGATGCCCAGCTGGATGCCGGACAGGACCGCCCGCTCATAATCCAGGCCCGACATCAGCACGCCGACGCCGCCATTGAGCGGGCCCATGATGTTTTCCTCCGGCACTTCGCAATCGTCGAAGACCAGTTCGGCCGTGGGCGATCCGCGCATGCCCATCTTGTCGATCTTCTGCCCGATGGAGAAGCCCTTGAAATCCTTTTCGATCAGGAATGCAGTGATGCCGCGCGATCCCTCGCCGGTCTTGGCGTAGACGACGAGCGTATCGGCATGGGTCGCATTGGTGATCCAGAATTTGGTCCCGTTGAGGACGTAGCGGTCGCCACGCTTCTCGGCGCGCAGCTTCATCGAGACGACGTCCGATCCCGCGCCTGCTTCCGACATGGCGAGCGAGCCGACATGTTCGCCGGAAATCAGCCTGGGCAGATAGCGGGCCTTCTGTTCCGGCGTGGCCCAGCGGCGGATCTGATTGACGCAGAGATTGGAATGCGCGCCATAGCTGAGGCCGATGGAGGCGGACGCCCGCGCCACCTCTTCCTGCGCGACGACATGTTCCAGATAACCGAGGCCAAGGCCGCCATCAGCCTCCTCCACGGTGATGCCGTGCAGGCCAAGCGCGCCCATTTCGGGCCACAGGTCGCGCGGGAACCAGTCCCTGGCATCGACTTCCGTCGCCAGAGGCGCGATGCGATCGGCAGCAAAACGCGCCGTCGTCTCGCGGATCATTTCCGCATTATCCCCCAGCGCGAAGTCGAAATCAGTCATGGCGGCTCTCCTTGCGGCGCATCCTATCGTTCACCGGCCTTCAGGAAAAATTGAAACGGTGCGGGATAGTGTATAGTTTCTGTCTATGATCGAACGCTATCTGCTGCGCTATTTCCTGGCTGTCGTGGACCAGGGCAATTTTTCCCGCGCCGCCGCGCATTGCCTGGTATCGCAACCGACGCTGTCGGTGGGCATCGCCAAGCTGGAGCAGGCGGTGGGCGCGGCGCTTTTCCTGCGCAGCAACCAGCGGGTCGAACTGACCATGGCGGGCACCAGGCTGGTGACGCATGCCCGACGGATCGAGCGCGAATTCAACCTGGCGGAGCTCGCGGGAGAAAGCAGCAAGCGGGTGCCCGTGCTACGCATCGGCCTGTTGTCGAGCATTTCAGGGGAACGGATTGCCCATGCCCTGACCGACGGCGCCCTGCCCAGCGATGGCAGGATCGAATTCATTCCGGGCAGCGAGCGCGAATTGCTGGGCCGGCTGGACGCGGAAAGGATTGACGTGGCTCTTACCCTGATCAGGCCCGGCGCGGACCGATTTCTGACGCAATCGATCATAGAGGAAGGCTATGCAGTCGCCATGGCCGATGGCCATCCGTTTGCAGGACGGACCGTTGTGGCGGCCGAGGAACTGGCGTCGGAAACGATGATCGTGCGCCGCCATTGCGAGGCGCTCTCCGCCACCAGCCGCTATTTCGTCGATCGCGGCGTCCGCCCGCATTTCGCCCTGCGATCGACCAATGACGAGCGGGTGATGCAGATGGTCGCGGCAGGCCTGGGCATCACCGTCATGCCCGAAAGCTATCGTTGGCCGGGCATGGCACAGGTCACGCTCAGGGACTTTCACGAGCGGCGAAATGTCGGATTTCTCTTTGGCGCGCGGGCCGCGGCACTACAGGGCGCGCCGATGCTCAAGGCGATCGAGGCGTCCTTGAAGGCATAGCAATGCCAGCGGCGGCCGCGCCCGCGCTGCGCGTCACCCGGCCGAACAGCACCTGGTAGACGTCATGGCCGCCCCCTTCGTCAAAGGCCGCCATCACGCGCCGGAGATCGCGCGGCGAAAGGGGCCTGCGCCCTTCGTTCGGCACCACCGCCCCGATGCCCTTGAGATGGGCGATCAAGCCCTTCGCGCCATCGCACGGCAGGGCATATTCCTCGTCAAAGGCGAAGGCGTCGTCATAAGCCGCCAGCATCGACCGCAGCCCTTGCAGCGTAGGATAATTCGGGATGGCCGCGCTCAATCCGGCGGCCTGATGCGCGGCGCGCCAGCGGGTGAAACTGCCCTGCCCCATGGTCGAGAAAAGCAGGCTTCCGCCGGGCCGCAGCAGTCCGGCCAGACGCGCAATCGCGCCCTCCAGATCGTCGAACCATTGAAAGGCCAGGCTGGAAAGGATGAGATCGAACCATTCGCCTTCGAAGATCGGCGCTTCCCCATCCATCGCCAGGAATGTGCCCGCGACCAAACCGCCCGTGGCGGCGCGGGCCAGCATGTCGGGCGACAGGTCCGTCACCACGAATTCCGCGCCGGGCCAGCGAGCCTGGATGTCGCGCGTCAGAAAACCCGTGCCGCAACCGATTTCCAATATCCGGCCGGAGCCGTCGCGCCGCTGCCGCTGCGCGAGATCGGCCACGAGCGCCGCGGCCTGCCGCTGCGGTCCGGCGTGATCATCATAATGCTCCGCAGCCGCGCCAAATGCGTCGCTTATTCGTTGCTTGCGGTGGCCGTTCATGGCTAGTCGCAATGACAGAGCCGCACTCCCTTTTCCAGCCTTTCGAGGACCGCACCGACCCATGACCGCCCCCTCCTCCCGGATTCCCGCCATGGACGTTCTGCGTGGCTGCGCGGTCATGGGAATCCTCTGGATGAACATCGCGGCCTTCGCCATGCCCGAACAGGCCTATTTCAGCCCGGCCGCCGCGGGCCGGCTGTCCACAGGCGACATCGCCTTCTGGACGGCCAGCTTCCTGTTGGTCGACGGCAAGATGCGCGCCCTGTTTTCCATGCTGTTCGGCGCGTCAATGCTGCTGCTGATCGACAGGGAGGAAATGGCCGGGCGGAACGGGGCACGCGCGCAGATAATCCGGGCTGGCTGGCTGTTCGTCTTCGGCCTCGCCCATTATCTGCTGCTGTGGTGGGGCGACATATTGATGATCTATGCGCTGGTCGGGCTGGCGGCGCTGCCCTTTGCGCGGCGGGAACCGCTGTCGCTCGTCAAATGGGCCTTTTTCTTCTTCCTGGCACATTTCCTGATCTGCGCGGGCTTCATCGGCACGCTTTACGCCTGGGGCCATGCCGCCGCGACATCCGGCGCGCCCAGCCATGTCAGCGCCGGTTTCGCCAATTTCATCGACTCGTTGTCCAATCCTGCCCATGCGGCGATTCGGAACGAATATGACGTCTATCGCGGCAGCTATGCCGGCATTGTCCTGCATCACGTCGCCCTGTTCGGTGGGCAGTGGCCTACGACCCTGCCGTTCATCGCGTTTGATACGCTGGGGTTCATGCTGCTGGGCATGGCGATGCTGAAGGGCGGCTTCCTGACCGGTCGCTGGGCGGCGGAGCAATATTGGCGAACGGCGCGCCACTGTTTTCTGATCGGGCTGATCCCGATGGCGGTGCTCGCGATATGGATCATTTCCAGCCGGTTCGCTCCGCTCACAGCGCTGGGATCGGTACTGGCCTGGTCGTTCCCCTTCCGAATCCCGCTGGCGGTCGGATGGGCGGCGCTGATCCTGTGGCTGTTCACCCGTCACCGCAGCGCAGCCCTGACCGCGAGGATCGCCGCCGTCGGCAGGCTGGCGCTCAGCAACTATCTGGGCAGCAGCCTTGTCATGTGTGCGATCTTCTATGGCTGGGGGCTGGGTCTGTTCGGCCATGTTCCGCACCATATGCTGCCGCTGTTCGTGGTGGGGGCATGGGCGATCATGCTGATCTGGTCGCCGCTCTGGCAACGGCGATTCGCCCTGGGCCCGGCGGAATGGCTATGGCGCAGCCTTGCCCGAGGGCAAACGCAAAAGATTCGCAACAGCGACTGAATTCCTATTGCGACCTATTATCATCTAAGCTATCTCCCTGTTCAGGAGATCTGCATGGTTGTCTGTGTCTGCAATGCCATCCGTGAAAAGGACCTGAAAGAGGTCGCCCGCGAAGGTTGTGCAACTCCCTGCAGCGCCTATGCCCGGCTTGGTCGCCGGCCGAAATGCGGCCAATGCGTGCCCTTCGCCCGCACAATCATCGCGGCCGAACGCGCCTCCATCTGAAGTCATTGCGAATCAAGCGCATCGGAATGACGCGAACTTGACGCAATAGCGCGGCAGAAAATGACGGATTCCCGCGGCTTTCCGGATTAACAAACGAAAGCGAAATGCTTATGATCCAGGCACTTTCCCCTACAGCCGGAGAAGAACGCCATGAAGGGCGACGCCAAGGTCATCGAATATCTCAATGAGGTTCTCAAGAACGAACTTACCGCAATCAACCAATATTTCCTCCATTATCGCATGCTCAATCATTGGGGCATCGAGAAGCTCGCCAAGTTCGAATATGAAGAATCCATCGACGAGATGAAGCATGCCGACAAGCTGGCCGAGCGGATCCTGTTCCTCGACGGCCTGCCCAATTTCCAGTTGCTCGGCCGCCTGAAGATCGGGGAAACGGTGGAGGAAATCCTGAAGGCCGACCTTGAGCTGGAATATGAAGCGCTGCCGGTGCTGAAGGATGCCATCGCCTATTGCGAATCGATCCGCGACTATGTGAGTCGCGACCTGTTCCAGCACATCCTCGAAAGCGAGGAGGAGCATGTCGATACGCTGGAAACCCAGTTCGAAATGATCGATCGCATGGGCATCCAGAACTACATCCAGTTGCAGAGCAAGGCTGCGGAGGAATAAGCACAGCGGGGCCGGCTCCTCCGGAACGCCGGCCCCGCCCATTCCGGGCATAGGTGGACAGCCCGGCCGCGCCTTCGCAAGGAAGGCTCTGGCAGCTAGAGCGGGTTTCGATCTGATTGAAGCAGATCGCCGCTCCGGATTCCTTGTTTGCCGCGATTTCTTGACCAGCGATCGGTTCCGATCGCTTGGAAATCGCTCTAGATCAGGGAATCAAGCAGGCCGATCAACGGCAGGTCCGCGGGCGGCATCTCCAGCGTATACATCTGCGCGGGCCTGATCCATTGGAGCGCGGTCGCATGCCGCGCTTCGGCCACGCCCTGCCATTTGCGGCAGACGTAAAGCAGCAGCAGCAGATGGCGATCACCGAGCGGTTCGCTGGCGAAGGTCGCAGGCGCGAGGCAGCTCGCATGGGTGCGGATCCCCAATTCCTCCTCCAACTCACGGATCAGCGCGGTTTCAGGCGCTTCCCCCGGCTCCACCTTGCCGCCAGGGAACTCCCAGAGATGCGCCATTGGCTTTCCGGGCGGACGTTGCTGCAACAGGACGCGGCCATCAGCGTCGATCAAGGCGGCGGCCACCACCAGCAATGGAGAATTTATCGTCATACTGTTCCCGCTTCAGGGGTTTGTTAACCCTGCCCCTTTTACAAGGGCGTCCGGGCTGTGTGTAAATGGGGTGCGACATGCGGGCATTATTCAAAAATTTCAGCTTCTGGAAGCTGATCTATTGCCAGCGCGGCGCCACGGCGGTGGAGTATGGGCTGATCCTTGCCCTTATCTGTCTGGCTGTCATGGGCGCAGTTTCCAACGTCGCCAACAAGACAATCGGAATGTGGAACAACGTCGCGACGGAGGTCCTGGCGCATTAACCATCTATATCTGACACCTCCTTCGCCCATTAAATCTTTATCAACCCCCTTCTTCTACATCAGTCCAAGCTGACCTTCATCTCAAGCGGGGGGCGGCCGGGTAGTTAAACGTGGAATTTAATTCAAGGAGACTTCCAATGCAGTTCATCCGCAAGATGCTGAAGAACGAAAAGGGCGCCACCGCCATCGAATACGGCCTGATCGCCGCTCTCATCGCTGTCGCTGCCATTGGCGCGATGACCAGCCTGGGCGGCAAGCTGACCAACACCTTCACCAAAGTTTCGAACAACATGAACTAAGTTCAGCTTGGTCGATAAAAAAGGGCGGCGGAAGCAATTCCGTCGCCCTTTTTCATTGCGTTCGTCCTTACCAGCTAACGATCTTCACCCGCTGTCCCGGACGCAGGACGCTGTTCGCCGTCAGGGCATTGATCGTCAGGAACCGGTCCAGCGGATAATCCGTATAAGCCATGCGCTTTGCCAGGGACTGGACAGTATCCCCTGACTTTACCGTTACAACCTCGACCCGACGCGGCTTGATCGCCGCGGCATCCTGGGCTGAAAGACGCTGCACTGACTGCACCATGCTGGAAAAGGGGCCAATCCCCTGTCCCGCCGCCGTCAGCAGCAGGAAGTGATAGGCCTTCCCGCCACCGAAATCATAAGCGAAAACGGTCGCATCGACCTGGCTGGACTGGGTGCTGGCGCGGATCGTTCGCCAGGCCGCCGGAAGGCCATTGACCGTAACGCGCCGTACCTCCCCAGCGGGAACACCGCCGACGCCCCCGCCCAGCTTTGCAAACACCGAATCGATATAGGCGGACAGATCGCCGGAATAAGGGGCGGCGCTGAACTGCGCCTGGCCACCCGATCCCACGACGCTGACGGCACTCGCGCCATTTTCCATGCCGAATCCCGATGGTGCGGTGAAGCTCACCCTCAGATCAGGATGGCGGAAACGGCTGCCCTCGATCACGCCCTGTTTGGGATCATCGCCATAGAGAACGCCATTGAGCGCGTTCAGGAATGCATCACGGTTCCGGACCGTGCTGGTGGACCCGCTGCTGGCTGCATTGCGCGAAGCGCGGCCGACGCGCGAGGCGGGATCCGGATGGGTGCTTGCCCATTCCGGCACCGATCGGGAACTGCCCGCAAACCGGGCGTCCAGGCTGCTTTGCGCGGCGAGCGACGCCAGCATGGATGACAGGGCCCTTGGATCATAACCGCCCGAGGCCAGATAGCGTATGCCCAGGTCGTCCGCCTCATATTCCTGGCTGCGCGAGAATTTGAGCGTCAGCAGCTGACTGCCTTGCCCAATTCCCTTCTGCAACAGGCCGGTAAACGCCGAATCGCCCAGCAAAGCGCCGGTCAGTACCTGCAACAGGGTGCCGCCAATGGCATTGCGCTGCGCCGCCTGCTGTCGCCTCTGACCATGCTGGGCCGCGACATGGCCGATCTCATGGCCCAGCACGCCGGCCAGTTCCGCCTCATCGTTCATCAGCGCCATGAGCTGGCGCGTCACATAGACATAGCCGCCGGGAATGGCGAAGGCGTTGTTCACCGGCGAATTGAGCAGGGTGACGGTGAAGTCCCCCTGCGCATTGGACAGGCCGGACTGGACCGCGATGCGTCGTCCCACGCCCTCCACATATTTCACCTGCGGCCCGGCATAGGCGCCGCCAAATTCGTTGAGAAGCTGCGGATGCTGCTTGGCGCCCGCTTCCTTTTCCTGCGGACTGATCGACGAAACCGTCCGAATCGCGCGCTGCTGTCCTTCCGCCGACGGCGCAGCCGCCAGGACGATCAGGCCCAGCCCGGCGACAGCCAGAGATGATCTTCGTTCCACGGCCTTTCCTGCTCCCCTGTTACCTTCGCGTAACGAGCAATAGCAGGCGGATGTTCCCCGAAACAGAGGATCGCGCCGTCAGACGCCGATGGCCAGAAACTTGTCGGCGCGATCGGTACGCAGCGCGTCGGCACCAAGACCGGATAGCGAATCCAGCTCCTCCCCGATCGCGGCGCCCAGATTGGCGATCGCCTGCACCGGCTCCCGATGGGCGCCGCCGACTGGTTCCGGCACGATGCGGTCGATGACGCCCAGCGCCTTCAGATGCTGCGCCGTCACCTGCATGGCAGTTGCGGCATCGCTCGCCCTTTCGGCGGTGCGCCAGAGGATGGAGGCGCAGCCTTCGGGCGAGATCACCGAATAGACCGCATGTTCGAACATCAGCACGCGATTGGCAGCCGCCAGCGCCACCGCACCGCCGGAGCCGCCCTCGCCCACCACGGCGGCCACCATCGGCACGCCCATCGCCAGGCATTGCTCCGTCGAACGGGCGATCGCCTCCGCCTGTCCGCGTTCCTCCGCCTGCACGCCGGGGAAAGCGCCCGACGTATCGACCAGCGTCACCACCGGCAGGCCGAAGCGGTCGGCAAGCTGCATCAGGCGGATCGCCTTTCGATAGCCCTCGGGCTTCGCCATGCCGAAATTATGGCGGACGCGGCTTGCCGTATCATCGCCCTTCTCATGGCCGATCACCACCACGCGCCGCTCGTCCAGCGTCGCGAAACCACCGATGATCGCCTGATCGTCGGCAAAGGCCCGGTCGCCGGCCAAGGGCATGAAATTGTCGAACATGCCCGCGACATAATCCTTGAAATGCGGACGTTCGGGATGGCGAGCAACCTGCGTCTTCTGCCAGGGTGACAGCCTGGCATAGGTATCGACCAGCATTTTCGAGGCGCGCTGCTCCAGCTTGTCGATCTCGCCGCTGATGTCGATGTCGCCCGCATTGGCGGTCGCGCGCAATTCGATGATGCGCGCTTCCAGTTCGGCAATCGGCTTTTCGAATTCGAGAAAACTAACCATGGCGCATGGCGTTAGGACGCAGATGCTTCGCCGTCAACGCGGCGATGCGTCATGGAAGCAAGCGGATGGCGGCTGTTGACCAGTTCGACCAGCCTGCGGCTGTCGACATGGGTGTAGATTTGCGTCGTGCCGATATCGGCATGGCCCAGCATGGACTGCAGCGCGCGCAGGTCTGCCCCACCCTCCAGCAGATGCGTGGCGAAGGCATGGCGCAGCACATGGGGGCTGACCCGCTCCGGCGTGATGCCGGCAGCGGCGGCCAGGGCCTTCACCATCTGATAAAGACGAATCCGGCTGACATGGCTCTTGCCCGAAGGGAAAAGCCAGGGACTGTCGGCCGGCACATGGAGCAACCAGGCCGCCACGGCGGCACGGGCCCGGTCGGAGATCGGCACCAGCCGTTCGCGCGCGCCCTTGCCCTTCAGGATCAGGAACGGGCGATCCGACGCCAGGGCGCGGCGCGGCAGCGACACCAGTTCCGTCGCCCGAAGCCCCGATCCGTAAAGCAGTTCGATCAGCGCCGACAGCCGCAGATCCAGTGGCGCAGGATGATCGACGACCAGCTTCGCCGCGATCAGTGCGAACAGGGACTCGACCTCCTGGGTCGAAAGGATCCGGGGCAGGGGCCGACGGGTCACGGGACGCGGCAGGGCGGCGGACGGATTGTCGGCGCGCAGCCCCTCCTCCTCCAGAAAGGCGTAGAAGGCGCGCAGGGCGGAAGATTTCCGGGCGACCGAAGAGGCCGCCAATGCCGCCCAGGCTGTGGCCAGTTCCGCCAGGCCATCCTTGGTCGCGACCACCAGACCGCCGACAAGGTCCGCCGCGCCCTGCAGATCGGCCCGATAGGCCAGCAACGTATTGCGCGACGCACCCCGTTCGGCCGCCATCATCTCCAGAAAGCGGTCGATAAGCGCGGCATCCTCTCCCATCAGAGTCGCGTCATCGCCTCCGCGGCGATCATCCGCGCTTCGGGATCGAGGCCGACGCGGTGCAGCGCCCCGACAATATGGTAGAGGTGGAAGGCCGGCAGGCGGTTCCAGTCGGCGGTCTGCATGCCGACCGCCGCCAACAGCGCGACGCTGCCCTTCTCGCCACGGGCAGCCGCGGCGTCGATCGCGCGCGACCAGCGGCTGGCGGCAGCCAGATTGAAACCATGATCCTGCGCCAGCGACGCGCTGTCCTGCGCATTGAGCCGCGCAAGTCCAGCCAGCGACGCTATCAGCATCTGGGCCTTGCGCGGATCGGCATCCTTGGCGAAGGAGGAAACCCGTCCCGCACCGATCTCCACCACCGCACTCGGCGCGCCGACCGCCAGCAGGGCCCAAAGGTCCGCCGCGCCGTCCCCGTCCGCCTGCGCCGCGAGCCGCGACCATTGCGCCGCGCTGCGATCATAACCGGCGGTGAACATCGCGGCGACCAGATTGGCCGCATCGCGCGCGCTCAGCTCTGAAACCGGCAACGCCGCGGCCGCACGCGCCGTCGCGATCAATCCGACGAAATCCGGCCGCGCCTCATTCTGCCAGAGCGTCCGCATGGCCTGCAGCCGCTCGTCAGCCCCCGCGCCGGCATAGGCTGCACGCAACGCATCCACCCGATCGGCCGCTTTGGCGGGCACGTCACCATCGGACTGCAACTGGCCGTAGAAATCGACCAGCGCCTGCGAGGAAAAGACGCCGAGCCGCGCCGCCACCTCCGCTCCCGGCAGGCGGCGAACGGCGGACAAAGCAGGCGCGCGCGCTTCCCAGGCGCGGACATGCGCACCCGCCGTGGCATAGAGATCATCGGGTATCTCGACATTGAGCGCCGTCGCCAGACCGAAGCGCCAAGCCGTCAGCCGGTCCACCCCGTCCCATTCGATCTTTACTGACCGGCGGGCGTTGAATCCCGCGCCGACGACCTTTTCCGCCAGCCGATAGTCGATGCCGCGCACCATGCCGCGCCGCTGCTCCTGATTGAGCGCGCCGCTGGCCGTTCCCTGATCCCCCGACAAGGCCGGGCAGATCGCCCGCGTCATGTCCCAGCCAGGCTCCTTGCTGAACCGCAGCGCGCCCGCCGACAGCGGGCAAAGGCCCGCCGGATCGGCCGTCGCCAGATAGGTCTGCATGGCGATGGCGTAGAGGCGCGGGGTGAAACGGTCGGAATCAACGCTCTGCACCAGCAGGCGGGCACTGTCCGCCTCCCCCATGCGCAGCAGCAGCCAGGCGCGCTCGGCCACCCAGTCCGCGCCATCGATGTCGCGCGGCGTATCGGTCGCCGACAGCAGCGCCCGGCGCAGCAGGATCGACGCCCAGCGCGATGTGATCGGCGCGCGCGTTTCCTTCATCAACGTCGCCAGGAACCAGCCCGATTGCGCGCCAAAGGCATTGGGCGCCAGTCCCAACCGGCCGGGCGTCAGCGGCCCTATGCGGTCGAGCGAACGATGCGCGTTTTCAGGCAGGTCATATTTCTGCTTTTCGGCGGAGAGCTCCTCCTCGCTCATCGGTTCCGTCGCATTGTCGCCCGCCTCTTGGACGGTGAAGCCGGGCGGCAATATGGGCACCACGGAGGGCGAACCGGCAGGCGCCGCCGGGGTGCCCGGTGCGGGGCGCGGCGGCGGCGCAACGGGTGGCGGCGCCGCGGGCGCATCGCCAAAGCCGGGCGGCAGGAGCGATTCGGGCGTCTCCTGCGCCACCACAGGCAGCGCCAGCGCCAGCGCCAGCGTGCCCAGCGCCCATTTCGCGTTCACCCGCCGCTGCCGCATGCCGTTTACCGGCCCAGCTTTTCGGCAGGAATGACCTTTTCCACGCGAGCCTGCGGCTTTTCGCCGCCGCGCGACCAGAGCAGGGCGATGATCCCCGCCAGCACGAGGACCGCAATGATGGGAATGATCGGCAGGGACGTCTTGCGGCGCCGGGAACTGCCCTCAAAATTGCTGTAGGAACGATTGCGCTTCATGAGTCCTGTTCTGGCTGGCTATTCTGGCTGGGCCAAAGCTGAAGGAAAGTTGCGATTTGCCTTGTCGACGCGGGGATGTATAGCCCCGCTCGCCATGCAGCGAAACAGCAAATCCGCCGATGCGCAAGCGAAGCGCGGCCCCATCGTCCTGGTGGGCATGATGGGCGTTGGCAAATCGACCGTCGGCCGGCGGCTGGCGGCGCGGCTCGGCCTGGGTTTCGTCGATGCCGACGAGGAGATCGAAAAAGCGGCGGGCATGACGATCACCGAAATGTTCGAACGTTATGGCGAGGACTATTTCCGCGACGGCGAACGGCGGGTGATCGCCCGCCTGATGGACGGCGAGCCCAAGGTGATCGCGACCGGCGGCGGCGCCTTCATGCAGGAAGAGACGCGGGCGCTGATCCTGGATCATGCGCTGGCGATCTGGTTGAACGCCGACATCGACACGCTGGTGGACCGGGTGTCGCGACGGGAGGGGCGTCCGCTGCTGAAGGGCAAGGATCCGCGCGTGGTGCTGACTGAGCTCGCGGCCATACGCAATCCGGTCTACGCGCTCTGCCCCATTCATGTGAAAAGCGCCGCCGCGCCGCATGACGTGGCAGTCGACAGCATCATGGAGCAGCTTTCCCAATGGCCATAGTCCGCGTCGCGCTCGATTCGCGCAGCTACGACATTCTGATCGAACAAGGTGCGCTGGACCGGGCGGGGACGCATCTTGCGGGCTATGCGCGCAAGGGACGGCTGGTCGTCGTCACCGACGCAAATGTCGCCGCCACGCAGCTCCCCCGCCTGGAAGCGAGCCTGCGCGCCGCCAATGTCGCGGTGGAACCCATCATCCTGCCGCCGGGCGAGCAGACCAAGAGCTGGCGCCACCTGGAAGAACTGCTCGACGCGCTGCTGGCACTGGAGATCGAGCGCGGCGACCATGTAGTGGCGCTGGGGGGCGGCGTGATCGGAGACCTGGTGGGCTTTGCCGCCTCGATCCTGAAGCGCGGCTGCCATTTCATCCAGGTGCCGACGACGTTGCTGGCGCAGGTGGACAGTTCCGTCGGCGGCAAGACCGCGATCAACGCGAAGGCGGGCAAGAATCTGGTGGGCAGCTTCTACCAGCCCTCGCTGGTGCTGATCGATCCATCGACGCTCGACACGCTGCCCGCGCGCGAAACGCGGGCCGGCTATGCCGAGGTGGTGAAATATGGCCTGATCGACGATCCCGTCTTTTTCGCCTGGTGCGAGACGGAAGGACATAAGCTGCTGTCCGGCGACGTCCAGGCGCGCGAATATGCCATAGAGCGCAGCGTGACCGCCAAGGCGGCCATTGTGGCCGACGATGAGCGGGAGACGTCCGGAAGGCGGGCCTTGCTGAACCTAGGCCATACTTTCGGCCATGCGCTGGAGGCGGATACCGGCTTTTCCGATCTTCTGCTCCATGGCGAGGCTGTTGCGGCGGGAACCGCCCTTGCGTTCCGTTATTCGGCGCGGCTCGGCCTCTGCACGGTCGAAGATGCAGAGCGGGTGACCGCGCATCTGAAGGCCGTCGGCCTGCCGCACGATCTGGCCAGCGCGCATGTGAAGGCGAACGGCGCGGCGCTTGTCGCATATATGCTGCACGACAAGAAAATGGCGGCAGGCACCCTCTCCTTCCTGCTGGCGCGGGGAATCGGGCAGACCTTTCTGTCGAAGGATGTCGTGCTGGACGATGTGGCTGCGTTTCTGGATCAGGATCGCGCGGCCGAGGTTTGACACCAAGGCAGGAATGAAGGTCAGGGTTGTATCCGGGGACACAGCCCAATTTAAGTGCTCAGCAAGCTGTTGTCAGGCCAAACAATCTCATATCCCGGCGCATCTTCTTCCGGTGGCATGAATTTCTCGCCATACCGCGGGCATATCTCCAGCCGAACTTGCCATGATCTAATCTGACTTGCGTCCGTTATCGAGAAGCACCCAGGGTGATGATCGTAACAATTTATCGATCTCCAAAGGGCATATCCGTGCAGCGCCTCAAGGGTGATTTTTGGCATGCTCCATGCGCCGCTCGGCGCGCCATTGTCGCAACGCCTTGGCAAGACAACCGGCAGCGCTGCTGCTGACGACCGAACAACCGCTGACGGGCAGGCTGTCACGTTGCGTTTCTTCCATGGTCGCAGCTTGGCTCGTCCAACCTGGAGCACTCGATGAAGCCGATTTTTCCCGTAATTCCTTGGGGATGCGATAGCGCTCCGCTTCCGGTCTACGGGCACAGACCACAATCTCATTATCCCGGCCCGGCGGACAGGAATCATTGCCATAGACGGTCAGGTTAACGGTTCGCGGGGACGATGATTCGGGCGGATCAGATGCCGTGGCAGCCGGTTGTGCCAGCGCGGGAACGGACATGGCTGGCATCGACGCAAAGATGGTGATCATCGAGGCTTTTTTCATGATTCCCGCTTATCAAATGCGCTTGGCGAACGCGATGCCAACGCTCAACGTTACAGCATACACCTGATATAGGAGGTCCGGCATCTTGCGGATGAGTTGAGGGCATGACCGCTTTCGAGCATCTCCTCAATATCATGACCAGCGACAACTGGTCGAACCTGCCCCCTTATCCAACAAAAAAGGGCGCCCAGAAGGCGCCCTTTCAAATCATGCCCCTTGAAGGCGTCGATTACTTCTTCAGCGTCAGGCCGCCAAAGCGCTTGTTGAAGCGGGCAACCTGGCCGCCCTGTTCAAGCTGGCGGGTACCGCCGGTCCAGGCCGGATGCGACTTGGGATCGATGTCGAGCGCCAGCGTGTCGCCTTCCTTGCCCCAGGTCGAGCGAGTGCGGAACGTGGTGCCGTCGGTCATCTGGACGGTGATGAAGTGGTAATCGGGGTGGGTATCGGCCTTCATGGGTCTGCTCCGTTCAGGGGCCGGTTTCCGACCGGCCATGGATGCGAAAAATTGCGAAGGCGCGCCGTTACATGGGAATGCGCGCAAAAGCAAGGGGAAGAGCGGACCTTGCCCCTTGGCCGGTCGACCCCGTCATTCCCGCCGGGGCGGAAGTGACGGGAAATTCCGGATCACTACCCCGCCTCAATCCACAGGCGGGTCGGCAATCATCGCGACGAAGCTGGCCTCCGCGCAGAGCTTGCCCTCGACCATCGCCTTGCCCGTGAACTTGCAGACGCGGCCACGGATCTGGACCAGATCGACATGCAGGTCGAGCAGGCAGCCCGGTTCGACCGGATTGCGGAACTTAGCCCCGTCGATGCTCATGAAATAGACGAGCTTGCCCGAACCCCGCAGGTTCATCGTCTCGACCGTCAGCACGCCTGCGGCCTGCGCCATGGCTTCGACGATCAATACGCCGGGCATGATCGGCCGGCCGGGGAAGTGCCCCTGGAAGAAGTCCTCGTTGATCGACACTGCCTTGACCGCGTGGATCGCGCTGTTGGGCACGAGCGAAATCACGCGGTCGACGAGCAGCATCGGATAACGGTGCGGCAGCGCCGCCATCACCCCACGAATATCGATGGGGCCGACGGCGGCGGCCGCATTGTCAGTCTGATCCGTCATCCGTGCGATCAGCGCGAGGCCGGCTGCTGCGACGGATTGGCGGGTGCAGCGGCAGGGGCGGCAGCGCCCTGGCCCTGACGGCCCGGCTGCCAGCCGGCCGGCGGGGTGATGCCGACGCTGGGCACCAGCGCGTTGAGTTCGGTCACCACCGACTGGGTGATGTCGACGGTCGGCTGATAGGACACGGTCGCGTCGGGCGACAGGATCAGGTCAACCTTGGCCTTGGTCATGGCGGACTTGAGCGCGTCCGACAGCTTGGCCGAAATCTGCTCCTCGACATAGGCGTTGGCGAGCGCGATCGGCTGGCCCAGGCGCTGCAGTTCGGCCTGACCGTCCTGGCCGGCCTTCTGATAGGCCTCATATTGGGTCTGGATCGCCGGGGTCGGCTTGCCGCCGGCGGCCTTCATCGCGGTTTCCAGGGCAGTGCCCTTCGCCTTCAGGTCCGCGTCGATGGCGTTCTTGCGCGCGGTGAAGCTGTCGATCTGCGCCTTGTAAGTGGTCTGGATCTGCGTGCGCGCGGTCGAATAGGCCGAGCTGGTGGCAACGGCGCGCTGCAGGTCGACGACGGCGATGCCGGTCTTCGACTGGGCAGCGGCAGGAACGCTGGTCAGCGCCATGGCAGTCATTGGCGCAAGAACCAGCGCAGCAGCCTTGAAAATCGTCTTCATCAGAATTGAGTCCCTACGTTGAAGCTAATGAGCTGAGTGTCGTCCCCTGGTTCCTTGAGCAGGGCTTTGGCGATGTCGATACGGAACGGACCGAAGGGCGAGTTCCAGTTGACGCCGAAGCCCACGGCAACACGCGGCTTGAGCGTGTCGCCGAGATATTGTTCCACGAAGCCGCTGCTGACCGTATTATAGCCGACAGCCGTGTTGCAGACAGGCGCCACGGCCGATCCGGTAGCCTGAACCACCGGCAAGGCGGGATTGCTGGTGGACGAGCAGAAGCCCGGGAAGGTGCCTGGGGTGGAGCCAGGTACGCTGACCAGACCAGGTCTCTTGAGCCCCCCGACAGCGCCCGCGTCCACGAACACCGAAGGCCGCAGCCCCATTTCACGCGCGCCCGAACCCAGCGGAATTTCCATTTCCGCATGCGCCAGATAATAAATGCGGCCGCCCAACGCGTCGTCGGCGCGATTGTTGTTGCCGGTATTCTCGACACCGGTGAAGGTGCCGTCGCTATTGGCTGTGGTCGTGAAGTAGCGACGGACGATCCGGGGCCCGACGCCACGAATGTCGAAGCCGCGAATCTGCGGATTGCCGAGGAAGAAGCGGTCCGTGAGGCGAACCGCATCAACCAGGGCGCCCGTGCTGTCGCGGCGATCCCCCTCAAGGCTGTGGATATAGCCGCCTTCGCCAGTCAGCGAGAAAATGAAACCACCGCCGACAGGCCAGTATTTTCCGCCGCTGAGGCGGGTGCGGACATATTTGACGCTGCCGCCCAGGCCGGCGAAATCCTGGCTGAGAACCAGATTATTGCCGCGCGTCGGCCGGATGCGGTTGTCGCGCGTGTCGTAGATCAGCGAATAACCGATCATGGACGTGGTGCGCTTGCCGATGGCGTCGCAAAGATAACGGCCCGACAGGATCGGGTCGCAGGTGTCGCCAGCGCTGTTGCCGCGAATACCGTCGCCATTGCTGTCGGTATAATAGGTCGACTTGTCCAGCGTCACATTGTCGAGGTTGAGCGTGTAGCGCAGCGCAAGCGACATATATTCCGTGATCGGCACGCCGGCGCGAAGCTGGAAGCCGGTCGTGGTCTGCTGGTAGGTGCGGTTGCGGTCGTTATTGTTGATATAGTTGAAGCTGTTGAGGTCGCGGCGATAGATGTCGCCGCCCAGCGCGATGTTCTTGTCCATGAAATAGGGCTCGGTAAAGCCCAGTTCGATCGACTTGCTGTAGGCCGAGTAATTGACGCTGGTGCGCAGTTCCTGGCCCTTGCCGCGGAAGTTGCGCTGCGTGATCGACGCCGAGACAATGAAGCGTTCCAGCGAGGAGAAACCAGCCGACAGCGACAGTTCGCCGGTCGATTTTTCCTGCACGTTCGTTTCCAGAACGATGCGGTCGGGCGCAGAACCCGGCTTCTGTTCGACGTCCAGCTTTTCCTGGAAGAAGCCCAGGGAGTTGATGCGGTCCTTCGACCGCTTGACCAGGAAGCTGTTGAACGCATCCCCTTCGGCCAGGCGGAATTCGCGCCGGACCACCTTGTCCTGGGTCAGCGTGTTGCCGTTGATGTCGACGCGCTCGACATAGACGCGCGGCGCATTGGCGATGCGGAAATCAATCCCCATCGTCAGCGTGTCCTTGTTGCGCTGGAAGTCCGGCTGGACGTCGGCAAAGGCATAGCCGAACAGGCCCGCCGTCTCGCTCAGCGTGTCGACCGTGTCCTCGACCTGCTTGGCGTTGTACCAGTCGCCCTTCTTCATCGGCAGCATCTTGGTCAGCGAATCGCCCGACAGGTCGCGAATGTCGCTGTTGACCTTCACGTCGCCGAATTTGTAGCGCTGCCCTTCCTCGACCACATAGGTGATGATGAAGTCCTGCTTGTCGGGCGTCAGTTCCGCCACGGCGGAAATCACGCGGAAATCGGCATAGCCGTTGGTCAGATAGAACTGGCGCAGCTTCTGCTGGTCATAGGCCAGGCGATCCGGGTCGTAGCTGGTGCCCGAGGAGAAGATGCGAAACCAGCGCGACTGCTTCGTCACCATCTGGCTGCGCAGTTCGCCGTCCTTGAACTTCTCGTTGCCGATGATGTTGATCTGACGAACCTTGGACTTGGGCCCTTCGGAAATTTCGAAGACGATATCGACACGGTTCTGGTCGAGCTGCACCATCTTCGGCTCGACCGTGGCGGCGAAGCGGCCCTGGCGGCGATACAGTTCGATGATGCGGGCAACATCCGCGCGGACCTTGGACCGGGTATAGATCTGCCGCGGAGCCAGTTTTATTTCAGGACGTATCTTGTCTTCCTTGAGGCGCTTATTACCTTCAAGGACGATGCGGTTGATGACCGGGTTTTCCTTCACCTCGACGGTCAGCGCGCCATTGTCGTTGCGGATCTGGACGTCGGCGAACAGCTCCGTCTCGTAAAGGTCGCGCAGCGCCTGGTCGAGCGATTCCTGGGTGAAGGGCTGGCCGATGCGCAGCTTGGTGTAGGACAGCACCGTGTCGGGTTCCAGGCGCTGGACGCCGGTGACGGTGATGTTGCGGATCGTGCCGGCTGCGGGCGCAACCGCTGGCACGGGCGCGGGAACAGGTGCGGCCGCCGGCGGGGCATTTTGAGCCATCGCCGGGACTGCAGACATGCCCGCGATCATCGTCGTCGCCAACAGGGCCACGACGACCGGGCGCTGCCTGTTGCTGCTCATCATCGCTGTCACCCGCTCCACCTTCTACAAAAAAGCAACATGTCGTTCACGCCGGACCCATTCCGTACATATCCGGAAAGACGGCGCCAAATCGCGCCCTCCTGCCCGATACGGCTCAGCCGATCAAGCCGGACAGACGATCCCAGAGACCGAAAGAGGATAAATCGTTGAATGTTACCAGCACCATCATCGCCAGCAGGACCGCCAGACCCGAACGATAGGCCCATTCCTGCACCTGCGGACTGACCGGCCGCCGCTGTATCGCCTCCACCCCATAGAACAGCAGATGGCCGCCATCCAGCATCGGGATTGGCAAGAGGTTGATGAACCCCAAGTTAATCGAGATCAGCGCCATGAAGAAGACGAAGCTTTCCACCCCCAGCGTCGCGGCCTGTCCCGAAACCTCGGCAATCTTGAGCGGTCCGCCCAGTTCCTTGACCGACCGGCCGCCCCCGACGATCTGGCCCAGCGTCTCGACCATGGTGCGGATGATCTGACCCGTCCGTTCGATCGCGACGACAGGCGCGCGGACAAGGCTGACAGGCTCGATCACCGGCTCGCCCGGCGCGATGCCCAGCCGCCCCAGCCGGAATCTATTGCCGAACCCGTCATTTTCCTCGACCGCGCCGACCTTGCCCTGCTTTTCGATCAGCTTGCCCTGCCGGTCGATCAGGATGGTGACGGGCTCACCCGGGCGAATCTGAGCGAACAGGCGGATATCGTCGAAGGTCGTCATCGCCCGCCCGTTGAGCGATACGATACGGTCACCCGCCAGTATACCCGCTGCGGCCGCTGCGCTGCCCGGCTGAACATGCCCGGCCACGGCGGGCGTGCGGCTCTCGCCATGGACAAGGGCGAAGGTCGCCAGGATCGCTATGGCAAAGAGGAAATTGATCGCCGGCCCGGCCGCAACGATCGCGGCCCGCTGCCACAATGGCTTGGCCGGAAAGCTCTCCGCCCGTTCGGCGGCAGGCAGTTCCAGCCAGCGCGGGTCGGTCTGGCTGGCGGCGTTCATATCGCCCTTGAAGCGCACATAGCCGCCCAGCGGCAGGGCGCCCAGGCGCCACCGGGTGCCGCGCCTGTCGACCCAGGCGGCGATTTCCGGGCCGAAGCCGATGGAGAAGGCCTCCGCCTTCACCCCACACCAGCGGCCCACCAGATAATGGCCCAGCTCATGCACGAAGACGAGCGGGCCGATGACCGCCACGAATGCCACTACGGTCAACAGGAAACCGGGATTCTGGATCAAGCGGTCAATCTTTCCATCACTTGCGCAGCCCTCTTGCGCGCCTGCGCGTCCGCTTCCAGCACATCGTCGATCTGCTGGGGCACAGGCGCGCTATAACCGTTCAGGACATCATCCACAATCATGGCGATATCAAGGAAGCCTATGGCGCCTTTGAGGAAGGCGGCGACGGCGACCTCATTGGCCGCGTTCAATATGGCGGGCGCAGCGCCGCCAGCCTCCGCCGCCTGTCGGGTCAGCCGCAGCGCGGGGAAGCGATCCTCATCCGGCGCCTCGAAATCCAGGCGACCGATCCGGGCGAGGTCCAGCGGCTGGCAGGGCGTGGCGATCCGCTCCGGCCATGCCAGCGCATGGGCGATCGGTATGCGCATGTCGGGCGAACCAAGCTGCGCCAGGGTGGATCGATCGCGATATTCGACCATGGAATGGATGACCGATTGCGGATGGACGAGGATCTCGATCCGGTCGAGCCCGACCGGGAAGAGATGCGCCGCCTCTATCAGTTCCAGCCCCTTGTTCATCATCGTCGCGCTGTCGACGCTGATCTTGGCGCCCATCGACCAGTTGGGATGGGCGACCGCCTGCGCGGGCGTTATGCCGCGCATCTCCTCCCGACTGCGGGTGCGGAAAGGGCCGCCGCTCGCCGTCAGGGTGATCCTTGCCACATCTTCCATGCGACTGCCCGCAAGGCACTGGAATATGGCGTTATGTTCGCTGTCGACTGGCAACAGCGTGGCACCCGACGCGCCGACCGCATCCATCATCAGCGCGCCCGCGGATACCAGCGACTCCTTGTTGGCAAGCGCCACCGTGCCGCCCGCCTTGAGCGCGGCCATGGTCGGGCGCAACCCCGCGCAGCCGACGATCGCGGCCATGCTCCAGTCTGCACCGGCCCCCGCGACGTCGATCAAAGCGCTTTCGCCCGCCGCCGCCTCCGTCCCCGAACCGCGCAGCGCGTCCTTCAGCGCCTCATAACGCGCCTCGTTCCCGATCACGGCGATCGCGGCATTGCTCTGCCGCGCGGCGGCCGCCAGGCCCGCCACGTCGTTGTGCGCGGTCAGGGCAACGACCCGATAGCCTTCCGGATCACGCTGGATCAGGTCCAGCGTGGACATGCCGACCGACCCGGTCGCGCCAAAGACCGACACCTTCCTCATGGCAATTGCACCAGGATCATATAGCAGATCGCGGCCAGCGGTGCGGCGGCGACCACCCCGTCCAGCCGGTCCATCACGCCGCCATGGCCGGGCAGCAGCGTACCGCTGTCCTTGACGCCGGCCCGGCGCTTCATCCAGCTTTCCAGCAGGTCACCCAGTTGCGCCGCCACTGCCAGCAGACCGCTTGCCGCGGCGAGCTGGATCGGCAGGTCCGCGAACCGATAGAGCAGAAAACCGACCATCAGGGCCGCCAGCACGCCGCCGCCCAGGCCGGACCAGGTCTTGGAAGGGCTGATACGTGGCGCCAGTTTCGGCCCGCCGATCGAGCGACCGGCGAAATAGGCGCCGATATCCGTCGCCCAGACGAGACCCAGCGCCCAGAAGGTCAGCAGCAGCCCCTGAAGATTGGGCGACTGCTCGCGCAGGAACAGCAACGCCATCACCGGCACGACGATATAGGGCACGCCCAGCGCCAGCCTGACCGAACGACCGGCCAGCGCAACAAAGAAGAAGGCAGCCGCCATCAGCGTGAAGCCAAGCCAGGACACGCCGGCCGCCGCGGGGCAAAGAATCGCCAGCGGCACCGATACGGCAAACATCGCCAGCTTGCGATTCTCAGGCCTGGCTCCCGTCAGGTCGCCCCACTCCCCCTGCATCAGCACGCCCGCCACGGACAACAGCACCCAAAAGGCGAAACCGCCCGCAAACAAGGCGCCCAACGCCACCAGGATAAGGAGGACACCGACTATCGCGCGGGTGCGAAGCTCGCTCGACATGCTGTCACAGCCCGCCGAAACGGCGGTCCCTCAGGCGGAAGGCGTCCAGCGCGGCGGCGAGCGCCCTCGCGTCGAAATCCGGCCACAGCATGTCGGTGAAATACAGCTCCGCATAGGCGGCCTGCCACAGCATGAAATTGCTGAGCCGCTGCTCGCCCGAGGTACGGATCATCAGGTCGAGCGGTGGCAGGTCGGCGGTGTAGAGCGCTGCATCCACATCATCCAGACCGATCTCCTCGGCCGCGATCTCGCCCGCGGCCACCCGGCGCGCCAGCGTCTGCGCCATGCGCACCAGTTCGTCCTGCGCGCCGTAATTCAGCGCTATGGCTATGATCGGCCCGCTGTTGCCGGCTGTCCGCGCCATCGCATTGTCGATCATTTCGACCAGCGAGGGATCCAGCGCCCGATAATTGCCGATGATGCGCAGCCGCACGCCATTGGCGTGGAATTCGTCGAGGTCGGACTGGATGAAATGGCGCAGCAGGGCCATCAGATCGGCCACCTCGCTCGCCGGACGCTTCCAGTTTTCCGAGGAAAAGGCGTAGAGCGTCAGGCATTCCAGGCCCAGCTCCCGCGCGGCGCGGGCGACGCGGCGCACCGCCTCCACCCCGGCGCGATGGCCGGCGATACGCGGCAGGAAGCGCTTCTTCGCCCAACGGCCGTTGCCGTCCATGATGATGGCGACATGACGCGCGCCATGGGCTGGCGCGCCGCTGGTCAGATCGGGTTTGGCTTGGGTCGCCATCAGACAGGAATGCGTGCTTTGGCCGCGAAAGGAAAGCCCCGGATCACTGACCGAGAATTTCCTTTTCCTTCGCCGCCGCCGTCGCATCGATATCCGCGATGGTGCTGTCGGTCAGCTTCTGGACCTCGGTTTCCTTGCGCTTGCGCTCATCCTCGCTGATCTCGCCCTTCTTCTCGTCCGCCTTCAGGCTGTCCATGCCGTCACGGCGGACATTGCGGACGGCGATGCGGGCCCCTTCCGCATATTTGCTGGCGAGCTTGGCCAGTTCCTTGCGGCGCTCCTCCGTCAGGTCCGGGATCGGCAGGCGCAGCGTCTGGCCATCGACAATGGGGTTGAGGCCCAGGCCCGCCGAACGGATCGCCTTGTCGCACGGGCCGACATTACTCTTGTCCCACACCTGGACCGACAGCATGCGCGGTTCGGGCGCCGAAACGGTCGCGACCTGGTTGAGCGGCATATGCGCGCCATAAACCTCGACCGTCACAGGATCGAGAAGCTGGATATTGGCCCGGCCCGTACGCAGCCCCGACAAATCGCCCTTCAGCGATTCCACGGCACCCGCCATGCGGCGTTCGAGGTCGGCCTTGTCATATTGAGCCATTTTGTTTCAGCGCTCCTGATTTTGCACGATCGTCGCCACACCATCGCCGGCCAGCACCTTGGCCAGGTTGCCGGTTTCGCGGATGTTGAACACGACGATGGGGATGTGGTTTTCGCGGCAAAGGGCAATGGCGCTCGCGTCCATGACCTTCAGATTGTCGTTCAGAACCTGATCGAAACTGATCGCGTCATAGCGGGCGGCATCGGGCACCTTCTTCGGATCGGCATTGTAGATGCCGTCGACGCTGGTGCCCTTGAACAGCGCGTCGCAATCCATTTCCGCCGCGCGCAGCGCCGCCGTGGTGTCGGTGGTGAAGAAGGGGCTGCCGGTACCCGCCGCGAAGATGACGATCCGGCCCTTTTCCATATGTCGCACCGCCTTGCGCCGGATATAGGGTTCGCAGACCGACGCCATCGGGATGGCGGACTGGACGCGGGTGTCATAGCCCAGCTTTTCCAGCGAATTCTGCACGGCCAGCGCGTTCATGACGGTGGCCAGCATGCCCATATAATCAGCGCTCGCCCGATCGAATCCCTTGGCGGCGCCCGCAAGGCCACGGAAGATATTGCCGCCGCCCACGACCACGCACAGTTCGAACCCGGCATCCTTCGCCGCGGCAATCTCGCCCGCCACGCGGTTCACCGTTTCCGGCTCGATGCCGAACTGCCCCTGCCCCATCAGCACTTCGCCCGAAAGTTTCAGCAGGATGCGCTTGAAGGCTGGGCGAGACATGCGGGGCAATATTCCTTTTATGATCGGGCAAGGAAATGGCGCGCACCTTAAGCAGCGCGCGCCATTATGTGAAGCAGGGTTTTGGCAACCCCGAACTTCCTTAGCGCCCGCGTCCGGCTTGTCGAGAAGCCTCAGCCTCCCGACACCGCCGAAAGCGAACGAACTGTCGGATCAGACGCCGGCGGCGGCGGCCACTTCGGCGGCGAAGTCGCTCGTTTCCTTCTCGATACCTTCACCGAGCTGGAAGCGGATATAGTTTTTCAGCGTGATCGACGCGCCGGCTTCCTTGGCCGCCTTGGCGACCACGTCGGCGACCGGGGTCTTGTTGTCCATCACGAAGAGCTGCGACAGCAGCGCGTTTTCCTTTGCATATTTCGCGACGGCGCCGTCCACCATCTTGGCGACGATCTCGGCGGGCTTGCCCGATTCGGCCGCCTTTTCGGCAGCGATCGCGCGCTCACGCTCCAGCAGGGCCGGATCGATATCGGCCGAGGACAGCGCCAGCGGGAAGGCAGCGGCGATGTGCATCGCGATCTGCTTGCCCAGCGGCTCCAGAACGTCGGCGGATGCATCGCCCTCCAGCGCGACCAGCACGCCGATCTTGCCCAGACCCGGAGCGGCGGCATTGTGGACATAGGGAACGACGACGCCCTGGCTCACCTCGACCTGGCCGACGCGGCGCAGGGTCTGGTTTTCACCAATGGTGGCGATGTTGGCGACCAGCTTCTCGGCCACGGTGCCGCCAGCCGGATAGGCAGCGTTCGACAGCGCGTCGGCGTCGGCAACGCCATTTTCCAGCGCGATGGTCGACACGGTGCGGACGAAATCCTGGAACTGGTCGTTCTTGGCGACGAAGTCGGTTTCGCTGTTCACTTCGACGGCGACGCCCTTGGTGCCGGCAACGGCGACGCCGACCAGACCTTCAGCGGCGGTGCGGCTCGACTTCTTCTGCGCGGCGGCAAGACCCTTGGCGCGCAGCCAGTCGGTTGCCGCTTCGATGTCGCCATTGGCTTCGGTGAGCGCCTTCTTGCAGTCCATCATGCCCGCGCCCGAACGGTCGCGCAGTTCCTTGACGGCGGCAGCGGTAATCTCGGCCATGTTTCGGCTCCTAAATGTTTCGGATGGTTCAAATAAGCGCTAGGGCGCGTTCCATCGGAGCGCGCCCTAGCCTGTCAATCTTGCAGTTCGAAGACCGCGTCTCAGGCCTGAGCGACGACCTCTTCGGCCTCGGGCTCGTCCAGAGCGCCAAGGTCAACGCCGGAAGCCTGCTGCGCACCACGGTTGCCCTTGGTGGCGGCGGCGGCGACGGCGTCGCAGTAGAGGCGGATCGCGCGGCTGGCGTCGTCATTCGCCGGAACCGGGAAAGCGATGCCGTCGGGCGAGACGTTCGAATCGAGGATCGCGACGACCGGAATGCCCAGCGTGTTGGCTTCCTTGATCGCCAGCTCTTCCTTGTTGGCGTCGATCACGAACATGACGTCAGGGATGCCGTTCATGTCGCGGATGCCGCCCAGCGACATTTCGAGCTTCTCGCGCTCGCGGGTCATCTGGAGGACTTCCTTCTTGGTGAAGCCGTGGGTGTCGCCCGACAGCTTCTCTTCCAAGGTCTTCAGACGCTTGATCGAGCCAGAGATGGTCTTCCAGTTGGTGAGCATGCCGCCCAGCCAACGATGGTTGACGAAATGCTGGCCCGACTTGCGGGCGGCTTCAGCGATCGGATCCTGCGCCTGGCGCTTGGTGCCGACGAACAGCACCTTGCCGCCGGCGGCGACGGTCGCGGACACGAAGTCCAGGGCGCGGCCGAACAGCGGCACGGTCTGCGACAGGTCAAGGATGTGAATGCCGTTGCGCTCGCCGAAGATGTACGGCTTCATGCGCGGGTTCCAGCGGTGGGTCTGGTGGCCGAAATGGGCGCCAGCCTCGATCAATTGGTGCATGGTGACGACAGGAGCCGCCATAATTATTCTCCTTCCGGTTACACCTCTGGGAATCAGGAACTGAAGCAGCGCGCCGCAGCACCGGATATGTCGATTCCCATGTGGAATGGGCGCGCGTTTAGACGCGTCGGAATATCATTGCAAGGGCTTGACTCTCCGTTCTAGATAGAACATAAGGAGAACATTGGGAACAAACGGCGGATTTGCACCGTTTGCATGCCCATAGTGAACCAAGCCGTGCAAATGGCAAGACAGAAAGTGAGCTGCATATGTTCGCACTGGTCGCAGCACTTGTTTTCACCGGATCATTCCTGCTCGCCGCGGGCGTCATTGTCGGCATGCTGCTGACCTATCATGACAAGATGGTGGCGGCTCTCGCATTCGAACCCATCCCGCGACAGGTTCCGGTATATCGCCTGCGCATCAGCCGGCGTCGCGCCGCACCCTCGACGCGACAAGAACGCCCCGCTTTTGCCGCCGCGGTGCTGGCTGCCTGAGGATCATTGTGCTTCGGCCGCGCGCTGGCGGCGAACCCTGGCATAGGACATCATGCCAAAGGGGATGAGCGCAAGATAAATGGCGCACAGCACCAGCAGAGTCAGCCATGGATCTGTGATCAGCAGCGCTGCCAGAAGCCCGGCCAGCGCAATCGCCTCCAGCCTTATGCGTTTGCGCAGACGCAGCGCGGACCAGCTATAGGTCGCGATGTTGGAGATCATCAGGAAGGCTGAGAAGGCGGTCCACGGCGCCACTACATACCATTGCCGGAACAACGGTTCGCCGGTCACCAGCCAGAGATAGAGCGGCACGAAGGCCAGACCGGCACCAGCGGGCGCCGGAACGCCGGTAAGAAAGCCGGCGGATTTGTGCGGCTGCACGTCGGCGTCGATATTGGCGTTGAACCGCGCCAGCCGCAGCGCGCAGGAAAGCGCATGGGCAAGAGCGAATATCCAGCCGAATTTCGGCATGGCGTTCAATGACCAGAGATAAAGCACCAGGGCCGGCGCCACGCCGAAGGCAATGGAATCCGACAGGGAGTCCAACTCCGCGCCGAAGCGGCTTTCCCCCCGCAGCAGCCGGGCAATGCGGCCATCCAGCCCGTCCAGCACGCCGGCGATCAGGATGGAGAGCACTGCCCGCTCCCATTCGCCCGAAATGCCGTAGCGCACGCCCGTCAGGCCGAAGCACAGCGCCATCGCCGTCACGGCGTTGGGCGCCACCATCCGCAGGGTGATCCCCCGGCGCAGACCGCGCGGGATGGTGCGCCGCTGCCGCATTATTGCTGAATCCCCGAAATCACGCGCATGTCGCCAATCTGGCCCAGGATCGTTTCGCCGGCCACGGTGCGCTGCCCCAGCACCACGCGCGGGGCGGTGCCCGCCGGCAGATAGACGTCGACACGGCTGCCGAAACGGATCAGGCCGATGCGCTGCCCCGCCGCGACCATGTCGCCCGGCTTCACAAAGGGTACGATCCGCCGCGCGACAAGGCCCGCGATCTGGGTAAAGCCGATGCGCACCCCGTCATGCCGCTCGACCAGGATATGCTGCCGCTCATTATCCTCGCTCGCCTTGTCGAGGTCGGCGTTCAGGAACTTGCCGGAAATATAGACGACCGACTTCACCGTCCCGCCGATCGGCGTCCGGTTGATGTGCACGTCGAACACGCTCATGAAGATCGACACGCGGATCATCGGCTGGTCGCCCAGCCCGTCCGGCCCGCTCATCTCCCGCGGCGGCGGCACCCGCTGGATCAGCGTCACCAGCCCGTCCGCGGGGGCAACGATGGCGTGCTCATCCTGCGGTACGGCGCGGACCGGATCGCGGAAGAACGCCAGGACCCAGATCGTCACCATCACCATCAGCCAGCCCGGAATCTCCCAGCCCACCAGGAACAGCAGCGCGGTGATGGCGGCCGCGATCAGGCCGAATTTCACGCCCTCCGGATGCACCGAGGGGAAGCGCCATTTCACATTGCCGCCCAGCGCGACGGTCAGTTCGTCATTTTCCATGGACACCGTCTTTAAGGACAGACACTTGCAGTGACAACGTCCGATCCCTTCCGAAGAGCCACGAAATAATCCCGCGCCGCATCTTCTCCCCGAACATGTGATATCCGGCGGCGGCGGCGCCCATTTCCCCGCGCGCCCTGCACACTCCAGTTGAACATTGCCGTCGCTTTCCCTAGGGCGTTCGCAAATTCCACCCGAATGAGAAGGCACAGGCGCTATGGCTAAGATCAAGGTGAAGAACCCCGTCGTGGAAATCGACGGCGACGAAATGACGCGGATCATCTGGCAGTGGATCCGCGAGCGCCTCATCCTTCCCTATCTCGACATCGACCTGAAATATTATGACCTGGGCGTCGAAAAGCGCGACGAGACCAACGACCAGATCACCATCGATTCCGCCAATGCCATCAAGGAGCATGGCGTCGGCGTGAAGTGCGCCACCATCACCCCCGACGAAGCGCGCGTCGAGGAATTCGGCCTGAAGGAAATGTGGAAGTCGCCCAATGGCACGATCCGCAACATCCTGGGCGGCGTTGTCTTCCGCGAGCCGATCGTGATCCGCAATGTGCCGCGCCTGGTTCCCGGCTGGACCGATCCGATCGTCATCGGCCGCCATGCCTTCGGCGACCAGTATCGCGCCACCGACTTCCTCGTCCCCGGCCCCGGCAAGCTGCGGATGGTGTGGGACGGCGCCAATGGCGAGAAGATCGAGAAGGACGTCTTCAACTTCCCGAGCTCCGGCGTCGCCATGGGCATGTACAATCTGGACGATTCGATCCGCGATTTCGCCCGCGCCAGCATGAACTATGCGCTGGGCCGCGGCTGGCCGCTCTACCTGTCGACCAAGAACACCATCCTCAAGGCCTATGACGGCCGCTTCAAGGATCTGTTCCAGGAAGTGTTCGACAATGAATTCGCCGCCGAGTTCAAGAAGGTGGGCGTGGTCTACGAACACCGCCTGATCGACGACATGGTCGCCTCCGCCCTCAAGTGGAGCGGCAAGTTCGTCTGGGCCTGCAAGAATTACGATGGCGACGTACAGTCGGACACGGTGGCGCAGGGCTTCGGCTCCCTTGGCCTCATGACGTCCGTCCTGCTCTCGCCCGATGGCAAGACCGTCGAGGCCGAAGCCGCCCACGGCACCGTCACCCGCCATTATCGCCAGCATCAGCAGGGCAAGCAGACCTCGACCAATCCGATCGCGTCGATCTTCGCCTGGACCCAGGGCCTCAGCTATCGCGGCAAGTTCGACGAGACGCCGGAAGTCACCAAGTTTGCCGAAACGCTGGAGCGGGTCTGCATCGAAACGGTGGAAAGCGGCAAGATGACCAAGGATCTTGCCCTGCTGATCGGTCCGGAGCAGGCCTGGATGACCACCGAACAGTTCTTCGAGGCGATCCGCGTGAACCTGGAAGACGCCATGGGCAAGTGGAACTGATCTGCCGTTCTGCAGTTCAATACGGTAACGGAACGAGGCGGCGCCGCATCCCGGCGCCGCCTTTTTCATGAGCGGAAAGGCGAATGATGACGACAACGGCGAAGAAGCGCCTGGAAGTCCGGCCGGCGGTTCCGGCGGATGTGCGCGGCATTCAGCGGCTGATCGCGCGAGTCTATCCCGGCCTGCCCAATTATTCGCTCGCGACCCTTCGCGGCCAGATCAACAATTTCCCGACCGGCTGCTTCGTCGCCCTCTATGACAGCCGGATCGTCGGCTATTGCGCGACCATGCGCGTCAGCAAGGCGATGGCCTTTTCCCCCCATGACTGGGAGGAGATCACCGCCAATGGCTTCGGCACCCGGCACAGCGCGGCGGGCGAGTGGCTCTATGGCTATGAAATGGCGGTCGATCCCAAATTGCGCGGACTGCGCATCGGCCAGCGTCTTTATGACGAGCGCAAGGAACTGGCCGAGGAACTGGACCTGCACGGTATCGTCATCGCCGGCCGCATGCCCGGTTACGCCAGGGCCAGGCGGCGCGTCGATGGGCCGGCCGATTATCTGGACAAGGTCGTCCAGGGCAAGCTGCGCGACCAGGTCGTCAGCTTCCAGCTCAAGAACCAGTTCGAGCCGCTGGGCGTGCTCGAAAACTACCTTCCTGAAGACAAGCAGTCCGACGGACATGCCGCGCATCTTGTCTGGCGCAACCCCTATGTCGATCCCGACGAAGCACCGGAAATGCGCGTGCCGCGCGGCGTGGAGAGTGTCCGCCTCGCCACCTGTCAGTTGCAGGCCCGCGCCGTCAAGGATTTCGACGAGTTCATCCGCAACATCGAATATTTCGTCGACGTGGCGGCCGATTATCGCTCTGACTTCATCGTCTTTCCCGAATTGTTCACCCTGCCCCTGCTGTCCTACGAAACCAGGAACCTCTCCCCTGCCGAAGCGATCGACAAGCTGACCAGCTACACCCCGCGCCTCACCAGAGAGCTGGAAAGAATGGCGCTGGAATATAATATCAACATCATCGGCGGCTCTCACCCGACCCGCGCTGATGACGGCGATATCCAGAATATCGCCTATGTCGCGCTGCGCGACGGATCGCTGCACAGGCAGGAAAAGATTCACCCGACGCCCAATGAGGCCTTCTGGTGGAACATCAAGGGCGGCGACTCGCTGGACGTGATCCAGACCGATTGCGGGCCGATCGGCGTGCTCATCTGTTACGACAGCGAATTTCCCGAACTGGCGCGACGGCTGGTGGACCAGGGCGCGCGGATCATCTTCGTGCCCTTCTGCACCGACTCCCGGCTGGGTTACATGCGCGTGCGATACTGCGCGCAGGCGCGGGCGATCGAGAACCAATGCTATGTGGTCATGTCAGGCAATGTCGGCAACCTGCCCAATGTCGACAATATGGACATCCAATATGCCCAGAGCGCGATCCTGACGCCCTGCGACCTGCCCTTCGCGCGCGACGGGATCGCGGCGGAATCGACCGAGAATGTCGAGACGCTGACCATGGCCGACGTGAACCTGGCGGACCTCAGTTGGGCCCGGGCGGAGGGTACGGTGCGCAACCTGCGCGACCGGCGGTTCGACCTCTATCACATCGACTGGGACAGCAATCCCGATCACGCCCACGCGCCAAGCGGAGGCCCGGTCCCGGCGGGCGGGCACAACGCGCCGGGCGGGGGATAACGCAGATACCGTCATTCAAGGATGACGGAATATACTGCCGGCAGGCTTCAGGCGGTTACCCCATCCGGCAGCGTCGTTCCGGGCATCATGACAGTCTATCCCTATATCCGCGCTCCGTCACTGAACCAGTCGAGCCGTCTGGAGGGCAGTGGAGAATAGTTGCTGGAGAGCTGTGGTGATATTGTCATCGGCCGTCACGGTCTGCACCAGTGGCGAACCATTGATGCCCGATGACGCACAACTTTGCAGCGCGGTGAGAACCTGGTCGGAACTTCCCGCATTGCCGGCCGGATAGGGCGAAGGCGGACGCGGCAGGAACGGAGCGATATTCGACTGCGACCAGCTGTCACCGGCAAGCGATTCCGGCAGATATTGGGTATAGAGAATGGCAATCTTGATACCCTTGGTCTTGATCGCCGTGCATTGGGTCAGGTCGCTGCTCCGCATCGGGCCGAAATAACGGCCGCCGCCATTTGGCTGGTCCAGCATGCCGTCCGTGATGATGAACAATATCTTCTGCGGCGTCGCTCCAGGCGCGCCCGTTCCCGCGGTGGGGATGACGTTGTTCATGGCGGTGAGCATGTTCGTCACTTCGGTCGCTTTATCGTCGATGTTGCTGCCGCTGGTCGGCATGGAATTCTTCCACCAATAATCGTCGGCCGGGAACAGCGATGCCGCGGAAAAGCCGCTGCCATAGGAGGCGACGCTGGTCAGGCTGTTGAGCGTCCTGACCGGCGAAGAATTGCCAGATCGCGTCCAGTCGAATGAAAACATCTGCGCGCGATAGGTGACCTGATATTGGGACGCCTGGTTAGCCGCGAAGGGGATCAACTGCGTCGCGGCCGAAACCACATCGTCCTTGCGCAGGGTGATGCTGGCGGGACTGCCGTAGATCTGCCCATAATTATGGGTGAGCCAATAACCATCGGCAAAATAGCTGGTATCATACAATGTGTCGATTGGGGTGCCCGTCGTCGTGGTCGTCGTGGTCGTCGTGGTTCCACCGCTTGCCGGCGTGGAATCCTCGACAATCTTTTTGGTCGGCGTCACTCTCTTGTATATGTTGGTTACGCCGCCTGGATTCTTGTTCACCGGCAAAACAATATAAGTGGTGACGTCGTAGGTACTGGTGGTGGTATCTATGTTCTTCTTGTTATTTCCGTTTCCAGATGTTGTCCGCACGGGGCCCACGACCGTCGGCGTCGAAGTCGAGGTCATGAGATTGCCTGCGCTGTCATAGATGAGGTTCGTAGTATAATCCCATCTATAGAAGACGTTCCGGGTCGCCGATCCCGACGTATAATAGCCCGTTGACAGCAATATATGGCGTGTTTGCTGATCCTTGACATAGATATTGTCGCTCGTCGGAAGCATCGCGTGGCACGCAAAGGCGCAGCCATTCGCGTTTTCGGAAGTCTTGGTGGCCGCGATGATCTTGCTGACGCCGTCCGACGTCGCGGGAAGCAGCATCGAAGGCGAATTGTCCATCGCCAGGTAGAAATCGACATTGGGCGGCTGCGCGGCGCTGGCCGAGGACGTACCGCTGACTGTTAATGTACCGACCCCCAATATGTTGCCGAACATATTGACCGACTTGACCGTATAGCTGACGGTCGCCTTGCGAAGATAGCCCAGCGCGCCGCCGCTGCCTGAGGTGCCGTCGGTGATGGTGGGCGTCACCTGCAGGTCCTGATAGCCGTTCAGAAGGCTGGCCTGCGCCGTGAACATGGCTCTTGCGGCGGTAGTCGCTTCACTGTTCGATTGCAGGATAAGCGAAGGGCCGACAGCCGCCAGCGCAGCCGCGTCGGCCGCCGCGTTCAAGTGCGTCTGAAGGGCCATGGCGCGGGAATAATCGACCCCGAACCCGACGACGAAGGTCAGCGGGATGAGGGAAAATGCCGTGATCATCAGGGCGCCGCCTCGCTGGTCGCCCTTCAGCCGGGCAGCCAGCCTGGCCAGGACACGCGCAGCGTTGGGGCAAGAGGATCCTGTCATCATTCAAGCACCTAGAAAAGACGAGGGGTCATGTAGAGGGTGTGAGTCAGCGTAGTCGTCTGGATGGGGATAAAGCTGATCGACGGCGTGAAATTATATTTGACCTTGCCCATGAACAGCCAGCCACCGGCCGTACCGACCTGGGTCTTGGTGCCGGTACCGGGCCCAAGGTTTCCGCACACATTCGAACCGTCCGGAGAGGTCGGGACCATCGTGGAACTGATCATGTTGGCGGGGATGGAAACAACGGTATTGGCCGACTGCGTCCCGGCCGTGGGGAGCGTCCCGGCCGTCTGTTCCGAAGTCGCGGCGGTGACGGTGCTACCGTCGGCGCTTTGCGTCTGGGCCTGGGTCCACACGACATAGGCATGGGTGGCATCGCAGACCCTGAGCAGCGATATCTGCTCGGTCGCCTTGTCGAGCTTGTAGGGCGACAGGACGACTGCGCTGGCGCTGAGATAGGATTTCGCGTCGGCGCTCGTCGGGTCCGTGTAGACGATGGTGGGTGACATCGTTCGGCTGGTGAGGTCGACAAGGGAGCGCGTCGCGATCGTGACCTTGCGGTTGCAGGCGATCATGTCCGACAGGGAGCATCCGCCGGTGTACAGGAGCACGAGCACCGGCAGGCAAATCGCGAATTCGATGAGAACCGCTCCACTTGCGTCCTGTGCAAAGCGCCTCAACATGAGCTTTGCGATGCGCTGCATGAATAATCTTCCGTCGTGAATACCGATGTCGCGACAAGCTGGCGGTTGCTGTTGGGCTGGTTCACCAGGTTCAGGCCCAGCGGGCCTTTTCCTGTCGGCCAGAGATAGACAAGCTGAAGAACGACGATGCGGGATTTGCCGCTGCCGCCCGACTGGTAACTATAGCCCGTGCCTGTCGAGGTCAGCACGCCATTGCTGTCATAAGTGAAGGTCGGCTTGGCGGTGCTGCCGGCATTATAGGTGCTCGCGGTGGCGACATTGACCGTCAGCCGGGAACAGGTGAGCAGTGCGGGCAACAGCGATGGGACAGTGATTGCCTGACCATTGGCATCGGTTCCGGAGAAACCGTTGCAGATGGCGTTCTTGAAATCGCTGGCGGTCATGCCGACATGGCCATTGGCCAGTTGCACGGTCTGGACGGTCCCCGTCAGCATCAGGCGCCCTGCGCTCTGCGCCGCGGTTTCCAGCATCTGCTGCGCCAGATATATCAGCATCGAGTAAAGGATCGCGAGCAACAGCGCGAGCAAGGCCGGGGCGATGACGGCGAATTCCACCATGGCCATACCCTGCCTGTCCTGCGACAGGTTCTTGCCGAAACGGCGCACCGCCTTCCCTGCGCAAAATATATTGCGTAAAACCGCCATTACGGAGCCTCCCGGAGGCTGTATCAACGATCAGCGTTCAAATTTGGTAAACGGCCCGTCGCGCCGGGGGAGACAGGGTTAAGGGGGTGCGTCAGCACCGGCCGAGTTCCGCCTCGTCGGGCTTCCCGCGACATCTTCGCTTCCGGGCCGATCCTGGCCGGAACACAGGCTCATGACCTTGCGTGATGCAATGGCCACAGCCTCGCCGAAAAGCGTCCTATTTTCGCAACCCCTGCCGGTTAAGCCTGTCCTATTTCGCGCCGACGGCCCATTCCGGAACCCTCTTTGAAACGTCCGACACATTGCGCAGCCGCCTACGCGCGCTGGCACGCGCGCGCATACGGTGTGAACTTCGGCGGCAAATGGCTGTTTCCCAAGGCGTCGGATCAGCGATGAAACATTCCCGGCCGCCAGTCATTCCATGTCTCATGCTGTCAAAGGCGATCCGGGATGTCGACTATGACGCGGCTGAACACCGGCTGGAGCATCGTGCGCAAAAGTGGGAACCGGTTTTGCGCACGGCAGCCGCCGCTCACTCGACGGTAACGGACTTGGCAAGGTTTCTTGGTTGATCGACGTCCGTGCCCTTGGCCACGGCGACATGATAGGCCAGCAACTGCACCGGAACGGCATAGACCATCGGCGCGATCAGCGGATGCACCTTGGGCATGGTGATCGTCGCCATGCAACCCTCACCCGCCGCCTGCACCCCGTCATAGTCGGAGATCAGCACCACCTTGCCGCCGCGCGCCTGCACTTCCTGCATGTTGCTGACGGTCTTCTCGAACAGCGGTCCACTGGGCGCCAGCACGATCACCGGCACCTTGTCGTCGATCAGGGCGATAGGGCCATGCTTCATCTCGCCAGCGGCATAGCCCTCGGCATGGATATAGCTGATTTCCTTGAGCTTGAGCGCCCCTTCCAGCGCCAGCGGATAGTCCGGCCCGCGCCCCAGATAGAGCACATCGCGCGCGCCCGCGATCAGATGCGCCATCCCCTCGATGGATTCGTCATAGGCAAGCGCGGCATTGAGCGCGGCGGGCGCCTCGGACAGGTGACGGACCAGTTCCTTTTCCGCCTTTGCGTCCAGCCGTCCCTTCGCCCGCGCCAGATTGGCCGCGAACGCCGCCAGCACCGCCAACTGACAGGTGAAGGCCTTGGTCGATGCCACGCCGATTTCCGGTCCGGCATTGGTGGGCAGCAACAGGTCGGCCTCCCGCGCCATGGTGCTGCTCGGCACGTTGACGACGGCGGCGATCTTCTGTCCCTCGGCACGGGCATGGCGCAGCGCGGCCAGGGTGTCGGCGGTTTCGCCCGACTGGCTGATGACGATCATCAGCCCGCCCTCTTCCATCACCGGCGCGCGATAACGGAACTCGCTGGCCACATCGATGTCGACGGGAACGCGGGCGAACTGCTCGAACCAATATTTGGCAACCATGCCGGCATAATAGCTGGTGCCGCAGGCGACGATGGTGACGCGGCGAATGCTGCCAAGGTCGAAATCCGGGATCGGCAGCGACACCTGGTCATCCATCCGGCGCAGATAGGAACGCAGTGTCTGCGCCACCACCACCGGCTGCTCGTAGATTTCCTTGAGCATATAGTGGCGGTGATTTCCCTTGGAGATCAGTTCGCCGGTGACGCCGGAAATGGTGACGGGCCGCTCGACGGGAACATTGTCCTTGTCGAAGATCTCCGCGCCGTCGCGAGTGATGACGACCCAGTCGCCTTCCTCCAGATAGGCGATGCGCTGGGTCAGCGGCGCCAGCGCCAGCGCATCGGAGCCAAGATAGGTCTCCCCCTCGCCATAGCCGACCACCAGCGGCGAGCCCAGGCGCGCGCCGATCAGCATATCGGGATGGCTGCGGAACAGGATCGCCAGCGCGAAGGCGCCGTGCAGGCGCGGCAGGACCTGCGCCACCGCGTCCTTCGGGGATGCGCCCTGCTCGACCAGTTCGCTCACCAGATGGGCGACGACTTCCGTATCGGTCTGGCTGTCGAAAGTGCGGCCCCGCGCCATCAGCTCCTCGCGCAGCGGCTTGAAATTCTCGATGATGCCGTTGTGGACGAGCGCCACTTCCTTTGTGGCGTGGGGATGGGCATTGCTGGTCGTGGGCGCGCCATGGGTCGCCCAGCGGGTATGGGCAATGCCCGTCTTACCCGGCAAGGGCGCGGCGCCCAGTTCCTTCACCAGATTGGCAAGCTTGCCCTCGGCGCGGCGACGGTCGATCTGCCCGTCATGGATGGTGGCGACGCCCGCGCTGTCATAACCGCGATATTCAAGCCGCCTGAGACCTTCGACCAGCCGCTCCGCCACGTCGTCCTTGCCGATGATTCCGATGATGCCGCACATGGATGTTCAGTCCCAAAGCCGTGAAAACTCTATGCTTGTGCCGCCTATGCCACGATCGCGCGGCGGGCGACAGGGGTACCGCATCATCGTGGATGAATTGTAATCAGCCAGACATCCGGCGGCGCCAGTAACCGGATCGGCAGGCCGCTGGTGCCAAGCCCGGCCGATACCACCATGATCCGCTGTCCTTCCCGGTACACCCCGCAGGCATAGCGGGTACCATAGCGTGAAGGCACATAGACTATGCCGGCAAAGGGCAAGGCCACCTGCCCGCAATGGGTATGACCCACCAGCGTCAGCATCGGCCGGTCGGGCAGCAGCGGAAAGACATCCGGCCCATGGGACAGCATCAGCGGCGCACCGCCCAACGCCTGCATCGCATCCAGCGTCGCGGGGATGTCGGGTCGGTCGGTATAGATGTCGCGCAGCCCGCCGATCGCCAGCGGACCCCGGCGCACCGCCTGATTCTCCAGCAGAGGAATGCCGATGCGGGCAAACAGGGCGGCCCATTGCCGGCGGCTGATCCGCGCATGTTTTCGGGCGTCGTGATTGCCCAGCACGGCGACCACGCCCAGCGGCGCGCGCAAATCGGCAAAGGGCGCGATGCTCTGCTCCGGACCATAGGTCGCGCCACCCTTTTGATCCCCGATATAGTCGCCGCCCAGGACGACCAGATCGGGTTTCAGCCCATTCACCAGGGCGACGATCCGCGCCATCCGGGCTGGACTGTTGTCGGGACCGGACAAATGGCCGTCCGTCAGCAGAGCCACCGTGACCGGCCGTCGGGGCGCATCCGTCGGGAAGGGAAGGGCGACGTCCAGATGCCGCACCACCGGCATGGCCCGCGCATTGAGCACGAGCCAGACTACCGCTCCCGTCAACAGGAGCAAAAGGATCAGCAGCGCGATCAGCCAGCGCCGCGTTCGGGAAAGGGCCTTCACTTGGCGGCTTTGCGCGCCTGCATTTTCGCCCGGAAGCGGGCGGCCCATCCAGGTTTCACCTCCTGCGCCGGCCGGACGAGACAAAGCGCATCGGCCTCCACCGGCTGGGTCACGACGCTTCCGGCCGCGACGATCGCGCCATCCCCGATCGTCACGGGCGCGACCAGCGCGCTGTTGGAACCGATGAAGGCGCCCGCGCCGATCTCCGTCCGATATTTGAAGAAGCCGTCATAGTTGCAGGTGATGGTGCCCGCGCCGATGTTGGCGCCTGCGCCCACGCTCGCGTCACCGATATAGGACAGATGGTTCACCTTGGCGCCCTCGCCCAGTTCGGCCTTCTTCATCTCGACGAAATTGCCGACCTTGGCCTTATCGCCGACCTTCGCTCCAGGGCGCAGGCGGGCATAGGGACCGATTGCCGCGCCCTTGCCGACAGAGGCGCCCTCCAGATGCGAAAAGGCGTGGATCGTCGCATCGTCAGCAATGCTGACGCCCGGACCGAAGACGACATGGGGTTCAACCACCACGTCGCGACCCAATAGGGTGTCATGCGCGAAGAACACTGTTTCCGGCGCGATCAGCGTCGCTCCATCCCGCATCGCCTCCGCCCGACGACGGTCCTGCCAGACAGCCTCCACCCCCGCCAGTTCGGCGCGGCTGTTGACGCCCGCCACTTCCCATGCTTCCGCCTCGATCACCGCGCTCTGGGCGCCCGGCAGCATGACGATGTCGGGCAGATAATATTCCCCCGCCGCATTGTCGTTGCCGATCTTGTCGAGCAGCACGAACAGGTCGGTCGACCGCACCGCCATCAGTCCCGAATTGCAGAGCGTCACCGCCCGCTCCTCTGCACTGGCGTCCTTATATTCCACCATCTTTTCGATCACGCCCTGATCGCGAGCGATGATCCGGCCATAGGCGGCGGCGTCCTCAGGCCGGAAACCCAGCACAACGGCGCGCGGCTCGTCACCCCAATTCAGGCGGTCCAGCATGCTTCGCAGCGTTTCGGTGCGCACCAGCGGCACGTCGCCATAGAGGATCAATATGTCGCCTGCGAAGCCGGCCAGCGCATCATGCGCCTGCGCTACGGCATGGCCGGTGCCCAGTTGCTGTTCCTGCACTGCGATGACGGCGCCGCTGCCCTCGACCGCCTTTTCCACCTGGTCGCGCCCCGCGCCGACGACCACCACCTGCCGCTCAGGCTGCAACGCCGCCACGCTGGCGAGCAGGTGGAGCAGCATCGGCCGCCCCGCTATCGGGTGCAGCACCTTGTGTTTCGTTGATTTCATGCGCGTCCCTTGCCCGGCGGCAAGGATGATCACGGCCAGGGGACGGGCGGGCGAGCGGCTGGAGGTCACAGGGGCATCCTTCACGAAAGGGCCAAGAATCTGAGCGCTCTCTGCCATGTTTGACTTGCCTTTGCCACTGTGCAGGCGGCATGAGCCGGCCATGGCCAGCATTCCCTTCGACATTGTCGGTTTTGACCTTGACGGCACCCTGCTCGACACCAGCGGCGACCTGGCGGCAGCGGTCAACTACGCCATTGCGACGGACGGCCGCCCGCCATTCCCGGTGGAGGCGATCCACCCCTTCGTCGGCAAGGGCGCGAAGGTGATGCTTCAACGGGCTCTCGACGCCTCCGGCGGATATGACGAGGCAATGCTGGCCAGGATGCTGCCCATCCTGCTCGACTATTATGAGCAGAATCTGGCGATTCATTCCCTGCCCTATCCCGGCCTGACGGCTGCGATGGACGCTTTGCAGGCGGCAGGCGTGAAGCTCGCCATCTGCACCAACAAGGCGGAACGCTTCACCATCCCCCTGCTTCATCAGATCGGCCTGTCGGATCGCTTCGCCAGCGTCGTGGGCGGCGACACGGTGGGCATCGCCAAACCGGACCCCGCGCCGATCCACGCCATGGTCGAACGCGCAGGGGGCGGGCGGGCGATCTTCCTGGGCGACACCATCAACGACATTGCCGGCGCGCGCAATGCGGGCATCCCCAGCATCGCTGTCAGCTTCGGCTTCCTGGATGGGCCGGTGGAGGCGCTGGAGGCCGACGCCGTGATCCACCATTATGACGATCTGATGCCCTTGCTGGAAAACTGGCCGGCATGACGCTTCATCTGGAAAGCGACGGTCCGGTCGCGACGCTGCTGATCGACCGGCCACGCCAACATAATGCGATGAACCAGCAGATGTGGGAGCAATTTCCCCAACTGGTTCAGGAGGCGATGGCGGACGAGGCGATCCGCGTGCTCATCCTGACATCGGCGACGCCAGGCCTCTTCTGCGCGGGAGCGGATATACACGAATTCGCGCGCTGTTCGGGGGAGGAAGACTGGCGCTTCGCCAACCAGGCGGCGATCCGCGCCAGCCAATATGCCCTTGCCCATGCCGAAAAGCCGGTGATCGCGGCGATAGACGGCGATGCCGTGGGCGGGGGATGCGGACTCGCAATAGCCTGCGACCTGCGGATCTGCTCCCCTGCCGCCCGGTTGGGCATCACCCCGGCCAGGCTCGGCATCGTCTATTCGCTGTTCGACACGAAGCTGCTGGTCGACCTGGTCGGGCCTGCGCGGGCCAAGCGCATCCTGTTCACTGCCGCCCTCCTCGACGCGGGTGATGCGCTCGCCATCGGCCTGGCCGACCAGATCGCGCCCGCCCCACGGGAGGCAGCGATGGCACTGGCGCACAGCATGGCCGCCAACGCCCAGCATTCGATCCGTTCGTCCAAGGCCATTGTCCGCCGCATCCTGGATGGACAGGCAGACGACGATGACGAAACGCTCGCCATGTTCCGCGACGCCTTCACCCAGCCCGACTTTCATGAAGGCGTGCAGGCCTTCAAAGAGAAGCGCCGCCCCTCCTTCTGATCTGCTCGTCGACGGTTCGTCCATAACGGATTAACATCTCGTCCGATCTGGAAGTATTTGTTAAGGATCGGCTTTTACCCGTCTGGCGGTAGAGACGCCGCGCCGGCTGACGACCGACAAGAGGAACAGGCACAACAGCGTGGGGGAAAATTTCGCCTTCTTCCTGCCCGTCATGATGGCAAGTTTCAGCGTGGTGTTCGCCTTCGTCTGGAGCCTGCGCGTGCGCGCCGCCGGATATTGGAGCGCGGCCTATCTGTGCGTTGCTGGCGGCTTTGCCATGCCGGCGGGATTTGCCCTTGCGCCCTCACCTCTCTGGAGTCTGGCGGCGGACCTGCTGTTCACCAGCGGATTCCTGCTGTTCAGCCAGGCGTTGCTGGAACGGTGGCGGCCGAACTGGCTGCTGCGGGCGCGGATCGCGATCTGGGCCCTATCCATATTGCTGTGCGCCGCCGCCCTCCTGTTCGACCATTTGCCCTTCGAACTGGCATCGTCCGATTTCGGCTGTTTCCTGCTGATCGGCCTGCCGCTGATCGCGGGGAGGAGCCGGCTCGACAACTGGTCGGACCGCACGCTGTTCGGGGCGGCGACATTGGTCGCGCTGGACAATCTGATACGCGGCAGCACCATGCCGCTCACATTGTCGGGCGGCAATTTCCTGAACAGCGATTATGCCTTCCTGATGCAGGCGCTGGCCTGCGTCTTTGGCCTGTTCCTGGCTCTGGCGGCGCTCGCGGCGAACATGCTCGACCTGCTCTCCCGCTATCAGCGCGATGCGCTGCATGATCCGCTTTCCGGCCTGCTCAACCGCCGCGGCTTTGACGACGCGGTCGGCCAGAGAGCGCGCAAATTGCCGACACAGGGCAGCCTGATCCTCTGCGACATCGATCATTTCAAGGCGATCAACGACTCCCATGGCCATGCGCTGGGCGATCGCGTGATCGTCGCGCTGGCGCGTACATTGGTGCGGTTCGCGCCCGAAGGCGCTGTTACAGCCCGGTTCGGCGGGGAGGAGTTCGTGCTCTTCCTGCCCGATACCAATGCTGCCCGCGCGGCGGCCATCGCCAATGACATTCGCGAGAGCCTGGCTCAGGAAGTCGCTGGACAGGTTGGCCTGTCCCGCCCGATGACGGCCAGCTTCGGGCTATCAGCCGTGCAACGGGGCGACGCTTCCATCCATGACGCCATTTCGCGGGCGGACGAGGCGCTCTACGAAGCCAAGACCCGTGGCCGCAACAGGGTGTGCGTGCGCCGGGCGCTCTCGACGCCGGCCACGACGGAACAGGATGTAACCTCGCGGGTCAGCAACGGCTGAAGCGCCGCTTCAAATCCGACGCGGGCCTCCAAATTCTCCGTCGCAGCATCCGGTGAGCGGAAAGCCGGCCCCGGTCTTCCGGACGGCGCTGCAACCGCTCGCTCTCCCCGAAAAAAGGCCGCCCCGAAGGACGGCCTCTTCATCTTCGCGGAAGGCTGCGCGCGATCACATATGGATCGGCTTGCCCGTGACGGCCATGGCCGCTTCCTTGATCGCCTCGCTATGGGTCGGGTGAGCGTGGCAGGTATAGGCGATGTCTTCGCTCGACGCGCCGAATTCCATCGCCTGGGCCGCCTGCGCGATCATCGTGCCGGCAACCGTCGCGATGATCCAGACGCCCAGCACCTTGTCGGTTTCGGCATCGGCAATGATCTTCACGAAACCATCGGGCTCATGGTTGGTCTTGGCACGGCTGTTCGCCAGCATAGGGAATTTGCCGACCTTGATCGCGCCCTTTTCCTTGGCCGCCTCTTCGGTCAGGCCCACGCCCGCGATTTCCGGCTTGGTATAGACGACCGACGGAATCACGTCATGGTTCACGATGCCGGTCAGGCCGGCGATATTCTCGGCGACGGCAATGCCCTCATCCTCGGCCTTGTGCGCCAGCATCGGGCCCGGAATCACGTCCCCGATCGCCCATATGCCCGGAACCTTGGTGGCGAAATCATGATCGGTCTCGATCTGGCCGCGGGCATTGAGTTCCAGGCCGATCTTCTCGAGGCCCAGCCCCTCCGTATTGGGGCGACGGCCGATCGATACCAGCACGACATCGGCCTCGATCTTCTCGGCCGCGCCACCGGCGGCCGGCTCGACCGTCAGGGTCACGCCCTTCTTGCCGACTTCCGCGCCCGTGACCTTCGTACCAAGCTTATATTCGAAGCCCTGCTTCCTGAAGATCTTGTTCGCCTCCTTGCGGACTTCACCGTCCATGCCAGGCAGGATCTGGTCGAGATATTCGACCACAGTGACCTTCGCGCCGACGCGGCGCCACACCGATCCAAGCTCGAGCCCGATGACGCCGCCGCCGACGACGACCAGATGGCCTGGCACCTTGTCCAGTTCCAGCGCGCCGGTCGAATCGACGATCTTGCCGCCCGCATTGTCCACCGCGACGCCCGGAAGCGGCGTGACCGACGAGCCGGTGGCGATGACGATATTCTTCGCCGTCACCTTCTTGCCCGCGACTTCCACGGTATTGGCCCCGGCGAAGCTCGCGAGCCCCTTCAGCCAGTCGACCTTGTTCTTCTTGAACAGGAACTCGATACCGCCGGTCAGGCCCTTCACCGCTTCCTTGCGCTGGCCCTGCATGGTGTCGAGGTCCAGGCTCATCTTGTCGATCTTCACACCCAGCTTGGCAAGCGCGCCATTGGCCGCTTCGTCGTAAAGCTCCGATGCGTGCAGCAGCGCCTTGGACGGAATGCAGCCGACATTGAGGCAGGTGCCCCCCAGCGTCTCGCGGCTTTCGGCGCAGGCGGTCTTGAGGCCCAGCTGCGCCGCGCGGATCGCCGCGACATAGCCGCCCGGACCGGCGCCGATTACCAGAACATCATAATCGAAGTCTGCCATGGTTCACCTTCCTCTGGCGTGATGTCTTACAGGTCGATCAGCAGGCGGGTCGGATCCTCGATCGCGTTCTTCACCGCGACGAGGAACGTCACCGCCTCGCGACCGTCGATCAGGCGATGGTCATAGCTGAGCGCGAGATACATCATCGGGCGGATCACGATCTCTCCGTTGCGGACCACGGGACGGTCCTCGATGCGGTGCAGGCCCAGCACCGCCGACTGCGGCGGGTTGATGATCGGGCTGGAGAGCAGCGAGCCGAAGACCCCGCCATTGGAGATGGTGAAGGTGCCGCCCTTCATGTCCTCCATGGTCAGCGTGCCTTCCTTCGCCTTCTTGCCGAAATTGCCGATCGTCTTTTCGATATCGGCAACGCTGAGCGACTCCGCATTGCGGATCACCGGCACGACCAGACCGTTCGGCGCGGACACCGCGACCGAGATGTCGGCGAAATCATTATAAACGATCTCGTCGCCCTCGATCTGCGCGTTCACGCCCGGAATGTCGCGCAGCGCCATGCAGACGGCCTTGGTGAAGAAACCCATGAAGCCCAGACGGACGCCATGCTTCTTCTCGAACAGATCCTTGTACTTCGCCCGCGCCTCGATGACGTTCGTCATGTCGACGTCATTATAGGTGGTGAGCAAAGCGGCGTTATTCTGGGCTTCCTTCAGGCGCTTGGCCACCGTCTGGCGCAGCCTGGTCATCTTGACGCGCTCCTGCGCGCGGCTCGGGCCAGTCGCGGGACCGGCGGCCGCAGGCGCAGCGGCAGGGCTGGCGGCCGCAGCCCGCGCAGTACCGGCAGCGGCAGCGGCCAGCACATCGTCCTTGGTCAGGCGGCCATCCTTGCCCGTGCCCTTGATCTTGCTCGGATCAAGGCCATGCTCCAGCACCAGGCGGCGCACGGCAGGCGACAGGGTCAGGTTGCCGCCCTCATCCTCCTCGACGGGCGCCGAAGCGGCCGGCGCTGGCGTGGCGGCTTCCGCCTTGGCAGCGGGAGCCGGAGAAGCGGCGGGCGCAGCGGCAGTCGCAGCACCCTCGTTCACATAGCCCAGCAGCGCGCCGACCTCGACCGTGTCGCCTTCCTTGGCGATGATATCGCCCAGCGTGCCGGCGGCCGGCGCGGGCACGTCCACCGCGACCTTGTCGGTTTCAAGGCTGACGATGGGCTCGTCGGCCTTCACGGCATCGCCGGGCTTCTTGAGCCACTGGCCGACGGTTGCTTCGGTAACGGATTCGCCCAGGGTGGGGACTTTGACTTCGGTAGCCATGAGCTTGTTCAGCCTTTCTTCTGGCGACGGATTTCTTCACGGACGCTGTGACCCAGCGCATCGGCGACGAGGGCGCCCTGTTCGGCGACATGGCGCTTGGCGAGGCCCGTGGCGGGCGACGCCGACGCCTTGCGGCCGGCATAGCGGGCGCGCATCGGCGCCTTGCCGGCGGCTGCCAGCGCTTCCTCGATATAGGGTTCCACAAAGAACCATGCGCCGTTGTTGCGCGGTTCTTCCTGACACCAGACGACGTCTTCCAGGCTCGTCATGCGCTCCATGCGCTTGGTAAGGGCCTCCGTCGCGAACGGATAGATCTGCTCAATGCGCACGATCTGCACATCCGTGTCGCCGGCGGCATCGCGTGCTTCCATCAGGTCGTAGAACACCTTGCCGGAACAGAGCACCAGGCGGCGAGTGTCCTTGTCGGCCGACCCATTGGGGTCCGACAGGATACGCTTGAAGTGCGTTTCGCCCAGGAAATCCTCCGCCTTGCTGACCGCCAGCTTGTGACGCAGCAGCGACTTGGGCGCCATGATGATCAGCGGCTTGCGGAACGGCCGCAGCATCTGGCGACGCAGGACGTGGAAGTAATTGGCCGGAGTCGTGATGTTCGCGACCTGGATATTCCCCTCCGCGCAAAGCTGGAGATAGCGTTCCAGTCGGGCCGAGCTATGTTCCGGACCCTGCCCTTCATAGCCATGCGGCAGCAGGCAGACCAGGCCGTTGGAACGCAGCCACTTGGTCTCCGACGAAGCGATATACTGGTCGAAGATGATCTGCGCGCCATTGGCGAAGTCGCCGAACTGTGCTTCCCACAACACCAGGCTCTTGGGATCGGCCAGCGCGAAGCCATATTCGAAGCCCAGCACACCATATTCGGAGAGCGGCGAGTCCAGCACCTCGAACCGTCCATGCGGCACGGTCGAAAGGGGGATATATTTGTTCTCCGTATCCTGGTCGGTCCAGACCGCATGCCGCTGGCTGAACGTGCCGCGCCCGGAATCCTGGCCCGACAGGCGGACGCCATAGCCTTCCGACAACAGCGATCCGAAGGCCAGCGCCTCGCCGGTCGCCCAGTCGAAATTCTCGCCGGACTTGAACATCTCCGCCTTGGCGTCGATCACGCGCTTCAGCGTCTTGTGGACGTTGAGGCCTTCCGGAATCGCCGTCAGCGTCTTGCCAAGACTGTCGAACAGCTTCTGGCTGATCGCGGACTCGACGCTCTGACGGGTCGTTTCCGCGTCGGCCGGCTTGTGCAGACCTGACCAGCGACCGGCGAACCAGTCGGCCTTGTTGGGCTTGTAGCTCTTCCCGGCCTCGAATTCTTCCTCCAGATGGTTGACGAAGTCACCCGTAGCCTGGGCAACGAAATCGTCATCGACCACGCCTTCGGCCTTCAGCCGCGCCGAATAGACATCGCTGACGGGGGGATGCTGGCGGATCTTCGCATACATCTGCGGCTGGGTGAAAGACGGCTCATCGCCCTCATTGTGGCCGAAGCGGCGATAACACCACATGTCGATCACGATATCGCGGTGGAAGGTCTGGCGATATTCCATCGCCAGCTTGCATGCAAAGGTCACCGCCTCCGGATCATCGCCATTGACGTGCAGGATCGGGGCCTGAACGCCCTTCGCCACATCGCTGGGATAGGGCGAACCGCGCGAGAATTGCGGGCTGGTGGTGAAACCGATCTGGTTGTTGACGATAAAGTGGATGCAACCGCCGGTATTATAGCCCGACACGCCTGAAAAACCGAAGCACTCCCAGACGATGCCCTGCCCGGCAAAGGCTGCGTCGCCGTGGATCAGCACGGGCAGCACTTGTTCATGTTTGGCAAGGTCGTCGCGGAAAGTCTGCTGCGCGCGCACCTTGCCCAGCACCACCGGATCGACGGTTTCCAGGTGCGACGGATTGGGGACCAGCGACATATGCACCTTGACGCCGTCGAACTCGCGATCGGTCGAGGTGCCAAGGTGATATTTGACGTCGCCCGAACCGCCGACATCCTCGGGATTGGCCGTACCGCCCGAAAATTCGTGAAAGATGACGCGAAAGCCCTTGGCCATCACATTGGCCAGCACATTCAGGCGGCCGCGATGGGCCATGCCGTAGACGATCTCGCGAACGCCCTGCGCACCGCCATATTTGATGATGGCTTCCAGCGCCGGGATCATCGATTCGCCGCCGTCCAGACCGAAGCGCTTGGTGCCGACATATTTGCGACCCAGGAACTTCTCATATTGTTCGGCGTGGATCACCTTGGCCAGGATCGCCTTCTTGCCTTCCGGCGTGAAGTGGATTTCCTTGTCCTTGCCCTCCAGACGCTCCTGGAGGAAACGGCGTTCCTCCACGTCTGCGATATGCATATATTCAAGGCCGACATTGCCGCAATAATTGGCGCGCAGGATCGCCACGATCTCCCGCACGGTGGCATATTGCAGGCCCAGCGTACCGCCCAGATAGACCTTTTTGTCAGGGTCGTTCAGGCCGTGATATTCCGGCGTCAGGTCAGCCGGCAGGTCGCGCTGGGTCAAGCCGAGCGGGTCGAGATTGGCAGCCAAATGACCACGTACGCGATATGTACGGATCAACATCTGCGCGCGTATTGCATCGTCAGCCGCGCTTACGGCATCAGCGTCCGAAACCGCCTTGCCATTGGTCTTGGCGGCGGCCTTTACGGCCACTTGCATCTGCGTGGGGTCAAGCGCCCCGGTCAGGTCGTCGGTGTCGATCGGCGGCCAGTTGGTGCGCGCCCAGCTCGGCCCGCGTTCAGCCTCGCCAACTCCGTCAAAAACTTCCTGGTTCTCGTAACCCATTTCTCTTGTCCCATGCCAACCGCGTGCAGTCGCGGAGCGGGGTAACCGATGGCCGGGGTGCAGCCCGGCCATCGCGTTCGGCCGGTTCAGCCCTTCAGCACTTCCAGCAGGGTCGTGCCAAGTTCGGACGGGCTGGCGGCGACCTTGATGCCGGCCGCTTCCATCGCCGCGATCTTGCTCTCGGCGTCGCCCTTGCCGCCCGACACGATCGCGCCGGCATGGCCCATGCGACGGCCCGGAGGCGCCGTGCGGCCCGCGATGAAGCCTGCCATCGGCTTCTTGCGGCCCTTCTTCGCCTCGTCGATCAGGAACTGGGCGGCCTGTTCTTCGGCATCGCCGCCGATTTCGCCGATCATGATGATCGATTCGGTGGCGTCGTCGGCCAGGAACAGTTCCAGCACGTCGATGAAGTTGGTGCCGTTCACCGGATCACCGCCGATGCCGACGGCCGTGGTCTGGCCCAGGCCCGCATTGGTGGTCTGGAACACCGCCTCATAGGTCAGCGTGCCAGACCGCGAAACCACGCCCACGCTGCCCTTGGAGAAGATGTTGCCCGGCATGATGCCGATCTTGCATTCGCCCGGCGTCAGCAGGCCGGGGCAGTTCGGGCCGATCAGGCGCGACTTGCTGCCGGAAAGGGCGCGCTTCACCTTCACCATGTCCAGCACCGGAATACCTTCGGTGATGCAGACGATCAGCGGGATTTCCGCATCGATCGCCTCCAGGATGGAATCGGCCGCGAACGGCGGCGGGACATAGATGACCGAAGCGTCGGCGCCGGTCTTCGACTTGGCCTCCGCGACGGTGTCGAACATGGGCAGGCCGATATGGGTCGTGCCGCCCTTGCCAGGCGTCACGCCGCCGACCATCTGCGTGCCATAGGCCAAGGCGGTTTCGGTGTGGAAGGTACCGGTGGCACCGGTCATACCCTGGGTGATGACCTTGGTGTTCTTGTTCACCAGAATGGACATGAGCGTCCCTTCATTTTCTGTGGACGTGGCACTTTGGGTCTAAAGGCGAACCGCCCCAGGCTGCGCACTTACCTGGGACGGTCCGGTGCAAGCTCGTTTGGGGCTCAGGCCAGCGAAGGATCAATGCCCTTGCAGGCTTCCAGCAGTTCCTTGACGGCGTCGATCGACACCTGAAGGTTCGCCTTCGCCTCATCGTTCAGTTCGATCTCGACAACCTGCTCGACGCCATCCTTGCCGATGATCACGGGCACGCCGACATAAAGATTGTCGACGCCATATTGACCGGTCAGATTGGCGGCGCAGGGCAACAGGCGCTTCTTGTCGCCCAGATAGGCCTCCGCCATCGCTATCGCGCTGGTTGCCGGCGCATAGAAGGCGGAACCGGTCTTGAGCAGCGCGACAATCTCGCCGCCGCCCGAACGGGTGCGCTGCACGATGGCGTCGATGCGCTCCTTGGTCGAGCGACCCTGCTTGATGAGATCGGGAACCGGGATGCCGGCGACGGTCGAATATTCGATCACCGGAACCATCGTGTCGCCGTGGCCGCCCAGGACGAAGCTGGTGACGTCCTTCGCCGACACGTTGAATTCTTCCGCAAGGAAGTGGTTGAAGCGCGACGAGTCGAGCACGCCCGCCATGCCCACCACCTTGTTGTGCGGCAGGCCGGAAAATTCGCGCAGCGCCCACACCATCGCGTCGAGCGGGTTGGTGATGCAGATGACGAAAGCGTCGGGAGCATTGGCCTTGATGCCCTCGCCCACGGCCTTCATGACCTTGAGGTTGATGCCCAACAGATCGTCGCGGCTCATGCCCGGCTTGCGAGCAACGCCCGCGGTGACGATGATGACGTCGGCGCCCGCGATGTCGGCATAATCATTGGAGCCGGTGATCTTCGCGTCGAAGCCCTCGACCGAAGCGCATTGCGACAGGTCGAGCGCCTTGCCCTGCGGAATGCCCTCAACCACGTCGAACAGAACGATGTCGCCCAGACCCTTGAGAGCCGCGAGATGCGCGAGGGTGCCACCGATATTGCCAGCGCCGATGAGCGCGATCTTATTACGGGCCATATGCAATCATCCTCCAAGCCGTAAACTGGATTGCCGAGAAACCGAAACTGCATGAGCGCTTAGGCCTATACGACCTAGGTTTCAACCGCGCAAAAGCGCCCATCACAATTTATCTTTGCAATTCGTTCGCAATTGCATTAACAAGCCAATGCCTCTGTTGCCCACGCGCTCCTACCCTGGCGCACGGCCCTTCCCCACAGCGGCCACCTGCTGCGCGCCTCCCTGGACGGGAGCGCGCGGCCCCTTTCCTAAGCCTGAATTCTGATCAAATAAGCGGGCTGGCGACGAGCCGAGACTATTTCTCGCCGTGACCCAGCGCCAGATAGTCGTCGGACTGCATTTCCATCAGCCGCGATACGGTGCGCTCGAACTCGAACGCCCCGTCGCCTTCGGGATAGAGGCGTGCCGGCTCCGCATCGGCGGAGGCGAGCAATTTCACCTTATATTCGTAGAGCGCATCGATCAGCGTCACGAAACGCGCCGCCTCATTGCGCTTCTCCGGCCCCAGCACCGGAATGCCGACGATGATGACGCTATGATATTTGCGGGCGATCGCCAGATAATCGGGCGCGCCGCGGGCCTCGACGCAGAGGCGCTTGAAGGAAAAGACCGCCACGCCCTTCAGGCTCTTGGGCACGTGGAGCGTCCGGCCGCCCTGCACCTGGATATCCTCGGCCGGAACCTTGGCCCGGTCTTCCACGGGATAGTCCGTCAGCCGGAAAAAGGCTTCCGACAGCGCCCTTGTCGCTTCCGCGCCATTGGGTGAATGCCACAAGGCGGCATCGCCCAGGCGATCACGGCGATAATCGGTCGGCCCGTTCAGGGTCATGACGTCCAGCTTCGCCTTGATGAGGTCGATGAACGGCAGGAAAAGTTGGCGATTGAGACCGTTCTTGTAGAGTTCGTCCGGCGCGCGGTTGGACGTGGTGACGATCGTCACGCGCTTTTCCAGCAAGCCGGTGAAGAGCCGGGACATGATGGCGGCATCGGCCATATTGTTGACCACCATCTCGTCGAAACAGAGCAGCCGAGCCTCTTCCGCCAGCGACTCGACCACAGGGGGGATCGGATCGCCCGTTTCCGATTTGCGCGCCTCGGCCAGCCGGGCGTGAACGTCGAGCATGAATTCGTGGAAATGCGCGCGCTTCTTGCGCTGGATCTGCACCGTGTTGAAGAACAGGTCCATCAGCATCGATTTGCCGCGACCCACGCCGCCCCACATATAAAGGCCGCGCGGCGGTTCCGGCGCCTTGCGCAACAATCGCCACAATGTGGAACCACGCGGCGGCGTTGCCCCCAGTTCCTGTTGCAGCCGCTCCAGCCGCTCCGCCGCGGCCCGCTGGTCGGAATCGGGGCGCAATTCGCCCGCAGCGACAAGCGCGTCGTAGCGAGCGATGACGCTGCTCATCCTGGAAGCCTCCTGGCTTCGGGCGCCTTGCGCACGGTCGCGGTCGATGCCGCGATCAATTCATCATCCTGGGAAATGGTCAGGCGCAGGAACATCAGCCGCCCTGTTTCGCGCAGCAATTCGACCTCCGCGCGCAGGACGGGACCGATTTTCCCGGGACCGCAATATTGCATGGCAAGGTCAACGGTCACCGCCGCCACCTGTTCCGGCCGGCCCATCGCTGCCAGCCCGGCGAAATAGGCATGGTCGGCAAACGCCGCGAGAAGACCGCCATGCAGCACGCCCAGCCGGTTGGCGTGCGATGGCCTGCTTTCCAGCATTACCGTCGCTTTGCCCGCGGCATCGCTGCGTAAATATGTGATGCCAACGGCCGAATCGAGGAAGGTGCCCTCCACCATGTCGGCCCAGCATGACCAGCCCGCCCATGGTCCGTCGGCCACCAGGCTCAGATGACCTGCTTCCTCGCTCACTTCCTCAGAGTTGCCGTTCGACCATCATCTTCTTGGTTTCCGCGATCGCCTTGGCGGGGCTGAGGCCCTTGGGGCAGACATTCGCACAGTTCATGATGGTGTGGCAGCGATAGAGACGGAAGGGATCCTCCAACTCGTCCAGACGCTCGCCAGTATATTCGTCGCGGCTGTCGGCCAGCCAGCGATAAGCCTGCAGCAGGATAGCAGGACCAAGGAACTTGTCGCTGTTCCACCAGTAGCTGGGGCAGCTGGTCGAGCAGCAGGCGCACAGGATGCACTCGTAGAGGCCGTCCAGCTTCTCGCGGTCGGCCGGCGACTGGAGCCGTTCCTTGCCGCTGGGCGCCGGGCTGACGGTTTGCAGCCAGGGCTTGATGCTGTTGTACTGCGCGTAGAAATGCGTGAAGTCGGGCACAAGATCCTTGATCACGTCCATGTGCGGCAGCGGCGTCACGCGCACTTCCTTGCCCGCGCATTCCTCGATGGAGGTGGTGCAGGCGAGGCCGTTGCGGCCGTTCATGTTCATCGAGCAGGACCCGCAAATACCCTCGCGGCAGGAACGGCGGAAGGTCAGCGTCGGATCATATTCGTTCTTGATCTTCAACAGCGCGTCCAGGACCATCGGCCCGCAATTGTCGAGATCAATCTCGAACGTATCGTAACGGGGATTCTGGCCGGAGTCGGGATCGTAGCGATAGACCTTGAAGCTCTTGACGTTCGTCGCGCCGTCGGGCGCCTTGTGGGTCACGCCCTTGGCGCTGATCTTGCTGTTCTTGGGCAACGAAAATTCGGCCATTTCGATAAGTCCTGCTATCCCGTTCCCCGCCCCTCAACAATATAGGCACCACTTAGTCAAGCACCTACGGATGGCATTCCCATTGGCACTGGGCATCAAACCCGCTACGAGCCGCGCAAAATGACCGATGAGCGACAAAAGGACCCGCAGAATTCGAAGATGAATGACATCACTCACATCGGGATGCTGTTCGTGGGCGGAATGCACCAAGCCATGCATATTGCTCCCCTAGCGCAGTCGCTTGCACGAACGGAAGACGTTCGCGTTACAGCATTTACGGGACCAGACGACGCCGAAGCGCTAAAGATGATGCTGGCTGGACTGGCCCGGCCAAGCTCCTCACCGATACGTGTCAAACAACTATCCTTTTCAGGCAAGGTCGGCTTCATCAGCCGTCTGGCACCCAAAAAATTGAATAAGATATTGCGTATCCTCGCGCTGCGGGCGCAATTTGAAGGTCTGGATGCGCTGATTGCTACAGAGCGGACCTCGACCATTCTTAAGCGTTTTCCCGGTTCCAAGCCGCCTCGGATGATCCATTTCCCTCATGGCGCCGGTGATGGAGGACGGGGCTTCGATCCCCGCATTCGTTTGTTCGATTATGTGTTAGTTGCAGGATCGATGGTGTATGAAAGAACACTCGCAATGGGGCTGGCCGGCCCAGATAACTGTACCATAGTAGGTTCAATTAAACTGGCAGCACTAACCGGACCGGATGCACAACCTGTCAGAAGTCCATTCAGCGACGACAAGCCGATCATTCTTTACAATCCGCACTTCAACACTCGCCTGTCATCATGGAAAATGGCGGAGGCGATTGTAGATCGCATCGTATCCGATGGCCGCTTCAACTTGATCCTGGCACCTCATGCCCGCCTTTTCGATATGATGGGTGATGCGGAGCGTGCTAAGTGGCTCGAGCGATCCGGCGCGCCAAACCTCCACATCGACATGAAATCACCGCGTCTAAGCGACATGAGTTACACGCGACTTGCCGATATTTATCTTGGCGACATCAGCAGCCAGGTCTACGAATTTTTGCACATTCCACGACCCTGCGTCTTTGTGAACGCCCACGGGATCCACTGGAACGACGATGCCGATTACGCCATGTGGCTCTTGGGCGATGTCGGAGCCTCGCCCGATGAGATCATGGATGCCTTATCAAGTGCGCTAGACCGTCATTCGCACTATCGTTCAGCGCAGGAACGCAAGGCAGCCGAGGTGCTCGGGCCTATAGATCAAGGCGTTCCCGATCGTGCTGCACTAGAAGTCATAAGATTCCTGAAAGCCTCCGGTAAAGCAGCTCAGGATTAGGAACGAGATTTGGGTCTGGAAATACAGAAGAACACTGCGCTGGGGCCGATGCGGCTGCTGGGCGACAACACCACCCGTATCTGGGGCATGTCCAATGCAGAGCGCTGCCGCCGCATGGCCGAAAGCTCCGCGAAGAACGGGAGCGCATTGGCCGATGGCCACGAACTGCTGTTCAACCTCGCCTACGCCTTCGACCCGCTGCTGCTGCGGCTGGTGCTGGAGGAGCCGGGGACGGTGTTCGTCTGGGATGCCAGCCCGATTGTGGGACAAGTGCCGGCAGGCAGCGATCCGTTGGCGGCGCCGCATGTCGTCGATCTGTCGGACGGGCAAAAGCTCTACAACCGGCAGCTCCGCAAGCTGGAGCAGCCCTTTGTTCGAGAATTGACCCCCGCCACCCGGCGAGGGATCGAGCGAAAAAGCTATTTCGGCGCCTATAAGGGCGTCACGGACCTTCTGACCAAATATCTCTGGCCCGAACTGGCGCTGTGGCTGACGCGCCTGGCAGCCTCCATAGGCATGACACCCAATATGGTGACAGCCATGGGCGCGACGCTTTGCGTGCTCGCAACCTGGTTCTTCGCCCAGGGTCTCTATTGGACCGGTATGCTTGCCGGTTTCGTCTTCATGGTGCTGGACACGGTGGACGGGAAGCTCGCGCGCTGCACCATCACCTCCTCCAAATGGGGCAATGTGGCGGACCATGGCGTGGACCTGATCCACCCGCCCTTCTGGTGGTATTTCTGGGGCGTGGGCCTGTCGGCCTGGGGGCTGGCGCTGTCGACGCAGACTTTCGCGCTGGTGATGGCGGCGGTGATCGCGGGCTATGTGCTCCAGCGGCTGATCGAGGGGATGTTCATCAGGGATTTCGGCATGGACATCCATGTCTGGGGCCGGTTCGATAGCTGGTTCCGCCTGATCACCGCGCGGCGCAACCCGAATATGGTGATCCTGTTCTTCGCGCTGCTGGCCGGGCGCCCCGACATCGGCTTGATCGCACTGGCATGGTGGACCATCCTCTCGCTCATCGTCCACGCCGTGCGGCTGATGCAGGCCTATGCCGCGAAGCGCTCCGGACGGCCCATCGTCAGTTGGATGGAGGCAAGAACATGAACGCGACCATCGAAAAATTCGGCTATCCCGCGACGCTTGTCGCGCAGTTCCCGCACTGGGTCGTTCTGCTGCGTCCTGCCCAGCCGACGCTGGGATCGCTGGTGCTGGCGGCGAAATCCGACGCCACGGCCTTTGGCGACCTTCCGGCGGAGGCCCATGCGGAGCTGGCGGCCGTGACCAGGGCGATCGAAAGCGCGCTGGCCCGGGCGGTCGGCTACGACAAGATCAATTATCTGATGCTGATGATGGTGGACCCGCATGTCCATTTCCATGTGCTGCCCCGTCATGAGGGCAGCCGCAGCCATGCGGACCTTCAGATAGCCGACGCCGGATGGCCGGGACAGCCCGACCTCGGCAGCGCGGTTGCGCTCTCGCCCGAGCAGGTCGCCGTGCTCACCGACTGGCTGAAGCCCTATTTCGCGTAGCGGCCCTCTGCCAGCCAGCGAGCGGTGAGCGTGTTCGCCGCCTCGACATCCTGCGGGAAGTCGACCTCCTGCCAGTCCAGCCCCTCGATGGAGACGGTGCCGACGCGATTGCCCTTGGCGACGATGTCTATGGCGCGCAGATACCAGCGCTCCACCCCCTCGGGCGTTCGCATCATCTGGTCGATCTGGTTGCGGAAGATCGCCGGACCCTCGCCCCGGAAGGCCAGCATGCCGATGGATTCGGCGTTGGTGTCGTGCGGCAGCAACCTCTTGCCGATGGCGTGCAGGCGTCCCGTCTCGTCCCGGTTCACCTTCATGTCGTCATCATCATAGTCGCCCGGCTTGACGTCGACCGTGACGGTGATGGCGTCCTGCGCTCCCGCGATCAGCCTGCCCACAATCTCGTCCGAAACGATGGTGTCGCCGTTCAGGATGATGAAGTCGCGGTCCATTTCCTCCCGCACGATCCAGCAGGTGCCAAGATTGTCCGCCACCTGGAAGAAGGGGTTGAAGACCGTGCGGATGCGCGCGCCCGTTTCGCGATAGAGCTGGAGCGCGTGATCCTCCACCCGCTCGGTGCGGAATCCGGTGACAACGACGATGTCGGTCACGCCATTGGCCACCAGCGCCGCAACCTGCCAGCTGATGAGCGTCCGGCCGTTGAAGTCGATCATGCATTTGGGCACGTCGCGGGTCAGCGGCAGAAGGCGCGACCCCTGACCGGCGGAAAGGATGATGGCTTTTGCGATAGTCATGGGCTGCGCCTTTAGAGCAAATGAAAGGGGAGGAACAGCGTGTGTTGCATCGTTCCCCGGCCGATCATAGATAGTCGCGCGCCGGTCTGTCGGCGCGCGACGAAAGGCCGGAACCCAAGTGACGAGCAAGCGTGGATCGGGTGGCCCCCAGGAAGGCTTTGCCCGCATCCTGGCGAATACGGGCTGGCTGCTTGGCGGCAAGGGCGTGGGCGCGGTGCTGAGCCTTGCTTATCTCGCCATCGTCACGCGAACGCTGGGCGTCGCCGATTTCGGCCGTTTCGCGCTGGTGCTGAGCGCCGCCAACGTGATCCAGACGCTGGTGAGCTTCGACAGCTGGCAGATCGTGGTGCGCTATGGCCAGCCTCACCTGGCATCGGGCGAAGGCGATGCGCTGAACCGGGTGTTGCGCTTCTGCATCCTGATCGATCTTGGGTCGGCCGTGGCAGGAGGGCTGATCGCCGCCTTCATCATCCTCGCCTTTGGGCCGCTGATGGAATTGTCGGCCGGGATGGGATGGCAGACCTGGATTTTCTGCATGGTGATGATGATCACCATCCGGTCCAGCCCGACCGGCGTGCTGCGGCTGTTCGACCGCTTCGATTCCGGCGCCTTCGCCGAAACCATGATCCCTGTCGGACGCATGATCGGCGCCGGGCTGGCCTGGGTGCTGATGCCCGATATCACTGGCTTCCTGATTGCCTGGGGCGCCGCCGAACTGCTCTGCGCGATCAGCTATTGGTGGCTCGCGCTGCGCGTCGGGGGTAAAATGCTGGGAAGCTGGCGCGCGGGCCGGACGCTGGATGCGCGCGGGGAAAATCCCGGCATCGTCGGCTTTCTCACCGCCACAAATTTGCAGACGACCCTATCCTCCGTGGGCCAGCAGGTGGCCGTGCTGGTGGTCGGCCTCTTCGTCGGCCCGGCGGGGGCCGGCCTCTACCGGCTTGCCAATCAACTCGCCAACTCGCTGACCAAGATTTCCAGCCTTCTGTCCCGCAGCATTTTCGTGGAACTGAGCCGCACCCATTCCAGCCACGGCCACGAAGCGCTCGGCACGCTGTTCCGGCGGACCAACCGACTGGCATTGGTCGCGGGCGCGGTGATCATCGCGTTGATCCTGACGATCGGTCATCCATTGCTGGGACTGATCGCAGGCAAGGCGTTCCTGCCGGCCTATCCGCTGCTGCTGCTGCTGGGCATCGCCGCCTGCATCGATCTGGTCGGGGTGAGCTATCGGCCGCTCCTCATGGCGACCGACCGGGCCAGCCTGTCGCTCCGCATCACACTGGTTTCAACCGGCCTGCTGCTGGGTATGCAGGCAGCCTTGTTGCCGATCTATGGGACCGTCGGCGCGGCCGGCGCCAATATCGCCGCCTCGATCGCGGGTTTTGCCATGATGGGCCTTGCGAGCCGACGGGTTTTGAAGCAGCCACGCATGATGCCGTAGAGCGATTTTCAAGCGATCGGATCGAAATCCGACCTAGCGAAACCGCGCAGGAGAATAGGGCACCGGATCGATTCCCGCGATCTGCGCCGGCAAAGCCTCTCCCCGAAGAAGGGCTGCCCCCAGCAAAGCCGCGGCGGGCGAGGTCTGGATACCGAACCCACCCTGCCCCGCGAACCAGAAAAAGCCTCTCGCCGCCGGATCAAAGCCATAGACCGGCGCCCGGTCGGGGGAGAAGCTGCGCAGCCCCGCCCATCTGCGCTCGACCGCCTCGACCGGCCAGTCGACGACCGCCTCGAAACGGGCGATGGCCTCCGCCACTGCCAGTTCCTCCGGCGCGGCATCGCAGGGGGGCGATGGCTCCTCATCATGCGGAGTCAGCCAGACGCGCCCCTCTCCCTCCGGCTTGAAATAGAATTGCGAGCCAAGGTCCATGACCAGCGGCAGATCGGCGGAAGGCATGGCGGGCACGCGCAGCTGCACCACCGTCCGGCGCAGCGGCGCAATGCCGATGGGCGCCACGCCGCAAGCGCTGGCGACGCCGTCCGCCCACGCCCCCGCAGCGTTCACGATGATCGCGCAGTCTATCGCGCCTGCATCGGTTTCGACCCGCCAGCCCTCGTGCCACGCTTCGGCCCCTCGCAAGGCCGTCGCCAACCGCACCTCGCCACCCAGGCGACGGAAGCGCCGCAACCATGCCTGATGCAGGGCCGCCACATCGATGTCGCATACCCCCGGCTCCAGCACCCCCAGCGTCCATTCCGGCCGAAGCCCTGGAACAAATGCGGCAGGATCGACCGGAACCAGATCCACCTTGCCGGCGAACGCCTCCAGCAGCCGGTCGCGCGCTACCGTGTCGCCTGCCCGCCCGATATGCAGTGTCCGGCGCGGCTTCAGGAAAGGGGTGTCGGAAAAATCGGGATCCGGCGCAGCCAGCATCGGCCCCGATGCCGTGGTCAGCGGCTGGACGGCAACACCGCCATAGGTTTCTTCCCAGAAGGACACCGCCCGCCCCGTGGCATGATAGCCGGCGCTTGCTTCCATCTCCAGCAACAGCACGCTGGCATGCTCCGCCAGCACGGCGCCAAGGCTTGCCCCGGCAATGCCGCCACCGACGATGACGATATCAGGCCGCTTCATCCCCCGCCGCCCCTGCGTGGCGCGACTTCGTCCAGAAAGCCGTCGATCCGCCCCAGCGCGTCCAATCGCACCGGGTCCAGCTCCCGCAATATCTCATGCGCGGCCTCCCGCCCGTAAACATGGAGCCGCGCGCCCGCGATCCGTGCTGCGATCCGCTCGATGGCAGGGGTGGAGACGAGCTGGTCGGTCCGCGCCGCCAGGACGAGCAAGGGGACGACGATCCGCTCCATTTCCCGCCCCTTCTCCAGCATGCGCGTCGAATGCAGCGCCTGCGCCACCCATTTCCAGCTTGGCGGCCCCAACGCAACCTCGCGGCTATGGTCCCGCCACCACAATTCGTCGGCATAGCGTTCCGGATCGTGCGTCAGCCGCTTCTGCCGCATGCGCCGCTGCCGTTCCGACTCCTCCTTCTGGGTCCAGGCCTGCTTTTCCGCAAAACCCAGGGCGCACATGGTTTCGGCAATCGCCACCGCCAGCCAGCGGGGCAGAGGCGCTGTATGCAGTCCCATCATCGGCGCGACCGTCACCGCCGCATCGGGCGGCGCCATGCCCTCCGCCAGGGCGCGCAGCAGCAGGTGGCCGCCCATGCTGTGCGCGACGATCGCCTTCGGCCCCCTCCCTTCCCCGCGCCATTCGGCGGCGAAGGCGTTGAGGTCGGCGATCCACTGTCCGAAATCGTCAATATGTCCGCATAGCGGATCGTCCGTTGTTCGGCCCGATCCCCCCTGCCCCCGCCAGTCGAAGCTGGTGACGGCCCAACCGCGGTCGGCCCAATGGCGGATGACCTCGAGATATTTCTCGATCATGTCGCCGCGTCCGCCCAGCACCAGCATCCGGCCCCGATCGCCATCGCCCAGCCGAAAGCGGCGCAGGCGCCAACCGTCGGGTGCAGCCCAGTAGTCCAGCCGTCCGTCCATGGGCCAGGCACGCCGGTCGAAGGAAGCGGGAACGAAGCGGGGCGAATCCATGCGCGGCATGGTTACGCTTTGGTAAGGCATGCGGTCTATAGTTTCGAACCCATGATGGGGGATATTTTCCAAATGGCGCTGATCGGCGCCCTGGCACTGCTGCTGATCGTGGCGTCTGTCACCGATCTGCGGTCACGTATCATCTCCAACCGGCTGAACCTGACTGTGGCCGCTCTGGCGCCGATATGGTGGCTGGCCTGCGGGCTTGCGCTCTGGCCCGGAATGGCGGTGCAGCTTCTGGTTGCGCTGGTCGTGTTCATGGCGTTCGCCGCGCTGTTCGCGCTCGGCTGCATGGGCGGCGGCGACGTGAAGCTGCTGGCCGCGCTGGCGCTGTGGTTTCCATGGCAGGCGACCTTGTCGATGCTGATGCTGATGGCGGTGCTGGGGGGCATCGTCACCATCGTGACCGTCGTGCACCATCGCATGACCCGGCGGCTGGGTCAGCCGCAAATCCCCTATGGCATTGCCATCTCGTTCGCGGCGCTTTGGCTACTTGGCGAACGATATATTAACCAATTTGCGTGAATATCCGGGGGCTCAGACGCAACTCGTCTGATTGAGGGAGGCGAATTTCATCATGGATGCCAAGAAGATCGTGCTGCTGGTGGGAGCGCTGATCATAGCGGTCACTACAGCCCTGCTCGCACGCAACATGCTGAGTTCGTCGAGCACGCCGCAGGCGGGCGCATCGTCCATGCCGGTTGAGGCGGACCAGCCCCATGTGCTGGTCGCGACGAAGGCCCTGCCGGTGGGCACCATCCTGGACGCGGAAAGTTTCCGTTTCCAGCCATGGCCCAAGGATCTCGTCGAGCAGGCCTATTATATCAAGGGCCAGGCCGATCCCCAGAAGCTGGTGGGCAGCGTCATCCGTACCGCCATTTCCGCCGGTCAGCCGATGACGGTGGGTTCAGTGATCAAGCCTGGCGACCGCGGTTTCCTCGCCGCGGCTCTGGGACCGGGCATGCGCGCCGTGACCGTGCCGGTATCGGCGCAAAATTCGGTGGCAGGCTTCGTCTTCCCGGGCGACCGCGTCGACCTGGTGCTGACGCAGAGCGTCAGCGGCGGCGGCGATGGCGATCCGCTCAAGGTTTCCGAAACCATCCTGCGCAACCTGCGCGTGCTTGCCACGGATCAGCGCATGGACGCGCTAGGCGCCGACGGCAAACCTGTCGTCCAGACCTATTCCAACGTCACCATCGAAGTCACGCCCAAGATCGCGGAGAAGATCGCAGTGGCGCAGACGATCGGCTCGCTCTCGCTCTCGCTGCGCTCGCTGGCGGACAATAGTTCGGAGCTGGACGCGGCCATCGCGGGCAGCGACGTCGACCTGCCCGACGGCAGCAATCCCAATGCGGAAAAGAAGCTGCTGGCCAGCATCGCCGCTCGCCCGGTCGACAAGGGCGGCACCTTTTCCACCGGCGCCGACGTCTCGCGCTATCAGCGCAGCAGCGTCCCCGCCAAGCCTTTGCAGGCCATGGGCGCAGGCGGCGCTCCGGCCATGGGCGTGCCGGTCGGCGGCAGCATTGCGGGCCAAGGGCCGGTGATCCGCGTCGCCCGTGGAACCAGTGTGACCGTCGTTCCGGTCGGGGGGAAGTAAGATGAAGGGGTTTATCGTTCACACGGCGGCGGCCAGGCCGCTGCTCGGCCCGGCGATCGCGCTTGGCCTGGCGGTTGCGATCGCCGCCGCGCCGACCACCGCGCTCAACGCGGCGCCGGCCTCCATGCAGGACAATGCGATCCTGCTCTCCGTCGGCGGCAGCAAGGTCATCAACCTGCCGGCCAAGATGTCGGACGTGGTGATCGGCGATCCGGATGTGGTCGACGTCCATGTTCGTTCGCAGAACCAGCTTTACCTGATCGCGAAGAAGGCGGGCGAGACCACCGTCTTCGCAACAACGACCAACGGGAAGGTGCTGTTTTCCGGCACGGTCCGCGTCGGCAACAACCTGACCAGCATCGACGAGATGTTGAAGCTGGCGATGCCCAACGCGGACATCGCCGTCAACAAGATGAACGGCATGGTCCTGCTGACCGGAACCATCGCCGCGCCGGAAGACGCGGCAGAGGCCGAACGGCTGACCCAGGCCTTTGTCGGCAAGGAAGTGACGGTGGTGAGCCGTCTGCGCACCGCGACGCCGCTCCAGGTCAACCTCCAAGTCAAGATCGCCGAAGTCACCAAGGATGTCGGGCACAAGATCGGCATGAATATCACGGGACTCGGGACCGGAACCGGCAGCTTCAGCGGTTACATCAACCGCGCCGATCGAGCGTTCCAGACCAACACCGGTGGCGGCGCACCGACCAGCGACATTTCGCGATCCTGGCTGTTCAACAGTCCCACGGACGGCACGACCTCCTTGGGCTTCGTCGCCAAGCTGCTGGGCATGGATGTCGCCGCCGCGCTCGACCTTGCAGAATCAAGCGGCCTCGCCACCACTCTCGCCCAGCCCAACCTGACCTCGCTGTCCGGCGAAACCGCCAGCTTCCTGGCGGGCGGCGAATATCCCTATACCGTCAGCAACGGCACGCAGGGAAACAGCATCGAATTCAAGCAATATGGCGTGCAACTGGCCTTCACGCCCACCGTTCTGGCGGATGGTCGCATCTCCCTTCGGGTGCGCCCCACCGTGTCGAGCCTCGACTTCTCGATCAACGCCAGCGTGCCTGCGCTCAAGAGCCGAACCGCGGAAACCACGGTGGAACTGGGTTCGGGTCAAGCTTTCATGATCGCGGGTCTGCTCAACAACGATACCGCCAATAGCATCAGCAAGGTGCCCGGCCTTGGCAATCTGCCCATATTGGGCAGCCTGTTCAAGTCGCGCAATTTCCAGCGCCACGAAACGGAACTGGTGATCGTAGTCACGCCCTATCTGGTGAAGCCGATGAATGCATCGGACGTACGGCTGCCGACTGACGGGTTCCGCAATGCCAATGAGGGTCAGGGCCTGTTCCTGCAGCAGGGCCATGACGGCGTCAGCGGCGCCCAGGCACCCATGCCGAGCCGCGCGCCGGGTGCGCCGGTCCCGGCGCCCGGTCCGCAATCGTCGGCGGCCCTGCCGCCCGTCGCCTCCCGTGACACCGGAAAGCGTTCCAAGGACGCCGCGCCGGGCTTCAGCTTCTGACCCGAAGGACGAAAGACATGACTTTCCAGTCTCGCAAGACCCCCGTCCTCACCGGCATCGTCCGCTTGGGTGCGCTCGCCCTGATGGCGTTGCCGCTCGCCGCCTGTCAGACCGACCAGGCCGCCAATCGCGGCGTGCAGTCGGTCCACCAGCCGGTCGTCGGCCATACCGCCTTCACCTATGACGTGCAGGCAGGGCCCGATGGCGGCCTTTCGGCATCGGAAGCGCGCCGGCTGGACGACTGGTTCGTTTCCATCGGCCTTGGCTATGGCGACCAGGTCGCCGTCGCGACGGAGGCGGGCTACTACAGCCCCGCCCTGCGCGAAGGCATAGCCGATGTGGTCGCGCGCCATGGCATGTTGGTGGGGGAAGACAGCACGGCCGTCGCCGGCACCGCGCCGCAGGGCGCCATACGCCTGATCGTGCGCCGCGCCACCGCCAGCGTGCCGGGATGCCCCGACTGGTCGGACAAGCCGGAAGCAGACCAGCAATTGGGCGCGTCGAAAAATTTCGGCTGCGGCGTGAACGGCAATCTGGCCGCAATGATCGCCAATCCGGAGGATCTGGTGCGTGGCCAGACCACCGACAGCGATCTGCGCACCGCAACGTCCAACCGGGCGATATCAACCTATCGCGACAAGCTGCCGACGGGATCGGGCGACCTGAAGACCATAACGGGAGGCAAGTGATATGAACGCACCCTGGAAACCCGGCGCATCCGGCCAGCGTGACCCTTTCCATGCCTTTGTCTGCGATGATCACAGCTTCGACCTGCTGCGCGTCGTCGCGGCCGAGATGGGCTGGGCGCCGGAAAAGGTGAACAAGGGCGGCATGCGCAACGCCGTGCAGTCCCTGTCGATCACCGCCTCGCCGCAGATCCTGTTCATCGACATGTCGGAAAGCGGCGATCCGCTCAATGACATCAACAACCTGGCCGAAGTGTGCGAGCCCGGCACGGTCGTCATTGCCGCCGGCCAGGTCAATGACGTGCGCCTCTATCGCGACCTGCTGGCCAGCGGCATTCAGGACTATCTGCTGAAACCCTTCGGCGCGGACCAGTTGCGCGACGCGCTGGCCCAGGCGCAGGCCGTTTTCTTCGCTCCCCGCGACGCCGGGCCGGAACGGCCGCACATGACCACGGCGGTCATCGGAACACGCGGCGGCGTGGGCGCTTCCAGCGTTGCAACCTCGCTCGCCTGGCTGCTCAGCGAGAAGAAGAAGCGGCCGACCGCCCTTCTCGACCTGGACGTTCATTTCGGCACCAACGCGCTGGCGATGGATCTGGAACCGGGACGCGGGCTGACCGACGCCATCGAAAATCCCAGCCGCATCGACGGGCTGTTCATCGAACGAGCCATGGTGCGCGCCAGCGACACGCTGGCGATCCTGTCGGCCGAGGCGCCGATCAGCCAACCCATGCTGACCGATGGCGGCGCCTTCTACCAGTTGCTGGAGGAGTTCCGGGTCGCTTTCGAATGCAGCGTCATCGACCTGCCGCGCGGCATGCTGATCCAGCACCCCCATCTGATGAGCGACGTGAACGTCACGGTCGTGGTTACGGAATTGACGCTGGCGGCGGCGCGGGATTCGATCCGCATCCTGTCCTGGCTCAAGACCAATGCGCCGCAGTCGCGCGTGCTCGTGGTCGCCAACCGCGTTCATCCAGGCGCGCCGGAAATCAGCCGCAAGGATTTCGAGCAGTCGATTGAACGCAAGGTGGACGTGCTGATCCCCTTCGACCTCAAGATTGCCGCGCAGGCGGCGAAGCTGGGCAAGACGCTGGCGGAAACGGCCAAGGGCAGCAAGGTGGGCGGCGCCTGCCAGGCCCTGCTGGAGGCGGTGCTGGGCGCGGCAGAGGATGCGGATGCCGAAGGTGGCGCAACCTCTTCGAAGAAGGGTGATTCCCTGCTGGGCAAGATCAGCGATCTCAAGAGCATGATCCCCTCGCGGCGCAAGGACAAGGCTTCGGCCTGAACAGGACGGACCATGCCGCCAGCGGGTGGCATGGCCGCTTTGATGGAACCAGACTGGAAACGGGCAGGCGCATGAACGGCAATATCATCCTGATGACGGTGCTGCTCGCAGCCATGCTGGGCCTGATCGTCATGGCCTTTGGCGGGCCTTCGCCGGAAAAGGCGCAGAAGCGCCGCATGCAGCTGATCCGCGGCCGGCACAGCGATTCGACGGACGCCATCATGGAAGCGCGCATGCGCAAGGCGATATCCAACCGCCCCGCCGGCAATGAAGCGTCGATGCTGGTGTCGCTGGTGCCCAATCCGGAAAATCTGGCCAAGCGCATCCGCATGACCGGCAAGAAATGGACGGTCAGCCAGTATATGACCGCCTGTGCCGTCATCTTCCTGCTGCTGACCGCCATATTGATGCTGCGCGGATTTCCGCCGCTTTTCGCGGTGATGCTCGGCCTCGCAGCGGGCCTTGGCCTGCCGCATATGTGGATCGGCCGGCTCATCAAGGGTCGCGTGCTGAAGTTCAACGCCAAGTTTCCCGACGCGCTGGAACTGCTGACTCGTGGCCTGCGCTCCGGTCTTCCCATTTCCGAGACGCTGACTGTCGTGTCGACCGAGGTTCCAGGACCGGTGGGCGAGGAATTCAAGCTGATCACCGAACGCATCAAGATCGGCAAGAGCATGGATCAGGCGCTGCAGGAAACTGCAGACCGGCTGGGCACGCCCGAATTCCAGTTCTTCGTCATCAGCCTGGCGATCCAGCGCGAAACCGGCGGCAATCTGGCGGAAACGCTGTCCAACCTTGCCACCGTGCTGCGCCAGCGCGCGCAGATGAAGCTCAAGATCCGGGCGATGTCCTCGGAATCCAAGGCTTCGGCCTATATCATCGGCGTCCTGCCGTTCCTGGTGTTCGGCCTGATCTGCTACATCAACTATAATTACATGTCGCCCTTCTTCACGCCCGACCCGGCGGGGCTGTTCGGCCTCTCGCTCATGCAGGTCGTCGGTATTGGCGGGATGTGCTGGATGGCCATCGGAGCCTTCATCATGGCCCAGATGATCAACTTCGAGATTTGAGGAAGCCGCCAAGATGGAAAGCACGCCCGTTCCTGCCGGCACCCTGTTCGGACTGACCGCCACCGATTTCGGCACACTGCTCGCCGCTCTGGCGACGCTGGCGACGCTGTTCGCGCTCTACGCGGTGATGACGGTGCGCGATCCGATGGCAAAGCGCGTCAAGACGCTCAACGATCGGCGCGAGCAGTTGAAGGCGGGCATCACCGCCTCCACCGCGCGCCGCCGCGCCAAGCTGGTGAAGAAGAATCAGGCGACCGACCAGATGCGGTCGCTCCTCTCCAACCTGAAGGTCCTGCAGGACGATCAGCTCAAGGAAGCGCAGACCAAGCTGGCCCAGGCCGGCATCCGGTCAAAGGACTGGGCGGTCGCGGTCATTTTCGGCCGCATGATCCTGCCGATCGTGATCGGCGGGATGGCGGCGCTGCTGCTCTATGCCGTGGGCATCTTCCCCGAATGGGGCGGCGCCAAGCGCTTCATGGCCTTTGCGGGCGCCCTGCTGCTGTCCTACAAGGCGCCGGACATCTTCATCGACAACAAGGTCCAGAAACGCTCCGCCGCGATCCGCAAGGGGCTGCCCGACGCGCTCGACCTGCTGGTGATCTGCGCCGAGGCGGGGCTGACGGTCGATGCCGCTTTCAGCCGCGTCGCACGCGAACTGGGCAAGGCCTATCCGGAACTGGGCGATGAATTCCACCTGACCGCGATCGAACTCAGCTTCCTGACCGAGCGCCGCATGGCGTTCGAGAACTTGGCAAACCGCGTCAAGCTGGACGCGGTCAAGGGCGTGGTCACCACCATGATCCAGACGGAAAAATACGGAACGCCCCTCGCCTCTGCTCTGCGCGTGCTGTCCGCCGAATTCCGCCACGAACGCATGATGCGCGCAGAGGAAAAGGCCGCGCGCCTGCCCGCCATCATGACCGTGCCGCTGATTCTCTTCATCCTGCCGACCCTGTTCGTCGTCATTCTGGGCCCTGCCGCCTGCTCTATCAGCAAGGCCTTCTGAAAATCGGGGGACGACAAAGGGGCGCTGCCGTAGCGTCCCTTCCAAAACCCCAGGAAAGCCGTTGATTTTCGGCTTGGCGAACCGGCGGAACCTGCCTTATCGCTCTTTGCAAAGACGCAAAATCCGGAGAGGTCAATGGTCGCCATCACCCGCATCGCCGCCCGCGCCGCACTGTTCGCCCTGCCCCTGTTCGCCGCCCTGCCCGCTGAAGCTGCGCAGCCCATCATCGGCCGCTGGGCCACTGTCGACGGCAAGGCCATCGTCCAGATCGCCCCATGCGGAAAGACGCTGTGCGGGCGTATCGAGAAGATCGTGAAGCCCACGCCGGGCCGGCCCCAGACCGACATCAAGAACCCCGATCCTGCACTGCGCAGCAAACCCCTTGCCGGACTGGCGCTGCTCACGGGTTTTGCCGACGCAGGCGAGCTGTGGAAAGGATCGATCTACGATCCGGAGAGCGGCAAGACCTACAACAGCAAGGTCAGCCGCAACGGCAACGGCACGTTGAAGGTGCAGGGTTGCATCATGATCTTCTGCAAGACCCAGACATGGACGCCCGTCCGCTGATCTGATGACCCGTTCGGACGGCGAATGCGGATATTTCCCGACAGATATGCGCCACGCTAACTGCAACGCCCCGGCCACGACCGGGGCGCTGGTTTCAGCTCCACCACAAGGATCAGGCCGCCTTGCGGGCCTTGGTCAGCTTCTTCATCAGCATGTCCCGCTTCAACCGGGACAGATGGTCGATGAACAACACGCCCTGCAGATGATCCATCTCGTGCTGGAGGCAGGTGGCGAGCAATCCCTCCAGCCGTTCCTCGTGGATGCGTCCATCCCGGTCCATCCAGCTTGCCCGGATGCTGGCCGGCCGTTCCACTTCCGCGAACTGGTCGGGGACGGACAGGCAGCCTTCATTATAGACCGACAGATCCTCCGACCCCTCCAGGATTTCCGGATTGATGAACACCATCGGTTTCCTGACCGGCGGCGCCCCTTCCTCATCGGATTCGGGTTCCTGCAGGTCGATCACCAGCACCCGCTTGGGCACGCCCACCTGGATCGCCGCCAGACCGATGCCGGGCGCGTCGTACATGGTCTCCAACATGTCATCGATCAGACGCTGCAAATCGTCATCGATCGCCTCCACCGGAGACGAGATGGTACGCAGGCGCGGATCGGGCGCCTCCAGGATGGGAAGAATGGCCATGGCACCAAAATAAACGGCCGGCCGGAAAATTTCAAGCGATCGCCATATTCACCCGATGGGACGACGGGCCCTCAGCGCCTGGGCCAATGTCCCCTCGTCCAGATAGTCCAGTTCCCCGCCCACCGGCACGCCATGAGCCAGCTGCGTGAGGCGCACGGGAAAGCGCTCCAGCCGTTCGGCCAGATAATGGGCGGTGGTCTGCCCCTCCAGCGTCGCATTCATCGCCAGCACCACCTCGTCTATGCCGCCCGCCTCCACCCGCGCCACCAGCGCGTCGATGGACAGGTCCTCCGGCCGCACGCCCTCCAGCGCAGACAGCCGTCCGCCCAGCACATGGAAGCGTCCCGGAAACAGCCGGGACTTGTCGAGCGCCCAGAGGTCCGCCACATCCTCCACAACACAAAGCGCCCGCGCATCCCGGCGCGGATCGGCGCAGATACCGCAGGGATCGACCGTGTCGACATTACCGCACAGGCTGCACGTCACCAGCCGATCGTTTACCGCGTCCAGCGCGCGCAGCAGCGGCTCCAGCGCGGATTCCCGCTTCTTCAGCAGGTGCAGCACGGCACGTCGCGCCGAACGCGGGCCAAGGCCGGGCAGGCGGGAGAGCGCATGCGTCAACGCTTCGATTTCGGGAGAAGCCATGGGACCGGAATAAGGGCTTGCAAGTCGTGGATACAAGGGGTTTGAGAGGCGTCTTCGTAAATACGCCTCCGGCGCGTTTCAGATGCGGCACCTCAACGTGCCGAAACCGAGCAAAAGGCCCGCCATGCGCATCGTTTATATGGGAACCCCCGATTTCGCCGTGCCGGCTCTGGCCGCCCTGGCAAAGGCCGGGCATGAGATCGTTGCGGCCTACAGCCAGCCGCCCCGACCGGCGGGGCGCGGCAAGGCGCTGCGCCCCTCACCCGTCCACGCGATGGCGCAGGAAATGGGCATAGAAGTGCGCACGCCCGTTTCGCTGAAGGATGCAGAAGTGCAGGCCGCCTTCGCCGCACTGGACGCCGATGTGGCGGTGGTCGCCGCCTATGGGTTGATCCTGCCGCGCCCGGTCCTGGATGCTCCGCGCTTCGGCTGCATGAACATCCACGCATCTCTCCTGCCCCGCTGGCGCGGCGCGGCGCCGATCCAGCGCGCCATCCTCGCTGGCGACAATGTCACCGGGGTCACCATCATGGACATGGAGGCAGGGCTGGACACCGGCCCGATGCGCGCCAAGCATGTCACGCCGATAGAGGACAAGACCGCCGGCGCGCTGACGCAGGAACTGGCCGATGCAGGCGCGGAGCTGATGGTCGAGGTGCTGGACGACATCGCCCTCCATCCGCCCGTCGCCCAGCCGGAGGAAGGCGTCACCTACGCTACCAAGATCGACAAGGCGGAATCGCGGATCGATTTCAGCCGCGACGCGCGTCAGGTCGAACGGCAGGTGCGCGCCTTCAACCCGGCGCCCGGCGCCTTCTTCGAATATCGCGGAGAGCGCTTCCGTATCCTCGCCGCCCATGTCGAGGAGGATGAAGGCCCGGCGGGCGAATTGCTCGACAACAGCCTGCTCATCGGCTGCGGCCATGGCAGTATCCGCCCGGCAGCGATCCAGCGCGCGGGCAAGGGCGCCATGTCGGCGGGTGAATTGCTGCGCGGCTTTGACATGCCCGCCGGCAGCCGGGTCGACGCCTGACCCCATGGCCCGTTTCGCCTTCACTGTCGAATTTGACGGCCGCCCCTTCATGGGCTGGCAGCGGCAGGCCCATGGGCCGAGCGTACAGCAGGCGATTGAGGATGCGATCTTCGCCGTCACGGGCGAACGGGTCGCCGTCCATGCGGCGGGCCGCACCGACGCGGGCGTCCATGGCCTTGCCATGCGCGCCCATGCCGACATTGCGAAGGACATGACGCCCTTCCGCCTGATGGAGGCGCTGAACGCGCTGCTCCGCCCGGCGCCGGTCGCGATCCTGGCCTGCAAGACCGTGCCGGATGATTGGCATGCGCGCTTTTCCTGCAACGGCCGATCCTATGTCTATCGCATCGCCAACCGCCGCGCACCGCTGACCTGGGAAGATGGGCTGGTCTGGCGCGTGATCCAGCCACTGGATGCGGAGGCGATGCAGCAGGCCGCGCAACTGCTGGTCGGGCGGCACGACTTCACCACTTTCCGCTCGGTCCATTGCCAGGCGGAAAGCCCGGTAAAGACGCTGGACCGACTGGACGTGGAGCGTTCGGGCGACCGGCTGGCCATTCATGCGGAGGCGCGATCCTTCCTCCACCATCAGGTGCGGTCGATGGTGGGATGCCTTGCCATGGTGGGCATGGGGCGCTGGTCGGCGGCGGACATGGAGGCGGCACGGGACGCGAAGGACCGGGCGGCCCTGGGGCTCAATGCACCGCCGGACGGGCTGTATTTCGTAAGCGCGCGTTATCCGGACGATTGAGACGCGCCGGCTCAGGCGGCAGCGGGATGCGTCACAGGCTGGTCCGGAACGGCGTGAAATTCGTGCCCTCGTCGAACACGTCCAGCCCCTCGGCGCGCTTGAGGCGGTCGACCACGACATAGGTGACGGGCGTCAGCACGGCTTCCCATGTGACCTTCATCAACCAGTTCGTGACCATCACCGTCGCCACCTGTCCGTGGGTCCAGTTGCCGTAGAAGGCGAGCGGATAGAAGAGCAGGCTGTCCACTCCCTGCCCCACGATGGTCGATCCGATGGTCCGCATCCAGAGATGCCTGCCCTGCGTCAGCAGCTTCATCTTGGCGAGGACGAAGCTGTTGGCGAACTCCCCCGCCCAGAAGGCGGTGACGGAGGCGAAGACGATGCGCCATGTGCTGCCAAAGACGGCCTCATAGGCCTTCTGGTCCGGCCATCCCTCCGCCGGGGGCAACTGCACCACCACCCAGCTCATCAGCGCCATGAACAGCATCGCGCCAAAGCCAGCCCAGACGCAGCGCCGCGCCCGCGCATAGCCATAGACTTCCGTCAATACGTCGCCCAGCACATAGCCGAGCGGAAAGAAGAGGATGCCGGCGCCAAAGGTGAAGCCGCCCACGGTCGACAGCTTCGCCGCGCCAATCAGGTTGGACAGCAGCAGGATCGCGACGAAACCAGCCATGCAGAAATCGAAATAGCGCAAGGGCCGCGCACCCAGCGCATAGGCATCGATTTTCCTTACCCCCTTGTCGGTCATGCGCTCCTGCATATCGGGCGCGCGCGCAAATGCAATCGCCCATGATTGCAAGCGGGGCGAAGGGCCGCTATCGAACGCGCCAACGGCCCCGTAGCTCAGCTGGATAGAGCATTCGCCTTCTAAGCGAATGGTCACAGGTTCGAATCCTGTCGGGGTCGCCAATTCCCCTTTGCTTCACCGCTTTTCGCGGCGATCGGCCCCATCCCGGATCGGCCGCATCGCTTCATGGATCATGCCTGTCAGCAACAGGCTGCCTTGCCGCGACAGATGGTCGTCATCGGAATAAAGCGGCACGCCATGCATCATGGTCGCGCAATGGCCGCTGCGGCAGAGAAGACGGTGCGGATAGACGATGCTGACCGCGAAACGCCGCCGCATCGCGTCGAAGGCGCCGAAAACGCTGCGCTGACGCCGCAGATAATCCGCCAGGGGCAGGTCCAGCCCCGCCGGTTCGCTGTAGAGTTCGGCCCGCGCCAGGCTTTCCGGTACATTGCGGCGGAATTCCGGAACCGGGGCGACCAATATGACCCGCTTGCCCATGCCGGTCAGCACACGCACGCTCTCCTCCAGCCCCGCCCGGAACAGCTGGGCATCCCGGCTGAGGCTCCTGTCGTCATTCTCGTCCCGACCAAGATAGCAGGGCATCCCGCCTTCCGGGCGACGTCCATCTGCGCACAGGCCCCAGCGGGACACAAGGAATATGGTGTGGATGGTCGGGCTGTCGCGCAGCATTGCCAGAACCTGCGCATTGAACGCGCTGCAATCATGGCTGGCAGGCTGGTCGAGCCGGTCCAGCCCCAGCAGGGTGGGGCAGGCGGGGTAGGATGCGATCCGTCCGGACAGGCCCAGCGCATCGCCCGCCTGATCGAATGCGGGTTTCAGCGCATGGGCGTGAGAATCGCCCCACAGCAGGAAGCTGGGCGCCGTGCCATTATGCGCGCCCACCGCACAGAGCGTCCGGTGCCGGACCGCCGCCATGCCCGAACAGCGCTCGGGCAGGTAGGCCATGCTCCCGCTCGCTGCGTCGAGCGCAGCGACGGACGGCGCCACCCGCGCGGGCAAGCCGCCCGAAAGATAGAGCAGCGCTCCCGCTCCGCACCCCGCCGCCATCATCGCGCCAGCCAGCGCAAAGGCGCGGCCGTTCGTGAAGCGGCGCGCCCGGCGGAACGGCTCCTCGATGAAACGCCAGGACAGAAAGGCAAAGAGGAAAGAAAGCAGGATGACGAGCAACTGCTCCCGCAAGCGCCAGTCCCCGTCGGTGCGATAGGTCCAGAAGACGACGATCGGCCAGTGCCACAGATAGAGCGAATAGGATATGCGGCCGATGGCTACGGGCACCGCGCCGCCCAGCACCTGGCTGATCGCCGATCCGCTCTGCCCCGCATGCAGGATCAGCAATGCGCCGAGCACGGGATAAAGCGCGTTCAGCCCCGGAAAGACCGTTGCGCTGGAAAAGCCGAACAACGCCCAGCCGATCGACGCCACGCCGGCCAGCGCGCAAAGCTGCGCCGCCCATCTCCTCCGCAGCGGCGGCAACAGGCCCATCGCCAGCAACGCCCCCGCCAGCAATTCCCAGGCGCGGGGAAAGGGAAGGTAGAAGGCCAGCACGGGCGCACGATCGACCAAAAGCAGCGCCGTCGCGAAGGACAGGAGCGCCATCATCGCCAGCAACAGCCGGCTGCGCCCTCCCGCCCGAAAGGCGCAGAGCATCAGGAGCGGGAAGAGGATATAGAATTGCTCCTCCACCGCCAGCGACCATGTGTGCAGCAGCGGCGCCTCCTCCGCCGCGCTGCCGAAATAGCCGCTGTGCCGGGCAAAATGCAGGTTGCTGGCGAAAAGCACCGTCGCTGCGGCGCTCAGGCCAAGAGCGCGATAATCAAGCGGCAGCAGGATCTGGCTGCCGACCAGGATGGTGACCGCGATGGTCGCGAACAGCGCGGGAAATATGCGGCGGATGCGCCGCGCATAGAAATCGGTCAGGCTGAACCGGCCTTCCGTCATTTCCCGGCTGATGATCGTGGCGATCAGATAGCCGGAGATGACAAAGAAGATGTCGACCCCAACGAAACCCCCGGTAAAGGGCCAAAGTCGGACATGATAGAACAGCACCGGCAGCACCGCCAAAGCGCGCAGCCCGTCGATATCGCGACGATAGGCCAGGGATGGCCTGGCGTCCGTCGCGGACGAAACCGGCAAGACCGGACAGGAAGCACTGGCAGCGATGCTTTCCCTCCTCTTTTCCAGGGATTTGGCAGGCGCTCATGGTGATAGAGCCTGTATCGCCCGGCGCATCGGCGCATCGGGACAGTCCCCAAGATCATAGGTGTTAGCAGGCTGGCTGGAAGGCGCAGGGAGGAGCGCGCAAGGGGTGGGTCCTTGACCGATCGGTCAGTCGCTGCTGCCGCGCCCTCCCATCGAACGCAACAGCAAGTCGTCGGTCACCGTCATGGTGAAGATGGGATCGGCGTCGGGCGGCACTTCAGCTATGGCATCGACGAAGGCGGCGCGGGTTTCGGGATCGTCATAGACCATCTTTTGATCGAAGGCCGTGCGCCAGGTCGCCTCGTCGGGCCATTCGGCATAGCCGACGAACCGTCCATCCGCATCGCGATGCAGGCGCGAACCATAGCTGCCATATTTCTCGCGGATCAGGTCGGTTCCCCGGCGCCATGCCTTGCGGAACTGATCCTCCTTGCCGGGGTGGACGCGCCACCAATAGACCGCGACGAACATCGCCTCTCTCCTTCAGGGGAGAGAATGAACTGCGCGGCGGGGAGTTGCGACGAAAAAGAGCAAAGCGCCGTGTCCCTGCAAAGCCGCTGGAAGGAGACCAGTGGCGCGCCGGCACGGTCCAGACGGCAGGGACGGGCTCCCGCCTTCGCAGGAACCCGCCATTCCCCGACGCCTATCCTTGGAACATCAGAGAACCGACTGGCCGGTCTTCTCCCAATCCGCCAGGAAACCCGCAATGCCCTTCTCGGTCAGCACATGGTTGAACAGCGCCTTGATAACGGACGGAGGCGCGGTCATCACGTCGGCACCGATCTTCGCGCTTTCCAGCACATGGATCGGGTGGCGCACGCTGGCCACCAGGATTTCCGTGTCGAACGCGTAATTGTCGTAGATCAGGCGGATATCCTCGATCAGCTTCATGCCGTCAAAGCCATTGTCGTCATGGCGCCCTACGAAGGGCGAGATGAAGCTTGCGCCCGCCTTGGCCGCCAGCAGCGCCTGATTCGCCGAGAAGCAGAGGGTGACGTTCACCATCACGCCCTCGCTGGTCAGCGCCTTGCAGGTCTTGAGGCCATCGATGGTCAGCGGCACCTTGATGCAGACATTGTCGGCGATCTTCCGCAGGACGGCGGCTTCCTTCATCATCGTCTCATGGTCGAGCGCGACGACCTCTGCCGACACCGGGCCTTGGACGATGCCGCAGATTTCCTCCACCACTTCCAGGAACTTGCGGCCCGACTTGTGGATCAGCGAGGGGTTGGTGGTGACGCCGTCGAGCAGGCCGGTAGCGGCCAGTTCGCGGATTTCATTGGTGTCGGCGGTGTCAACGAAGAACTTCATGGATCTGCTCCAGCGGAGGGGAAAGGTTCGAATCGCGTCCCCTTTAGCGGCTCCCTGATGGATTAGCCATTATTGCCGACGACTGGCCCTTTACCGGGCGCCCCGCGCACCATTATGACGGCGGCGCCTTTCCAAAGGACCGATCCATGCTCCGCCGCCTGCGTCCCCGCCACATATTGGACGCGCTGATCTCTGCCGGCCTTCTGGCCGCCTCGCCCGCCCTTGCCGCCAGCCAGGAAAATCAGTTCTGGACGAGCGAATCGCTGGTCGTCCAGGCAAGCGACGCGGACATCGTGTCGCTCGACCTCAGCCAACGTTTCCGCGAGGCCTCCTCCGGTGGCGAGCAGCAGACTGCGCGCATCACGATCGACCACCGCATTGCAAAGGCGGTGCAGATCGGTGGCGGCATCGCCTTCTTCCGGTCCGACCCGGAGCAGGAAATGCGGCTGTTCCAGCAGTTGACGCTGACCAGGGGCATTTGGCTGTCCCGCACCCGCATCGAGCAGCGCTTTTTCGATACGGCGGACAGGGCGAGCTGGCGGCTGCGGCAACGGGTGCAGGCTTCGGTGCCGCTGGATAGGGCGAAGCGGTGGACGCTGATCGCAGCAACCGAGTTGATGTTCCACCTGAACCGCGCCCGTCCCAATGACAAGCTGGGCCTTGCCGTCATGCGCAACCAGATTGGCCTGCGCCATCCGATCACCAGGGCGCTCGACGCGCAACTGCTCTACATGCGGCAGCAGAGCTTTCGCGACGGCCGCCCAGATGCGGTGGCGCATATCCCCTGGCTGACATTGAGCTGGAAGATCTGACGCTTCTTGGCCTTGCCTCCCCTGCCCGGCAGTTTAGGGAGGAGGCAATGAGTTCGCGCGCCCGTGTCATCCTGCTGAACGCCGCCCTGGGGCCCCTCGACTATCGCGTGCCGCACGGGATGGCCGTGAGGCCGGGCAGCATCGTCGTGGCGCCGCTGGGGCCGCGCCAGATCGTCGGCGTCGTGTGGGAAGAGGACAGCTTCCCCGAGATAGAGACGGTGGGCGACAATCGCCTGCGCAATATCATGGCGGTCGTCGACGCGCCGCCCGTGCCCGAAACCGTGCGCCGCCTGATCGAATGGACGGCGGATTATTATCTCGCCCCCATCGCCGCCGTCCTGCGCATGACGCTGGCCTCGATGGCGGCGCTGGAGGGCGCGCGCACCGTCATCGAATATCGCGCCACGGGCGACCTTCCCGACCGCATGACCGAACAGCGTGCCCAGGCGATGGAACGCATCGGCGAACGGCAGGGGCTGATCCGCGAACTGGCGATGATCGGCGGAGTCAGCGACGCGGTGATTCGCGGATTGGTAAAGGCCGGTGCCTTCGAAGCGGTGGAGGTGAGCGTCGACACGCCCTTCCCCATGCCCGATCCCGATCACGCCCCGCCGCTGCTGTCGGACAAGCAGGGCGCCGCCGCCGACCAGTTCATCGCGGCAGTCAGGGACCGGGCCTTCGCTCCCTTCCTGCTCGACGGCGTGACCGGTTCGGGCAAGACGGAGGTCTATTTCGAGGCCATGGCCGCGACGATGAGGGAGGGTCGGCAGGTGCTGGTGCTGCTGCCCGAAATCGCGCTGACCGAACCTTTTCTGGAGCGCTTCGAAAAGCGCTTCGGCACCGTACCGGTCAACTGGCACAGCGGCCTGCGCCAGAGCGAGCGGCGCCGCGCCTGGCGAGCCATTGCGGCTGGCGAGGCGTCGGTCGTGGTCGGCGCCCGCTCGGCGCTGTTCCTGCCCTACCCCAATCTGGGCCTGATCGTCGTCGATGAAGCGCATGAGGCGAGCTTCAAACAGGAGGATGGCGTTCATTATCACGCCCGCGACGTGGCGGTGATGCGCGGCCTCATCGAGAAATTCCCGGTCATCCTCGCTTCCGCGACGCCCGCCATAGAAACGCGACATCAGGTGGAACTCGGCCGCTATCGCGAGATCAAACTGCCATCCCGCTTCGGCGGCGCGGCCATGCCGGAGATAGAGGGCATCAACCTGCTCACCGATCCGCCGGAGCGCGGCCGCTGGATCGCCCCGCCGCTGGTCCGCGCCATTGACGAGACCATGGAGAAGGGCGAGCAGAGCCTGCTTTTCCTCAACCGCCGGGGCTATGCGCCGCTGACGCTCTGTCGCCATTGCGGCTATCGCTTCCAGTGCCCCAATTGCACCGCCTGGATGGTCGAGCACCGGCTGACCCACCGGCTGGCCTGCCATCATTGCGGCCATGTCATCCCCGCCCCGCGCTTCTGCCCGGAATGCAAGGAGGAGGATTCGCTCGTCGCCTGCGGGCCGGGGGTCGAGCGCATCGCGGACGAGGTGAAGGCGCTGTGGCCCAACGCCCGCACCGCCATCGTCACCTCCGACACGCTCTGGTCGCCCGCCAAGGTGGCTGAATTCGTGAAATCAGTGGAGGCAGGCGCCGTCGACATCATCATCGGCACGCAGCTCGTCACCAAGGGCTATCATTTCCCGAACCTGACGCTTGTGGGGGTGATCGACGCCGATCTGGGGCTGGAGGGTGGCGACCTGCGCGCGTCGGAGCGCACCTTCCAGCAGATCGTGCAGGTGGCGGGACGGGCCGGGCGCGGGCAGAAACCAGGCCGCGTCTTCATCCAGACCCGGATGCCGGAGGCGGAGGTGATCAAGGCCCTGATCGCCGGCGATTCGGAGCGCTTCTACGAGGTGGAGACAAAGAATCGCCGCCACGCCAATGCCCCGCCCTTCGGCCGCTTCGCCGCGATCATCGTCTCCAGCGAGGAGGCGGACGAAGCCGCCGAGATCGCCCGGTTGATCGGCAAGTCAGCGCCCCTGATCGACGGGATGCGCGTCTATGGCCCCGCCCCGGCTCCCTTGTCGGTGCTGCGTGGGCGCCATCGCCACCGCCTGCTGATCCACGCCACGCGGCAGGTCGACGTGCAAGGCGCCATTCGCGAATGGCTGGGCAATCTGACCTGGAAATCCGGGACGCGGGTCGCGGTGGACGTCGATCCCTACAACTTCATGTGATGGCCTGAGACACCATAGAAAGTCCCTGCGTCAACATCTGCAAGCTGGACAAGGCCCGGCGCGTCTGCACCGGCTGCGGCCGGACAACGGACGAAATCCAGCGCTGGGCGGGCATGAGCAAAGCCCAGCGCCGCGCGATCATGGAGCGGTTGAAGGACCGCTGAAGCCCGATGATCCTGCGCCGGAGCGCGCCGATACTCAGCCCTTCTCCCTCTCCAGCAACTTCTTCTTGCGCTCCACCCCATAGGCGTAGCCGCCCAGGCTCCCGTCGCTCCGCAACACTCGATGGCAGGGGATCAACACGGCAAGAACATTGTCGCCGCAGGCCGTCCCGGCAGCCCGCACTGCACCTGGCCTGCCGATGGCCGCCGCGATTTCGCCATAGGTGCGCGTCTCCCCCGGCGGAATCGCCCGCAACGCCGCCCATACCGCCTGCTGAAACGCCGTGCCGCTGACGTCGATCGGCAATTCCAGCGACTCGGCAGGCGCGTCGATCAGCCGGACAAGCTGGGCTGCCAGCGCCGAAAACGCCTCGTCGGCGGGCAGGATTTCCGCCTTGGGAAAGCGGCGGCGCAAGTCCGCCTCATCTTCATCGAAACTGATCCGGCACAATCCCCGCTCCGTGCCGGCGACCAGCACTCTCCCCAGGCTGGTCTGCACCACCGCATGGCGAATCGCCACGCCCCGGCCGCCATGCTTCCAGGCGCTGGGCGTCATGCCCAGGTGCCGCTCCGCATCGGCATAGGCGCGGCTAGGGGCATTATAGCCCGCTTCATAGATGGCGCCGGTGACGCTGCCGCCATCCTCCAGCGCGCTTTTCAACCGCTCGGTGCGCAGCGAGCGGGCGTAAGCAGCCGGCGTCATTCCCGTTTCCCGCCTGAACAGCCGGTGGAAATGATGCGGCGAATAGCCCGCATGCGCCGCCACCGCCTCCAGCGAAGGCGGGGTTTCGGCTGCGGCGATGAAGGTGACGGCCGCCTCCACCGCCAGCCGATCGCGTCCCACTTCATCAGGGCGGCAGCGCAGGCAAGCGCGGAAACCCGCCGCCCGCGCTGCCTCCGGGTCGGCCAGGAAGATCATGTTCTCCCGCCGCGGATGCCGCGCGGCACAACTGGGCTTGCAATAGATGCCGGTGGTCAGCACCGCTCCCACGAACCGCCCGTCAAAGCTGCGATCGCGGCGTAAAAACGCGTCCCAGCAGGCGTCGGCGTCAGGCACGGCATGGATCTGGGCTTCGATCTGTCTCATCTCGGTCATGGATAAGAGATAGCCCGCCCGAACGCATCAGGCTTCCTGCCGCTTGCGGTCAAAAAGCGGTTTCTGCGCTTTTTGCGCATTGCCTCTATCCCGCCATCGCATATGAATGCCGCCAGTCATGGTCGCATCATTCCGTCGCCTCGCCCCCTTCCTGGCCGCCCTGCTGGCTCTTGCCGGACCGACCGGCGTGCATGCCGAACAGCAGGACATTGCCGCCGCTGCCCGCGGCGTGGTCCGCGTCGTGCTGGTGGCGACCAACGGTTCCGACGCCTATTTCGTGGGCCACGGCAGCGGCTTTGCCGTCGCGCCGGACAAGATCATCACCAACGCCCATGTCGTCGAACTGACGCGCGAGGAAAAGGATCTCGTCATCGGCGTCATCCCTTCGGAGGGAACCAAGACCTATGGCGGCAAGATCATCGCCTTCTCGCCCGGCAACGACCTTGCGCTGATCCAGCTGGAGGAAGGCCATCTGCCGGTCAGCACCTTCTATGCCGGAGCGGTGAGCGACGGGCAGCATGTGACCGCCATCGGCTATCCGGGCACGGTCGACCGGGCGCAGGGGCTGGGCCTCAAGCAGTTGGTGGAACCGCTCGGCACGGTGAAGACCAGCGGCAATGTTTCCTCCGGCCGGGCCAGCCAGAATTTCGACACGGTGCTGCACACCGCGCCCCTGGCCGCCGGCAACAGCGGCGGACCGCTGATCGATGATTGCGGCCGGGTGCTGGGCGTCAACAGCTTCGGGTCTGTCTCCGACGGCAATGATGCGGAATTCGGATTCGCCGTGTCGTGGCGCGAAATCGCCTCCTTCCTGCGGCAGGCGGGCGTATCGTCGCTGCACACGATCGTTCCCTGCCGTTCGATGGCGGAGGCGGACGCCGCCGAATCCTCCCTGACCCAGCGGGAGCAAGCCCGGAGCGAGCAATCCGAACGCGCCCGCGCGGACGCCCGCGAAGCGGCGCTGAACAAGGCGCGCGACACAGCCGAACGCGACGTCATCTCCGCGCGGGAGAACGCCATGGCGGGCGCCGCCGTGCTGCTGGCGCTGGCGGTGCTCGGGCTGGGCGCGGGCGGCCTGCTCTACAGCCAGGGACGGGAAAAGCGCGCGACCTGGTGGCTGGCCGGCGGCGGCATCCTGCTGTTCGCGGCAATCGGGCTGTTTTTCCTGAAGCCCAGCTTCTCCAGCATAGAGGAGCGCATCAAACTTCCGGAGGATGCGGGCGTCAACGGCAACGGCGCCTATGCCTGGGCGGGCGACAATATCTGCCGGGTGGACATGAACCGCAGCCGGCTTACCATATCCCAGCCCAATGACATCGGGTTCCACTGGGCCGAGGGCGGGTGCGTCGACGGAAACACCCAATATGTTTCCTCCGGCACAGGATGGCAGCGCGCATCCGTGCCCGATGATCATAATTTCGTGACCGTCAGCCGCTTCGATCCTGCGACGGGCACGCTCCGGGTCCAGCGCTGGCTGCCAGACATCGATACCATGGCGAAGGCCCGCGCACTAGGCGGCGGCGCGATCAAGGGGTGCGCGGGCGATCCTGCCCTGCTGGGAAAAATCGCAAGTCTGCAGAATGATCTTGCCGCCCTGCTTCCGGCCCAGCCCAATGAACGGATCGTCTACCATTGCCAAAAGGGTCGGCTCACCCCGGGCGAAGGGTGACGCCCGCCGCAGCCGGTCAACGATTCGGCCCATATTGAAACCCTGTCAAATCGCGATGATTTCATACTGACGGTCGAATCGCGTTCCATGGCTTGCATAGTCACAATCCCACTGCTAACCGGCCCCCCAACAGGGGATCGGGACGGACAGACCGGGCCCCCTTTTTGCATGACCGGCAATTCAAATTGCCTGGAATCAAGTGGAGGACGGTAAGCGCGTGGAGACGACCGGCGGTATTCAGGCCAGCCTCAGCGGCCGCTATGCGGTGGCGCTGTTCGATCTGGCCCGCGACGGCAAGACGCTCGACACCGTCGCGGCGAGCTTGGCTGCGCTCAAGGCGGCCCTGGCCGAATCGGCCGATTTCAAGGGTCTGGTGAACAACCCCGTCCTCAGCCGTGACGCAGCAGGCAAGACAATCGCCGCGGTCGCATCCTCCATGGGTCTCGACGCGCTGACCACGAATTTCCTGGGCGTGCTGGCCCAGAACCGCCGCCTTTCCCAGCTGCCCGCAATCATCCGCGCCTATGAAACGCTGCTGTCGAATCACAAGGGCGAGGTTCGCGCCGAAGTGACGAGCGCCCATCCGCTCGACGCCGGACAGGTCAGCGCCCTGCAGCAGGGCCTTCGCGCCCGCGTCGGCCGCGACGTCGCGCTCGATGCCAAGGTCGATCCCGCGATCCTGGGGGGGCTGGTCGTCAAGATCGGCAGCCAGATGATCGATTCCTCCATCCGCACCCGTTTGAATAGTCTCGCTTTGGCGATGAAAGGCTGAACATGGATATCAACGCCGCAGAAATTTCGAAGGTCATCAAGGACCAGATCGCCAATTTCGGCACCGAAGCGCAGGTGAGCGAAGTCGGTTCCGTGCTGACCGTGGGTGACGGCATCGCCCGCGTCCATGGCCTCGACAACGTCCAGGCGGGCGAAATGGTCGAGTTCGCCAATGGCGTGCAGGGCATGGCGCTCAACCTCGAAGCCGACAATGTCGGCGTCGTGATCTTCGGCTCGGACGCCGAGATCAAGGAAGGCGACACCGTCAAGCGCACCGGCACCATCGTGGACGTTCCCGTGGGCAAGGGCCTGCTCGGCCGCGTGGTCGACGGCCTCGGCAACCCGATCGATGGCAAGGGCCCGATCCAGTACACCGAACGCAAGCGCGTTGAAGTCAAGGCGCCCGGCATCATCCCCCGCAAATCGGTGCACGAACCCGTGCAGACCGGCCTGAAGGCGATCGACGCCCTCGTCCCCGTCGGCCGTGGCCAGCGCGAGCTGATCATCGGCGACCGCCAGACCGGCAAGACCGCCGTCGCGATCGATACCTTCATCAACCAGAAGGGCATCAACGCGGGCGACGATGAGAGCAAGAAGCTCTATTGCATCTACGTCGCGGTCGGCCAGAAGCGCTCGACCGTCGCGCAGATCGTGAAGCAGCTCGAAGAAAATGGCGCGATGGAATATTCCATCGTCGTCGCCGCGACCGCTTCGGAACCCGCTCCGCTCCAGTATCTGGCGCCCTATACCGGCGTCACCATGGGCGAATTTTTCCGCGACAACGGCATGCATGCCGTGATCGTCTATGACGACCTTTCCAAGCAGGCCGTCGCCTATCGCCAGATGTCGCTGCTGCTGCGCCGTCCTCCGGGCCGCGAAGCCTATCCCGGCGACGTCTTCTATCTCCACAGCCGCCTGCTGGAGCGCGCTGCGAAGATGAACGACGCCAATGGCAATGGCTCACTGACCGCGCTGCCGATCATCGAGACTCAGGCGGGCGACGTGTCGGCCTATATCCCGACCAACGTGATCTCGATCACCGACGGCCAGATCTTCCTCGAAACCAACCTCTTCTATCAGGGCATCCGTCCGGCCATCAACGTCGGCCTGTCGGTGTCGCGCGTCGGTTCCGCCGCACAGACCAAGGCGATGAAGAAGGTGTCGGGCTCGATCAAGCTGGAGCTGGCCCAGTATCGCGAAATGGCGGCCTTCGCCCAGTTCGGTTCGGACCTCGACGCTTCGACCCAGAAGCTGCTGAACCGCGGCGCTCGCCTGACCGAGCTGCTCAAGCAGGCCCAGTTCTCGCCCCTGCCCTTCGAAGAGCAGACCGCGTCAATCTTCGCTGGCACCAACGGCTATCTCGACAGCGTGCCCGTCAAGGACGTGACCCGTTATGAAGAGCTGATGCTCGCCTATCTGCGTCACGACCATGCCGACGTGCTGGCCGCGATCCGCGACAGCAAGGACCTGGGTGACGAGCCCAAGGCCAAGCTGAAGGCCGCGCTCGACAGCTTCGGCAAGACCTTCGCCTAATATTTAGCCGTCACCCCAGCGAAAGCTGGGGTCTCAGGCCGGATAGGTCCGACCTGGGGGCGTGAGATGCCAGTCTGCGCTGGCATGACGGAACAGGATTGAACGAGACGGGACATGGCCAGCCTCAAGGAACTGAAGATCCGTATCGGGTCGGTTAAATCGACCCAGAAGATCACCAAGGCGAAGCAGATGGTCGCCGCCGCGAAGCTGCGCAAGGCGCAGGCCGCGGCTGAGGCTGCGCGCTCCTATTCCAGCCGCCTCGAAGCGGTCGTCGCCAGCCTCGCGTCGAAGATCGCCGGCGGTTCGGGCGAAGGCGCTTCCCCGCTGCTCGCCGGCACCGGCAAGGACGACGTGCATCTGCTGGTCGTCGCCAACTCCGACCGCGGCCTCGCCGGCGCGTTCAACGCGAATATCGTCAAGGCCGCCCGCGCCAAGGCGCAAGAACTGATCGACGCGGGCAAGACCGTCCGTTTCTACCTCATCGGTCGCAAGGGTCGCCCGGTCATCAACCGCACTTTCCCCGGCATGATCGTCGCCCAATATGACACGACGGGCGCCAAGGAGCCGGGCTATGCGCAGGCTGAAGCCATAGCGCACGAGCTGACCGACATGTATCTGAACGGCAAGTTCGACGTCGCGCACCTCTTCTTCTCGCGCTTCAAGTCGGCGCTCGCCCAGATCCCGACCGAGCAGCAGATCATCCCGGTCAAGATTCCCGAAGACGCCGACCGCAACGCCATCGGCGCGACGGTGGAGTATGAACCGAGCGAGGAAGCGATCCTCGACGACCTGCTGCCGCGCAACATCACGGTGCAGATTTTCAAGGCATTGCTGGAAAACAATGCGTCCGAACAGGGCGCGTCGATGACGGCCATGGACAATGCGACCCGCAATGCCGGCGACCTCATCAACAAGCTGACGATCCAGTATAACCGCAGCCGCCAGGCCGCGATCACCACCGAACTCGTCGAAATCATTTCGGGCGCCGAGGCCTTGTAAAGAAGGTGTTTGATGCTGCTATCTCTTCTTTTGGCTGCAAGTTCAACCGCGCTACCGTCAGCTGAGGAAGTGGGATCAGCCTTGGCGATATCTCGAGGCTGCAGAGATTTGGATGGCTATACAAATTGCAACCCGGAGCAGCCTGTAGGAGCGACTTTTAGAGAAGTTTTGTGCGTTGAATATGGAAGCGATAAAGATGGAGACATCATCGCCCGCTGCGTATTCAAAGGTGCGAGAGTGAAATTTTCCGGTAAGCGCCGAAAGCTTGAAGAGCTTGGCGATGGCTCAATTGATGTAATTTACCACGGCGACATCTGGTTGCCGGCACGCTGACAAAGAAGGCAAGGAAACGAAGCAATGGCAACCACCAACAATGTAGGCCGCATCTCGCAGGTCATCGGCGCTGTCGTCGACGTGACCTTCCCCGATGCGGTGCCGTTCATTCTCTCGGCGCTGGAAACCAGCAACAACGGCCAGCGCCTCGTTCTGGAAGTCGCCCAGCATCTGGGTGAGAACACCGTCCGCACCATCGCGATGGACTCGACCGACGGTCTGACCCGCGGTCAGGAAGTCATCGACACCGGCGCGCAGATCCGCGTTCCCGTCGGCCCGGCCACCCTCGGCCGCATCCTGAACGTCGTCGGCGAGCCGATCGACGAGCGCGGCCCGGTGGAAACCACCCTCTCCGCCCCGATCCACGCCAAGGCTCCCGAGTTCGTCGACCAGTCGACCGACGCGTCGATCCTCGTCACCGGCATCAAGGTCATCGACCTTCTCGCCCCCTATGCGAAGGGCGGCAAGATCGGCCTGTTCGGTGGCGCGGGCGTAGGCAAGACCGTGCTCATCCAGGAACTGATCAACAATATCGCCAAGGGCCATGGTGGCACCTCGGTGTTCGCGGGCGTCGGTGAGCGTACCCGCGAGGGCAACGACCTTTATCACGAATTTCTCGACGCCGGCGTTATCGCCAAGGACGCCGACGGCAACGCAATCAGCGAAGGCTCCAAGGTGGCGCTGGTCTATGGCCAGATGAACGAGCCCCCGGGCGCCCGCGCCCGCGTCGCCCTGTCGGGCCTCACCATCGCGGAATATTTCCGCGACCAGGAAGGCCAGGACGTGCTGTTCTTCGTCGACAACATCTTCCGCTTCACCCAGGCGGGCGCGGAAGTGTCGGCCCTGCTTGGCCGTATCCCTTCGGCCGTGGGCTATCAGCCAACCCTCGCCACCGACATGGGCGCCCTTCAGGAGCGCATCACCTCGACCAACAAGGGTTCGATCACCTCGGTGCAGGCCGTGTACGTCCCCGCGGACGACTTGACTGACCCGGCACCGGCGACTTCGTTCGCGCACTTGGACGCCACCACCGTTCTCAACCGCGCCATTTCGGAACTGGGCATCTATCCGGCGGTCGACCCGCTGGACTCGACCAGCCGCGTTCTGGAACCCCGCGTCGTAGGGCAAGAACATTATGAAACCGCCCGGGCGGTTCAGGCGATCCTGCAGAAGTACAAGTCGCTTCAGGACATCATCGCGATCCTGGGCATGGACGAACTGTCCGAAGAGGACAAGCTGACCGTCGCCCGCGCCCGCAAGATCCAGAAGTTCCTGTCGCAGCCCTTCCACGTCGCCGAAGTCTTCACCGGCATCTCGGGCAAGTTCGTCCAGATCGAGGACACGGTGAAGTCGTTCAAGGCCGTGGTCGAAGGCGAATATGACCATCTGCCTGAAAACGCCTTCTACATGGTCGGCGGCATCGACGAAGCCGTCGAGAAGGCGAAGAAGCTGGCTGCCGAAGCCGCCTAAGCAACGCTCATGTCCCCCTCCCTCTTCATGGGAGGGGATTTAGGACTTCCCAAGAATGGCACTGCATTTCGAACTCGTGACCCCGGAAAAGCTCGTCCGCTCGGAAGAGGTCTATCAGGTGGTCGTCCCCGGCACCGATGGCGACTTCGGCGTGCTGGAGGGCCATGCACCCTTCATGTCGACCGTTCGCGACGGCGCGATTCAGATCTTCGCGTCGTCAGGCGCTGCACCGGAGGTCATTCCGGTTCGCGGCGGCTTCGCCGAGGTCAACGAAAAGGGCCTGACCGTCCTTGCGGAGCATGCGGGCTGACATCAGCCACAGCGACATATGCTACAGAAGGGCCGTGCTCCAATCCGGAGCGCGGCCCTTCTTTTTTGCGCGTTTCCATCCTGCCTTGCCCGGCAAGACGACCCGTCGCCATTAGGCATTTATCAAAGTTTCCGCCTTATTCACCTTTTTCAGCCACAGCTGTGCCCCAGTCATTTCGGCGGAGAATTATGAGCGCGTTTGGACGGAAAAATGGACCTGCAGGCATCAAGCCAGGTTTCGGCCTCGCCCGACCGATGCAGGGGGGCGCGCCCAGGGAAGAGGTCAAGGGCGGCGAGCAATTCCCGCCCCTGGACATGACCGCCATCCCGACGGAAGCGCCGCTCGACCCGCTTTCCGCGCCCACCGGCCAGATGCAGCGCAATGCCGACGCGATGCAGCGTCTGTCGGATCGCGCCAATGCCGAACATGCCGCCGATGCCGGACCCCAGGGCTTCGAAGCCTCGGTCCACAAGATCAAGGAGCAGGTGCTTCCCCGCCTGCTGGAACGTGTCGACCCCGAAGCCGCCGCCACGCTGACCAAGGATGAACTGGCCGAGGAATTCCGCCCGATCATCATGGAGGTGCTGGCGGAACTGAAGCTGACCCTCAACCGCCGCGAACAATTCGCGCTGGAAAAGGTGCTGGTGGACGAACTGCTCGGCCTCGGCCCGCTGGAGGAACTGCTGGCGGATCCGGACGTCAGCGACATCATGGTCAATGGTCCTGAGCAGACCTATATCGAAAAGAAGGGCAAGCTCCAGATCGCGCCCATCAAGTTCCGCGACGAAGAACATCTGTTCCAGATCGCCCAGCGCATCGTGAACAAGGTCGGCCGCCGCGTCGACCAGACCACGCCGCTGGCCGACGCCCGCCTGCCCGACGGCAGCCGCGTGAACGTGATCGTACCGCCGCTGTCGCTGCGTGGCACGGCCATCTCGATCCGTAAATTCTCCGCCAAGCCGATCACCCTCGACATGCTCGCCCAATGGGGCGCGATGAGCCAGAAGATGTGCACGGCGCTCAAGATCGCAGGCGCCTGCCGCTTCAACATCGTCATCTCGGGCGGTACGGGTTCGGGCAAGACCACCATGCTCAACGCCCTGTCGAAGATGATCGATCCGGGCGAACGCGTGCTGACCATCGAGGACGCGGCCGAACTGCGCCTGCAACAGCCGCACTGGCTGCCGCTGGAAACACGCCCGCCGAACCTGGAGGGCCAGGGCGCGATCACCATCGGCGACCTTGTCAAGAACGCCCTGCGTATGCGCCCTGACCGCATCATCCTGGGCGAAATTCGTGGCGCGGAGTGTTTCGACCTGCTCGCCGCGATGAACACCGGCCATGACGGCTCCATGTGTACGCTCCACTCCAACTCCCCGCGCGAATGCCTGGGCCGTATGGAAAACATGATCCTGATGGGCGACATCAAGATCCCGAAGGAAGCGATTTCCAAGCAGATCGCCGACTCGGTCGACCTGATCGTGCAGGTGAAGCGCCTGCGCGACGGTTCGCGCCGCGTCACCAACGTCACCGAAGTCATCGGCATGGAAGGCGACGTGATCGTCACCCAGGAACTGTTCAAGTTCGAATATCATGACGAGGACGACAGCGGGAAGATCATCGGCGAATATCGATCCATGGGCCTGCGCCCCTACACGCTCGACAAGGCCCGGCAGTTCGGCTTCGACCAGCCTTTCCTGGAAGCCTGCCTGTAACGATCGGCGCCTCCAGTCGCTTCCAAGCGATCCGAACTGGCCGCCGACCCTGATATGCCGGGAAAGCAGGGAACCCGGATTGGGTTTGTAACAATGTGTTGCCGGCGGACATTTTCCGCTGGCCCGCTTGCGCAAGGCGCGCATCATCGGCACATCGGACGCTCTTCCCGCAAAGAGAGGAATGCCGATGAACCGACTAGCCCGCGCCGCCCTGCTGCTGACCGGCCTGTCCCTGCCGCTGCTTCCCCTCGCCGCCCAGCATGCCCAGCATCAGGCGAATGATCCGATCACCGCTGCCGTTGCCTCGTCCAGCCGCACGCCCGCCAACGTCGCCCGCGACATCTATCGCCATCCGGCCGAAACGCTCGCCTTTTTCGGCGTGAAACCGGGCCAGACGGTGGTCGAATATGCGCCCAGCGGCGGTTGGTACACGGAGATATTGGCGCCCCTGCTGCGCGAGAAGGGCAAATTCTACGCGCTTCAGCCGACCGGCCGCTACCTGGACAGGTACAAGGCGTTCCTTGCGGCAAAGCCCGCCGTCTATGACAAGGTTCAGCTGGTGCCCTTCCCTGACCAGACCAGCCTCGTTCCGGCCGGCAGCGTCGACACGCTGCTGACCTTCCGCAACGTCCACAATATGGTGATGAACGGAACCGAAGCAGCGACGTTCAAGGCCTTTTTCAACCTGCTGAAGCCGGGCGGCACGCTGGGCATCGTCGACCATCGCCTGCCCGAAACGCGCGATGTCGCGATGGAGAAGACGAGCGGATATCTCAAGGTTTCGACCATCCGCCATCTCGCCGAGGCCGCCGGCTTCCAATATGTCGGATCGTCGGAGGTCAACGCCAATCCCAGGGACAGCGCGGATTGGGAAAAGGGCGTGTGGACGCTCCCGCCGACCCTGAGCAATGGAGAGGTCGACAGGGCGAAATATCTCGCCATCGGCGAAAGCGACAGGATGACGCTCAAATTTCGCAAGCCGATGAAGTAGCGTCTCGCCCTGTACGGGGATAGTAGTTGCGCGCCGCATCTTCCCGGTTAAGGGGAAAAACGTGCCGCCCGCTTCCCCTTCCTGCCGTCCGCATCGTCCGTTCACGGCCATTGGCCTGCGACTGATAGCGGTCATCTGCCTGTCGATCATGTCGGTGACGATCAGGCTGGCCGACAGGCACGGCGTCCATTTGGTCGAATCGCTGTTCTACCGGCAGGCGCTGGCCTTGCCTGTGGTGTTCGTCTGGATTGCCACGACGACAGGCATCGGATCGATCCGCACGCGGCGCATCGGCGTTCATGCCACGCGCATGGCGATCGGCATGACCGGCATGGCGCTCAATTTTCTCTCCTATATCCTGCTGCTGCCGGCGGAAGCGGCCACCATCGGTTTCACCATGCCGATCTTCGGCACCATATTGTCCGCGCTGATCCTGCGCGAGGCGACGGGCATCCACAGGTGGAGCGCCGTTCTGGCCGGCTTTGTCGGTGTTCTCATCATGGTCCGGCCAGACGCCGGCCATTTCCCCGCCATCGGCGTGGCGGTCGCACTTGGCGGCGCGTTCATCACCGCCAGCGTCAGCCTGATCCTGCGCGAATTGGGGCGAACGGAAAGCGCCGGGGTGATCGTCTTCTGGTTCACTCTGCTGTCCCTGCCGCCATTGGGCGTGGCCATGCTGTTCTATGGTCAGGCGCATGATGCCGTCACCTGGGGACTGCTGCTGCTGATCGGCGTAGCGGGCGGGATCGCGCAAATCTGCATGACGGCCGCCCTGCGCCAGGCGCCGGTTTCGGTGGTGCTGCCGATGGACTACAGTGCGATCATCTGGACGACGCTGCTCAGTTGGGCGATCTGGGGCAATTGGCCGATGGTGACGACCTGGGTGGGCGCGGCGCTGATCATCGGAAGCGGCCTGTACATCGCCTGGCGGGAACATGTCCGCGCCAGGCGCATGGCTCCAGCCTAGAGCAGTTCCGCGTCCAGGCTGATTTCCGCCTTCAGCAGCTTGGACACCGGACAATTGGCCTTCGCTACGGCCGCCAGTTCCTGAAAACGGGCATCGTCCACGCCGGCTATGCTCGCCTTCAGGCTCAACCTGCTCGCCGTGATGGCAAAGCCGCCATCCTGCTGTTCCAGCGTCACGACGGCATTGGTCTCCATCTTCTCCGCGGTCAGTCCAGCTTCGCCCAGAATCAGCGACAGGGCCATGGTGAAGCAGGAGGCATGCGCAGCCGCGATCAATTCCTCCGGATTGCTGCCCGGCACGCCCTCGAACCGCGTCGCAAAGCCATAGGGATAGGCGTCAAGCGCGCCACTCTGGGTCGAGATCGCACCCTTCCCATCCTTCAGCCCGCCGCTCCATACCGCCGATCCGCTGCGATTGATCTTCATGATCGTCCTCCTGTCTGCCTGCCGAGCTCGGGGAACCCTGCCGGTCCCCCTGGGTTCGGTCACCATAGCGCGATTTTTTCGCAGGAGAGTGACAATGTCTGACATGGCGAGGGAAAATCATGGCGACCTGATCGCATCCGACCGGGTCGAGGGCACCACAGTCTATAACCGCCAGGGCGACCGGCTGGGCCATATCTCCAAATTCATGGTGGACAAGCGCAGCGGGCAGGTGCGCTATGCGGTCCTGTCTTTCGGCGGCTTTCTGGGCATGGGCACCGACCATTATCCGCTGCCCTGGTCGATGCTCAGCTACGACACGGACAGGGGCGGCTATGTAGTGGATCTCGCCCGGGACATATTGGACCAGGCGCCCCGGCATCTGCCCGACGAACGGCCGGATTACGACGACACCTATGGCCGCAGCGTGTTCCATTATTATGGGCTGATCTACCCCTGGTGAGGAACATTCGGGCAGCGTCCCGCCGCGCAAAGGAGGTAGCCGACGACGCCTTTGGCTAGATGAACGTCAGATGAATCGGGTTGCCTAGATTCCGACACATTTTGTCGCTTCCCCATTGTCTACTGGATAAATAGAATTATCTCTCCCTCGACAATAGGACGAGGATCTCACCATGGAGCGATTCGGACATTCGGGAGACGCGCGCCAGCCGGTCGTGCTGACCATTCCCGGCCTCAACAATAGCGGGCCTGGCCATTGGCAGACACTATGGGAAAAGACGCGGGGCGATTGCGAGCGCGTCGACCTGGGTAGCTGGGCCAGCCCCAGCCGCAACAGCTGGGTCACGCGGCTGGATGCCGCGATCCGGGCGGCGAACGGCCCGATCATCCTGGCCGCGCACAGCCTGGGCTGCCTTGCGGTCGCCTGGTGGGGCGCCCTGCAGAGCCAGGCCTATGGCTGGCCCGTGACAGGCGCGTTGCTGGTGGCGCCGCCGGATTGTGACCGGATGGAAACGCCCGAGACGATCGGCGGCTTCGGCCCCACACCGCGCGCGCAATTGCCCTTTCCATCGGTCGTCGTGGCGAGCCGCAACGATCCCTATATCTTCTTCGAACGCGCCCACAGCATCGGCAAGAACTGGGGCAGCAGCTTTGTCGACGCGGGCTTTTGCGGCCATATCAATGCGGATTCGGGTCTGGGCGAATGGCGCTTCGGCCAGGCGCTTCTCGACAAGCTGATCGACAATGCGCATGAGCAGGCCTCTGCAATGCGCCAGTTAAGGCCCGCCATCCCGCTCGCTCATCAGGAGCGACGATTGGCGGCATTGCGGGTCAACGGCTGAACTTTCTTCCAGGGCGCGACAAGGGAAACTTGAGCGCCCCTTATATTTGCTTTTTTGTCTATCGATACAGTTGAGATAAAGAGCAGCCAAGAGGTATTTATGAGTGAAAACCGATCGATCGAATTCGCCCGCAACGGCCACGGCGATGGGCAGCGCCACGACATAGCGGTCAGCATCGAAAGGGTGCGCAGCGTATTGGAGGCCCTTCGCTTCGGATCTGTCACGCTGACCGTCCATGATGCACGGGTGGTGCAGATCGACGTGACGGAAAAGACGCGCCTTACCGCCTGAAGCAAAGCGGGGGCGCAAGACTACAGGGTTGCTGAAAAAGGCCCGCCAAAGGGCTGAACAACAGGTGGCAAGGGGTGGGCCACATTTTCCATTCCCAGACCAGGGGCTTTGAGCGGATCACCGCAGAGGCCGCGATCAACATTCACCGGACATCCGGAAGGGGAATCATCATGATTGCGCGTTATCTGTTGCTCGCCAGCGTGGCGGGCGCATCCATCATCGCGTCCAGCGCACAAGCGCAGGATGCGTCTCAAACCTCTCCGCAATCCGCGGCGGACAGCGCAGAACAGGCATCCAGCGCCCGCGGCGAAGTGATCATCGTCACCGCCCGACGCCGCGCCGAAACCGCGCAGGAGGTGCCGCTGGCGATCTCCGTCGTGCGCGGCGACAGCATCGAAGCGACCGGCAACTTCAACGTCGTGAAGCTTCAGCAACTCGCCCCGACGCTCCAGGTCTACACCACCAACCCGCGCAACACCTCCGTCAACATCCGTGGCCTGGGCGTACCGTTCGGCCTTACCAGTGACGGGTTCGAACAGGGCGTGGGCATCTATGTCGACGACGTCTACAACTCGCGCGTCGCCGCCGCGACTTTCGACTTTCTCGACGTCAACCAGGTCGAAGTGCTGCGCGGCCCCCAGGGCACGCTCTACGGCAAGAACACGACCGCCGGCGCGATCAACATCACGACCAACCAGCCGACTTTCAATTTCGAGGGCCGCGCCGAACTCAGCGTTGGCAATCTGGGCCTCAAGCAGGCGAAAGCCGCCGTTTCGGGACCGCTGTCGGACACCATCGCCGCGCGCATCGCGATCGCCTCGACCAGCCGCCGCGGCACGATCTACAATGTGACGTCGGACCGCTGGATCAATGAGCAGGACAATCTGGGCATTCGCGGCCAGCTGCTGTTCCAGCCGAACGATGACTTCAGCCTGACCCTGTCAGGCGATTACAGCCGGCAGAACCCGGAATGCTGCGGCACCGTCTTCGTGCGCGTCGGCACGACGCAGCGCCCGCTCACCCGCCAATATGACGCGCTCGCCGCCGCGCAGGGCTATGTGGTCCCCAGCCGCAATCCCTATGACCGCTTGACCGACCTTGATTCGGAACTGAACGCGGGCAACAAGATCGGCGGCGTCTCGGCCCGCATCAAATGGAATGTCGGCCCCGGCACGCTGACGTCGGTCACCGCCTGGCGCTTCTGGGACTGGAAGCCTGCGAACGACCGCGACTTCACCGGCCTGCCGATTGTCTCGCTGTCGCAGAACCCGTCGCAGCAGGACCAGTATAGCCAGGAATTCCGCTATAATTACGAAAGCAGGAAGATCGACTTCGTCGTCGGCCTGTTCGGCTTCAAGCAGCGGATCGATACGCAGGGTACGGAACAGCAGGGCGCTGCAGCCAGCAAGTGGAACCTCACGGGTGCGAATGCGAACAACCCGAGCATTCTGCAGGGGTTGACCGCAACCAACACGCAATGGCTGAAGAGCGAAAGCGCGGCGCTGTTTGGCCAGCTTAGCTGGAAAGTCACCGATGCCCTGACCATTCAGCCGGGCGCGCGCCTCAACTATGACAAGAAGTCGGGCTTCTATCAGCGGGTCGTGACCACCGGTACGGGTGCGGTCATCACCAGCTGCGCTCCCTCGGCAACGGCCGGCAATCCGGTGCTGACCGCCCAATGCGGCATCTACCAGCCGCAGGTCAGCGCACCTTCCGACAGCGCCTGGAACTTCACCTACGACTTCAACGTCAACTACAAGATCGCGCCCGACATCCTGGCCTATGCGACCTATGCCAAGAGCTTCAAGACGCTGGGCATCAATCAGAACGGCCTGCCGCTCAATTCCGACAACACCGTCAACTATGCCGCCGGCACGGTGAAGCCGGAATCGGTCAATCATTTCGAAGTGGGCCTCAAGACCCAGTTCTGGAACCGTCGCGCGACCTTCAACCTCACCGCCTTCCGCACCGAGATCAAGGATTTCCAGGCGACGGTGAATGGCGGACAGTTCGGCACGACGCGCGGCTATCTCGCCAATGCGGACAAGGTCCGGTCGCAGGGTATCGAGGCCGACTTCAAGATCGTCGCCAGCGACCGCTTCACCGCTTATGCGAACGGCGCCTATACCGACGCCAAATATGTGAAGTTCTGCAACGCGCCGCCGCCTCCGGAACTGGCTGGCGGATCAAGCACTGGCATTGTGGTGACCGGCCGTTGCTCCTACACCGGCACGCCTGGCCCCGCCGCTACGGCCAGCCAGGTCAGCCCGCCCTTCGTCGACATTTCCGGCGAGCGTCTGCCCGGCGTGTCGAAATGGGCCTTCTCCTACGGCGCGGAATATAATATTCCGCTGACGTTGCTCGACAAGGACGGCCAGCTCTATGTCGGCGTGGACGGCAACTATCGTTCACACTGGAACTCCAACGCCACGCCGTCGATCTATACGGAGGTGAAGGGCTACGCCCTCACCAACTTCCGCGCCGGCTTCCGGGGTGACGGCTTCGATGTCTTCGGCTGGGTCCGAAACGCCTTCGACGTCAACTATATCGACAATCTTCAGGTAGCCCCCGGCAACACCGGCCTTATCGCCGGCACGCCCGGCGACCCCCGGACCTGGGGCGGAACGATCAAATTTTCCTTCTGAACTTCTAGACACTCAAGCGAGGTTCACCCCCTGCGGGAGCGACACGGCCCTGTCGCTCCCGTATTTTTGGGTGGTGCTCCTGTGAAGACATGGGCGATTTCCGGTCAGCTGGCATCATCTGACGGTCGGGAAATCGGCATGGAAGGAAACAAGAGAGCGATCGGCCTCATCCAATCAGATCGAAAAACCCCACTTATGCCAAATATGTGGCATGATTTGCGCCCCGCGCCCCGCTGCGTTACAGCGCAGCCATGTCCACGACCTTCACGCTCGACACGTCGACCAGCCGCGCCAATCCGACGCCCGCGCCGATGAAGCGCCTGACGGTGCCCGCCATCCAGCGCCGCAAGTTCGAAGGGAAGACGCAGGAACCGCTGGTGATGCTCACCGCCTACACCGCGCGGCAGGCGCAACTGCTCGACTCGCATTGCGACATGCTGCTGGTGGGTGATTCGCTGGGGCAGGTGATCTATGGCCTCCCCTCCACCCTGCCCGTCACGCTCGACATGATGATCGCCCATGGCGCCGCCGTGGTGCGCGGCAGCTATCACAGCGTCGTGCTGGTCGACATGCCCTTCGGCAGCTACGAAGCCTCCCCGCAACAGGCCTTTGCCAGCGCCAGCCGCGTCATGGCGGAAACTGGTTGCGCGGCCGTCAAGCTGGAGGGCGGGGTCGCCATGGCGGAAACCATCAGCTTCCTCAGCCAGCGCGGCATTCCGGTCATGGCGCATATCGGCCTCACCCCGCAGGCGGTAAACGCGCTGGGCGGCTATGGCGCGCGCGGCAAGAGCCAGGAAGAGCATGCGAAGATCATCGCCGACGCCCGCGCCGTGGCGCAGGCCGGCGCCTTCGCCATGGTGCTGGAGGGCGTGATGGAAGACATCGCCATCACCGTCACCGACAGCGTCGACGTGCCAGTGATCGGCATCGGCGCTTCGGCCCATTGCGACGGGCAGGTGCTGGTGGCGGAGGACATGCTGGGCATGTTCGATCGCGTGCCCCGCTTCGTGAAGCGCTATGAAAATATCGCGGAAACCATCGAAAAGGCCGCTGCCCAATATGCGGCGGATGTCCGAAACCGGCACTTTCCAACCGAAGATCAGGTCTATCGGCCCAAAAAGTGATTTGCGCGAAGCAATAGCGCCGCTAATGATCGCGCCTTCCGCCTGCCTTTTCTGATGAATTTCTGGAGACCCAAGTGGCCCTGACGCCGCAAAACAGCGAAGCCTTTATGCGCGAGGTCGACGAGGCCGTCCGGCAGGACCAGTTGCTGACCTTCTGGCAGCGCTTTGGCCGCTGGATCGTCGCGGCGGTGATCATCGGCCTCGCTGCCTTCGGCGGCTGGCTCTATTGGCAGCATTATACCAGGACGCAATCGCAGGCGGTGTCCGAGGAAATGGACAAGGTGATCGCTACCGCCGTCGGCGGCGGCACCCCCGATGCGAAGGAACTGGACAAGCTCACCCAGGCGAGCCAGCCCGGCTTTCGCGCCTCCGCTCTGCTGGTGAAGGCGGGCACCGCCGCGCGCAAGGGCGACAGCAAGGCTGCGATCGCCGCCTATAAGGCGATGGCCGATGACAGTTCGCTCGACCAGCCCTATCGCGACCTCGCCCTCATCCGTCAGACCACGCTCGAATATGAAAGCCTGGCTCCGCAACAGGTGATCGACCGGCTGAAGCCCCTCGCCGTGGAGGGCGCGCCCTGGTTCGGCAGCGCCGGGGAACTGGTCGCCATCGCTTATATGAAGATGCGCAAGCCCGATCTTGCCGGGCCGCTGTTCGCCGCCATGGCGAAGGACAGGAACGTGCCCCAGTCGATCCGTTCACGCGCGCGACAGATGGCGGGCTTATTGGGTGTGGACGCAGTCGAAACGCCGGTTGTGGCCGGACAGGAATGATTGGGCGCATGGGAATGCACAGCATGACGAAATTTTCTGGCGCCAGCCGCGCCCTGACCGTTGCCATGATGATCGCCCTGCTCGCAGGTTGCGGCATTGTTGGCGGCAAGAAGGGCGGGCCCAAGACCCCCGTGGTCGGCAAGCGCACCTCGATCCTCAGCAATGAACAGGGGGTGGAGGTCGACCCGACGCTGGCCGACGTGCCAGTGACCCTGCCCGAACCCTATGTGAACGATCAATGGTCGCAGCCGGGCGGCAGCCCCGCCAAGACCATGGGCAATCTGGCGCTCGGGGCGTCCCCCTCGCAAGCCTGGACCACCTCCATCGCCGGCAGCACGCCCCAGGCCCGCCTGGCGTCCAGTCCGGTGGTCGTGGGCAGCAAGCTCTATGTGATCGACGCTGACGCGCGGGTAATCGCCTTCGACGCGAACAGCGGCGCGAAGCTCTGGCAAACCGCCCTCCCTGCCGAAGGCAGCGGCCGCGCCCTGTTCGGCGGCGGCGTCAGCGTGGTGGACGGAAAGCTCTATGCCAGCACCGGCGTCGGCGATGTCGCCGCGATGGATGCGAATACAGGCGCTGTCCTGTGGAAGAAGCGCCCCGGCGGCCCGCTGCGGGGCGCGCCAACGCTCGCCAACGGCCATGTCTATGTGATGGGCCAGGACAATCAGATCTTCGCCCTTAACCAGAGCGATGGCGAAGTGCAGTGGACGGACAGCGGCACGCTGCAGGTCACCGGCATTTTCGGTGTCGCCGCTCCGGCCGCCGCACAGGGCACGGTGATCGCGGGCTACAGTTCGGGCGAACTCACCGCCTATCGTTATGAAAATGGCCGGACGCTGTGGGGCGATGCGCTTTCGCGCACCAGCATTTCCACGGCCGTCGCCACTCTCACCGACATTGATGCTGATCCGGTTATCGATCGCGGCCGGGTGTTCGCCATTGGTCAGGGCGGCCGCATGGCGAGCTATGAACTAGTGAGCGGCCAGCGGCTTTGGGAAATCAACATCGCCGGCATCTCGACGCCTGCGGTCGTGGGCGAATGGGTGTTCGCGGTGACCAGCGACGCCAAATTGCTCTGCGTCGCCCGCGCCACCGGCAAGATCCGCTGGATCAGCCAGCTTCGCCGCTGGCAGAAGGAAAAGAAGAAGGACAAGGCCATCCGCTGGAGCGGACCGGTGCTGGCTGGCGGCCGCCTGATCCTGGTATCGACCCATGGCGACCTCAACTATGTCGATCCGACGACCGGCAAGGTCCAGGCCGAAGTCGACCTGAAGAAATCCATGTCGCTGTCGCCGGTCGTCGCGAACAACACGCTTTATATCCTGGCGGACGATGGAAAGCTGACGGCGTTTCGCTGACGCCATCGATAATGCTAGATAACCGTGCTCCTGCGGAGACGGGAGCCCAGTTCCAACGCCTGGACTGGGCTCACGTCTCCGCAGGAGCACTCATAGTTTAAAGGAACAGGGCCTCTCATGCTGCCCACCATTGCCATTGTCGGGCGGCCCAATGTGGGCAAGTCCACCCTTTTCAACCGGCTCGTCGGCAAGAAGCTGGCGCTGGTCGACGACCAGCCCGGCGTGACCCGCGACCGGCGAGAGGGGCAGGCCAACCTGCTCGGTATCGATTTCACGATCATCGACACCGCCGGTTATGAGGATGAAGATCCGCAGACGCTGCCCGGCCGGATGCGCATGCAGACCCAGGCGGCGGTGGAAAATGCCGACGTCGCGCTGTTCGTCGTGGACGCCCGCGCAGGCGTGACTCCGCTGGACGAGGAAATCGCCCGCTGGCTGCGCGAAGGCGACGCGCCCGTCGTGCTGATGGCCAACAAGGCAGAGGGCAAGGCGGGCGACGACGGCGTAATGGAAGCGTTCAGCCTGGGCCTGGGCGATCCCATCCCCTTTTCCGCCGAACATGGTCAGGGCATGGCCGACCTTTTCCAGGCTCTCCTGCCCTATATCGACCGCGAGGAAGAGGAGGAGGAGGCCGAACCCGATGAAGCCGACATCGAATCCGCACCGCTCAAACTGGCCATTGTCGGCCGCCCCAACGCGGGCAAGTCGACCCTCATCAATCGCCTGCTGGGCGAAAACCGCCTGCTGACCGGCCCGGAAGCGGGCATCACCCGCGACAGCATCGCGGTCGATTGGAAATGGACCAGCGCCGACGGCCAGGAACGCCCGGTCCGCCTGATCGACACCGCCGGCATGCGCAAGCGCGCCAAGGTGCAGGACAAGCTGGAAAAGCTGGCGGTTTCGGACGGCCTGAACGCTGTGAACTTCGCCGAAGTGGTGGTGCTTTTGCTGGACTCCACCCGCGGGCTGGAGGCGCAGGACCTGCGCATCGCGGACAAGGTGATCGAGGAAGGCCGCGCCCTCGTCATTGCCCTCAATAAATGGGATACGGTGGAAAACGGCTCGGCGCTCTATCAGGGCATCAAGCAGGCGTTATCCGACGGCCTCGCGCAGATACGCGGCGTACCGATCATGACCGTCTCAGCCTCCACCGGCAAGGGACTGGACGATCTCATCCGCGTCGCCTTCGAAACACGCACCGCCTGGTCGCAGCGCGTGTCGACCGGAATCCTCAACCGCTGGTTCGAACGCGCGCTGGAGGCCAATCCGCCCCCTGCTCCCGGCGGAAAGCGGATCAAGCTTCGCTACATCACCCAGAACAAGACCCGCCCGCCGACCTTCGTGCTGTTCGGCACCCGGCTGGATGAGCTGCCGGAAAGCTATCGCCGCTACCTCGTCAACGGCATCCGCAAGGAACTCGGCTTTGGCGCCGTGCCGGTGCGCCTGACGCTGCGCAGCGCCAAAAATCCCTATGCCAGCAAGTGAGACCGTGCATATCGATGCCAGGGGGATGAAATGCCCCTGGCCCGCCCTGCGCGTGGCAAGGGCGATGCGTTCGGGACATGCGGTCACGGTGGAGGCCGACGATCCGATCGCGCCGGCGGAACTGGAGGCTTTGGCGCGGCAGCAGGGCTGGCAATTCACCGCCACTGGTGCCTCGCTTTTCGAGATTTCCAGATCGCCATGACGCCCGTGGGACGGCACTGGATTATATGGGGCTTTCGATCTTTCGCGACTTAACCCCCTATTTACGCTCTTCTTCTATGCTGCCCCCGGCAAGGCAGGGAGTGTCAGGGTGTCATATCAAGAGGCCGAACTGGTCAATTGGACGGATTTTGCCAAATCCCGTTCGGAGTTGGGCACCGCCTTCCTCCGTATCCTGGGCTATTTCCGCGAGGATGGCGAAAAGGCGATAAGCGCGATCGAAGAGGCATTTCGCGCCCGCAACGCCGCTGCACTGGTCACCCCGGCGCACACGCTGAAGGGCGAGTCGGGCCAATTCGGCGCCTATCGACTGAGCGTCCTGGCCGAGAAGATAGAGATGGTCGCTCGCCGCTGCGTCGAGAGCCGGGAAGGGCCCGATGAACTGATCGAGGACGTGGTTGCGCTGCGCCCTTGTTTCACCGAGACGATGGCGCTGCTCGACCGCGACGCAAATCCACTCGTCGCGCGCCGCCCGCAGGGCTTTGGCAGACGCGTCGACAGTCCCGCCCCCGGATTCGGCCGCGCCGCGGGTTGATTGCGCGGTCAGGCAGGCGCAGGCGCCGGACCATGCGTGGAGCGATTTCCACTCGGATCGCATCATCTGACGGTCAAGAAATGGCGGCACCACAAGGATAGGGTGGTCGTTCTGGTCCAATCGGATCGAAAACCGCTCCGGGCGTCCGCCCCCATTAGGTATTGAAATAAAACGGGTCATGTCCCCATATGCTGGCCATGACCCGTTTTTCCGTATTGGACCTCGTCCCCGTCAACGAAGGCAGCACTGCCGGTGAAGCGCTGGACCGCGCCGCTGCCTTTGCCATCCATGCCGAAACCCTCGGGTTCCACCGCTACTGGGTGGCGGAACATCATGGCATGCCGGGCATCGCCTCCGCCGCGACCGCCGTGGTGCTGGCGCATATCGGACGGGCCACCAGCCACATTCGAATCGGTGCGGGCGGCATCATGCTGCCCAATCATGCACCATTGCTGATCGCTGAGCAGTTCGGCACGCTCGCCGCACTCTTCCTGGGCCGCGTCGACCTCGGCCTAGGACGCGCTCCCGGCTCCGACCAGCGCGTGGCGCAGGCGATGCGACGAACGCTGAGCGGCGGACCCGACGAATTCCCGCGCGATGTGATGGAATTGCAGGCCTATTTCGCCGGCGACGCGCGCCTCGGCTTCCGGGCAACGCCTGGCGCAGGAGAGGATGTGCCGCTCTGGATCCTCGGCTCCAGCCTCTACGGCGCGCAACTGGCCGCCGCGCTTGGCCTGCCCTACGCCTTCGCCTCGCACTTCGCGCCCGGCGCGCTGGACGAGGCCATCGCCATCTACCGCCGTGATTTTCAGCCCTCGGCGCAGCTTGAACATCCTTATGTGATGGCGGGCTACAATGTCTTCGCCGCCGATACGATGGACGAAGCCAGGCTGATCGCAACATCCATGCAGCAGGCCTTTGTTCGACTGCGCACCGGGCAGCCGGGCAAGCTACAACCGCCCGTTCCCGGCTATTATGAAAGCCTGCCCCCGCAGGCGCAGGCGATGCTAGCCGATGTATTGAGCGCTTCGACCATCGGCACCCAAGCCGATGTGGAGCGCGACCTGGCGGCCTTCATCCGCCGCACTCAGGTGGATGAAATCATCATCGGCGGCCAGATTCACGATCTGGCTGCACGCAAGCGCAGTCTGGAGATCGCCATGGCAGCCGGTCAGGCGGCGTCAGACAGACATCAGCCGGCCCCCGCTCAATAGCTTCGCCAACCCTGGTGCGGCGCGGCTGAGCATGGATCCAAGCATCACCACGACCAACAGCACCAACAGCGGCTGAACCAGCAGATAGGCCGGATAGAAGGGCGATCCCAGCTTTCCGAACAGTTGACCCAACACCGGCCCTCCCAGCCAGATCAGAATGAGGTGTGAGCAGAACAGGAAGAAGGCGAACGGCTCGATTCGCAGCAACATTCCCCGTGCCGCGCTGGCCGCCAGCGACCAGGCCAATCGCCAGAAGAACAGCGCAGCCGCGATCCGCACCATCATGTCAAGCACGCCCGTCCCGATGCCCGGTGGCAAGACGCCCGGATGCAAGGACATATAAAGCTGTGCCGTCATCAACAGCGCAAAGGGCGGCGCCGCAACGATCCAGGGCAGCGCCGACATCCGGCTTGCCAGCCCCTCGCGCCGTGCGATGATGCCCATGGTGAAGAAGAACAGGATCGACGCTCGCATCAGCACTGGCGGTCCCCAGCCCATGATCTGGCACAGCGCCGCCATCGCCGCGACCATGGCCAGCGCCCAGCCGGGCAGGCGAACGAGCAGGGGGGCCGCAAGCATGCACAGGAACAGGTCGCGCAAAAACGGCATCTGCACATTGATGTCGGGATTGCGGCTGACGATGAACAGTTCCTGGAACATCCAGTCGCCGGACGAAGGCACTGGCGCCGACAGGCCCAGCACCCAGGCCGCACCCGACACAAGCAGGATCGCCAGCGCATTCCACAGGATCATCGGCAGCAGGATTGTCCGCGCCTTGCGCCCGACATGACGCAGCCAGTCATGCGTTCGCGACGATCCCGCGACCAGCCAGCCAGAAATCAATCCCAGCAAAGGTACGGCGCTGCGCCCGAAAACCTCCATCAGGCCCCAGCGCAAGCTGTCCTGTGGCGTCCCCCGCAGGCTTTCCAGATCGTGCCCGTTAAGGCCTGTCCATGCATGTACATAGACCACGCCCAGAATACAGATCACCCGCGCGATGGAAATCGCATCGGATTGCCGCGCCACGTCGGTCATCGGCATCCGCGACACAGGATATCCCCGACTTTCGGTCAATGTTTCAACAGCCAAGCCTGACACGCATTTCCTCTGACCAACACGGCGCCAGACTGGCCGCACCAACAACATGGGCAGGCGATAAGCAGAATCTTTACCGGTCGCCGGTTAAATCGATCCAACGTGCCGGAATCCCGTCCGGTCGAGGGAAAAGCAGGTTCATGACCCAGATGCACGGTGCAGACCATTTTGCCGGCGCGCAGCCGCATGTCTTCCAGGCTCCTGTCGATGCCATGGGAATGGTTTTCCAGATCGCCGGATCCAGTTCGCAACTGATCATCGAAGCTGCCCGCATTGCGTCACTGGCGCATGATCCCGACCCTTCGCTCGCCATGGCGGGGCAGGTCGGCAGCCAGGTCAAGATGCGCGTTGGCCCCGTCTGGCTGATCGCCAGCGTCCGCGCCATGGCGATGGACCGGCAGGACAGCAACAGCATCATTGTCGACATCGATTTTCTGGGCGAAGGCGATGAAGAGAAGCTGACGGGGCGGATCTACCGCTTCCGCCGCGGCGTGACCCGCTATCCGACGCCGGGGACGGAGGTCTATCCGGTGTCGAGCGCGGACATGCAGCAGATCTATTCCGCCGACGACCGGCCCCATGTGCAGATCGGCACCGTTTATCCCACGTCCGACACCCGCGCTGCGCTCTATGTCGATTCGATGCTGGGCAAGCATTTCGCCCTGCTGGGTTCGACCGGCACCGGCAAATCGACCAGCGCCGCACTGATCCTGCACCGCATCTGCGACCTGTCGCCGCAGGGCCATATCGTGATGATCGACCCCCATGGCGAATATGGCGCCGCCTTCCAGCAGAATGGCGCGGTCTACGACGTCAACAACCTCGCCCTGCCCTATTGGCTGATGAATTTCGAGGAGCATTGCGAGGTGTTCGTCACCTCGGAAGGCTCCGAGCGGACGGTGGATTGCGACATCCTCGCCAAATGCCTGCTTGCCGCGCGGTCGAAAAACCGGCTGGCGGAGAGCATTGGCCGGCTGACCGTCGACTCACCTGTGCCCTATATGCTGTCGGATCTCACCAACATCCTTCAGAACGAGATGGGGAAGCTGGACAAGGGCACCGGATCGCTGCCCTATATGCGGCTGAAGACCAAGATCGACGAGATCAGGAGCGATCCACGCTACAGCTTCATGTTCTCCGGCATGCTGGTCGCGGATTCGATGCAGGAATTCCTTGCCAAGATCTTCCGCCTGCCCTCCGGCGGCAAGCCGATCTCGATCATAGACGTGTCGTCCATGCCGTCCGACATCACCTCCGTGGTGGTGTCGGTGCTGTCGCGGCTGGTGTTCGACTATGCGCTGTGGGCGCGGGACGAGCCACAGCGCCCGATCCTGCTCGTCTGCGAGGAAGCCCATCGCTACATCCCCAGCAGCACCAGCGGCAGCGGGCAGGCCGTTCGCCGCATCCTGGAACGGATCGCAAAGGAAGGCCGTAAATATGGCGTGTCGCTGGGCCTTATCACCCAACGTCCGTCGGACCTTGCGGAAGGCGTGCTGTCGCAATGCGGCACGATCATCTCCATGCGCCTCAACAATGACCGCGACCAGGCATTTGTGAAGGCTGCCATGCCGGAAGGCGCGCGCGGCTTCCTCGATTCCATCCCCGCGCTGCGCAACCGGGAAGCGATCATCTGCGGCGAAGGCGTCGCCGTGCCGATCCGCGTGGCGCTGGACAATCTGGAGGAAGCACGTCGTCCCGCTTCGGGCGATCCGAGCTTTACGGAACTCTGGCGTCAGTCGGGCGGAGAAGCGGAGATACTGGCGCGCACCATCACGCGCTGGCGCAGCCAGGGGCGATAGGCTTCTATCCCGCCGGGACGACCCGCCCGGCTGGTTCGCTCTCCGCCTGGACGCTTTCGCGGCACTCTTCCTGGTTCACGGGAACGAGCAGCTTCGCCTTCCGCCAGCCACCCTGCAGATAGACCAGCCCGGCAAGCAGGAAGGCAGCAGCCGAACCCGCAGGAAAACTCAGCCACAGGGCATCCGCACCCAGATGCGGATAGCCCAGATGGTAGAAGCCCAGCCGCACTGCGAAGAGAGTGAACACAAGGATCAGCAACGGCCGCACCACCACGCCGTTGGCCCGCATCACGCCGAACAGGATCATCGTGCCGCCGAACAGCATGAAGCTCCAGCTCGCCAGAAGCTGCATGTGCCAGGCAGCGGCGATCGCTGCCTCATTCTGTCCCAGGAAAAGCGACAGCAACGGCGCGTGGAACAGCAGGATGACAGCGACCATCGTGCCGGTGATCAGAAACAGATAGCCCATGCCATAGCCGGTGATGCGGCCGATCCGATCCCATCGGCCAGCGCCGATATTCTGCGCCGCCATGGCGCTGACCGCCGCGCCCATCGCCATGGCTGGCATCTGGAGATAGGTCCAGATCTGCTGGGCCGCGCCATAGGCCGCAGTGACAAGGAACCCCTCGCGATTGACGAGGCCGATCATCACCAGTCCCGACGTGGACATGACGATCATCTGCAATCCCATGGGCAGCCCCTTGCCGAACAGAAGCCGCATCTGGTCCGGCGCCGGGCGCAGATATGCCAGTTCCCGCCCGCGCAGCCGCAGCGGCAGATCCTTCGCATAGGTGTAGAGGATGATGCCGATAAGGCTGATCACGCCCGCCGCCGCCGTGGCAGCCGCCGAACCGCCGATTCCCATGGCCGGAATCGGGCCAAGACCCAGGATCAACACGGGGTTGAGGACCAGATCGACACCGACGCTCACGAGCATGAAGATCAACGGCGTTCGCGCATCGCCCGTTCCGCGCAGGCCCATCATCATCATGACGCTCAGCAGGGAAGCGGGCATGGCGACGAAGATCACCCGCAAATAGATGAGCGCAAGGTCGAACGCCTCCGCCGGGGTCGCCAGCAGCCTCAACAAGGCCGGCGCGCCGATCCATCCGGCGGTCGCTACGACCAGACCCAGCAGGGTGCAGAAACCAACAGCCGATCCGAAAGCCCTGCGCGCCGCGTCAAGATCGTTCCGCCCTACCGCCTGCGCAACCATCACCGTCGACGCCATGCCAAACCCGAACACGACGGAGAACATCAGGAACATGGTGATGTTCGCATTGGCGGTCGCCGCTAGCGCCTGCGCGCCCAGGAAACGGCCGACCCAAATGGCGTTGATCGATCCGTTCAGCGACTGGAGGATGTTGGACGCCAATGTCGGGATGGCGAACAGCAGCAACGCCGATGCAATCGGTCCTTGCGTCAGGTCTCTGGCCCGCTGTTCCCCTGCAACCATGAACCCTCCTGTCCCTTGCGGATGACAACTCGCACCATCTGGCTGACCCGGTGACTCCCGGTCAGATTCCTTCGCCGGTCAGGCGAGCCGTTCCAGCGCCGCCTTCAATCTTTCCGCCTCTGCCGCCTTTTCACCATGATCCTCGCGCGCCTTGGCCACCGCCTCGGGCTTGGCCTTCTCGACGAAGCTGGGATTGGAAAGACGCCCGGACAGCGAATCCCGTTCCTTCTCGGCCGCCGCCAAGGCCTTGGCGAGCCGCGCTTTCTCGGCGGCGATGTCGATCACGCCTTCCAGCGGCAGGATGAAGGTCGCCTCGTCCACCACGATCTGCGCCGCGCCGCCCGTGACGCTATCGCCAAAGGAGAGGCTTTCCACCCGGCCCAGACGCGCCAATGCGGCCCCCTGGCGATCGATGCGGCGGCGGGTTTCCTCGGCCGCGTCATGCACGACCACGCTGAGCTTCGCGCCGGGCGGCACGTTCAGTTCGGTGCGCGCCGTCCGCATCGCGCCGATCAGCCGGATAAGCCAATCGATCTCCCCCTGCGCCTCGCTGTCGACGGCATAGAGCGCCTGCGGCCAGCGGGCGACGATCAGTTCTGTTTCGCGGCTGCCGGTCAGATTCCATAACTCTTCGGTAATGAAGGGCATGAACGGATGCAGCATCACCAGGATCTGGTCGAACGCCCAACCCGCGACGGCGCGCGTTTCCTCGTCCATCGAGCCCTTGGTAAGCTCGATATACCAATCGCAAAACTGGTCCCAGACGAAGTGATAAATGGCGTTGGCCGCGGCGTCGAACCGCAGTTCGGACATGGCAGTGTCGATCGCCTGGACGGTCGCCACCGTCTCCGCGATGATCCAGCGATTGGCCGGGGCTTCCGCATGGGGTGCCTCATGGCTGGTCGATGCGGCGACGCCGTTGGCTTGCAGGAAACGCGCCGCGTTCCACAACTTCGTCGCGAAGTTGCGATAGCCCTCGACGCGCTTTTCATCCATCTTCACGTCGCGCCCCTGGCTTTCCATGGCCGCCATGAAGAAACGCAGCGCATCGGCGCCGAACCTGTCGATCAGGCCCAGCGGATCGACGACATTGCCCTTGGACTTGGACATTTTCTGCCCATCCGCGGCCCGCACCAGACCGTGAAGATAGAGCTTGCGCCACGGCACATCACCCATGAACTCCAGCCCCTGCATCGCCATGCGCGCATCCCAGAAGAACAGGATGTCGAAGCCGGAGATCAGCAGGTCATTGGGGTAATGGCGCTTGAGCGTCTCGGTCTCCTCTGGCCAGCCCAGCGTGCCAAAGGGCCAGAGCGCGGAGGAGAACCAGGTATCGAGCACGTCGGGATCGCGGACCAGCGCCTTGTTCCCGGCCATCGCCTGCGCTTCTGCTTCGCTCTCCGCGACATAGGGATTGCCGTCCTCGTCATACCAGGCGGGAATCTGATGTCCCCACCAGAGCTGGCGCGACACGCACCAGGGCTGGATATTCTCCATCCAGTTGAAGAAGGTCTTTTCCCATGTTCTGGGCACGATCTCGATCCGCCCGTCGCGCACTGCCTGCATCGGCGCGACCGCCAGCTTCTCCGCATCGACATACCATTGATCGGTCAACCACGGCTCGATCACCACGCCCGAACGGTCGCCAAAGGGCGTCTGGATGGTGCGCGGCTCTGCGTCGGAGAGGACTTCCTCGCCTTCCTTGTTCTTCGAAACATGCGGCACCAGCAGGCCGAGCGCCTTCATCTCCGCCACCACCAATTCGCGTGCGCCGTCAACGCCATCCTTCCGGAAGCGGTGCAGCCCCAGGAACCGATCCGGGATCAGCCCGTCGGCGGTCTGGGTCACATTGGCGTCGGCATCGAACATGTTGAGCATCTCGGCGGCGCGGAAGCCCGCCCGTCTGCCCACTTCGAAATCGTTGAAATCATGCCCCGGCGTGATCTTGACCGCGCCCGATCCGAGTTCAGGATCAGCATGCTCGTCGCCCACTATCCTGAAACGCCGGCCAGTGATCGGCTGGAGGATGTCCTTGCCGATGACGTCCCGGTAGCGGGGGTCGTCCGGATGAACCGCGACCGCCATGTCCGCCAGCATCGTTTCCGGCCTTGTCGTCGCGACCACGATATGGTCGACCCCGCTGGGGAGCTTGACCCCATCGGCGAGCGGATAGCGGAAGTGCCAGAAGCCGCCCTTCACCTCCTGCGTCTCAACCTCCAGGTCCGAAATCGCCGAGCGGAAGCGCGGATCCCAGTTCACCAGCCTCTTGTCGCGATACAGCAGGCCACGCCTGTGCAATTCCACGAACACCTTGATGACGGCTTTCGAAAAGCCCTCGTCCATGGTGAAGCGCTCATTGGCCCAATCCATGGAACAGCCCAGGCGGCGAAGCTGGCGCGTGATCGCACCGCCGCTTTCCGCCTTCCATTCCCACACCTTCTCGACGAACTGCTCGCGGGTGTAGTTGGTGCGCTTGTCCTGCTGCGCCTCCATCTGCCGTTCGACCACCATCTGCGTCGCGATGCCCGCATGGTCGGTCCCCACCACCCACAGCGCGTCCTTGCCGCGCAGCCGCTCGTAGCGGATGACGATGTCCTGCAAGGTGTTGTCGAGCGCATGGCCGATATGCAGGCTGCCCGTGACGTTCGGCGGCGGGTTGACGATGGTGAAGGGTTCAGCATCGGGCCGGGCCGGGCGGAACAGCCCCCGCTCCTCCCAATGGGCGTACCAGCGGGACTCGATTTCGGCGGGGTCGAAGGTCTTGGGCAATTCGGTCATAGGCTGGCCTTTACGCAAGGCGGCGGCGGCGTCAAATATCCGCTGCATCTTTCCTCCGTCCATGAGGCAAAAAAGCCGTGACCGCATCCCCAAAGCCGCTGACCATCGTACTGATCCCCGGCCTGATGAACGATGGCTGGGTCTGGCACGGCGTGATCGGCGCGCTGAGCCGCCTTGGCTCCATCCATATCGCCCGCACCGACGGCTGCGATTCTCTGGCTGCCATGGCCCGGAATATCGCGGACAGGGTCAGCGGTCAGATGGTGGTCATCGGCCACAGCATGGGCGGCCGGGTCGCGCTGGAGCTGGCGGACCAGGTGGCGGACCGCATGGTGGGACTGGCGCTGCTGGATACGGGCGCGGGCGGCCCCAAGGCGCATGAGGCGGAAGGGCGCCTGAAACTGGTCGATCTCGCCCGTAAAGAGGGCATGGGCAGCGTCGCGAAACAGTGGATGCCCCCAATGTTGGCGCCGCACCGGCTGGAGGATGTGGCGTTGATCGAGGGCATCACCGACATGCTACTGCGCGCCGACGCCGATATTTTCGCAGCCCAGCAGAAGGCTCTGCTCAACCGGCCGGATCGATTGGACCTGCTTGCGTCCATAAGCTGCCCCATCCTCGCGGTCACCGGCAGCGAGGACAATTGGGCTCCCCCGGCCCAACATCAGGAGATGGTCGACCGCGCCCCCCATGCCCGGCTGGAAGTGGTGGAGGGCGCTGGCCATATGCTGCCTGTCGAGGCGCCGGAGAAGCTGGCGGAGATACTGACCGGCTTCATCCGCGCTATCGCCTGATCCGCCCTAATTTGGAGCGCAGACCCATAGAAGTCTCACCGGTCCTGCTTCTTCGTCCACCGATCCAGCCAGCCCAGTGCCTCGTCATACCATTGCAGCGAGTTGCGCGGCTTCAGCACCCAGTGATTCTCGTCCGGGAAGATCAGCAGCTTTGACGGCACGTTTCGCCTCTGCAGCGCGGTGAAGGCCGCTAGTCCCTGCGTGTAGGGAATGCGGAAATCCTTTTCGCTGGTCACCACCAGCATCGGCGTCTTCCATTGGGTCACATGGTTGACCGGGTTCCATTTTTCGAACTCTTGCGGATTTTCATAATAGGGTCCGCCATGTTCCCATTCGTCGAACCACAATTCCTCGGTTTCATAAGCCATGGCACGGGCGTCGAACACGCCGTCATGCTGGACAATGCACTTGAAGCCGTCGGGCCAGTTCCCTTCGATCCAGTTCATCATGTAACCGCCATAGCTGGCGCCAAGTGCGCAGCCGTTTCCTGCGTCGACCTGCGCGTCCCGCGCCGCGGCGGCCGCCAGACCCAGTTTCAGGTCCTCCAGAGGCTTGCCGCCCCAATCCTTGTTGATGCTGTCGGTAAAGGCCTGCCCATAGCCCGTCGAACCATGGAAATCGACGATGACCGCTGCATAGCCATGGGAAGCGAACAGCTTGGGATTCCAGCGGTAGGACCAGCTGTCGTTGAAGCTGCCTTGCGGGCCGCCGTGGACGAGCAAGGCCACCGGCAGCTTGCCCCCAATCCCCTTCGGCTTCACGATCTGGCCCCAGACAATGTCGCCATTCGCGCCCCTGAAGCTGTATCGCTGCACCGACACATCGTCGACCCCGGCCAGCTTGTCCCCATTGACGCTGGTCAACCGAACGGCCCTGCCCTTGCCGCCCGGCATCTTCCAGAAATCGGCGGGCGACTGAATGCTGTCGAGCGTGTAGACGAAGCCGCCCTTGGGCAGCGGCAGGACGCTGCCCGCATGACCCGCCTGCGTCAGCCGCGTGACCTTGCCCGACGCGGCGTCCACGCGGAATACCGGATGGTCCAGCACATCATCGGCGGTAACCAGAATGCCCCTGCCATCGGCTTCCCACACAATGGACGCGACCGATCGGTCCCACGCCTCGGTCAGCGCCCTCGTCTCGCCCGTCGCGATGTCGCGCAGCATCAACACCTGCCGGTCACTCTCATAGCCTGGCCGCTTCATCGCGGCATAGGCAAGCCATTTTCCATCGGGCGACACCGCGGGCATGCTGTCCATCGCATCATTGGCGTCCGTCAGATCGACGGGTGCCGCGCGCCCGTCAGCGGGAACCGCGAAAATATCCATGTTGGTGGACAGGGATTCGATGCGCCCCGCCTCGCGCAGCGTGAAGAACAGAGTCTTGCCGTCGACGCTCCAGGCGATCTCTTCGGCACCGCCAAAGGGTTTGGACGGGCTGTCTCCGACCAGCGCACCCATGACCGACACGGCATTGCCGCCACCCAGCGGCATCACGAAGATCTGCGAGCGCTGCCCGTCCGCCCATGTATCCCAATGGCGCACGAACAACTGGTCATAGACGCGTCCCGTGCCAGCCGTGGGCGGGGGCGCGGCCTTTACATCGTCAAGGGTCTTCGCACCCACGGGCCGGTCTGCCCACAGCGCGACGCGATCACCCGCCGGACTGAGCAGGAACCCCGAAATCCCGCCGGGCGCCTTCGTCACCTGCTCGCTCTTACCGTCCTGGACGACGACCCGCCAAAGCTGGTCTTCCCCACTCCGGTTGGAGAGATAGTAGAGCGATCTGCCGTCCGTCGAAAAGGCTGGCGCGCTTTCATTCTTGTCCGGGAGGGAGGCAATCATGCGAGGCGCCGCACCCGCCTTGCTCAGGTCCAGCAGATACAGGTCCGTCCTTCCCCTGTTCCCTGCAAGATCGGTCGCTCGCAATTGATAGGCGAGCCATCGCCCGTCGCGGGAAAGCGCCGGCGCCGACACGCGACGCAGGTCGACCATATCGCCGGGCGTGAATGGCCGGGCAGAGGCTGGCGCGGCGATCCACGCCGCTTGAGCGAGAGCCAGAGCACCAAGTCCCGCTTGCAGAAGAGATTTCATCGATGACACCCTTGAACCGGATCGCGCCGCTTTTCGCGGCGGCGACGAAGCTATGAACAAGGGTGTAGGCAGCCGCCGGCTGGCTCGCAAGGATCAGTCACTGGTGCGTAATAAAATAACAAAGACCGAATGATCGCGGTCAGTTCAGCATGATTGCGGCGGAAGGCAAGCAACCGCACCTCGCAATGGCGCGAATCAGAGCGTCTCGACTCAGCGGCCCGTGATTCGGGCGATTTCCTTGGCGACCATGTCCTCGACCATCTGCGGCAAGCGCGCGTCCAGCCATTCCTTCAGCATCGGCTTCAGCATCGAACGCACCAGCCCATCCAGCGTATTGTCTTCGCCTTCCCTGGGCGTAACGAGCATGGATGACAGGGCGGACAGGGAATGCCGGGCCGCAACTTCGCTTTCGACGGACAGGATGGACGCATCCTCCTGCTCGGCAGCAGGCCGGGACGCGCGGGACGTTCGATGAGCAGGCATGGGTTCCTCCACAGCAACCTCGTCGGTCAGTTCCAGCACTTCGTCACCAGCTGGTTCGGACAGGGCCTCCGGCACGGAAACAGGCCGGACCTTCTGCGCGGCTTCTCCGCGTGCTCGGCGTGGCAGGGTCTGCACCGCTTCCTCGCCCTCTTCAGCGATGATCCGCTTGATGGACGAGAGGATGTCCTCCATCGAGGGTTCCTTGCTCATGTCGCCCATGGTTAACCCCTATTCCTGTCCCCGTTAACGCCATACCACCAAGGAACGCTCCTGAGGTTAAAATTGCGTTAAGGCTGCGCCAAACCGGGGTCCACATTGGCGTTTTGCGCCGGGGAGTCAACGGTCCGCGTCGATTGAACCTTTGGCGCTGGGTCGAAATCCCAATCGAACCATTTGCCCTTCACCCGGTCATAATTAACCATCGGGTCATAAAGCGTACCGGTTTCGAGGTTCAGGTCATCCGCCTCGGCATGGCCCATGGCAGCCAACAGGCTGAAGCCGGCGACATAGGCGTTGCGGCGCGCCGTCACCAGTTGAACCTTGGCGTTCACCGCTTCCTGCTCGGCATTCAAGATGTCCAATATGGTGCGGCTGCCGACGGAATTTTCCGCTCTCACGCCTTCCAGCGACAGGTTCGCCGCGTCCACCGCCTTCTGGTTGGACTGGATGCTCTCCAGCGACGCCTGCCAGCTTGCATAAGCCGAACGGGCCTGCGCGATCACGCCGCGCTCGACCTCGATCACCTGCTCCATAGCCTGCGATTCGAGCGCCTGGCGCTGCCGCACCTGCGCGGCCGGACGTCCGCCCTGGTAGAGTGGAATGCTAAGCTGTACGCCTGCCGAGGCCTGCTTGTTGATCTGCGATCCGTCGGCACTGTTCATGGCGCTCAGCGTATCAAGATAATTGGTGTAACCCGCCTGGGTGAAGGCGGAGAGCGTGGGCGATACCGCTGCCTTGGCAACATTGACATCGTAAGCCGTCGCTTCCCGATTCTTGGCGGCGGCCAGGATATCCGGATTGTCCTTCAGTGCGACCTGTACCGCGGCATCAGGGGACGCCGGCAGTCCCGGAAGCGCTGGCGGCGGCTGAAGATCGTCCGGCGCCTCGCCGACTAGCGCGATGTAATTTTCCCGGCTGGTGATCAGGTTCGCCTCGGCCGTCTGGAGGCTGGAGCGGGCCAGCGCCAATCGCGATTCGGACTGGGCGACATCCGTTCGGGTCACGTCCCCCACTTCGAAACGGTCGCCGGTCGCCTGGAGATTGACCTCCAGCGCCCTCACATTGGCCTGGTTGAGCGCGACCACGGCACTGTCGCGGATCACGTCCATATAGGCGGCAACCACGCGGGAAAAGACACTCGCCTCCGTCCCGCGAAGATCTGCCTGCCCTGCTGCCACGCGGGTCTTCGCCGCCTTCACGCCGTTACGCACGGCACCGCCGGAATAAAGCGGCACGGTCAACTGGGCATTCGCATCCACCGTCCGCTGCGGCGACGTGAAGCTGATCGTCGGCTTGAGAATGCTTTCCGTATAGGTCCCGGTCGCTCCAAGCGAGGGTCGCCCCGCCGCCTTCTGGATAGGCACGCCCTCATCGGTCGCCTGTTGCCCGGCACGCGCGCCGGTAAGCGTCGGGTTGGAGCGATAGGCCTTGGCCAGAGCCCCCTGCAGGGTCTCCGCATGAACCGTCCCGGCCATGGCAGAGGACACCGACAGCAACAGGATGAGGGCATTACGCCCCGAAAGCCAAGATCTTGCTGTCATGTCCCCCCCATAGGCCCTTTCAGAACACAAATCGTTCCGGTGCGGCAAAGCCCGGAAGTACGACCATTTCCATGTCGGCGAGGCGGGAAAGACCCAACACCCCCGATACCACCCGACCGCTGCACAGGCGGGTCACGCCACGCTCCACAATGCCTGTCACCACCCGCGCGCCATCAGCAAGCTGCTGAACGAGCACGGCGGGCACTTCCTCCACCGCGCCGTCGACGAACAGCACATCATAGGGCGCGCCAACGGCAGAACCAGCATTCAGAGGGCCGCGAACCACGGTTACGCCATCGACCGCGATGTCCGGTCCGCCCTCTTCCTCGACCGCGGTGACCTGCGCACCCAGCGTCGCCAGCAGTGCCGCGCTGTAGCCTGTGGCCGCGCCGATCAACAGCGCCCTGTCGCCCTTGGCGATCTGCGCTTCCTTCAGCAGACGGCCCGTGACCAGCGGCGGATTGAGCGCGCGACCGCCCGCAAGCGGGACCGGCCGATCGACATAAGCCATAGCCCGCCGCTCAGCCGGCACGAATTCCTCCCGCGCCACATGCGCCATCGCCGCAATCACGCGCTGATCATCCACATCGCTGGTGCGAAGCTGGCTTTCGACCATGGCGGCCCGCATCGATGAAAAATTCTGCTCCGTCACGACAATTCCTCGACTGGGATAGCTTTTAGGAAAGCTGTATTAGGAAAGCAATACAGCAAAGATATAAATCGGACCTCTAAATCAGCCAACGAGCCACGCCAAGCGGCTTTACGTTCTCCAACACCAGAATCTTGCGCTACGATATCACAGCGCTGCTTGACTTTGCATCAAAAGCCGCACATTTGCGGCCACCCACGCCGAGGCCCGATGGCGGAGTGGTGACGCAGCGGACTGCAAATCCGTATACGCCGGTTCGATTCCGGCTCGGGCCTCCAGATTGCTGTCAGCCAATGCTCGCTGATAATTGAAAAAACCCATGATTTCCGCTAGTTTACAGGTAATCGCTGATTGGCAGCGACTGCCTCTATTTGCCTGTGACCGCAGACGATGGGGCCCTACCTTGGGGGCCTCGCGAGGCCCGCTGACATCCAAAGCGGTTGCCGAGACCCTTTTGAACATGGCCATCGCAGCCTGCCTCATTCCGCTGATCATGGCGTGGCTCTGGCGTCGTTTCCAATACGGGACCGACAGGCTGCGGAAGCCACAAGAGCCAATCTACGCGAACGCCACCGACGAGACGCGGGAAGCGCTTGAAAAGCTCTTTGCCTATCTCCAGCGCGAAAGCGCACCAAGGGCCTACTACCGCAACTGGAGGGGCACCCCGATCTATCTGGAGCACCGTTATTTCTTCGGAAATTTACGAGTCCTGCTTCTGTCGGAATTTGCCGCCGTCCGGGCGCTTTGCGTCTCGCCGGGCGGGAACCGGATTTCCGGCGCGATCAAGATCGAGAAAGACCCCGACGAGGTTATCAAGGAACTCGGCATCAAACCCAAGCGGGCCGGTAGTCCAGGCCGGAACGCGAAATATGCCTATAGCGACGCTCGACTGAGCGCGCTGGACATGAGCAACCGGACAGCGGCGATCAGGGCAATCAAGAAATGACTGTCGGAATGGTTTGAGGAACATGCAGACGAGACCGGGGACGTGCCACGTGGCGACCTTCTCGCTCCCTATGCAGAAAAAATTTGCGTGCATTTAGATAGGGCGAGAAGCGGCACCATAGGCCGCAACCATCGGCAGCCAGACTGGGCTAGAATTCATTCACACATCTATTCAAGTTCGAATGTTTCAAACAACAATTATGCACCATTGCACTGCACATAAAGGATGACCGCTAATCCGCCGAAGCCTTCCATGTCGTACGCGCTTCAAAAAGCCACGAATATCTCGGATCGGTTCCTGCCACGAAGTTATATCAAGCCTGTGGCATTTGCGTGACAGCTTGTTTGAAAATTTCTTAAATCACAATAGTTTATACTTTACAGCTTTGCTCGGGGAATTAACCTGACCATCGCATTCCGCAAGGGTTCGGTTGGGGCGGGATAGTGGGCGGGGGGCGCGTACTTCCAGAGCAAGGGGACTGGAGCATGAACAGAATTTTGAAGACCGCGCGCCTGCGCGCGGGTGCAGCCACGGCTCTAGCCGGGGTCGCTTTGATGCAGGCGTCACTGCATGCGCAGGAACAGGCGCCTCAAAATGAGCAAGACACCGTGGAAGCCGGAGAAACGATTATCGTGACGGGTTCCCGCATCGTGCGGCCCGAACTCGATGTCGCCAATCCCATTGTCGCCGTCACCGCAGAGCAGATTGAGCAGACCGGCCGCACCAACATCACCGACGTCCTGCTACGCAATCCGGCCTTGTCGGCGTCGACCGGCAGTTCGCTCGCAGGCGGCGCGGATGCGGGCTTCGGCGAGACAGGCGTAAACCTGCTCAACCTGCGCAACCTGGGCACTGATCGCACGCTCGTCTTGGTGAACGGCAAGCGTCACGTCGCCGGAATCGCAAATTCCGCGGCGGTTGACATAAACTCCATTCCACAAGATCTGATCGACAGGGTCGACGTGCTCACGGGCGGCGCCTCCGCAATATACGGGGCAGACGGCGTGTCGGGCGTGGTCAACTTTATCCTTAAGCGCAACTTCGAAGGGCTTTCCGTCCGGGGCCAGTCAGGCATCTCCTCAAAGGGGGATGCTGCGAACCGCTATTTCAGCCTGACGGCTGGCCAGAATTTCAGCGAAGATCGCGGCAACATCGCTTTCGCTTACGAATATAACAAGTCAGACCGCCTCAGCCCCTTCAAGCGGAGCTTTTCGGGCGATCCCGCCCGCTATGGCGAAATCCTCCAGAATCAGGACGATCTGGGCGACGATCCGAGCGTCCCTGATCGCATTCTCTACCGAAATCTCACATGGGCAGACAGCGCACCTGATGGCGCCGTCGATATCGATCTCGACGGCATTCCCGACTTCACTGGCAGCGGTTTGCCTTATGATCGCGGCATCCCGTTGATCGGCGGCAACGCTCGCGCCGTTGGCGGATCCAACACGCCGGTCGCAGGCTATTTCGGCGACCTGCAGCCCAAAACCGAGCGGCATGTTTTCAACATGTTGACCAGCTATGAATTCTCGTCGGCCATCCGCTTCTACGCGGAAGGCAAATATGCCGCGACGCAGGCCTATTCGGTCGGACAGCCCAGCTTTGACTTTTTCACTTATCTCCAGCCCGACAACGCTTATCTTGTCGATCGCTTTGGCGCCGGTGCAGCGCCAGACGGCGCCTATGTCTCGCGCGACAATTTCGATTTCGGCATTCGCGGTGAAACCGTAAAGCGCAAGACGATGCGCTTCGTTGCCGGCTTCGACGGGGATCTGGGCAGCAACCTCAAATATGATATTTCCTACATTTACGGCCAGACGAAAGTACGGAACCGCCAGACGGCAAATCTGATCGGTGATCGCTACTATGCCGCACTGGACGCGGTCCGCGATCCGACGACGGGTCAGATCGTCTGCCGGTCGACGCTTGAATATGACGGCGTGATCGATCCCGACAATTTCGGCGGGCCGGCCACCACCTTCTCGCCGGGCGCCGGCAGCGCCTGCCGTCCCCTCAACATCCTGGGTAACGGCGTGGCGTCGCAGGAGGCGCTCGATTTCGTGCTGGCGGACAATCTTAGCCGATCGAAGATCACTCAGGAGGTCGTTACCGGCTCGATTTCGGGCAATCTCGACTCTGCCTTCACCTTCCCCGGCGGCGGCTCCTTCGGCTTTGCCCTGGGCGGGGAATATCGGCGCGAGAAAAGCTCCGATACGCCCGACCTGCTGATCCAGAATGGCGATTTCCGCGACACGGCGGCCTTGTCCCCTAGCAGCGGCAAGTTCAATGTGAAGGAGTTCTTCGCCGAAGTGAACGCTCCGATCCTGTCCAATATGCGCTTTGCCGAACTGCTCTCGGTTGGCGGAGCCATCCGCTTTTCCGACTACAGCACGGTCGGCAAAACGACGACATGGAAGGTCGACGGCATCTATGCCCCGATACGCGATATCCGTTTCCGGGGTTCCTACTCGCAGGCGGTGCGTGCGCCCAACATCGGCGAACTGTTCCAACCTGCTACCGGAACATTCGATTTTGTCGATGATCCCTGCGATTTTCGCCGCATAAATGACGGCACACAGTATCGGCAGGCCAATTGCACCACCATCCTGTCGGGGCTGGGGTTGTCACCAGCAGAAATCGCCGCCTTCAGTCCGACAACCGATCCGCAGGCCACCACATCACGGCGCGGCACGACCGGTGGCAATCCCGACCTGACGGAAGAAACGGCCAAGTCCTGGACTGCGGGCGTCGTCCTCCAGCCGCGCTTCATTCCAGGGCTGACGCTGACGTTCGACTGGTACGACATCAAGATCAAGGATGCGGTCAACACACCGACGGCTACCGAGCTCGCCGAACTGTGCGTCGATCAGCCAACGGTCGACAATGTGTTCTGCGAGAACATCTTCCGCGACACGGGCACCGGCTTCGTCCTGGGCGATGGCGACGATATCCAGCGGCGGATCGGCTTCAATGTCCGGCCGCAAAACGTCGCAGCGATCAGAACGGCGGGCGCCGATTTCTCCGTTCGCTATGCCTTCACTCCAGCGGGCAATCTGGGCTCCTTCGCCGTCAGCCTTGTCGGCGGCTATCTCGACAAGAAAACCGAGGTGCCTTCTATCGGCGCTGATGTGGATGACGATATTCTCGAATCCTACAACCCGCGCTGGCGCGGAACGCTGGACCTCGTCTGGAAGCTCAAGGGGTTCACGGCCAATTATTCGTTCAACTATTTCAGCAAGACACGCCGCTACACGACCGAGCAACTGGCGGCCAATCCGGACCTCGTGGACCCCAAATATGTCTGGTACAAGGAACTCAAGCAACACGACCTTCGCCTTGCCTATGACGTCAACGACCGGTTTCAGTTCTACGCAGGCGTCAACAATTTGACCGACCAGACGCCGGATATCGGTCTACTAAGCTACCCGATTTCGGGTGTCGGACGGTTCGTCTACGCAGGCTTTAAGGTGCAGACCGACCGGCTGTTCTGACCGAGGACGGGCAGCGGTCTGGCCTTTAGCGTTCTTCAGATTTTCAGGATCGGACGCCATGGCGCCACCTTAGGGCCGGAACAGGAGATGACCGATGGTTCGATAGGTCGGCCGGCGACCCGTGAAGCGTGATGCACGTCACGCGCAAACTCCGAAGAGACGCTTATTGTCCGGGCCGCGACCCGAGGAATTCAGGCTTGCCTGATTTCCAAACTTTTGGGCCCGGCAGCCTTCGCGCTGCTGGGCCTTTTTTTGAGAGCCATCAGCCGGTAGGTTCGACCGCGCTGGCCCACAGGGTTTTGGGGGAAAAGCTTGCTTGAGGCGGAACGGCTGGCCGTTATCAGAAGCGTGTTCTCGTGCGGACAGGCGGGTGCCGAGTCTCTGGCATCTGCCGTTCGCGACGCGGTCTTTCCACACAAGGCCTTCGTCGCGCATCAGGGCGACCTGGCCCATCATTGCTGGGTCGTCGTGGAAGGGGCTGCGCAAGCCCAGATCAACTCGGCTGACGGTCAACGGACGTTGCTCGCTTCCCATGGTCCCGGCGAAATCTTCGGCAGCTACCCTGTGCCAGCAGTGTTGCGTAGCGACATCGTCGCCCAAGGTTCGCTCCATCTACTCTGTATTGAAACGGCGACGCTGGTGGACCTTGCCCGATATAGCGCGGAGATTGCCCATGGCCTGAGCATGCTGTTCGCCCGGCAGCTGGATGTGATGCTTGACCGTATGGCTGCACGAACCACTTTGACCGCCTATGGCCGGGTCTATGCCGAACTGCTGCGCCTGGCCGGCCCCTCTAACCGGATTGAGCCGCCACCCGTGCTGTCGGCGCTTGCATTGTCGGTTCATACCACGCGCGAAACGACATCCCGGGCGATCGCACACCTGTTGCGGCGTGGTATCGTTAGCAGGACCGATGAGGCACTCAACATATTGGCGCCCCGCCTGCTGGCCGACTTGGTAGCCTGAGAACACCAACCAAGACTTTGCTCAAAAAGCGGTCGGTCCGCTCGCACCATTCCATGCGTTGCGGGCTGAAAGTCAGCGACTCTGCCCTAATTAAGGAAACAGGCCATACAGCGTCAGATCGCCCAGCGCCGTCCTGATGTCGCCCATCGGTTGGACATTTGCCTCCGGCGCATGCAAGGCAAGGGCCAGGGCGGCGGCTTCGCTGAGAACCACCGCCCCCCTGAGATCCGCCACGGCAACCATGAGCACGCGATCCCAGCGCCCCGCCCGCGCATCTGAGACGGCCCGGTAATCCAGTCCCAGCCGGGCATCAGGATATTCACTCCGCAAGTCGGAAGCCCGACGAGCCGCTTCGCCGAGGGAAGGCAGACGATAGGCGCGCTGTCCCTCCTGCCTCGCCAGATCCACGCCGTCCCCATTCAAGCAGAAATGCAAAGATTCGGGTATCGCGATCAGGGCAGCAGCCTCAGCCTCTGTCGACAGGGTGACCCGTCGACTGTCGCTCCGTTCGAGTTCCAGACGATCCAGCCGAAGCCCGAGGGCCTCCCAGCGGGCCATGCACTTCCCGCGCTCTTCGCCCCGTCCGACGATCTGCAAGGCGCGGGCCGAAGATTGCAGGCGCTTTGCCTCGCACAAGGCAAGTCCCATGGCGGCCTGCCTCGACACCTCGACGGACGCATCGCTGAGCGGCTGCCAATCATCCATTTCCTTCACCGCGACTGCCTGCTCCAGCAGCGCATCGAACCGATCGGCCCAGCTAGGTCCGAAGGGTTCGACCGAGGTGGTCCGGAACAGTTCAGCCGGACAGGGCAGAACGACATGCAGTTGTCGGCCCGCGACGATGGCGGCTTCTGCCACCAATATGTCGGCCCCGGCCGCCAGCGCACCGACCACCATGGAAGGTGCCAATGCATCCACCGCCCCGGCAACCGCCTCAGCCGCCCGGTCATCATCCGTGGCAAGGCCCAATATGCCTTCGAAATAGAGCGGCGAGGCCGGGCGATGACGGTCCAGCCAGTCGGCGGGCTGCCCCGCCTCGGCCAGGATCATGGCGAACTGCCGCAGCGTAGAGGCATGATCTTCCCATGCTTCGGGCTGATGTCCGATCGCTCGCCTCAGCATCCGTTCGGCATCCCGAGTCCGGCCCAGCAGCAACAGCGCTTCGGCGCGCGTCGCATCAATCCAATAAGGCGTCTCGGCGGCGCGCAGCGGATCATCGAGCAGCGCCATTACGGCATGAGCCAACGTTGTCGCCGCCTCGCCTCGTCCGGCAAGAAAAGCGAGCGTCGCCGCGTTGATTAATGGATAGGTCGCGCGCGAAAGAGCCGAAGCACGCTCATAAGCGGTGATCGCGCGGTTCAGCAGATCTTCCCGCACGGTGCCGCTTTCCGCCGCCGCGCGATCCTTGAGAAGGCGCCCGTAGACCGTCAGGACATCCGGATCGTCCGACTGTGGCGACAGGCCGGCGGCATGAAACGTTGCCCAGGCTTGTTCCAGCGCGCCCGCCCGCGCCAGTCGCGTAATGCTGTTAAGCTGCGGCCTGATCATTGCCAGCCTTGTCCCATAAGCGCCTGTTCGCCGCCACCGAATTCGCCCGCTGCGCTATTTGCGCGGCCCTTTGCTGACGCCGTCCGGATCGATTGCCAGGACAACGCCGCCATCGCCGCCATGTTCATAGCGACCGCGAATATACAGGTTGAAGATGAAGCCCTGCTCCTCCCCTTCCTTCAGCGGTTCGCCCGTATAGCCGTTGCACATATAGTTACGGCACCGCAGCGCCGGATAGCCGCCAATCTCAATCATCTCCAGGTCGAAGAAGCTGCGGTTGGGCGCCACCGGGGCGGGCGGCGGAGCCAGCGAGCTATTCTCCTTCTTCTCCAGGAACCAGAGCGGATCGGTATCCTTCCCATCATGGAAGCTGTAGCCGGGCGCATCCAGGATGATGGTGAAGAAGCACATATATTCGATGAACTCGATATTCTCGAATCCGTAGCCCCTGAATTCGGCATGGTGCGCGGGATCGCTCGACTGCGCCAGCTTCAGCAGGCGCGCCTCGGTGGCCTGTAGCCCCCGTTCGCAAATCGTCGCGAACCAGCGACTCACATTCCATACGCCTTCCCGCACGCGAATGTAGAGCAAGGTGACATGGTCGATCTCGTCGCCGGGTCCAACGGTCCTGACACTGTTTCCGTAAGGCAGCATTCAATCCCCCTTTGCCAAAGCCCTGTTATCGGCCTGCGCTATAGCATCCAGACGCTTGATCGACGTAATCCGAAATGCCGGATCTGCCGCGGCATTCGGGCTTGCGTCGTGCATGATCCGACGGGCCTGGCCGACGAGGCGATGGACCTCTGCTCCCTGGTGGCGCGCCCTCGCCACCTCTGCCGCATCCATCAGCAGCCGCAGATGCTGTTCGAACCAGTTCTGGTTTTGCGGGTCGCGCCGGCGGAGCGCCGAAGACTGGATTTGCGCATCCTGAATCAGCCTGACCGCCTTGGCCGTCTCTCCGGTTTCGAACGCAATTCGCGCGAGGGAACGAGTCGCCACCAGAGTATCATAGGCAATGTCGCCATTTTGCGGGTCTTCCCGCCGCAGCGGCTCGAGCAGCCTTAATTGCTCCAGCCGATGCTGGGCCGCGGCCTGGAAATCACGACGGTCATACTGCACGTCGGCCAGCCGCGCGTGGCGTTCGGCCACCTCCTTGCGAATGGTGAGAGATCGTGGATCGGCCTGCTGCGCTCGCTGGAACCAGTAAAGCGACTTTTCATAATTCCGGATCGCATCGGCATGGTCGTTCTTCGCCTCCGATTGGACTGAGGCGATATTGCTGAGCGCATAACCCACTTCCGTAAAGCTGCGCGCGGCATGGGGTTGATGCTGCAAAAGCTGACGGGCCCAATGCAGATAGGCCCAATAATGGTTGAGCGCCCTATCGGGCTGCCCGGACAGCTGATCGACCTGCCCGATCCAGAATTCGCTCTGCGCGTGGACGAAGATCCATTCGGGCCGTTCCGGATCGTCGTTCAGCAGTGCGGTTGTCGTGCGATGCGCTTCTTCGAACTTGCGCCGTGCAGCAGGCAGGCTGCCACGGGCAATGTCATCCTCCCCCATGGCCTGAAGGATACGCGCACGCCTTTCCAGACTGTCGTCCGGCAGATCGTCGAGATTTCCCTGATCGCGATAATAGTTCATTGCCCGGTCGTTGACGACAGAGAGGGCATCCAGGCGACCGACGCTACGCAGACGTTCCCGCAAATCGGTCAGCATGAATTCGATGATCCCTTCTGCTTCGGCGCGTTGCCGCTCGGCTTCTCGCTGCGCCTGCAAAGCCGCAACCGACAGCGCGACGAAAGCTAGCATGATCAGCAACAGAGCCAGCGTGACAGCCATCACGCGCCGGATGCGCCTTTGCGCGTCGCGCTGCACCAGCCGGTCCAGACCAATCCCAGCCAGCCCGGCAATGATCTTCAAGGTGCCGAGCCGGACGCCATCGCCCTCCCGCCGAAGGTCGGCCGCAAGCGGTTCGACCCCATCCCTCAGCGCCGGCGGGAAGGCATCCGTCGGTTCGCCATCAATGATCGCCGCCAGGATCGGCCGATCGGGATGGAGGGCCCGGAACAGGCGAATTTCCTTGTCCACCCATGGCGACGCCGCTGAATTGGGTGAGCACAGGACCAGCAATGCTGCGGACTTTGACAGCGCCTGCTTGACGGCCTCCGACAGGTCGGCCGTTGCGGGCAATTCATCGCGGTCGCGAAAGATCGGCCCCAATTTGCGCTTACCATCCGAACGGACCGTCCTGCCTGGAAAGCGATAGGATTCCAGTCGCCGCTGCAACGGACGCGCCCACGCAACGTCCCTATGATTATAGCTCAGAAAGGCGGCATAGGTCGCCTTCGTTCCGTTGTCCTCCATCACAAGGATTGACCCTGTTCCTCTCTTTAGCGGGCGGTGCACCACATCGTCGTCCAGTGCCATAATTTGCACGCTCGCCCAATGGAGCCGAGGGGTTTGGCTATCGAAAAAGCCGCCGTGGGGGAAGGTTGCCTGCAAAGTTCGCATGGCGGCGCGGTGCTGTCAAAGCAAACCGGGGTTCGGTAAATGGTGGGTCATGACCAAGCCCACCATTAGTCCGTTTCGGTATTTCAACTCCTCCCCGGAGGTGATCCGGTTGGTGGTGATGATGTATGTCCGTTACCCGCTGTCGCTGCGGAACGTCGAGGACCTGCTGTTCGAGCGTGGCGTCGATATCTGCCACGAAACGGTGCGGCTGTGGTGGAACCGGTTCGGCCCGCTGTTTGCTGGCGAGATCCGACGCCAGCGGATCAACAAGATGTGCAGCTTTCGCCACTGGCGCTGGCACCTTGATGAGATGTACGTGAAGATCAACGGCAAGATGGTTTACCTCTGGCGCGCCGTCGATCACGAAGGCGAAATTCTGGAGAGCTACGTTACGAAGAAGCGGGATAAAAAGGCAGCTTTGGCCTTCATGAAGAAAGCATTGAAACGGCACGGATCACCAGCAAAAATCGTAACCGACGGACTCCGATCCTATCCAGCAGCAATGCGTGACCTGGGCAATATCGAGCAGCAGGAAATGGGGCAGTGGCTGAACAATCGGGTTGAAAACAGCCATCTCCCCTTCCGACGACGGGAGCGGGCTATGCTCAGGTTTCGACAGATGCGATCCCTGCAGAAATTCGCATCCGTCCACGCCCACTTTCACAATCACTTCGCCCTGGAGCGCCATCTCGTCGATCGAGAGATTTACAAGCAAAGACGCTCGGCCGCCTTGGCCCAGTGGCAGTCTCTCGCGAGCTGAGTTTCTCCGTTCTAAGCCCGAAGTGCATCGTGTGGAGAGCGGTTCGCCTTTGTCTGACAGCACCGAAAATTCATATAAAACTGTAGCAAGTTGGATTCCGGCTCGGCAGATATTTCGCGGCTAGGCGATCAGCCGCCATCCCACCACCACCAGCACCGCAGCCAGCAGGGGCTGGAGCACGCGATCCGACGTGCGCGTGGCCAGCAGCGATCCGATCACGATACCGGGCAGCGACCCCGCCAGCAGGTTGACCAGCAGCACCGGATTGACGTTCCCGATCCACAAATGGCCAAGTCCGGCGACAAGCGTCAGCGGCACGGCATGAACGATATCGGTCGCCACCAGCCGCTGCATCCGCATGCGGAGTGGATAGAGCGCCAGGAGCAACGTCGCACCGATCGCGCCCGCACCGACCGAAGTCAGCGTCACCATCGCCCCCAGCAGGGCGCCGGCCAGCACAGTCAGCGCCGGCTGCCAGCGGGTGAAACCGTCGGCCGTGCCCACCCGGCGGGCGAGCGCCCAGCTATGGAAACGGCCGCGCAGCAGGGTCGCACCTGCGGTAGCGATCAGCACCACGCCCAGCGCCGCCGTGATCACGCCCGTCTTGATCTGCCCAAGGTGCATCTGCGAAAGGATCGCCAACGTGATCAGCGAGGCGGGGATGCTGCCGATCATCAGGCGCTTCACGACTTCATAATCCGGACCGCCCTCGGTACCGCCCTGATGGTGGTGAACCGCGCCGCCGACCGCCTTTGTGATCGACGCGAACCACAGGTCGGTGCCGACCGCCGTGGTGGGCGCGACGCCGAACAGCAGGATCAGAATCGGCGCCATCAGCGAGCCGCCACCCACTCCGGTCATGCCGACCATCAGGCCGACGAAAAGGCCTGCGATCGCGTGCAACAAATCCATATTTCGCCCCAAATTCGTTACGTCGTGTAATCCGCGATGTGTAGGACCGAAAAACCGCGCCAGCCAGCCCCCTTTTGGATTGGAAATTTATCGCCTCCAAAACAAATGCTGTTGAATGCAAGAGTGACGCGATGCTCTCGACTTTCCTTGCCACCGGCGTCTAAGAGACTATCTGGCCAAAATGCGTTCCTCCGCGAATTTCCCAACAGGCTGTAAAGACAGGGACATGATGAAGCTGTTCATTGGCAACAAGGCCTATTCAAGCTGGTCGCTACGCGGATGGCTGGCGTGCAAGCTGTCCGGCCTCCCCTTCGAGGAGGTTGTTGTGCCGCTTTACGACGAAGCGTGGGAAAAGCGCCGCGAGGGTGACGAATTCGCCCCTTCTTCCGGGAAGGTGCCAATATTGTGGGACGGCGACGACGTCGTCGTGTGGGACAGCCTGGCGATCGTCGAATATCTGAACGAGAAGTCGGGCGGCGACCGATTCTGGCCGGCAGACATCGCCGCGCGCGCCATGGCCCGGTCAATGGCGGCGGAAATGCACTCCAGTTTCGCTGCGCTGCGACGTGAGCACAGCATGAACATCCGCCAGATCTATGCTCCCGTCCCTCCATCCGAGGCCGCGGCTCAGGATATCGCGCGCATCATGCAACTCTGGGCGGAGGCCCGCGCCCGCCATGGCGGCGAGGGAGAGTTTCTGTTCGGGGATTTCAGCGCGGTCGATGTGATGTTCGCGCCGGTGGTGACCCGCTTCATCACCTATCAACTCCCCGTTGCCCGCTTTGCGGAAGCCTATATGCGCGCCATCATCAATCATCCCTGGATGCAGGAATGGATTGGCGGCGCACAGGCGGAAGAATGGGTGATCGACCGTTTCGAAGCGCCTCCGCAATTGGGATAAGGCAAGTTTTCGGTCATTTGCGGAGGTTGGGCAAATGTCGCGAGCAGATGGCCCGTTCCGCCATTTCCGCCATGGAAAAGGGGCGGCAGGCATATCACCCCCGGCCCTTTTCCAGATTATCGTGCCCGATCAGCCGACGATTTCTTCAGGCTTGAAGAAATAGGCGATCTCGATCGCGGCATTTTCCTCGCTGTCGGAGCCGTGGACCGAATTGGCTTCGATCGATTCGGCATATTCCTTGCGGATGGTGCCTTCATCGGCATTGGCCGGGTTGGTGGCGCCCATGATGTCCCGATTGCGCTTCACCGCATCTTCGCCTTCCAGAACCTGGACGACAACCGGGCCGGAAATCATGAAGGCAACCAGATCGGCGAAGAAGGGGCGCTCCTTGTGCACGGCATAGAAGCCTTCAGCCTGTTCACGGCTCATGCGGATACGCTTGGAAGCGACAACGCGCAGACCCGCTTCCTCCAGTTTCCTGGTCACGGCGCCCGTCAGGTTGCGACGGGTCGCATCGGGCTTGATGATCGAAAAGGTGCGGGTAACGGCCATAAGGCTCAAAAGCTCCGAATTGTTGGGATAAGTTGGCGCGCCCTTTAGACCGGGCCGGAGCCTATCGCAAGAGGGCTGATGGGGCAGGGCCCTGCTAGGGGCCTTGCACCCATTTGCGGCCTTCCTGCCGCCAGAAGCGGGGGGGGACCCCGTCCCGTTTCGAGAGATCGCGCCAGTTGGAGCGCGCGCCCTCTATGGTTTCAGCGTCGAAGAAGTAGAAAGCCCGCTCGAAACCCATCGCTTGCTCACGCCAGAGGCCATCCGCCAGTGCGACATGCCGTGCCCCGTTGGCGGCCAACTCGCCCGCCGGGCAATCCTGTGCGAGCAGTATCGGCTGCACCGATTCGGCACCCTCGCCGGCCCGGCCATGCGCCAGGAAGCTTTCGGGCGGCCCGGCCCATAGCCCGGCGGAAATCCGATCCAGCCGCTCAGGCTCCCTTGCGACCACCATCAGCCGCGCGCCCATGGCCAGGATGCGGCCCGCAATCGCGGGCAGCACCTGTTCCACCGGATCGCGGCTGAGCTGGTAGAAATCGACCTGCATTATTTCTCTATCTTGTCAGCCACATAACGGTCGAGCAGCCGCACGCCATAGCCGGTCGCGCCCTTGTCCCAGGTTGCGCCGGGCTTGTCGGCCCACACCATGCCGGCGATGTCGAGATGCGCCCATTTGACGCCCTCCTCGACGAAACGCTTGATGAACTGCGCCGCCGTGATCGACCCGCCATAGCGCGGCCCGATATTCTTCATGTCGGCGATCGGGCTGTCGATCAGCTTGTTATAGGCATCCCCGAGAGGGAAGCGCCACAGCGGATCGCCCGCCGCCTTGCCAGCCGCGATCAGATCGTCGGCCAGCCCGTCGTCATTGGCGAAGATGCCTGCATATTCATTGCCCAGAGAGATGATCATCGCCCCGGTCAATGTCGCGAGATCGATGATGATCTCGGGCGCATAGGTTTTCTGCGCCCAGGTGATGACGTCGCACAGCACCAGCCGCCCCTCGGCATCGGTGTTCAGCACCTCGATGGTCTGCCCCGACATGGAGGTTACGATGTCGCCCGGACGCTGCGCATTGCCGTCGGGCATATTCTCGACAAGGCCGCAGATGCCGACGACGCGGGCCTTCGCCTTGCGTCCGGCCAGCGCCTTGATCGCACCCGCGACCGCACCGGCGCCGCCCATGTCCCATTTCATGTCTTCCATGCCCGCGCCGGGCTTGAGTGAAATGCCGCCCGTGTCGAAGGTCACGCCCTTGCCAACGAAGACCAGCGGCTTTTCGATCGCGCCGCCCGTCCCCGCCGAATCTGTGCCATCCCATTCCATCGCCAGCAGCCGCGGTTCGCGCATGGAACCCTGCGCCACGCCCAGCAGCGCGCCCATGCCCAGTTCCGCCATCGCCGCCTTGTCCAGGACGGTGATCCTGACGCCCAGTTCCTCCAGATGCCTGCACCGTTCGACGAAGCTCTCGGGATAGAGGACGTTCGCCGGCTCCGCCACCAGTTCACGGGTGAAGGCCACGCCCGCGGCCACGGCAGCCTGTCTTTCCCAGGCCGCCCCTGCGTCGCTCGACACCAGCGTGACCTGCTTCAGGGTCGGCTTGGCCTTCTCCGCCTGCCGGGTACGGTAGGTGTCGATCCGCCAGCCGCGCAGCAATGCGCCGAAGGCAAGGCGCGCCGCTTGTTCGCCGCCGGGCGCGCCTACGAACTCCACCGCAGCGTGAACCGCCCCGCTTGTCGCCAGCCGGGCCGTCAACGCGGCGCCCGCCCGCTCGAAATCCACATCACCGCCAGCTCCGGTACCCACCAGAACGACACGCAGCACCTTGCCGCCTTCGTCCACGAAGCTCTCGAAGCTGGATCCCGCTTCCCCCGTGAAACGCGCGGCCGCCGCCCCCCCGACCAGCACGGACGCGGCGCTCAGGGGCAAGGCGTCGAAGCCGCCCTTGGGCACGGCGAAGACCAGTGTATCGGCTTCGGGACGGACAGGGCTGAACGCGATTTCCATCTGGGGTCCTTTATTTCCTGCAAGGCTTGTATCTCTCTGCCCAGATAGTGCGGCCGGCCCGGTCTGGCAAAGCCGTTCGACTGATTTTCCGGCAAAACTCTTGGCCGAGACGATTGCAGCGCAGACAAAGCGGTGCAATAGGGCAGTGCAATAGTCCGGGAAACAGAACGCCCCGTCAAAGAGGCCCCATTCTTTTGCAGAACCGCCCCTTCCTTTTGCGTTTCAATCGGCTCTTGGCCGCTGGCGTCGCCTTTCCGTGCCTGGCGGTCATCCCGCATGCCGCCGCCCAGCAACTCCAGGAACCGCAGACGACAATCAGCGCGCCCGACGCCCCGGTGCCGGAGAATGACGATCAGATCGGCTTTTCCGCCGATGCGCTGGAATATGATAGCAATAAGGAGGTCGTGACCGCCAACGGCAATGTGCAGTTGCTGCGCGACGGCAACCGGCTGCGCGCCGACAAGGTCGTCTGGAACCGTGATACCGGCAAGGTGGAGGCGAGCGGCAATGTCTCCGTCACGGATCCCGAGGGCAATATCGCCTATGGCGACAGGTTCGACGTCACCGACAGCCTGCAGGACGGCATGGTCCAGAACATGCTGCTGGTGCTGCAGTCGGGCGGGCGCCTGGCCGCCGTGAACGGCGAGCGGAAGGGCGGCGTCTACACCCTGCGAAAGGCGGTCTATACCGGCTGCGCAGTGGAGGATCACAAGGGCTGCCCCAAGGAACCGACCTGGCAGATCAAGGCAGTGAAGGTCATCTATGATCCGGTGAAGGCCAGGGTCAAATATACCAATGCTAGCGTCGAGCTGTTCGGCCTCCCGCTCATCCCGATGCCCGGCTTCTCCCACCCGGTCGGCGACAATGGCGGCAGCGGCCTGCTGGTGCCGATATTGCGCTACAACCGCAACAACGGCTTCGAACTCGGCTTGCCCTATTATATGAAGCTGGGACCCAATCGCGACATCACCGTCACGCCCCACGTCTTCACCAACGCCCTGCCCCTGCTGGAGAGCAACTACCGCCACCTGTGGGATCGGGGCGCCTATCAGATCACCGGCTATGCCACCTATGGCAGCCGCGTCGCTACCGGCAGCACATCCACCACTACGCAGAAGGATTTTCGCGGCTATCTCGATGCCAGCGGCGCGCTGCAGCTGACGCCGGAATGGAGCATCAACGGATCGATTCGCGCGACGACCGACCGCACCTTCCTGCGCCGCTACTATATCAGCAATGATGACCGGCTGCGATCGACCATCAATGCGCAGCGGATCGGGGACAACAGCTATTTCTCGATCGCCGGGTGGGCCGTGCAGACTTTGCGCACCGGCGATCCTCAGGGGCAGATGCCGATCGCCTTGCCCGTCGTCGATTATCGCTTGCGGATGAAGGACCCGCTGCTGGACGGCGTCATCCAGTTCCAGGCCAACAGCCTGGCGATCACCCGCACCCATGGAGAGGATACGCAGCGCGCTTTCGCGGCGTTCGAATGGAATCTGCGCAAGCTGACGCCGATGGGTCAGGACGTCACCTTCACGACCTATTTGCGCGGCGATGTCTACCACAGCGACGAAAATCAGCTGGCCACCGTCGCCAGCTATGCCGGCGATCCCGGGTGGCAGGCGCGCGGGATCGCGGCGGCGGCGATCGACGTCCGCTGGCCGTTCATGGGTGAGGCCTTTGGCGGCGTGCAGCGTATCGCCCCTCGCGTGCAGATCGTGGCGGCGCCCAGAATCGCCAATCTGACCGTCCCGAACGAGGATGCCCGCTCCATCGACCTGGAGGACAGCAACCTTTTCGCGCTCAATCGCTTTTCCGGCTACGACCGGTTCGAGGATTCGACCCGCGTCACCTATGGGCTGGAATATAGCCTGGCGCTGCGCCATTTCTCGCTCGAAAGCGTGATCGGGCAGAGCTACCGCCTGAACAGCCGGGAAAATATCCTACCGGTGGGCACGGGCCTGTCAGACCGGCTGTCCGACATCGTCGGTCGCACCACGATCCGTTATCGGGATTTCCTCAGCTTCACGCACCGCTTCCGGCTGGACAAGGATAATCTCGCCATCCGACGGAACGAGATCGACGCCACCATCGGCAGCAAGAAGACCTATGCGATGGTCAGCTATCTGCGGCTCAACCGGAATGCCGACCTCAGCCTGGAGGATTTGCGGAACCGGGAGGAGCTCCGGCTGGGCGGCCGCTTGCAGTTTGCGCGTTTCTGGTCGCTGTTCGGTTCCACCGTGATCGACCTCACCAATGCGAGGGAAGATCCGTTGAGCGTCGCCAACGGCTATCAACCCGTCCGACACAGGCTGGGCGTCACTTATGAAGATGACTGCCTGACGCTCGGCCTGACCTGGCGGCGCGACTATCAGGTGCTGGGCGACGCACGAAAGGGCAACAGCTTCCAGCTTCGGCTGGCTTTTCGCAATATTGGCATATAAGGATCAGCCGTCCCGTTTCCTGCTCAGGGCCGGTTAAGGCGGATCGGCGCATCTCGTGCCGACCCGATTGGAGAGTTTTGTCGACGATGCAGCCTGTCGTTTCCCATTATGCCTTAAAAGGGTTTTCCCGCATTGGCAGCGCCGCCGCCAAGGGCCTGCGCACCCTGCTTCTGTCCTCGGCCCTGCTGGCCACCGGCGCCTCCGGAAGTTTCGCCCAGACGGTGAATGACGATGACAATGTCGCCACCCAGCAGCTCAACCTGCCCAAGGACGTGACCATCTTCGGCAAGAGCGATCCCAATGTCCGCAAGGCGACGGCGATCGTCAACGGCCGCATCATCACCGGCACCGACGTCGACCAGCGCCTCGCCCTCATCATCACCGCCAATGGCGGCAAGGTGTCGGACGAGGAAAAGGAAAGGCTGCGCGTGCAGGTGCTACGCAACCTGATCGACGAGACGCTGCAGATCCAGGAAGCCGCCGCCAACGATATCAAGGTGGACAAGGCCGAGATCGACCAGAGCTATGAACGGGTCGCGGCCAATTTCCGCCAGTCCCCCGCGCAGTTCGATCAATATCTGCGTCAGCAGGGCAGCTCCGCCGCCAGCATCAGGCGCCAGATCGAGGGCGAACTGGCCTGGAGCCGCCTGCTCCGCCGCAACATCCAGCCCTTCGTCAACGTGTCGGAGGATGAGGTGAAGTCGGTGGTCGACCGGATGAACGCCGCGAAGGGCAGCGACGAATTCCGCATCGGCGAAATCTACCTTTCGGCCACGCCGGAAAATCAACAGCAGATCATCGCCAACGCCCGCAACATCATCGAACAGATCAAGCAGGGCGGCAGCTTCGCGGCCTACGCGCGGCAATTCTCCGAAGCCTCTACGGCGGCGGTCGGCGGCGATCTGGGCTGGGTTCGCCCCGCGCAATTGCCCGATGAACTGGCGCAGGCGGCAGCGGAAATGCAGGTCGGCCAGATTGCCGGGCCCATCGGGGTGCCCGGCGGCATATCGATCATCTACGTCATGGACAAGCGGAAGGTGCTGACCGCCGATCCGCGTGATGCGCTTCTCAGTCTCAAACAGCTCTCCGTGAGCTTCCCGGCAGGCACGACCAAGGAGCAGGCGAGCACCAAGGCCGCGGCCTTTGCCGCACAGGTCAAGGCGATCAAGGGATGCGGCCAGGCCAATGAACTGGGCGGCAAGATCGGCGCGGACGTGGTCGACAACGACAATGTGAAGCTGCGCGACCTGCCACCGCAATTGCAGGAAATCCTGATCAACCTCCAGGTCGGCGAAGCGACGCCGCCATTCGGATCGATCAATGACGGCGTGCGCGTGCTGGTGGTCTGCGGCCGTGACGAAGCCTCTACCGCCGCTGCTCCCAATGCCGAACAGATCATGGCGCAGCTTGAGGAAGAACGAGTGAACAAGCGCGCCCGCATTTATTTGCGCGATCTTCGCCGCGATGCCGTCATCGACTATAACTGATCCTGCGGCCCCTCCGGCAATGGGGCCGCCCTTCGCCGTTTCGCTCGGCGATCCGGCCGGCATTGGCCCGGAAATCGTCGCCAAGAGCTGGGTAATGCGCGAGGCGCGAGGCCTGCCGCCCTTCTTCGCCGTGGGCGACGCAGCCTCTCTGCGCGCCGTCTGGCTTGGTCCGGTCGAACCGGTCAGCACGCCGGAGGAGGCCGCGGAAGTCTTCGGCAAGGCCCTGCCCTGCCTGCAAGTGGCCGACGCGGGAGAGATCACGCCCGGCATGCCCAGCATCGACGGCGCGCGCACGGCTTTTCAGGCTCTGGAAGTGGCGGTCGGCCTCGCCCGCAGCGGTTCGGCCGCCGGGATCGTCACCGCCCCGGTCGGCAAGGAACAGCTTTACGGTGTCGGCTTTACCCATCCGGGACAGACCGAATTCATTGCGGAGCGCTGCGGCGTTGCGCCGCATAACGCCGTCATGATGCTGGCGGGACCATCGCTGAAGGTGGTGCCGATCACCATCCATATCCCGCTGGCCGAGGTGTCGTCCGTGCTGACGATCGACCTGATCCGCGCCCGCGCCATTACCACGGCAAAGGGACTCCAGCGCAATTTCGGCATCGGTCGTCCCCGTCTGGTCGTCGCGGGCCTCAACCCCCATGCAGGCGAGGGCGGCGCGCTGGGGCGGGAAGAGATCGATGTCATCCGGCCGGCCGTGGAGTCGCTGCTGGCGGAAGGATACGACATTCAGGGGCCGATCGCCGCCGATGCCCTGTTCCACAGCCGCGCCCGCGAAACCTATGATGTGGCGCTCTGCATGTATCACGACCAGGCGCTGATCCCGATCAAGACGCTGAATTTCGACGAGGGGGTCAACATCACCCTGGGCCTTCCCATCGTGCGCACCTCACCCGACCATGGCACCGCATTCGGCATTGCAGGCAAGGACAGTGCCAATCCCGGCGCGATGATGGCCGCGATCAAGATGGCGGCCGAGGCCGCGCGTGCACGATTGACCCCTGGCTGCTAAGGTCGATGACCGCCGATACCCACCCCAGGCTGTCACCGCCCAAGCTCCCGCCGCTGCGAGACGTCATCGCCGCCCATGGGCTGCAGGCGAACAAGGCGCTCGGCCAGAATTTCCTGCTGGACGAGCAATTGCTGGACAGGATCGCCGCCATTCCCGGACCGCTCAAGGACCAGCCTGCCTTCGAGGTTGGGCCTGGTCCCGGCGGCCTGACCCGCGCCGTCCTGCGCGCCGGGGCGCGGCTGGTCGCGGTGGAGCGCGACCGGCGCTGCCTGCCCGCCCTTGCCGAACTGTCAGAGGCGTTTCCGGACCAGCTTCGTGTGATTTCCGGCGACGCGATGGCCGTCGACGTCCGCGCCGAAGCCGGCGAAGGGGCGCATATCATCGCCAATCTTCCCTATAATGTGGGCACTGCACTGCTCATCGGCTGGCTTTCGGCCGACTGGTCTCCGCTCCCCTGGTGGTCGAGCCTGACCCTCATGTTCCAGATGGAGGTCGCCGAACGGATCGTCGCAAAGCCCAATGGCGATCATTATGGCCGTCTGGCCGTGCTCGCCCAATGGCGCGGCGACGCCCGCATCGCGATGAAGGTCCACCGCAGCGCGTTCACCCCACCGCCCAAGGTCATGTCCGCCGTGGTTCACATCACGCCCAGGCCAGCCCCCCAAGGCGTGCAGCTCAAGCATCTCGAACGCCTCACCGCCGCCGCCTTCGGCCAGCGCCGCAAGATGCTGCGCCAGAGCCTCAAAGGGCTGCCCGGCGCTCTGGAAGCGCTGGAGACCGTCGGCATCGACCCGCAACGCCGCGCCGAAACCGTCAGCGTCGAGGAATTCGTGGAGACGGCGCGCGTACTGGGTAGTCTTTGACCTTCACGCGGTTTCGGACGGATCCACGATGGGTCGGCAGCCACTTGCCCTTGCGAATTCAGCCTTCTGTCGGGACGAAAGCGCCCTTTTCCCTATCCTTCACGACCTTGTCGGCCCGGAACACCGATCCGCTCATCGTGATGTAAACCCCAGGAGCGGCGACCTGCACCGTCGCAAAGGCCATGCCGAGGTTGAAGCTGGCGTCGCTCTCGCCAAAGCGTGCCGGTGCGAGCGCGCCGACCAGCACCACTGTCTTGCCGGCAATGGCGGACAGCAGCTTCGCAGTCTCGGTCATCGTATCGGTGCCATGGGTGATGATGATGTGGCTTTCGGGCGCCGTCGCGACCCGGTCGCGGATCAGGGCGCGGTCGGCATCGTCCAGCTCCAGGCTGTCCTTGCGCACCACTTCCTCAATGCGGAATGGCCGCTTGACCCGGGCGATGTCGAGCAGCTTCGATACTACGGTCTCACCCACCTGATAGTCCGACAGTGCATCGAAATAGATCTTGTCGATCGTTCCCCCGGTGGTGAGGACAAGAATGGGCATTTCGGGGGACAACATTGCAGGACTCCCATAGGAACGCCGAGCCCGTAGAGCATTTCCAGGCCAAGGTGAACCGCGTCGGCGCTATTCGCCCCGGGCCATCGCATCGCCCCGGTCGCGGGCAGCGGCCAGCGTGTCGGTGAGCAGATCCAGCAATCGATCGTCGGCATCGAGCACGTTCAGTCCCTGCCGCGTCATGCCGCCAGGGCTGGCCACTCGATCCGCCAGCACCGCCGGGCTTTCGCGCGCCATGGCAGCCATGCTTGCCGATCCGCGCACGGTGGCCAGCGCCATACGCTCTGCCTGATCGCCGAGCAGACCGATCGACTCGCCAGCCCGCGCCAGGGCATCGATGAAGCGGAACAAAAAGGCGGGGCCACAGCCGGACAGCGCGGTGACCGCGTTGAACTGGCCTTCATCCTCAATCCATTCGGCCAGACCGAGCGGAGCGATGAAGGCTTCGACCGCTTTTCGCGAGAGCGCCGCGCAAGCGTCTTCCGCATGCAGGGCGATGACGCCCTCCCCGATACCCACCGGAAGGTTGGGCATTGCGCGCACGATTTCTCCTGCTGCAGGAAAGGCCGCGCGCAGTTCGGTCAGACGTGTTCCCGCGAGAATCGAGGCGATCCGCATATCGCCGCGGCAAAGAGGCGCGAGACAGCCCGCGACATCGCCAAGCTGATAGGGCTTCATGCCCAGCAGGACCGTAGTGCTGCCCGGCAGCGAGGCGGGATAGTCGGTGACCACTCTTACTCCCTCGGCCACCGGCTTGCCGCTGGGGCGCAGTACGGTGACTGTTGCGGGATCAAGACCGCAGGCGAGCCAGCGCTGCAGCATCTGCCCCGCCATATTGCCGCAGCCGACAAGGAAGAGATGATCGGGCCAGATGTCGGTCATCGAATTGCGCCTCAGGCTTCGCCGCGCGTTTCGATGAGGCTGGCGGAAATCGCTTCGGTCGGCGTCTTGCCGCCCCAGAGGACGAACTGAAACACCGGGTAGAAGCGCTCGCATTCGTCGATAGCGGTTTCCACAAGAAGCTGCGCCTGATCGAGGGTCAGCGTGCCGCCCGCCCCCAACAGCGCGCCGTGGCGGAACAGCACGATGCCGCTGGAGGACCAGAGTTCGAAATGGCCAAGCCAAAGCTGTTCGTTGATCAGGCCCAGCGTTTCGTAGATGGTGCTGCGCTTGTCGTCGTTCACCCTTATGTCGGGGAGGGCGAGCATTTGCAGTACCTGATCCTCGTCACGCCAGATGCCGCGAAGTTCATATTGTGCCCAGGATCCCTGGGTACTGGCGACGATTTCGTCCTCACCGACCTGATCGTAGCTCCAGCCATGCGCCTCGAAAAAGGCGGCCAGCATGTCGATCGGTGCGGCCTCCTGACCGCCATTTTCAAATTCGTCGCTGTCCATCATCTGCGCGCCTTAAAGCATTTTTTGCGCCGGTGGAAACCGGGGCGGCATGGAAAATGCGTGGACAACTCCGCTTTCGCCCGAAACCGGCCGCTTATTCTGCATCCTTGGGCTTGGCGCGGACCGTCTGCTTGACGGGTTCGGACGCCTTGCCCTCCAGCGCATCGAGGCGGGCTTTCAGCGATTCCACCTCTTCACGAGCAGCGGCGGCCAGCGCCTTGACGGCGTCAAATTCGTCGCGGCTGACGAAATCCATGCCGCCGATCCACTGCTTGGCCTTTTCGCGGGCGTTGCTCTCAAATTCGCGGCTCATGCCCGCGACCGTTCCGGCCGCGCCGTTCACCAGCTTGGCAAGGTCGTCGAAAAAGCGGTTTTCGCTCTGCATGATGCTATGTCCTTCCGTGCAGCACCACGGTCGTGGCGCCAAAAATCATATCTGGGTCTGGAAAGCCGGTTTGCCAAGGCTTTCCGCGTCCGGATTGAGGCGGCCGATCTCATAGTTGAGGTAGGAGGCAAAGGCCAGCCAACACAGATAGGGCAGCAGCAGAAGCCCCGCGACACGCCGCACGCGCCAGAACAACAGGATCGTGACGGCCACAAGCCCTAACAGCGCGACGATCAGGACCAGCGCCTGATCCACCAGATGCGCACGAAAGAACAACGGGGACCAGAGAAGATTGAGCGCCAGTTGCGCGAGGAATGCGACTATCGCGATCCCCCGGCCCCTCGCGCCCCTGGCATGCAGCACGACGGCGAAGGCGAGCGCCATCATTATATAGAGGATGGTCCAGGCAAGGCCAAAGACCCAGCCGGGCGGGATCAGGTCGGGCTTGGCCAAGGCCGCGAACCAGCGATTGCCATAGCCGCTATTGGCGAGCTTGCCTGAAAGAAAGCCAAGGAAAACAAGCGCCGGCACAGTAACCAGTGCCCAGCGCGCATAGGCAAGACGTAATTGACCCGGAGACGCAATCTCGTTCATCGGCAACGAAGCTCCACCTTTTACTCGGCGGCGTCGGGCGAATCCTTCAAGGCCGAGTCCAGCCGCCGACTGACGGTTTGCGGTGAAACGGTTCGTCCTGCAACCCGTGAATAGAGAATCGGGATCAGGAACAGCGTGATCAATGTCGCCAGGCTGACGCCGGAAACCACCACCACCCCGATCGAATGCCGGGCCGCCGCGCCTGCGCCGCCCCGTATGACCAGGGGAACAGCGCCGATGACCGTTGCGATGGAGGTCATCAATATGGGGCGCAGGCGACGGACGGCAGCCTGACGAACGGCCGCGCTGATCTCCAGCCCTTCGTCCCGCAACTGGTTGGCGAATTCGACGATCAGGATGCCATTCTTCGCCGCCAGTCCCACCAGCATGACGATGCCGATCTGGCTGTAGAGATTGATCGACCCGCCCGCCAAGGCAAGGCCCAGCACCCCGCCCGCCACGGCCAGCGGCACGGTGGCGATGATCACGCCGGGATGGACGAAGCTCTCGAACTGGGCGGCGAGCAGCAGATAGACGATCAATATGGTCAGGCCGAAGACCAGCCAGATCGATCCGCCGGTTTCACGCAGCGACTGACTCTCCCCCCTATAGCCGACGGCAAGGATCTCCGGTGACTGGCGCGCCTGGTCCTCGAGAAAGTTCAACGCCTCGCCCAGCGAGTAACCCGGCGCCAGAGCCGCTGTCAGGGTGATGGCGCGCAATTTGTTGTAGCGGTTGAGCTGGCGCGGCCCCGCGACTTCGCGAATCGTGACGACGGCGGACAGGGGCACCAGCGCGCCGGTGCGGCTGCGCACGTTGATCCGCTCCAGATCGGCCTGGGTCTGGCGCCCCTCCCGCTCTGCCTGAAGCAGCACGCGATATTCCTCGCCCCGGTCGACATAGGTGGTAACGCGGCGGGACCCAAGCAGCGTCTGCAGCGCCTGGCTGATGTCGTTGGCGAACACGCCCAGATCGCCCGCGCGTTGCTGATCGACATCGATCCGCATCTGCGGCTTGGTTTCCTTATAGTCAGAATCCAGATTGATGAGGCCCGGATTGGCGGCCGCGGCGGCCATGATGCGATCACGCGCGGCGACCAGCCCCTCATAGGTCGCTCCTGCCAGCACGAGATTGACCGGCAGGCCCCTTCCCCGGCCCAGCCCCGAACGCGGCGCGACATTACCGCGGACGCCGGGCTGGTCGGCGATCACCTTGTTGATCATGTCGGCCACCTGCACCGTCGTGATCGTGCGGTCCTCCCACGGCCGCAGGAAGGCGATGATATTTCCGCCGTTGAAATCGTCGCTGTTCGAAAAACCGGCGGGCGCGCGTATGTTCAGCACCTGGAGCGTGCCCTCGTCCCGAAGCGGCTGCAGATCGGTTTCGATTTTCCGCATATAGCCTTTCATGCGATCGAAGCCGGTGCCCTCAGGCGCCGTCACCTGGCCGTCAACGACGCCCGTATCTTCCGCTGGGACCAGTTCGGTCGGAAGCATGGTGAACAGGCCGCCGGCGACGGCAAGGAACAGCGCAACGGCGACGATGGCGCCCGCAGGCCGCGTGAGCACCCGGTCGAGAAGGCGCGCATAGGTCCCCTCCAGCCGCTGGAATCGCGCATCCACCCAGAGCGACAGGCGTGACCGCTCCGAACGTCGCAGCAGCTTTGAACAGAGCATCGGCGCCAGGCTGAGCGAAATGAAGCCCGAAAAGGCGATGGCGGCGATCATCGATATAGCCAGTTCGCGGAACAGCAGGCCCGTCTGCCCCGCCAGGAACATGACCGGCACGAACACCGCGCAGACCACCAGCGTGGTCGAAATGATCGCAAAACCCACCTGGCGCGTGCCGAGATAGGACGCGACCAGCGGATCCTCCCCCTGTTCTATGCGGTGATAGACATTCTCCAGAACGACAATGGCATCATCCACGACCAGGCCGATGGCCAGCACGAAGGCGAGCAGCGTCAGCAGGTTGATCGACAGCCCCAGCAGCCACATGACGGCACAGGTCGCCAGCAGGCAGATCGGCACGGTGACGGACGGAATGATCGTCGCCCGCAGGGAGCCGAGGAAGAGGAATATGACCAGCACGACGAGCAGTGCCGCCTCGGCCAGCGTATCATAGACATTGTCGATGGCGCGGCTGATGAACAGCGACTCGTCCGATCCGATCGTGACCTTCATGCCCGGCGGCAAGGTAGGCCGCAGCTCGTCGATCAGCGCCTTGGCCTTCTCCGCAACTTCCAGCGTGTTGGCGCCCGACTGACGGATGATGCCCACGCCGATGCCCGTCGCCGCGTTGGAGCGGAAGGACGTATAGGGGTTTTCGGCGCCCTGCTCGACCCGCGCCACGTCGCCCAGCTTCACCTGGTAACCGTCCGCACCGCGTCCCACGACCAGCCCGGCAAATTGTTCTGGCGTCGAAAAGGCCCGCTCTACGCGCAGCGTCTGGTTCTGGTCCTTCGATTCGAAGCGCCCGGCCGGCAGTTCCACATTCTGCGCGCGCAGCGCCGCCTCTATGTCGCCCGGCGTGATGCCGAAGGCTGTCAGCTTCTCCGCATTCAGCCAGATGCGCGTGGAGGGCCTTTCCTCGCCCCCGCCGGTGACTCGGGCGACGCCATCAATGGCGGAAAAGCGATCCAGCACATTGCGGTCCAGATAATCCGCAATCTGCGTCGGGGTCCAACCATCCTTGGTGAAGACGATGAACAATATCGCCCGCGCATCGGCGTCGACCTTCCGGATTTCCGGCGCGAGCGCATCCTCCGGCAGATCCTCCACCACAGCGCCCACGCGATCGCGCACGTCATTCGCCGCCGAATCGATGTCCCGCGAGGGGTCGAATTCAATACTGACTGAAGAAACGCCATCGCGCGAGGTCGAGGTGATGTTCTGGATGCCCTGGACCCCGGCGACGCCATCCTCGATGATCTGGGTGATGCGCGTTTCCACGACCGAAGCCGCCGCCCCGGTATAGCTGGTCTCGACCGAGACGATGGGCGGGTCGGTATCGGGATATTCGCGGATGGAAAGGCTGAGATAGCCGACAATGCCGATGATGCAGAGCAGCACGGCAACCACCGCCGCGAAGACCGGACGACGGACGGACAGGTCCGAAAGCTGCATCGCCTCGCCTCCTCAGCCGGCCGCTTGCCCGGCGCTGGCGCTCTTTGCTTCCGGCTTGCCCCCCGGGACGCGCACCGGCACGCCATCGGTCAGTTTGACAACGCCGTCGGTGACGACCGTCTGGCCCGGCTTCACTCCCCCCAATATCTCGACCAGGCCGTTCTGACGGATGCCGGTATCGACCTTGACCCGCTTGGCCTTGCCCTTCTCCACCAGGAAGACGAAATGGTCGCTGCCGTCGCCGACCACGGCCAGTTCAGGAACGGCCAGTGACTGGCGCTGCCCTGCAACCACATTTACCGTCAGCAGCATGCCCGGCTTCAAGGCGCGGTCGGGATTGGGCAGAATGGCGCGTATCCGGACGGCGCGGGTGGCAGGATCGATCACGGGATCGATGGTGGCGATCGTGCCGGCGAAGCGCCGGTCGGGCCAGGCGGCGGACACCGCCTTGATCGACTGCCCCTCCCGCACCAGCGACAGGCGGGTTTCCGGAATGGTGAAGTCCAGCTTGATCCGCGAGATGTCGCTGACCGTGGCAATCGGCGTGCCTGCCGTGACAATGGCGCCAGGCGACACCATGCGCAGGCTCACCCAGCCGGCAAAGGGCGCGCGAACCACCCGGTCGCCGATCGAGGCGCGGGCCTGCTGTGCACTGGCGCGGGCGGCGTTGGCGAGCGCGACCTGGCTCTCCAGGCTGGCAGCAGTGGCAAAGCCCCGCGCCTTCAAGGCCTGAATACGCTCCAGTTGCTGCTGGGCTGCAAGCGCCTGGGCCTGGGCGGCGGCAAGTTCCGCCTTCTCCTGCCCAACGGCCAGGGTGGCGATCACCTGCCCGTTGCTGACATAACCGCCATCGCTGAAATGGAGGGATGTGATCCGCTCCGTCACGGGAGCGGATAAGACCACCTGCTCATTGGCGAATGCAGTCCCGACCGCATCCAGATTGTCGGTGAAGGTTTCGTGCAGAATGGGCGCGGCCTCAACCAGCGCGGAAGGGCGCGGCTTTTTCTCCTTTGGCACGCCGCAAGCGGAAAGGCTGAGCGCGATCAGGAAGATTGGCAGGAAAATGCGCATCGGATCAGGCTAATCGGCCTCTGCAAGCGACTCAAACCGGCATTTGTCGCAAATGGTAATCATAGCGGCGAAACGAACGGAGTGCGATTATCCGCCAAATGTTGCGAAGAGGAGAAATTCCACATTGCCCTGCGGGCCGGTGATCGGGCTGGCGGTGATCCCTTCGACCTGCCACCCCCGACCCGACACCCAGTCCCGCACCTCGTTGCACACCCGTTCATGGATGGCAGGATCGCGCACGACGCCACCCTTGCCGACTTCCTCTCGCCCTGCCTCGAATTGCGGCTTGATCAAGGCGATCAGGCACGCGCCGGAACGGGCAAAGCCCAACGGGCAATCCAGCACCTTGGCGAGCGAGATGAAGCTGGCGTCGCAGACGATGACATCCACAGGCTCCGGAATGTGTTCGGCAGTGAGGATGCGGGCGCTGGTCTGTTCATGGACAATGACGCGCGGGTCCGAACGCAGCTTCCATGCAAGCTGGTTGGTGCCGCTGTCGACCGCATAGACCCGCACCGCGCCGTTGGTGAGCAGGACGTCGGTGAAACCGCCGGTCGAACTGCCGACATCGATGGCGACGGCATCCGACACGTCGATATGAAAATGCTCCAGCGCATGCGCGAGCTTGATGCCGCCGCGCGAGACCCAGGGATGGTCACGGCCCTTCACCTCCAGCTCGGCATCGGCCGCGACCTGTTGCCCGGCCTTGTCGACCTTCCGCTCCCCCAGGAAAACGAGGCCGGCGAGGATCAATGCCTGGGCGCGCGCGCGGCTTTCCGCCAAGCCGCTATCGACGAGGAGCTGGTCGGCGCGGACCTTGGCCATCAGGACACCAGCGCCGTCAGCGTGGCAGGGGTCAGGAGCTGGGGCAATGTCTGCGCGTCCCTGCCCGGCGCATACCAGAGATAGAGCGGAACGCCCGAACGCCCCTGCGCCTCCAGAAAGCGGGTGATGGCGGGATCGGCATTGGTCCAGTCCCCGACCATCATGGTGACGCCCGCCTTCTCGAAAGCGGCGCGGGTTTCACTGCGGTCGATGGCCGCGGCCTCATTCGCCTTGCAGGTGAGGCACCAGTCGGCGGTGAAATAAAGGAAAACCGGCTTTTTGGTGGCACGCAGGCTGGCCAGACGCGCCTCGTCAAAGGGGATGCCATGGGCGGAGGCGGTGATGGCAGGCGCATGGGTCGGCAGCACGAAGGCGATTCCCGCAAAGAGAATGAGCGCGGCGCAGACCACGGCAAATCCGCCGTGCCGTCCGTGATGCTGCCTGCGCCCAAGCCACCAGAGCACAGCGGCCAGAATCAAGGCTGCGCCGGCCCCCAGCAGGATGGCAACCGTGCCGCGTTGCTGCCCCAGCAGCCACAACAGGCCCAGCGCGGTCAGCGCCATCGGAATAGCGAGTATTTTCTGGAGCCGCCCCATCCAGGCGCCTGGTTTCGGCAGGCGTGTACGGATTGGGGGGATGTAGGCCAGAGCCAGAAATGGCAGTGCGAGGCCCAGGCCAAGCCCGGCAAAGATTGCCAGAGCGGCGCCGATCGGCAGTACCAGTGCCGCCCCCATGGCCGCGCCCATGAACGGCCCGGTACAAGGCGTGGCGACGAAAGCGACCAGCGCGCCGGTCCAGAAGGCGCCGGACGCGCCTGCCTTTCCCGCCAGCCGCTCGCCGCCACCGAAAGCGCTGAGTTCGAACAGGCCGGCAAGGTTGAGCGTGATCGCGGTCACCAGCAACAGCAGCAGCAGGATGATGCGCGGATCCTGCAACTGGAAGGCCCAGCCGACCGCCGTTCCCGCAGCGCGCAGGCCAAGCAGCAGGCCGCCCAGGGCAAGGCAGGTGAGAATGATGCCAAGGCTGTAGGCTAGCGCCTCCCGCCGGACGATATGCTCGTCCCCCCCCGCACGCGCCAGTTTCATCGCCTTCAGTCCCAATATGGGGAACACGCAGGGCATGATGTTGAGCAGCAGGCCGCCGAGCAGTGCACCGCCCAGCGCAAGGAAGAGGGTCCGGGCAGTGGCGGATCGAGCAGCAGGCACGGTGCCGGGACGGGCCGTCAGCAGAAAACCGACATGGTCGCCGGTGCGCAGCACCGCCTGAACCGGGCCGGACAGCGGGCCTTGCCCGGCTTCGGTTTCGATCAGCAGCCGGTCACCCTGCCGCGCGACGCTCTGCGGAGCCGCGTAACGGGTGAGACCATCGGCCAGCGCGAAGAGATGGACGTCGCGGGCTTCGGCCGCTGCGGGAAAGGGGATGGAGAGGCGCAGGCGGCCGTCAGCCAGGGCATAGGTCGCATCGCTGCCCAGCGGACGCGGCAAGTGGCTGCGCCAGCCATCAAACTGCGCCCTGCCGCCCGGCAGGACAGATCCGTCGCCCGCTATCAGGTCCAGCGACAGCTCCGCGCCTTCTGGAACGCAAACCTTGTCGGTGCAGGCCAGCCAGTTGGCGCGGACGCGGATCGGCAGCTTCGTACCCCTGGGCACGTCCGGCGCCACGGTCAGCTTTGCAAGCACTCCATAAGGCCCCTCATAGACATGGTTCATGAGGCCGGCGATCAGCAATGTCTCCGGCACGGGATAGCGCAGGGGACCGACCATGACTCCCTTGGGCAGCGTCCATTTGACCGTCATGCCCAGGCCGGCATCCCCCGGATTTTCCCAATAGCCGTGCCAGCCGGATTCCGGCGTCATGGAAAAGGCGATCGTCGTGCCACTGCCCCGATCCTGGCCCGGCCGCGGCGCATTGCTTTCGGCGGTGAGTTCGGCCGCAATGTGGGGGACGCCCTGGCCAAACGCACCCTCCGCCCGCGCCGCCACCGGCGCGAGCAACAGCAGCATTGTCATCAGAAGGACATGAAAAATGCGCATCGGGCCTCTGTTCCGGTGGACGCAAGGGGGCTAGGTCTCGATGCATCCGCCGTCAAGGCATGAGAAGGTACTCCATAATGTTGAAAAATGTCGCGGCAGCCCTGCTTCTTGCCGGTTCGCTGCCGGCCCTGGCCCAGACCGAGGCTCCGCCCGCCGTGGCGGCTGCCGCGCCCGCCACGGCGCCCAGGCTGATCGTCGCCATCGCGGTGGATCAGTTTTCGGCCGATCTGTTCAGCGAATATCGTCAATATTACAGCGGCGGCCTCAGGCGGCTGACGGAACAGGGCATCGTCTTCCCCCGCGGCTATCAAAGCCATGCCGCCACCGAAACCTGTCCTGGACACAGCACCATCCTGACCGGCAGCCGCCCCTCGCGCACCGGCATCATCGCCAACAGCTGGTTTGACCTTGGCACCGCGCGCGCCGACAAGCTGGTCTATTGCGCGGAGGACGAGACGCAGCCGGGCACCGACAGCGAACATTATCAGGCTTCTCCCGTACATCTGAGGGTGCCGACGCTGGGCGGGCGGATGAAGGCCGCCAATCCGGCGACACGCGTCGTATCGATTGCGGGGAAGGACCGTGCGGCGATCATGATGGGCGGGCCAACCGCCGACCAGGTCTGGTGGCTGGGCGGACCGGAGGGCTATGTCAGCTACAAGGGAGTGGCGACCCCACCGCTGGTCGCCAAAGTCAATGAGGTCATGGCGCGGCGGCTGGCAGAGGGCAATCCCGGCTTCGAGCTGCCGCCGCAATGCGCGGCCAAGGATTTCCCCGTGAAGGCCGGAGATCGCACGGTCGGGACAGGTCGCTTCGCGCGGGCGGCGGGCGATTACAAGGCCTTCCGCATCTCGCCGGAACAGGATGCGATGACCCTGGCTTTTGCCGCCGCCGCCATCGAGAGCATGGCGCTGGGCAAACAGGCGCAGACAGACATCATCTCCATCGGCCTGTCCGCGACGGACTATATCGGTCACACCTACGGCACGGAGGGTACGGAAAGCTGCATACAGGTCGATCGGCTGGATCGCGAGCTGGGCGCCTTTTTCGACCGACTCGACAAGGACGGCATCGACTATGCCGTGGTGCTGACCGCCGATCATGGCGGGCATGACCTGCCCGAACGCCACCGGTTGAACGCCATGCCGATGGAACAGCGCGTCGACAAGACGCTCACGCCCAAGGCGTTATCGGCCGCCATCGCGGAAAAGACTGGCATCACGGGCAGGACGCTGATCTGGGGCGATGGCCCGGCGGGCGACCTGTATTTCGACCGCGGCCTGACGGCGGCGCAACGCGCCAGGGTGGAAGCGGCAACTCTCGCCCTGCTCCGCGTCCATCCGCAGGTCCAGACCGTCTTCACCAAGGCGGAGATCGCCGCCACCCCCGCTCCATCCGGTCCTCCGGAAAGCTGGTCGCTGATCCAGGAGGCCAGAGCCAGCTTCGACCCGCAGCGTTCGGGCGACCTGCTGCTGCTGCTGAAGCCGCGAGTCATGTCGATCCCCGAAGCGGCGGTGATGGGGTCGGTCGCGACCCATGGATCGCCTTGGGATACGGATCGCCGCGTGCCTATCCTGTTCTGGCGCAAGGGGCTGCCCCACTTCGAACAGCCGCTCGGCGTGGAAACGGTCGACATCCTGCCGACCCTGGCGGCGCTGATCAAATTGCCCGTAGCAAAGGACCAGATCGACGGACGCTGCCTTGACCTGATCGCCGGCGACGGGGATAGCTGCGCTGAATAACGCATCTTCAAACTGATCGTTAAGGCCAACGCCTCGGAAACGCGGCATCAGATGGCTGGGGCTTTTCCGCTCATGGTGAGAATGCTCCAGCCATCGGCGCCATATTCCTGCGCATAGGCCCTCAGATATTCTCCGCTATCCCATCGCGTCCTTCCTCCAGCAGCGCGTGGACGCGATGGGGGGCGGACACCTCGACCCGGCTGGTCACTTCATAATGCGCCTTGGCCTGCCGGACATTGCTGTCGGCCGGCACGCTGTCGGTCAGCCAGACATTGCCGCCGATCACGGACCGGCTACCGATGATGATGCGGCCCAATATCGTCGCGCCGGCATAGATCACCACATCATCCTCGATGATCGGGTGACGCGGCAGGGCCTTTTCCAGCGCGCCCTTGCCATCGGCCGGAAAGCTGCGCGCGCCCAGCGTCACGCCCTGATAGATGCGAACCCGATCCCCGACGATCGCCGTTTCCCCGATGACGACGCCCGTGCCGTGGTCAATAAAGAAGCTGTGGCCGATCTTCGCGCCGGGATGAATGTCGATCCCCGTACTGCCATGCGCGATTTCCGAAATGATCCGCGCCACGAGCGGTGCTCCCAACTGGTGCAGCCGATGTGCCAAGCGATGGTGCGTGATCGCCATCATCGAGGGATAGCAGATCAGCACCTCATCGACGCTGCGCGCGGCGGGATCGCCCAGGAAAGCCGCCTCCACGTCGCTGTCCAGCAGTTCGCGGAGCGCTGGCAGTCCTTCGGCGAAATCGCCGATGATGCGCGACGCCTCCCTGTCGACCTGCTCTATCGGTGCGTCCTTCATCGCATAGATCAGCTCCAGCCGGATCTGGCCGTAGAGGCGGCTGAGCACCGTCTGAAGGGTTTGCGCGACATAGGCGTCCTCATTGTGCAGACGCACGAAGCTGGGCCCCAGACGAAGCGGAAACAGTGCGCCGCAAAGCGCCTCCATGATCTTGGTCAGCGTCGCGCGCGACGGAAAACCCTCCGCCCCATATTCGGCATGATGTTCCTGACCCTGGCGCCAACGCCGCCGGACCGTGCCCAGTTCGGCCGCCAGCCTGTCAATGTCCCAATAACCCTGGGCGATTTCCTTTTCGCCTTCTGCCGTCATACATGCCTCTTTCCGAACAGGCGTCCGGCATAGCGCGGCATGGCGCCCGGCAGTAAATGAGTTTTGCTTGGGGGTGGGCAGATTCTCTTTGTCAGTGCTTCTGGGGCTGGGCCGGAAGATACAGGCATATTTCGGCCCGCAATCCGCCTTCGGGCCGGTTGGCGAGGATCAGTTCCCCACCCTCCAGTTCCACGGTGCGCGCAACGATGGCAAGGCCCAGGCCCAGCCCACGCGTGTTGCGCTGCCGGGCCTCATCCAGACGGGCAAAGGGCTTCAACACCTCCTCCAGCTTGTCGCGGGGAATGCCGGGACCGTCATCGTCGACCCGGATCAGCACTTCGCGATCGCGACGCTCCAGCGCGACCCGGGCGCGGCTGCCATAGTGCAGCGCATTTTCTATCAGATTGACGATGGCTCGGCGCAGGCTGAGCGACCGAACCGCCATTTCCAGGTGGTCGGGCCCGACATAATCGACCGGCCTGTCCTGGTCCTGAAAGGCGTCGACCACCGTCGCGACCAGCACGGCGAGGTCGGTGCGGACGGGCGGCTCTCCATTTTTCTCCCCACCCAGGAAGGCAAGCAGCGAATCGATCATCTCGCCCATTTCGCCAAGGTCGCCCTCGATCGCCTCCCGCGCTTCCGTGTCCGGCAGGTTCTCCAGCCTCAGCCGCAGCCGCGCGAGCGGGGTCCGCATGTCATGACCGACGGCGGCCAGCGTCTCCGTCCGTTCCGTGATCAACCGATGAATGCGCTTTTGCATGGCATTGAAGGCGCGGATGAGGTTGCGGACATCGTTGGAGCCACCCTCCTCCACAATGACTTCATCGCTAAGGCCGATGCGTTCGGTTGCGCGGGTGAGGTCGCGCAGCGGCGCCAGCGTACGCCGGATCAGGATGCCGCCCACGAGCAGCAGCGCCAACACCGGGATCAACGCGAGCCCCATGCGGCCGATGGTGAAGGTCCATTTGCCGCCGCTGTGGCGCATGCCGAAATAGAGCCAGCTTCCGTCCGCGAGGCGCAGGCCGCCGTTGATCTCCGAAACGCGTCCGGGCGAGGCCAGACGCAGCCACAGGCCCGACTGTTCAAGGGTCGGTTCCCAGTTGACGATCTGTCGCCGCATCCTCTCCAGCCCCGGCGCAAGCGCGGGTGGCGGCGGCGAGGACGGGGTCCAGTGCACGTCGTAGCGATCCGTGGTGAGTTGCAGTGACAGCGCATGCCGCTCATCGGGCGCATGCTCCGTCAGCAACTTGCGGGCAATCACCAGATGTTCGGCCAGGCGCCGGGCCTCGTCATCCTGCAGCGAAAGATGATTGGACCGTTCGTTCAACAGGATGCCGACGGCGAATTCCAGCGTCAGGGTCAGCAGCAGGATCGCGAAGATCTGCCCGACCAGGCTGACATGCCGTCTCAAGCGCGGCTGACCTCCGCATTGAACATATAGCCGACGCCCCGCACGGTGGTGATCGGCGCCGCGCGATCCTGCGTCGAGAGCTTGCGGCGCAGGCGGCTGACCAGCACGTCGATGCTGCGGTCGGAACTGTCGCCCATGCGGGTGCGCGAAAGTTCGATCAACCGTTCGCGGGCGATCACGCGCTGCGGATGGCTGAGAAAGCTGCCGAGCAGATCGAATTCCGCACCAGTCAGGTCGACGATGGCGCCAGTGGGCGAACGCAGTTCGCGGCGCGGGAAATTGACGATCCAGCCGTCGAACCGTGCTTCATTCTCGCGATGCTCGTCCGGGCCGCGTTCCACCCCGACGCGGCGCAATATGGCGCGGATGCGCGCGATGAGTTCACGCGTGCCGAACGGCTTGGGCAGGTAATCGTCGGCGCCCAGTTCCAGCCCCACGATACGGTCAGTCTCGCTGCCCTTGGCGCTGATGAAGATGATGGGAACGTCGCTCTTGCGCCGGATCTGGCGGCAAAGATCGATGCCATTGGTGCCGGGGAGCATGACGTCGAGCACGACAAGGTCGACAGGACCGGCGTCGAACGCTACCCACATTTCGGGGCCGGAAGAAGCCGGGCGGACCTGATAGCCATGCTCCTGCAGGGCGCGCGCGGTCAGGGTACGCAGCGGCGGATCATCTTCGACAAGGATTATGGTCGGCGCGGTCATGACAATGTCGGCACGGCTTTGAGCATGACAGCGGGATAGGGGTGGCCGGAGCCATGGTCAACCGCAGGGGCGGCCGGAAAGCCCCGGATGCAACAGCAGAAACAATTTGTCACAGCCGGGAAAGAAGCATGGCCGGGCCTGGGTCCACCAGGCCCGGCGCAAGGGATCAGAAAGCAGCGGTCAGCGAGAAGAGGACCGTGCTGCGCGCGATCGACTTGCCGAAATCCTTGCTGTCGTTGACCATGAAGTTCGGGCGCAGATAATTTTCCTCCACGCGCGCGATATCGGTGTCGACATAGGCCACGCCAACGGTCAGCGGCGTGCCGGGAATGGCGAAGTCGGCGCCCACCAGCCAGTCGAGATATTTGCCGGTAGGAGCGATCGAAGTGCCATTGGGACCAAGGCCCGGATTGCCGTCCGACCAACCCAGATGGGCCTTCACCGTGACGGGAGTGTCGGGGATGGCGGCATTGACGTCGCCCCAGACATAGAGATTGTCTTCCTTGTCACCCGGATTGTCGATGCCGCTGGATGCGCTGCTCTGCCAATTGCCCAGCGCCTGCTGCTTGGGAGCGTAGGCGACACCGACCAGGCCCTTGACCGGACCGAACTGGTGCGACAGCTTCACATAAGGCTCGGCGAAATCCGTCTTGTCGGCACCCGACGGATACATGTACCAGGTCAGGCCGACATCGACCGTCGTGCCCTCGCCCAACGATGTCGAATAGCCGCCGACCAGGTCGAGTTCCATGTTGGCGCCGCCGAAACGACCCCAGCCGCCGAGGTTCGAACCCCAGGTGCCGATGTAGAAGCCGCTTTCATGCGTTGCCGTGATACCGCCCTGAATGGCCATGCCACGGTCGCTCTGCGATACGCCGCGGAAGCGGTAGTCGGACACCAGGCCGACGCTGCCGGTAACGGTGACGGGGCCTGCCGGCTCCTCCTGAGCGAAAGCCGGAGCACTGGAAAGCAGCGCAAGCGCGGCACAGGCAATCTGATACTTCATGAACATTCCCCTTTTAGGCAAGAATGTTCCGTCCTGCGTCCATTTCGTCCGAAGATCTTTTGTGTTGTCGTCGTCGGTACGGCGGATCGCAGGCAGGTTATGAGGACTATGCCAAATGGGGAAACGACTTTTCGCACCTGCGAGAAGGAATGTCGTCACTGTGTTGCCTGCAACACGATTATTGTCTTTTGGATTTCCTAATATTTCTATATTGTTTCTAATATATATCATAAATAAACCGCCGCATCGCTTCAGGAGCGATGCGGCGGCTCGTTCGACGCCTGACGAGGGGGTAGTATCAGGCGGCGAGGTGGCGCATGCGGCCGGTGGCGCCGAACAGTTCGACCTGCGCTCCGGTACCCCGACGGCGGTCCACCCATTCGCGGACCATTTCCGCACAAGTATGGTCGATATGGCTCAGGCGCTCGACGTTCAGGATGACGAGCCTTCCGGAAGGAAGCCCCTCAAGCCTGGCCGACAGCTTCGGCAGGTTGAGGAAAGTGGCCGTGCCGTGCAGTGCAACTTCATGCGCTTCTTCGCGGCTTTCCTCGTCCACGCTCAACCGGAGACGGCGGGCATGGGGCAGAAGCTCCAGCAGCGAGAGGCCGATGCCGACCAGAACGCCGGTCAGCAGGTCAGTCGCCACGACGCAGATCAGCGTCGCCGCCCACACCACGGCGGGAAGCGGGCCATAGCGGTGGAGAAGATGCTTTACATGGTCGACGCTCACCAGACGCACGCCGGTGACCACAAGGACGCCTGCCAGCGCCGCCATGGGAATTTCGCGCAGCAACCAGGGGAGCAGGGCGACGAAGCCCAGAATCCAGACGCCGTGCAGGATCGCCGACAACCGCGTCCGGGCGCCGGCCTGGACGTTGGCCGAACTGCGGACGATCACGCCAGTCATCGGCAATGCACCCGCCACGCCGCAGAGCAGGTTGCCCACGCCCTGTGCACTGAGCTCCCGGTTGTAGTTGGTGCGAACGCCGTCATGCATCCTGTCGACCGCCGCCGCGGACAGCAGCGTTTCGGCACTGGCGATGAAGGCGATGGCGATGGCCGTGGTGATGGTCGTCGGATTCAGGAGCTGCTGGACCAGGTTATCGCCCGGCAGCGAAATGGCCGAGACGATCGATTCCGGCACCACGACGCGCGCGACGGGCAAGCCGAGGGAAAAGGCGACCAGGGTCGCCAGCACCACGCCGACAAGAGCACCCGGGAGCAGCTTCATCGAGGCAGGACGCAGCTTCTCCCAACCCAGCATGCCGCCGATGGTGACGAGGCCGACCGCGAAGGCAGTGGCTGCGTCCTGATTGCTGAGGCCGAAAATCTGCCCTGGCATGGCGACCAGATTGGCAAGGCCGCTCGAAAGCGGCTTGTCGTCGAAAAGCACATGAAACTGGCCGACGACGATCAGCACGCCGATACCCGCCAGCATGCCGTGCACGACCGCGGGCGAGATCGCGCGGAACCAGCCGCCTACCCGCAGCAGCCCTGCAATCACCTGAATGGCACCGGCCAGGATCAGGATCGGCCCGAGAGCGGACAGCCCCTGTTTCTGCACGATTTCGAAGACGATGACCGCCAGGCCCGCCGCCGGGCCGCTGACCTGAAGGGGCGAACCCGCCAGCAGGCCGACGATCAGACCGCCGATCATGCCCGTGATCAGACCCTTTTCCGGCGGCACCCCGGAAGCAACGGCGATACCCATGCAGAGCGGCATCGCCACCAGGAAGACGACAATGGAGGCCGTGAAGTCGCGGCTGAAGGTACCGCCGGAAAATGCCTTGAGCATGGGTTTACTCCGCGGCCTCGGCATAGGCGATGTCGACCGCCAGTCGCTTGGCGTGGGGCAGCGCCACGGGCAGCGGCTGACCTTCACGCAGAGGCAGGAAACGGCCGGTCTCGCCGTCAAGGCCCAGAACGTGGCCGGCATGGATATCGACATACCAGCCGTGCAGGGCGATCTCGCCGCGGGCAATGCCCGACGCAACGGACGGATGGGTGCGCAGATGGGCGAGTTGCGCCACCACATTCTCAAGTGCCATGTTGCGCAGCTTCTCCGCATCGCTGAGATCGGCAGGGTAGCTTTCGCGACAGACCTTCTGCGCGGCATGGCTGTGACGCAGCCAGGCGGCGACGTTGGGCATGGCGCTCAGGTCGGCATTGGTGGACAGCGCCTTCATCGCGCCGCAATCGCTGTGGCCGCACACGATGATGTCGCGCACGCCCAGTACCATGACGGCATATTCGACCGTGGAGGTCACGCCGCCATTCTGCGTTGCATGGGGCGGCACGATGTTGCCGGCATTGCGGCAGACGAACAGGTCGCCCGGGTCAGCCTGCATGATATGTTCCGGCACGATGCGCGAGTCCGCGCAGGAGATCATCAGCGCCTTGGGGTTCTGCCCATCGCTGGCGAGGCGGTTGTAAAGCGCGCTCTGGTTCGGAAAGACATGGCTTTCGAAGCTGAAGACGCGACCGATCAGATCGTTCATGTCGTTGCATCCTTCTTGTCTGGTGACCGGTCAGGGGCAGACCGGCCTTGAGGATGCACAATAGGGAAGCGTTTTTGCTGCGCCGCAGCGGCTTTGTTAAATAATATGTCTGAGCGATGGAAAGCGCGATCAAGCTCGCGGTTCGTCCGATTTTGCCGCAGAATCAATGCAATGGAAGAGAAACATTCGGCCGCGCCCGGGTGGATCAGCGCCGGTCGACCTCGGCGCTGAACATATATCCGCCGCCGCGCACCGTAACGATGGGCGCGGGCCGGCCGCCATGGCTCAGCTTGCGCCGCAACCGGCTGACCAGCACGTCGACGCTGCGGTCGGAGGATGGCGTGTCGCGCACGCCGGCCAGTTCCATCAGGCGCGGACGGGCGATCACCACCTGCGGATGATCGAGCAAGACCAGCAGCAACGAAAATTCGGCTGCGGTCAACTCGACCTGCGCACCGTCGGGATCGAGAACTTCGCGCCGGGAAGAATCCACCACCCATCCTTCGAACCGCGCCTCGGCCGGGCGGCGCGCGCCCAGGGCTCGTTCATTACGTCCCCGCCGCAGCACGGCGCGCAGGCGGGCGGCCAGCTCGCGCGTCGAATAGGGCTTCGCCATGTAATCGTCGGCGCCCAGTTCCAGCCCGACCACGCGGTCGACCTCGCTGCTGTTGGCGCCGACCAGGATGATCGGCACGTCGCTGCGTTCGCGCACGTCGCGACACAGATCCATGCCGTCCGCACCACGCAAAGCAGCATCCAGCACGACCGCTCCAACGGGCATGCTGTCTATCGCATTCCAGATTTCGTTCGCGGAGGCGGCGGCGAGGGCGCGAAACCCGTTCTCCTCCAGCGACTGGCGCACGTCGTGGCGCGCATCCCGCTGGGCCTCCGCGATCAAAATGAGCGGTGGACTCATTCGCGGGTTACGAACCCTTTGTGGACAGCGCCTGAATGCCGTCCAGTTCACCCAGCAACACGGCGCGGTCCTGCTGCGCCACGGCCACGGCCTGGGCCGCACGGGCGCTGTGATGGCGTGCGACTTCCGCCTGGATTTCATCGCGGGCGGCAGTGCAGCTGCCGGCATGGCTGCCCGACAGCGGAGCAAAGCGGTGGATCGGCTTGGCGACGGCAGCCAGCGTGCGACCCTGCGTCGCGACGTCGCGGTTCACCACCAGTTCGGCCTGCCAGCGGCATACCGGCATGGACGGACGATTGGCCAAACGCGATTCGACCTCACGGAAGCGGACGGTCGATTCGGTTTCGTAGCGCGCCTGATAGGCGTTCGATGCATGGGCGATTTCAGCGCTGTGGATTGGCGTGGCGACGGCGAGTGCCGCCGCGCTGGACGCAAGAATGAGCAACATGGAGCCTTCTCCCTGACAACCGGAAATGGTCATCAGGCTTTAGGCGGACTGAATGTCTCCGAAATTTGCCGAGCGTTACAAATTGTTGCTCAAGCATTTTCCGACCCAGACGGGTGGGAGGACATGAGACGCGACCCGTATCCTTCCCCACCATCTATTCCGATGGCCGATCTGTCACGCCATGCGCATCAGGATGGGAGCCTCGACCTTGTGACTGGCGATATGTTCCAGCAGTGACGACAGCCATAGCGCATCACTCGCCGCCCGGTGACGTTGCGGGCGAAGCGCGTCGGCAAAGGCGACCGCATCCATGATCTGCTGCTCGCTTGCGCGATGTTCGTCAAGCAGCAGCGAAACATGGTCGATCAGGAAGGGCGTGGCCTGCCCTGCCGCATCAGCCAGGGTGTCGAGCCAATATTGGTCGATCATGCTGTCGGCCACCATCCGCGATTTCCCGCAGGCATCGGTCAATTCCGCCAGCACGGTTTCGACGGGCAAACCCTCGCGGAAGATCCGATCGAGGGTCAGTCCGTGCAGCCCCTCCGCCTCGGCCGACCAATGCCAGCCCGCCCAATCGTCATGCGGCCGGATCAGCCAGCTTCGCGCCTTGCCATTGCAGGCTATGCCGACTTCGATGGGATAGGACAGGCCATGCCGGGGCAGGCACGACGCCTCGAAATCGATCGTGAGGATCGTCAACTCGCTCTCCATATTCCAAGGCCATGTCCGCCCCCTCTTCGGACCGGCCAGCCAGATTCTCGCTGAGGCTTTCCTAAGCGGCGACTATGTCAGACCGAAGTCAGCGGCTTGGAAAATGATGCGGACGGGCGCTTTCCGGCGACCGGCCGAGCGGGCTCACCCATCGGAAAATCCTGACATGAAAGCGCAATGGCCATGCAACCTGCAGGCCGTTCACGCTTTTAACGATGGGCGCCCATCGCAGGTCGGGGGATCGGTGGAGGCGCTCTCTTCACGAAAGGGATGCCCCCGACCATGAAAATCGCACAAATCGCTCCGCTTGCCGAAAGCGTGCCGCCGCGCCTTTATGGCGGCACCGAACGCATCGTGTCCTATCTGACCGAAGAACTGGTGAGGCAGGGTCATGAGGTGACGCTGTTCGCCAGCGGCGATTCGGTGACCCAGGCGGAACTGGTGCCGGTGACCGACATGGCGTTGCGGCTCAATCCGGACGTGCGCGATCCCATTCCCTACCATATGATCCTGCTCGACGCGGTGCGCCGTAGGGCGGATGAATTCGACGCCCTGCATTTCCACATCGACCTCATCCACATGCCGCTGGTGCAGGATTTCCTCGGCCGCTGCGTGACGACGCTGCACGGCCGGCTGGACCTGCCTGATCTTCCCGCCTTCTACCGCGCCTTTCCCAATCACAGCCTGGTGTCCATTTCCGACCATCAGCGGCTGCCGATGCCGCCGGTGAACTGGGCGAGGACCATCCATCACGGCCTGCCGGCCGACCTGCTGCTGCCCCGTATCGGTCAGGGCGAGGGCTATCTCGCATTTCTTGGCCGGATTTCGCCGGAAAAGCGCCCCGACCGGGCCATCCGCATCGCCGCGCGATCGGGATTGCCGCTCAGGATGGCGGCGAAGATCGACGCGGTGGACCGCGCCTATTGGGAGCAGGAGATCGCACCGCTTATCGAGCGTTATCCCAATGTCTACTATGTCGGGGAGATCAACGAGGCGCAGAAGGCGGAATTTCTGAGCCGTGCAAGCGCTCTGCTGTTTCCCATCGACTGGCCCGAACCCTTTGGCCTGGTGATGATAGAGGCCATGGCCTGCGCCACCCCGGTCATCGCTTTTCGCTGCGGGTCCGTCCCGGAAGTGATCGACCATGGCCGGTCGGGCTATATCGTCGAAAGCGAGGACGAAGCAGTCGAGGCGGTCCACGGGGTTCACGAGCTCGACCGCGCGAAGGTACGCGCCGCCTTTGACGCACGCTTCACGGCAGAGCGGATGGCCGCCGATTATGTTCAGCTTTATCACGATCTTCCCGGTGCGCGGACGCAGGCCGCGATGCTGCGCCGGTTACGCGGCGAAGGTTCGGAACTTCAGGTCGTGGGATAAGATCAGGAGAGAGGCATGACGGCAAGCCAGTTGCAGCCGGAAAACCCGACCCCTCCGGTCCGGAATGTCGATCCCGGCGCCATGGACCCCGGTACCGGCAATCCAGGACAGGCGCTATCGCAGGCGCAGACGCAATTCTTCATTCCGGCGACGGCGTCGCTCCATGAGCGACGCCCCCGGACGCTGAAACATGGAGACAGCTTCGCCGTCTTCGACCATAGCGGCGACGCGATCGCGGGTCCGGGCAGTCCGGAAGGGCTGTATCATCGCGACACCCGGCATTTGTCGCATCTCTATCTCACCATCAACGACACCCGGCCGATCCTGCTCAGTTCAGGCCTTCGCGACGATAACGCGATGCTCACCTGCGACCTTACCAATCCCGATTTCACGGGCGAGGACGGACAAGTGGCGGTGGAACATGATCTCATCCACCTGCGTCGCACCCGTTTCCTGTGGGAAGGTGCGGTCCATGAACGGATCACGATCCGCAATTTCGACACGGAAGTCCGCACGGTGGAGGTGAATATCAGCTTCGCTGCTGATTTTGCGGACCTGTTCGAAATACGCGGCATGACCCGGCTGCGGCGCGGAACCATGCGTGAGCCGGTGATTGGCCCCCGGTCCGTACGGCTTGGCTATGACGGGCGCGACGACATGCGGCGCGAAACCTTGCTGTGCTTCGACCCGGCGCCGCAGATCCTGACGGAAAGCCGGGCGCGGTTCGAGGTGAGCGTTCCGCCCGGTGAGCGGCGCACGCTCTACCTGCTCATCTGTTGTCAACCGCGGGACGACGAGCCGGCAGGTGACCTGTCCAAGCATTTCCTCAAGACGCTGCGCGAATCGATGCAGGCGTTGAAACAGGCGCGTACGCGCGGGGCGACCATCATATCATCCAACCAGTTGTTCAACGAGGTTACACGGCGATCCGTCGCCGACATTACCATGTTGTCGACCGACACCGAATATGGGCCCTATCCCTATGCCGGCATTCCGTGGTTCAGCACTGTGTTCGGGCGCGATGCGATCATCACCGCGTTGGAGACGCTATGGCTGGACCCGGCGATCAGTCGGGGAGTCCTGGGCTATCTGGCCGCGAACCAGGCGACCGCCTACGACGCCGCCGCCGATGCAGAACCGGGCAAGATCCTGCATGAAGTGCGCCATGGCGAAATGGCGGAACTGGGGGAAGTCCCCTTCCGCCATTATTATGGCAGCATCGATTCGACGCCGCTGTTCGTCATGCTGGCCGGCGCCTATCTGGAACGAACGGGCGACGGCGGCTTCATCGCCTCCATCCTGCCAAATGTCGAGGCTGCGCTCAGATGGATAGACGAGCATGGCGACCGCGACGGCGACGGCTTCGTGGAATATGGTCGACTGACCGATCAGGGGCTGGTCAATCAGGGGTGGAAGGACAGCCATGATTCGGTCTTCCACGCCAATGGCACCATTGCGCGCGGCCCGATCGCGCTGGCGGAGGTGCAGGCCTATGTCTACGGCGCCTGGCGGGCGGCGGAGGCGATCTTCACTGCGCTGGGCGACCGGGACAAGGCGCTGAACCATCGGGCGCGGGCGGACGATCTGCGGGACCTGTTCGACGCCGCCTTTTTCGACGCCGGGATCGGCACCTATGTGCTGGCCCTGGATGGGGAAAAGAGGCCGTGCCGCGTCCGCTCCTCCAATGCCGGACACGTGCTGTTCACCGGACTCGCCAGGGAAGAGCGCGCGGATATGGTGGTACACACGCTGATGGCGCCCGCTTCCTTTTCCGGCTGGGGCGTGCGGACCATCGCCTCGACAGAGGCGCGCTACAACCCGATGAGCTACCATAACGGATCGATCTGGCCGCATGACAATGCGCTGATCGCCGCAGGCTTCTCCCGCTATGGTTATCGCGCGCAGGCGGCGCAGATTTTCGAAGGGCTGTTCGCCGCCGCGACCTATGTCGACCTGATGCGGTTGCCCGAACTGTTCTGCGGCTTTCCCCGGCGGCGGGCGCAGGGTCCAACCTTCTACCCCGTGGCGTGCAGTCCGCAGGCATGGTCCGCGGCGGCGCCCCTGTCGCTGGTCCAGTCGAGCCTGGGCCTGACCTTCGATGTCGCGGGGGCGGAGATCGCCCTGCGCGACCCCACGCTGCCCCGCTTCATCGACGAGCTGACGCTCTACGGCCTGCGCCTCGGGGACGCGGCGGTCGACATCGCCTTCGACCGGATGGGCGACAAGGTCGTGGTGAAGCCGCTCGACCGGAAGGGACATGCGCGCGTCGTGACCATTGCCTGACAAATGGCGCTTGGCATTGCCGCAAATCGGCTTACATCCCCCGTCATTGGCTGACAGGATGGAATGAAGCATGGCAGGAACGGCGCTGATCACCGGAGCAACCGCTGGCATCGGTGCCGCGTCCGCGCGGCGCTTTGTCGCTGCCGGATGGAAGGTGGTCGTCACTGGCCGCCGCGCCGAACGGCTGGAGGCGTTGGTCGGGGAACTGGGCGCGGACAAGGTGCATGCGATCAGCTTCGACATGCGCGACGAAGGCGCCATCGACGCCGCCCTGGCCGAACTGCCCACAGACTTTGCCGATGTCGACCTGTTGATCAACAATGCCGGACTGGCGCTGGGTACGGCGCCCGCACAACAGGCCGATCTCGACCAATGGCGCCAGATGATCGACACCAATGTCACCAGCCTGGTCACCATCACCCACAAGCTGTTGCCCCGCCTGATCGCGCGCAGGGGAGTGATCATCAACATCAGCTCGGTCGCGGCGACCTATCCCTATACGGGCGGCAATGTCTATGGCGGCACCAAGGCGTTCGTCAGCCAGTTTTCTCTGGGGCTGCGGTCTGACCTGCATGGCACCGGCGTGCGCGTGACGTCGATCGAGCCGGGCATGGTCGAAACCGAATTCACCCTGGTCCGCACCGGCAGCCAGGCGGCTTCGGACGCGCTCTATGGGGCCGCCAATCCGATGACGGCGGAGGATATCGCCGAAACCCTGTTCTGGGTCGCCAGCCAGCCGCCCCACATCAATCTCAATCGCATCGAACTCATGCCGGTCACCCAGTCCTTTGCCGGGTTCCAGGTCGCTCGCGAGGGTTAGGGAAATTCACGCCGTCACTGCCGGGCCATGCATGCACCGGCATTGTGACAGCACCGTCACGGAAACGTCTCCCTCCCGTCAAACACTCCACATCGCAGTGCAACATTGAGCCGCTAGGGCGCCCCCCAATCCACGATTGCGGAAAAAGGGGAAGTTCACATGCGTATCACCACAACCTTGCTGATGGCCTCCACGGCCATGATCGCCATGCCAGCCTTCGCGCAGGAAACCGCGCCTGCGCCATCAGCGGCGGAAGCAGCAGCCGAAGATGCGAACATCATCGTCTTCGGCCGGGGCGAAACCCGTCAGGTTCAGGAAATCCAGGCGCAGGACATCGTCACGCTGACGCCCGGCACCAACCCGCTGAAGGCCATCGAAAAGCTGCCCAGCGTCAATTTCCAGTCGGCTGATCCGTTCGGCAATTATGAATGGTCGCAGCGCGTCACCATCCGCAGCTTCAACCAGAATCAGCTCGGCTTCACCTTCGACGGCATTCCGCTGGGCGACATGAGCTATGGCAACCATAATGGCCTGCACATCACCCGCGCCATCAGTTCTGAAAATATCGGCAATGTGCGCGTTTCGCAGGGGGCCGGCTCCATCGGCACCCAGGCGACCAATGCGCTGGGCGGCACTGTGGAAACCTTCTCCGCCGATCCGGCCGATTATCTGAGCGGCGGCGCGCTGGCTGGCCAGGGCAACCTTACCTATGGCAGCAATGAAACCTGGCGCGCCTTCGCCCGCCTGGCGCTGGGCCGCCGCGACGGCATCCGCGGCTATGCCTCTTATGCCTATGGTTCGACCGACAAATATAAGGGCAATGGCACGCAGGACCAGCATATGGGCAATGCCAAGGTCGTGATCCCGGTCGGTGACGTGACGGTCGACGGTTGGCTCAGCTATTCCGACCGGCGTGAACAGGATTATCAGGACATGTCGATGTCCATGATCCGCCGGCTCGGCTGGAATTGGGACAACACCTATCCCGACTATGCCCGCGCGATCGATTATGCCAGCCGCCTCAACGACGTGGACCGGGTCAGCAACAGCGGCGGGTCGCCCTTCCCCGATGGGCGCTACGACTATAGCGGCGCGCTGGTCGCCACGGGCCAGGTCTATCCCGGCAACGTTACCAGCGCGGACGACGCCTATTATGATGCCGCCGGCCTGCGCAAGGACTGGCTGGGCGCGGTCGGCATCGCCGCACCCTTGGGCGAACAGGCCAGCTTCAAGCTCAAGGGCTATTACCACCACAACAAGGGCATGGGCCTGTGGGCGACGCCCTATGTGCCCAGTCCCAATGGCGTGCCGATGTCGGTTCGCACCACCGAATATGAGATGGACCGGATCGGCGTCTTCGGCAGCGTCGACGTCGCGCTGGGCATACAGAATTTCACCATCGGGGGTTGGTATGAGAACAACAGGTTCAACCAGGCCCGCCGTTTCTATGCGTTCGCCAGCCGGACCGAGCCGGGCCTCAGCTTCCGCGACTATCCGACAAATCCCTTTGCAACGCAGTGGGAATTCGACTTCACCACCGACACCGCCCAATATTATGTCCAGGACAAGATCGACCTTGGCATGGTGAAGATCAACCTGGGGTGGAAAGGCTTCAAGGTCACGAACGAAGCCGATGCCGTCGTCAAGGCCAGCTTCCCGGAGGGGCGCATCAAGGCGGAGGACTGGTTCCAGCCGCATGCCGGTTTCGCGGTGGAACTGTCCCCGCAGACGGAAGTTTTCGGCGGGTTCACCCAGGCGACCCGCGCCTTCGCCAGCGCGACGACGACCGGCCCCTTCTCGACCAGCCAGGCCGGCTTCGACGCGATCAAGGGCAGCCTGAAACCCGAAGCGTCGGACACCTATGAACTGGGCCTGCGTCATCATGACGGCATCTTCAACGGCGTGATTGGCGCATATCTGGTCAACTTCCGCAACCGTCTCCTCGCGGTGCAGGTCGGCAGCCCCATTCAGGGCTTCGCATCCGCCCTTCAGAATGTCGGTAATGTCCGCGCAATCGGCGTGGAAGCGGCAGGCACGCTGACGCTCGGCCGCGGTTTCAGCCTCTATGGTTCCTACAGCTACACGGATTCGACCTATCGCGACGATGTGGTTGACGCCAGCGGCACCGTCACGCCGATCAAGGGCAAGACTGTGGTCGACAGCCCCAAGCATATCGCCCGGGCCGAGATCAGCTACGACCATGAGGGCGCGTTCGGGCGGATCGGCGTCAACTATATGTCGCGCCGCTATTATACCTACACCAATGATCAATCGGTACCGGGCCGGATGATCGTGGATGCCAGCGTCGGCTATCGCTTCAACCAGAATCTGGAGTTGCAGCTCAACGCCACCAACCTGCTCGACAAGCGCTATATCGGCACGATCGGTTCGGGCGGCTTCGGCAATAGCGGCGACGCCCAGACCCTGCTGGTCGGGGCCCCCGCGCAATTCTTCGCCACCTTGAAGGCCGGGTTCTAAGGCGATGAACAAGGTCGCGCTGCTGCTGGCCGCCCTCGCCGCTCTTCCGGGAGCGGCCATGGCGAACCCGGTCCTGCTCATCTCCATCGATGGGCTGCGCCCCGGCGACGTGCTGGAGGCAGACAAGCGCGGCCTTGCCATCCCCAATCTGCGCCGCTTCGTTCGGGAGGGCGCATACACCTCCGGAGTGACCGGGGTGCTGCCCACCCTGACCTATCCAAGCCATACGACATTGATCACCGGCGTGGCGCCTGCGCGGCACGGGATCACGGCCAACAACAGCTTTGATCCCACCGGGATCAACCAGGGCGGCTGGACCTGGTATGCTTCCGATATCCAGGTGCCGACCCTGTGGGAAGAGGCAAGCAAAGCGGGTCTCACCACCGGCAATGTCCATTGGCCGGTCAGCGTCGCGGCGAAGGGCGTGACCTGGAACCTGCCGCAAATCTGGCGCACCGGCCATGCCGATGACGTCAAGCTGCTGGATGCTTTGGCAACGCCCGGGCTGCGAGCAGAACTGGAACGCGCCACCGGCACATCCTATGCCATGGGGATAGACGAAAGCCTGGCGGGCGATGAAAATCGCGGCCGCTTTGCCACTGCGCTGATCGAAGCGCATCGGCCGGATTTCCTGACCGTTTATCTGACCGCGCTTGACCATGAGCAGCACGCAAAGGGTCCGGACACGCCGGAAGCCCATGCTGTGCTGGAACAGATCGACGGGATCGTCGGCCAACTGGTTGCCGCGGAACGCAAGGCACATCCCGATGCGGTGATCGCGCTGGTCAGCGACCACGGGTTCGAGACCACGCACAGCGCCGTCAACCTGTTCCGTCCCTTCATCGACGAAAAGCTGATCACGCTGGGGCAGGACGGCAAGGTCGCCTCCTGGCTGGCCATGCCCTGGATATCCGGCGGATCGGCCGCGATCATGCTGGCCCGGCCGGATGACAGGGCGCTCGCCGCGCGGGTCAGGGCGCTGCTCGACAGGCTGGCGGCCGACCCCGCTTATGGCATTGCGCGCATCGCCGACCGCGCACAGATCGCGCAGATGGGCGGCAATCCGCTGGCGGCCTTCTATGTCGATCTCCAGCCTGACTTCGTGACCGACATCTTCCGCGGGCCTGCCGCGCCGCTGGTCGCGCCTGCCCCGATCAAGGGCATGCACGGCTATTTTCCGGGACCAGCCCATCTGCAGTCAACCTTCCTGCTGATGGGTGAGGGCATTCCCGCCGGTCGGAAACTGGGGCAGGTCGACATGCGCGCCATCGCCCCGACGCTGGCGCGGATCATGGGCGCTGGTCTGCCCGACGCAGAGAAGCCGGCGATCGATCTGCGCCCCTGACCGATATGCCGTTGCGGCAAAATCCCGCGATCAAACCGCCGCTTCGAAACCCCGCATGAGTGCAATGGCGGAGTTGCGGAAACGCAGGTCGTCGGTCACCTCCTCCCCCACCCAATCGGGCAGGTCGAACCGTTCGTCCAGGGATCGCATCTCGACCTCTGCCAGCACCAGTCCCTCAGCTGCCCCCGCAAAGACGTCGACTTCCCAGATCTTGCCGTCATGCGGCACGCGGTAACGCGTTTTCCTGATCAGCGTATCGGTGCAGAGCCGGTCGAGCATGTCCGCCGCATCCGCAGCCGGTATCGCATATTCGAATTCGTCCCTGACCATGCCCGCACGGGCGCTCTTCACGGTGAGCCATGCCTGGTCCCCCGACAGGCGGACGCGGACGCTGGCATGCCCTTCATGCGAGACATAACCCTGGCGCAGGGGCCGCCCGGCATCCGCCATCCTTCGCCATGCATCGCTCACGACCAGGAATTTCCGTTCGATCTCGACTGCCATGAACGCTCCGACAAAGGATCGCCAGTCGCCGGCGAACTGATCCATGTTTAGCGCATGCGGGACGTGAGCGGGAGTCGGTTCGTCGCAGCTGAACAATCATGCTTCCCGAAACCACCGGTGCACGGCTTCGGGCCGATGGCTGGAATCGCCTTCAGGGGTCGATCGTCCGCCCGATCAGCAATTTTTCCCGCATCACCGTCTGAGACATGGCAATCACGTGATCCACGCCCTCAATGGTGATCGCCAATGTCCCATGCTCGGTAATTTCGATGAGGCCCTTCGCCTTCAAATACCAGAGATGGAATTCAAAATGCGCATCTGAACAGCCGAGCATCTTTTGAACATAATAGCGCCCCACGCCGGCATCCTGCGCATTCTCCCTTCTCCTCTTGTACAGGAACAGCAGAATTTTGGAGTGGGCGTCCGCGTCGTCATAAGCCGATTGTTCGCCATCCCCTTCATCTTCCGCCTGAAACCGAAAGCCTGTCCTGGCCGAGTAGAGGAGGTCGTATTGCGCGCGTTGCTCCGGGTTTCTGAGCGCCTTGTATGCGGCAACCACGTCGTTGAACTTCGTGACGTCGGCGGTTTCCGCATGATCGGGATGGTACATCTTCGCAAGCAGGCGATAGGCGGCCTCCAGCCTGCGCGCATCGCAGTTCGGGCTGACCTGCAAGACACTGTAGTAATCAATGAATGATTGGCCATCAGCCATCACAACGTCCCCCGAACAATATCCCCCTGCATATGCCCGCCCGGACAGCCGCCAGCAACAACTCTGACGCTGATGTCGACTGCCCGAGGGGTAGGCCATATCGACCCCGGCCAATCGGGCAGCATAGCCACAACATCCAGATCGAAATCGCCTAGCGTCGCCGCCCCATTCAGCCCAGGCCGGTGGCGGCAGAGGGACGATGAGAGCAGGCTGGCAACGCGGCCGTCCCGCGTCTAAGGAGCGGCCGACGAAAGCGAAGTGAAAAGGCGACCGGTTTTGAACTTGCAGGTACGGGCCTATGCCATGCTGGGCATGACCATGACCTTCTGGGCGGGCAATGTGATAGTCGGACGGGCGGTACGGGGCGAGATTCCACCGCTGATGCTGGCCTTCAGCCGCTGGACGCTGGCGCTCCTGATCCTGGCCCCGTTCGCGTGGCGCCGGGCCGTCGCCCAGCGCGCGCTGATCCGCCGCCATTGGGGCGCGATCCTGCTCCTCGGCCTGGCCGGCGTCGCTGCGTTCAACGGCTTCCTCTATTCGGGGCTGCGCTACACGACCGCGGCGAACAGCATGTTGCTGCAGGGATTAATCCCGACATTGGTGGTCATCGTCGGCAGCGTTGTTTTCGGCGACAAGGCGCCCTGGCGCCAGGTCGCCGGCATCGCATTGTCGACGTTGGGCGTGACGTTCATCGTGTTCCGGGGCGAGCTGTCCGAAATCCTGCGGCTGCGATTGGGCATGGGGGACTTTCTGGTGCTGTGCGGCTGCGCCTCATGGGGGATCTACACCGCGTCCCTCCGCCTGCGCCCACCCATCGATCCGCTAGTCTTCCTGTTCGTGACCTTCGCCATCGGCGCGCTGGCAATGGGTGTCGGCGCCCTGAGCGAAGCGCAGGCGATCGCGCAGATGCACTGGAACACACACATGGTCGCCGCCATAGCCTATGTCGCGATCTTTCCCTCCATCCTCGCCTATATGTCGTTCAATGCGGCGGTCAGCCATGTGGGGCCCGGCGCGGCCGGACAGGCGATCAGCCTGATGCCGCTGCTGGGCGCCGTCCTGGCCGCGATGATCCTGGGGGAACCGCTGTTCGCCTATCATCTGGTTGGCATGGCGCTGATATTGAGCGGCGTATTGCTGGGCTGGGGCGCACGCACGCGGATGGCGGAAAAGCGAGGCTGACCGATCCCGTCCTGGGCGGCGTCGCGGACCTTAGAGCATCGTGCGCAAAAGTGGGAACCGGTTTTGCGCAAAAACGATGCGCCATCAAAAACATAGAGCGGGTTGCTTGTTTGCCGCGATTTCTTGACCAGCGATCGGTTCCGATCGCTTGGAAATCGCTCTTACCGATCGCGCCCCGGCCTTGCCGCGTACAGGCCATGGTGCGAGAGGATGAAGAGGGTTCTACCCCCTTCCCCGCCGAAGAGAAGTTGCAGGGGCCGTTCGGGCACATCGATGCGGCCGATCTCCTTACCGTCGGGGGCATAGACGAAGACCTGCCCATTGGCGACATAGACCCGCCCCTGCGCATCCACCGCGACGCCCTCCCCTCCGCGATCCGCGAAGGGCCGGAGGTCGGTGATCGCGCCGCTCGCGCCCAGCAGGCCGCTATAGGTGCGGTTTTCCGAACCATTGGTCAGGAAGACGCGCTGGCCCGGCTCTCCCTGGATGAAGCCGTAGCTGTCGAGCGAATCGGAGAAGCGCAGACCGCGATGGTCGGTCGGACCCTGCGCGAAGGTGCGGAAGGCCGGCAGGGAGATGCTGCCGTCCGGGGAGACATATTCGCTCGCCTTGGGCAATGCCATGTCGCGCGCGAACATCTCCGCCAGCGTCGTGAACGCGTAGCTTTGGGGATCGATCTGGTCGCGGAATTCGCCATTGTTCCACCAGTTGACCGGCAGCACCGTCCTTCTGGCCGGGCGGGCGGCGACGGGCGTTGCCGGAATGACGCTGATCTCGCTGTCGGGCGCGCCGGGCCTGACGCTGTAGACCGTGCCGTTGCGTCCGTAGGAGGAGAGGACGAGCAGATTGCCGGAACGGTCGATGCTGAGGTTGACCGGATCAAGGGAGGCGTCGCGCACCATCTCCAGCCTGCCCGCGTCCGACCAGCGCCAGATGCGCTGGAACCGGCGATCGATGAAATAGAGCCGCCCCTGCGCGTCCACCGCGCCGCCGCCTGCCGAATGGAAGCCGTCGGCCAGCTTCTCCACATTTCCACCCAGGAAATTGGCGGACTTCACCGGCGCCGGTCGGGCGGGCACATCCAGCACGGCGAATTCCCGTTCACGCACCTCGAGCCCGTGGGTCACGTCGCGAATGGCGTTTTCGAACGGGAATTTGGTGAGCCGCAGGAAGGTCGCGCAGCCATTTTCATCGCAGGTGCCAAGGCCGCTTTCGCCGTTCACATGGACATTGCGGAAACGGATGTCATGGGAATTGTAGAGGGTGACGGCGGCGGGTGCGGGCTCCCGGGTGCGGGTGACGCGATAGCCGTGGAAATTGGCGACCAATATGTTGCGCGAATCCCTGATCTCCAGCGCCACGGCATCGCCGCTCTCCCCCGCTTCGCCCTCCGTCTGGGGGGCGAGCAGTTCCCAGTTGGCGACGCGGTTCAGGCCGATTTCGGTGCGGACATGATGTTCGACCGATACCTGGATGAGGCGGCCGGGCGTGTCCGTGTCGGAAATCAGGATGCCCGGATGGCCGAAGGTGCTGGGGCTCCAGATATTGGCGAAAGTTCCCCCGCCGCCCTGCGTGACCCAGAGGCTGGCATATTGGCCGGCCCAGCGGCGGGCGGCGTCGGGATCGCCGGTCGCATTGTTGTTGTAGGGATCGACCCGGCTGCCGTCGAAGCGGTCGGTGCCATGGCCGCCCTGGAATTTGACATCATTGACCATGGAACGGGCGCCGGCCTTCCACAACAGCGCCGTGGCGCGGGGATTGGCGCCGTTGGTGTTGAGGCCAAGCCCCGCGACGATGGCGTCGCCGCCCTGCGCGCTTTCCACCAGCGCCTTGGGCGCGCCCACTCCTGACCAGGCGGGCGCGCCGTCGGGCAGCACGATCTGCGTCAGGCTGGGGTGCAGGCCCAGCAGCACCGTATCGGGGCGCAGACGCAGCGTGTCGCTGACATGATAGAAGCCGGCGGGCAGATAGACGACGCGGTGACTGTCGATCGCCTTCTGAATGGCGGCGGTGTCGTCGGTCTTGTCATCCCCTTTGGCGCCGAGCGCGCGGACGCTCACCCATTCCGACACGGGCGGCAAGGGACGGATGGCGGGAGCCGGCAGGGCCGGCAGGGCGCCCATGGCCTCCGCCTGCATGTCCGTCCGGTAGGCGCCCATTTGTCCGACCCCCGGCAGCGTCATGCCGTGGGTGAAGGAGGCGACCTTGTAATCCGGCCCCTTGCCCGCGATGGTGCGGCCGCTTTCCCGGAAGCGGGCGAAGACGGGCATGTTGGCGGCCAGCACGTTCTGAAAACCGATCTGGGTATAGACATTCTTTTCGTTCGAGATGACGATGCCTGCCTTCGCCACATTTTCGAACCGCAGGTCCTGGCCCCAGAGCCAATCGCCATAGCCCCGGTCGATCTCTATGCCGACCGGCACGTTGCGGAAGGCGACATTGACCATCGTCAGCCCGGCCTCATGTTCGCGAATAGCGGCGTCGCGCTGCCCCTCGAACGTGGCGTCGACCAGCGCGAAGCCCCAGGCGGGAGACGACTTTTCCGCGAGGATGCCGTAGCGACCGCCCCTGAAATGCAGGTCTTCCGCTTCATTGGCGACATGGTAGAGGCCGGCAAGGCCCGAGCCGATGTCGAAATCGGCATGGCTGACGAAGCTGTGCTGGGCGGAATGAAAGCGGATCGCGGTGGCAGCCGGATTGCCGTCCATGATGCGGAAGTCGATATTGCCGAGCGCGGAATAGAAGGTGCCGGAATTGGCGTCCGCGATATTCCTGTTGAACGGAACGCTGCCCGCCGGGGGGAAGGCAATAGGCGGGGTATCCCCGTCGGTCTGGCGCCTGTTGGCGGTGAACATCAGCATATGGGCGACGCCGCGCTGAAAGCCCGGCGTGCTCCTGCCGAGCAGGATGACGGGGCGCTTTTCCCCGATGCCGAAGATGCGGACACCGGACCAGAGGAAGATGGTCCGGCTGATCCGGTAGGTGCCGGCCGGCAGGAAGACGATGCCGCCGCCCTTTTCCGCCGCCGCGTCGATGGCGCGCTGGATCGCCGCGCTGTCGTCCGCCCGGCCGTCGCCCACAGCCTTGACGGTAATGGCGCGCGGCTCGTCGGGCGCGCGCGTATAGACAGAGGACGAAGCGAGAGCAGGCTCCTGCGCCGCCAGCAACAGCAGCGCCGCCGCGCAGGCCCCGCTCAATCCACGAACCATCGACATACTCCGGTTACAAAGAAGTCCCGGCCGGTGAAGGCCGGGACGAGGTGGGGGAGAGAGTGGCAGGTCAGAAGTTGAAGCGAACCCCCGCGCGGTAGATGCGGCCCAGCGTGTCGTAGAGCGCGGGGTTGATGTCCAGCCCGGTGTTGGTCTGCGGAGCGGCCACCGGATCCTTGTCGAAGAGATTGTCCACCTTGCCGTAGATCGACAGATTGTCGCCGAATTTGAAGGTTGCGCCGATGTCGACGTAGAAGGCGCCCTTCATCCTGTTATAGTCGATGGTCGGGTGGTTGGCGGTCGAGGCCGGGCAGGACGACTGGCACACCACATATTGGTTGCCGAAGGTGCCGTCGCTGATCCAGCGTTCCTGCACCGTGAAGCTGAACCGGCCGCTGTCATAGGTCTGCACCGCCAGCCATTTCCAGTCCGGCGTCGCGCCGTTGTTGGCGCCTGCCTGATCGACCGGATCAACGCCCGCAATGCCCGCATTGACGATGAACTTGCGGATGTGCGTGCCCAGCGCCCGGATGGTGAAGGTGCCCGGCAGGCCCAGCGGCTGTTGCCACTGATAGCTTGCCTCTATGTCGAAGCCGCTGGTCTTCCAGGAGGCGAGGTTGAAGGGCTGGACATTGACGAAGTTGGTGCCCTGCGGCCCATCAAGCTGGAAACCGCCGCAAAAGGCCTGGTTGCCCTCGAAGCAGAAGCGGACGATCTGGTCCGCGGACAGGGAAGAGACGACGCCTTTCAGCTTGATATCATAATAGTCGAAGGACAGGCTGAGGCCCGGCAGCCAGGACGGCCGCGCGAGCACGATGCCCAGTTCGGTGTTGCGCGCCACTTCGGGCTTCAGATTGGTGTTGCCGATCGTGTTCTGGAACACCTGCACCGCCTGGTTGCGGAACGGGTCGTTGAAGTTGGGCAGCGTCGTCACCGTGGGCGCCGCGAACAGTTCCGACAGGTTCGGCGCGCGCACGTCCCGCGAGGTCACCGCGCGCAGGCGGATGCCGTCGAGCGGCGTGTCCCATGTGCCGCCGACCTTCCACGTCCAGACCGTGCCCGACGTGCTGTAGTTGGTGACGCGGGCCGCGCCGTTCAGGTTCGCGCGACCCATGGCGTCGCTGTTGATCAGCGGCAGGTCGACTTCGACATAGCCTTCCCACACTTCATATTTGCCGCGACCATTTTTGTAGTTGCCGGCTGCCCAGTTGCTGCCCAGCGTCGAGTTGAGCAGCGGGTCCGCGGGATATTCGGCGCTGTTCGGGCTGAGCGGCGATACGCCCGCGCCATAGGGATCGGCGTTCACGCGGTAGAATTCGCGGCGATATTCGCCGCCGAACGCGACCGAGACGGGTCCGGCCCACAGTTCGAAGGGGTTGCCCGAAAAGTTCAGGCTGGCGACGTCCTGCGTCAGCTTCGTATGCTGGAACGGTCCGTTCTCATGGGGCGCGACATAGGCGAGCGCGGCGTCCGACGGGGTGAAGCCGCCGAAGATGTTGATCGGCTGGCAACCGGCCGCCCGCGCCGCCGGATCGGCGCAGACGATGGCGCCGTTGAGCGTGATGGCGTTGGTCGCGGCGACATAGCGGTTCTGGAGGACGATATCGCGCACCCGGATGTCGGAGATGGTGATGCCATGTTCATAATAGGCGTCGTAATTCCAGTCCGTCCCGCCGACGCCGACCTTGCCCTTCAGGCCGCCGACGAAGCGATATTGCCTGCGGTCGGTATGGACATTGGGGTCCGGGAAGGCGCCGTTGCTGGAGCCGAAGCCGAATTCCGTGATGCCCGCCGTGGCGCAGCGGTCACGCACCAGTTGCGGCAGGAAGGGATTGGCGCACTGCACAGTCAGGCTGGGCCGGTTATAGCCGGGGCTTGGCTGGTTGCTGGTCTTCACCTGCGCGACATTGACCGTCACATAGGCTTCATTGTCGTCGGCAAAGTCGTAACCGATGCGGGTATAGCCATTGATGCGTTGCAGCGCCGATTTCAGCGAAGCGCCCGACCCCGGCGCACCCGACAGGTCCCCGCCCTCGCAAAAGCTGTTGCCGCGGAAGCAATTGCTGACCTGCCCATTGCCCAGGGGCTGGCCACCCGATCCATAGTTGAAATTATAGGGCATGCCGTTCCGGTCGAAGGCTATGCCCTGCAACGGGCCGTTGTTGATCAGGCCGTACAGCGCATATTGATAGGGCTGCGCATAATCGCGATAATTGAACTGCGGCAGGCCGTTATTGGCCTGGCCGGTGTTCATCAGCGTGGTCGCGCGGTACCAGTCGCGGCTGCCGGCAAGGTCCGTGCCGAAATTGCCGGCGCCCACGCCCCCTTCATGGTCATATTCGCCGCTCACCACGACATGCAGACGATCGTCGAGGAAGGATTTGCCCCAGGCCGCCTGCACCAGCGCGGTTTCATCGTCGCCATATTTCGTGATGCTGCCAAGGATATTGCCCTTGAAGCCTTCGAACCGGGTGTCGGTGATGAAGTTGACGACACCGCCGACCGCGTCGGAGCCATAGGAGGCGGAGGCGCCGCCCGTCACCACGTCGACGCGCTTCACCAGAAGCTGCGGGAACATGCTGATGTCGGGAACGCCGGTGACGTTCGCGCCGACGACGCGCTGGCCATCCAGCAGGGTCAGGGTGCGGATCGGCTGGAGGCCGCGCAGGGAGAAGGAGCTGAGGCCCTGCAGGCCGCTCGACGTGCTGAAGGTGCCGGTCGCCGCGCCGGTCGACCCCTGCAGCGAGGGGAGCTGCGCGATGGTGTTGAAGACATTGGGCTGCGCATTGTTGATGATCTGCTCCTCACCAATCACCGTGGTCGGCGTCGGCGCGTTGAAGCCGCTGGTGGTGATGCGCGATCCGGTGACGACAATGTCGGCGCTGCGGCGCGCGCCTGCATCTTCCGTCTGCGCCTGGGGCGCGGCTGCGGGGGCCGGGGGCGCTGCCGCGTCCTGGGCCTGCGCCATGCCGGCCAGCGCCATGCTGGCCATGACGGCCAGGCTGGCGCCCGTCAGATGTCGATGTGCGATCTTCACTTTCATGGATCCTTCCCTGCCTTCTGTCTATGTTATCTGTCCGCCTGTTGCCGGCTGACCGCGCCCCCGCCGGCGATCCTGCAAAGCTTATCCTCCGGCCCGTTCGACCGCACTTACGACATAGGTCGTAGGCAGGGTGGCACGGCGTTTTTCATGGCTTCGCGGCGTAAAGGGCGTGATGCGTCAGGATGAACAGCATGCGCTTGTCCCGCCCCCCGAACAGGATCTGCAAGGGACGATCCGGCACGTCGATCCGGCCGCTTTCCTGGCCGTCGGGGCCATAGACGAAGATCTGCCCGTTCGCGACATAGACGCGGCCCTGCCCGTCCACGGCCACGCTTTCCCCGCCGCGATTGGCGAAGCGATGAAGGTCGGTCAGCGCGCCGCCCGCGCCGACGGTGCCGCTGTAGGTCATGTTTTCCGATGCATTGGTGACGAACAGGCGATCGCCCGACTTGCCCGAAACGAAACCATAGGCGTTGAGGCTGTCGGACCAGCGCCAGCCCGTATGGTCGACCGGCCCCTGCTGCCAGGTGCGGAAGGCGGGCAGCGAGAGGCTGCCGTCGGGCGACAGATATTCCTGCGCCTTGGGCGTTCCGGCATCGCGCGCGAACATCTCCGCCAGCGTCGTGAACTGATTGGTCATGAAGTCGAACTGGTCGCGAAACTCGCCATTGTTCCACCAGTTGACGGGCAGCAAGGTTCTGGCCGCACCGCCGCTGCGCACCGGGGTGGGCTGGATCAGCGTCATGGCGTCCTTCGGCCCCGCCGGATCAAAGGAATAGACGCCCGCCTTCGATCCCAGGGAGGACAGCACCATCACATGGCCCGACGCGTCGATGGCGAGGTTCACAGGATCGAGCGCATGGTCGCGCACGATCTCCAGCCCCTTGTCCTCGCTCCAGCGGTGGATGCGCTGGAAACGGCGGTCGATGAAATAGAGTGCGCCCTGCGGGTCCACCGCGGCGCCGGAAATCGACCAGAAGCCGTCCTCCAGCTTCTCCACCTTCATCTTGCCGGGCGGCGTTGCGGGGATCGTGCTCCCCGCCGGGCCGATGTCCAGCCTGGCGAACTCCCTTTCCCGCACGAAGAGCTTGCGCGTCACATCCTCTATCGCATTGTCGAACGGATATTTGCTGGCGCGCAGGAAAGTGCCGCAGCCCTCCTCGTCACAGGTCGCATAGCCGCTTTCGGCGTTGATGTGGACGTTGCGGAAGCGGATGTCGCCCGAATTGGTGAGCTTCACCGCGCTTTCCTCCGGCGCATAGGTGCGCGTCACGCGATAGCCGTGATAATTGGCGAACAGCAGCTTGCTGGAATTGCGGATGTCGAGCGAGATGGCGTCTGGCCCGTCGCCCACTTCCTGCTCGGTCTGGGGCGCGAGAAATTCCCAATTGTGCACATTGTCGAGCACGAATTCATTGCGGGCGTGATGTTCGACCGACATTTCATAGACATGGCCGGACGTGCTGGTGTCGGTGACATAGAAGCCCGCCTGCGCGAAGCTGTTGGGGCTCCACACATCGACGAAGGTTCCGCCGCCCCCGTCCGTGACCCAGATGCTGGGATATTGCGCGTCCAGCCGGTCGTCCGTGACGGGATCGCCCGTGTGGACGCGCAGGGTGCCGAGCATCCTGCCGTCGGCCGTCGGCGTGCCGCCGCCGCCCATGATCTTGACGTCGTCCACCAGGCTGTTCGCACCCGATCGCCACAGCAGCGCGGAGGCGCGCGGGTTCACCCGGCCGGTGAAGAGGCCCAGGCCCGAGAGGATATTGTCGCCGCCTTTGGGACTTTCCAACAGGGGCAGCACTGCGCCCAGGCCGGCATGTCCGGGGTTGTTGTCCGGAATATAGAGCTGGGTAATCGCCGGATGCAGGCCGATCAGCACGCTGTCCGGGCGCAGTTTCAGCCGGTCGGTGACCTTGTAGAAGCCGGTCGGGAAATAGAGGATGGGGTGGCTGTCGATCGCCTTCTGGATCGCGGCGGTGTCGTCCGCCTTGCCGTCGCCCATCGCACCCAGCGTGCGGACATTGACCCATTGCGCCATTTCAGGAAGCGCGCGGATGGCGGGCGCGCGGGGCGCTGGCATGGCGGGCAGCGCCTCCACCTCCGCCTGCGTGCCGTACGCACCCATCTGGCCGAGCGCGGGCACGTCCAGACCGTAGGAGAAGGAGGTTACCTTATAGACTTTGCCCTTGCCGTTCACCGCCTGCCCGCTGTCGCGGAAGCGCGCGAAGACCGGGCTGTTTGCAGCGATCGCATTTTCGAAGCCGATCTGGGTGAAGACATTCTTCTCATTGGAAATGACCACACCCGCCTTCGATACATTTTCGAAGCGGACATCCTTGCCCCAGAGGCTGTCGCCATAACCCCGGTCGATATCGATCCCGACCGGCGTGTTGCGAATTGTGACGTTGACCAGCGTCAGGTCCACCTCATGTTCCCGGATGGCGGCGTCGCGCTGACCGTCAAAGGTGGAATCGAGCAGGGTGAACTGCCAGGCGGGCGAGGTCTTTTCCGTCACGATGCCATAACGGCCGCCCTGGAAATGCACATTGTCCATGACGTTGCCGGCCTGATAGACGCCCGCAAAGGCGGTGCCGAGGCGAAATTCCATATGGCTGAGGAAGGCGTGCTGCGCCATGCGAAAGCGAACGCCCGCGGCCGCCGGATTGCCCGGCGCGATCTCTATGTCGACATTGCTCATCGACGAATAGAAGGTGCCTGAATTGGCGTCGCGCACCACCTTTTCGCGCGGGACGATGGTGGGCACCGGCACGGGCACCTGGCCGACATTATACTGGTCGCCGCCGCCGAAGACGATCATGGTCGACACGCCCTGCTGGAACCCAGGCGTATTGGCGCCCAGCAGGATCACGGGGCGCGTCGGCCCCACGCCATAAACGCGCACGCCCGCCGGGATCACCAGCGTGCGCGTGATGCGATAGACGCCGGACGGCAGGAAAACGATGCCATGGCCGGTCTGGTCCCGCGCCCTGTCGAGCGCCTGCTGGATCGCGGCGCTGTCATCGGCACGGCCGTCGCCCTTCGCCCTGACGGTGACGGCATTGGGTTCGTCGGGAGCGATGGGGAAGAGCGATCGGCCGGCAGGGGATGCCTGTTTCGCCCGGACCTGTTCGACGTGGCCCTGTTCGGCGTGGTCCTGTTCGGCGTGCGCCTGTTCCGCCCCGGCCAGGGCCGTCGCCGCCAGCAGAGCCGCCATCATGGCCGGTCGGATCATCGCTCTCTCCCAAGATGGTTGTCGCCTCGATCCATGGCTAGAGCCAGTGGCGCGCCTTGGCACTTGCGACAAAGGTCGTAGTTTTCATCCCTCTGTCCGCAAAGCTATAGCAACAGCGACAAGGGGGCGGTCCGCCAGGGCGTGCCGCCGCCCGCCTGCTAGGGACGCCATTTTGCCTTCATCCGCCGATATTGCCCCTGCCCCGCCGCTCGTCGTCATCGTCATGGGCGTCAGCGGTTGCGGCAAGTCGACGCTGGGCGCGCTGCTGGCACAAACGCTCGGCTGCCCGTTCCTGGAAGGCGACGATTTCCATTCGGCCGATGCGGTGGAGAAGATGCGGGGCGGACGTGCCCTGACGGACGAGGACCGCTGGCCCTGGCTCGACCGGCTGGGACAGGCGGCAGCGGCAACCATGGCCGCGAACGGCGCAGTGGTCCTTGCCTGTTCGGCGCTGCGCAGAAGCTATCGCGATAGGCTGCGCGTCGGGATCGGGGCACCTGTCCGCTTCATCCTGCTGGAAAACAGCCGCGACCTGCTGCTGGCGCGCCTCGGCAACCGACCCGGCCATTATATGCCCGCCTGCCTGCTGGACAGCCAGCTCGCCACGCTGGAGCGGCCCTTGCCCGACGAAGGCGCGATGATCCTGATCTCCGACACGCCCGCCGAGGCGTTGCACGACATCGCGCTGGACTGGTTGCGCTGATCGCCCTTACGGCATCAGCCGGCGGCGTCCTTCCCACAAATGCCATCGCATGGCGAGGGCCGCACCCTCCGGATCCTGCGCGCGGATCGCGTCGACGATCAGTTCATGTTCGCGCAGCATGGTCGCGATAACCTCCGGCGGGCGCGAGCGGGAGATGTCGACGCCGGCCCGCATGATCTTCTCGACATCGCCATAGAGCGCATCGAAGGCGATCACGAAGGCGGGATTGCCGGTCGCTTCGGCAATGCGGCGATGCAGGTCCATGTCCTCCACATGGGCGGGCTCGCTCGACAAAAGGGCTTCGCGCAGCCGGACCAGGCCTTCATCGACATGCGCCATCTCCGCCGCGGTGCGGCGCGTCGCCGCCAGCCGAGCCGCCTCTGCCTCCAGCACGAAGCGCACCTCATAGCTGCCGAGCGTCGTCGGCAATTCGCTGAGCGGCATGAAGGCGGTCAGCCGCTCCGACGGGCGGCTCTTGACGAAGGAGCCGGCGCCTCGCCGCGCCTCGGTGATGCCGTCCGACGCCAGCCTGACCAAAGCCTCCCGCACGATGGCGCGGGACACGCCGAACATTTCCGCCAGTCGCGATTCGGAGGGCAGGCGTTCCCCGACCTCCAGACCCTCGGACTTGATGATCTCGACTATGCCGGCATAGACGTGATCGGAAAGTCGTACCTGCGTCATCGGGATGCCTGCATGTCTGCCCAAGTCATCGCTGCCCCCCTTATTGGAAGATACTGCTCGCCACGAGCACCAGAAGCAGGCCGACGACGGCGACGACCGTTTCCATGATCGACCAGGTCTTGAAAGTGCCGGGCATGTCGGTGCCAAGATAGCTTTTCACCAGCCAGAAGCCGGGATCGTTCACATGAGAGAAAAACAGTGACCCCGCCCCGATCGCGAGGACCATCCATTCGGGCGCGACGCCGGAGGCCGCGACCAGCCCCTGCATCACGCCCGCCGTGGTGATCGTCGCCACAGTGGCCGATCCGGTCGCCAGACGGATGCAGACGGACACGCCCCAGGCGAGCAGGATGGGCGAGATCGCCCCGCCCTGCGCCAGCCGCACCAGCATGTCGGAAAGTCCAGCCGTCACCAGCACCTGCTTCAACGCGCCGCCGGCGCCGATGGCCAGGATGATGCCGCCCGCCGGCGTCATCGCCTCCGTCCAGATGGCGTTCTGGATGCTCCGATCCGCGATGCGCCGTCCGAACAGCAGCGGCAATGCGGCCAGCACCGCCACGAGCAGCGCGACCACCGGGTCGCTGATCCAGCGCAGCCACTGGAACAGCGCCGCCATGTCCGGCGGCATCAGCGCGACCGCCTGCCCCGCCGCGATCAGCACGACCGGCAGCAGCACGGCGGTCAGCGCACGGCCCACGGAGGGCGTCGGGACATCCACCCGCACCGGATCGAGCAGCGGCGGGCTGAGCTTCACACCGGGCGCGGTGAAGCGCGCCAGCAACGGGCCGGCGATGATCGCGGTGGGAATGCCCACGATCAGGCCATAGACGAGCGTCAGGCCCAGATTGGCCCCCAGCGCATTCACCGCGAGCAATGGACCGGGATGCGGCGGCACCAGCGCATGGACCACCGAAAGTCCCGACAGGGCAGGCAGCATCAGGCGAAGCTTGGCCGTGTCGTTGTTCTGGCCATTGGGCAGGGCCGCCGCCGCCGATGCGACGATGGGCAGCAGAAGCACCAGCCCCGTTTCGAAGAAGAGCGGCAGGCCGATCACGATGGCGGTGAAGAGGCTGGCCCAAGGGGCGCCCCTGATGCCCGAAATGCGCAGCGCCCCGCGGGCAAGGCCCCCTGCGCCGTCGGACAATTGGAGCATGGCGCCAAGGCCAAGGCCCAGGGCCACGACAAGACCCGTGCCGCCCAGGATCGCGCCAGCGCCCTTTTCCACGGCCTTGGCGGTTTCCTCCATCGGCAGGCCCGCGAGCAGGCCGACCGTGAAGGCGCCGCAGAGCAGGCCGACAAATGGGTGCAGCCTGCCCCGGATGATCAGCGCAATAGACAAGGCTATGCCGACGATGGCTGACAATATCAGCCGGTAATCCGCCGGGCTCATGGCTTGCCCGCTCCAACCCTGGCGCGCGGCAGCGGCGGATTGGGAACCAGCGCCGCCATGACTGATGAAAACGCCATCCTCTCCCCTCACTTTACATGGCGATCCGGCTATATTGTGGTCAGCCGTTCCAGAAACCTGTTGGACAGGTCATAATCCCGATTTCACCGCAAAACCACAATCATGGGGTCGTATATCGCATTTTCCGCTTGAAGCTGTCTGACTGATTCCGATATGTTAGCGTTATCGAATCCGGTATTGCGGCCGTGCCGAAATCCGCGCCGCAGCAGGCCGGGCATAACAGGGAGAGAGAGGATGCACATCGCATTGGATCTGCATGAGAGCCTCGGTCATCAGGATCAAAGGCCCCAGGGCTTCAGGACCGCCGAACCACCTCCGCTTACCCCGACCCAGATGAAAGTGCTGCGCTGTGTCCATTCGGGCCTGCTGAACAAGCAGATCGCCTATGAGCTTGGCATGGCCGAAGCGACGGTCAAGGTCCACATGACGGCCCTGATGCGCAAGCTGAACGTTCGCAACCGGACCCAGGCCGCCATTGTTGCGCGCAATCTGGGTTGGCTTCGCCCTGCGCTAGGCCGCGCCAACGACTAGGACGGGGTTCGATCTGACTGGATCGGATCGTCGCCCCGGATTGCCCGTTGTCCCGCGATTTCCCGACCAGCGATCGGTTCAGCTTGCCGGGAAATCATTCTGAAAGTCCCTTCATCCTCCGAACATTGGGAGACCCGCATGGCGATCACTTCCCGTCGTGAAATTCTGGGCGGCCTTGGCGCCGGAATGGTTCTGGCCGGCATGGGCACGCATGCGAACGCCGCACCGGCGCGCAAGATCGGCTATGCCGTGGTCGGGCTCGGTTCCTACGCCACGCGCCAGATCATGCCGAACTTCGCCGGTTGCGAGCAGGCCCGGCTGGTGGCGCTGGTGAGCGGCACGCCTGCCAAGCTCGACCAATATGGGACGCAATATGGCATCCCGAAGACCCATCGATACAGCTATGCCGACTTCGACCGCATTCGCGACAATCCGGATATCGACGTCGTCTATGTGGTGCTGCCCAACAGCATGCATGCCGAATACAGCATTCGCGCCGCACAGGCGGGCAAGCATGTGATGTGCGAAAAGCCGATGGCGGTTTCCGTCGCGGAGTGCGAGGCGATGATCGCCGCCTGCCGCAAGGCCGGAACCAAGTTGATGATCGGCTATCGCTCGCGCTTCGAACCCTATAACCGCCTGGCCATCGAACTGGCGCGCAGTGGTCATGTCGGCCCTACCCGCCTGATCACGGCCGAACATGGCTTTCCGGCCGGGCCGAACCAGTGGCGGCTCGACCGGCCGCTGTCGGGCGGCGGATCCATGATGGACATCGGCATCTACAGCCTGAACGCGGCCCGATACCTGACCGGGGAAGAGCCGGTTTCGGTCAGCGCGGTCGAGTCGACTGACCGATCCGACCCCCGGTTCAGGACGGTCGAGGACCGGATCAGCTTCCTGTTGCGCTTTCCGTCGGGCATCGTCGCCAACTGCATCTCCAGCTACAGTTCCTCGCACAACAGCTATCGCGTCATCGGCGCGCAGGGCTGGATCGATATGGAACCGGCGACACCCTATGAAGGGCACAGGATGACGATTCGCAAGGACGGCGTCTCGACCCCGCGCACGCTGCCGGCGGCTGCCAAAAACCAGTTTGCCGGGCAACTGGACCATATGGCCGAATGCATCGTCAATGGCACGACCCCGATCGTTCCAGGCGAGGAGGGCCTGGCCGACATGCGCGTCATCGAGGCGATTTACCGTTCAGCCGCCGAGCGGCGGGAAGTCGCCGTAAAGGCATGATCGCGCGCCGAATGGTCCTGGCCGGTCTGGCAAGCCTGTCGGCCGGCGCCCGCCTGAACGCGGCCGCCCCTTCCGCGATCGGCTCGATCACCTGGCTCGATCCCGGTCTGGACCGGATCGTTGCGCCATCGGCCGTGGTGACCGTCCTTGGCAGAGGTTATAAATGGGCCGAGGGTCCGGTCTGGGTGCAGCGGGACAATTGCCTGCTGTTCAACGATCCACCTTCCAACATGCTGTATCGCTGGCGGGCGAAGGATGGGGTGCATCCCTTCCTGTCTCCGTCCGGGCTGCAGAGCGCCGTTCCGCCGGGCATAAGGGAGCCGGGCGTCAACGGCATGGCGATCGATTCCTCGGGTGCGCTGATCGCCGCCGACAGCGGCACGCGTGCGATCGTGCGGATCGACCTGCGCACGCGCGCCCGGACCATCTTGGTCGATCGGTTCCAGGGCAAGCGGTTCAACAGTCCCAATGACCTGTGCATCGCGCCGTCGGGCATGATCTATTTCACGGACCCCCCCTATGGGCTGACGGATGGCGACGCATCTTCGCTGCGCGAACTGGAGCATTGCGGCCTTTATGCGCTGAGCCCGGACGGTAGGCTGTCGTTGCTAGACGGCAGCCAGCGTCGGCCCAATGGCGTCGCGACCACCCCTGACGGCAGGACGCTTTATCTTGCACTGTCGGATGAACGGCAGCCGGAAATATTGGCCTATGCGCTGGACGAGCGCGGCTTTCCCACGGGTCGGCGCCTGTTCCACGACATGCGCGCCCAGCAGGAGAAAGGCCTGCCTGGCCTGCCCGACGGCATCAAGCTGTCCAGGCATGGAAATATATTCGCGACGGGTCCGGGGGGCGTTCATATACTGACGCCGGACGGCCGGGCGCTGGGCATGGTCGGGACGGGCAAGGCGGTGGCCAATTGCGCGCTGGACAGCGCCGAGCGGCGACTGTTCCTCACATCCTCCGACATGCTGGCGGTTGTGCCGATCCGTTCGGCTTGAGCGGCCGATCAGGCGACCCGACCGGGAGATCAGGTCGCGGCGCCGAGCCTGCCCAACTCTCCATCGGCGCGTGCCCGCCTTCCATAGAATATCTCGAAGAGCGGTCCCGCCATCATGGTGGTGACGATAGCCATCAATACGAGCATGGAGAACAGGGCCGGTTGGATAATGCCCTTCTGAATGCCGATATTGATGATGATCAGTTCCATCAGTCCACGGGAATTCATCAGCGCGCCTATCCCCAGCGCGGTCCGATTATCCTCGCCCGACAGGCGCGCCGCCGCATAGCAGGCGCCGAACTTGGCGAGGATGGAGGCGACCAATATGCCCAGGGCGATGAGCAGGAAAGACAGGGAATTCACCATGTCGAGCCGCGTGTTCAACCCGGAATAGGTGAAGAACATCGGCAGCAATATGACGACGGCAAGCGGTTCGACCTTCTTTTTCAGCTCTTCCACGAACAGCCCGCGCGGCATGAACACGCCCAGGATGAAGCCGCCGAATATGCCGTGAATGCCGATTGCGTCCATGATGAAGGCAGACAGGCAGAAGAGCGCCAGCGTGATCGCCAGCACGGTCATGCTCATTTCGCCCCGCGCTTCCACCGCGCGCCCGAGCGGCGCGAGCAGGCGTCGCCCGAACAGCAGCAGGAAGCTGACATAGAGGAAGGCGCCGACGATCGCGAGAATGGCAACGCCGCTGCCACCGCCGAACAGGGCGAGGACGATAGCCAGCACGCACCAGGACGCCGCGTCATCAAATGCTCCGGCGGTCAATGAGAGCGTGCCGAGCGGGCTGTCGGCCAAGCCCCGTTCGTTGATGATCCGGGCGAGCATCGGAAAAGCCGTGAGCGCAATGCAGGCACCCATGAAGAGCGTCGCGCTGCCCTGGCCAATGCCCTCAGCGAAGAGGCCGGGCATGGTGACAAGCCAGGGCGTGATCAGGATGGCGATGACGAAAGGCGCGAACAGTCCCGCCGCCGACACCATCGCGGCATTCCGCGCCTTGGACTGGAAATGATCCAGGCGCAGGGTCAGGCCGACAAGGAACATATAGAGCGCGACGCCGAATTGCGCGCCGGCATAAAGCACATTGTTGGTTTCCCGGGGGAAGACCATCGCCTGCAGGTCGGGCGCGACAAGGCCGAACAGCGAGGGGCCCAGGATCACGCCGGCGATCATTTCGCCCACCACCTGGGGCTGCGCCAGATATTTGTGGCAGAACCAGCCCACCCCCCTGCAGGCAAGGACGATGAGCGCGAGTTGCAGGAAGAAATGAATGCTGTAGTCGCCGGGAACGAAGCTCATCAGTTTCGCGCCTACCGGCGGCCCGTGAGGCGCCAATATGTTCGCCAGCGACGGAAAAATCTCCCCAGCCATCTCCACCCTCTCCTCTTATTGTTGGGAGCGCTACCACATATTGCGGGCGGAAGAAAGGGTTTGTGCCCGGCCGGCCCCTGCGCAAATCGCTGGATGCCGCGGGAAGAGGGAGGAGAGGCCTAAGGCAGGGCGGGGGAGGGGGAAACCGCCGCTGCCATGGTCCGGACAAGGCCCGGACGCAAACCTCTCCCCAGTTCAGCGTCATGCCGTCTGGCGCGCTTCGTCGCGCACGGCATGGTCTTTTCGTGCTGCCTGGAAATCGCCTAGAAGCGGAAACGTACGCCCGCCCGATACATGCGCCCGACCACATCGTAGAGCGCGGGATTGACGAAGAATGGGGATTTGGCCGGGTCACGATCGAACAGATTGTCGACCTTGAAATAGGCCGTCACCTGCGGCGTGACATTATAGGTGCCACCAATGTCCATGTAGAAGGCGCCGGGCATGAAGTTCTGGTCGATGGTCGGATGATTGTTGGTGGATGCGGGGCAGGTGCCCGGTTGGCAAACCACATATTGATGGCCCAGCACACCATCACTGAACCAGCGTTCCTGGACCATGAACGAGAATTTCTCATTCTCGTAGCTCTGGATCGCCAGGAATTTCCAGTCGGGCGTGTTGCCGGTATTGACGCCCGCGCTGTCGACCGGGATCGTACCGATCAGGCCGGAGTCCGTCACGAACTTGCGGACATGCGTCGCCAGGCCGCGCAGCGTCAGGGTGCCCGGCAGTCCCAGAGGCTGGCGCCACTGGTAGCTCGCCTCTATGTCGAACCCGCTGGTGTCGATCGACGCCAGGTTGAACGCCTGTACGTTGATGAAGTTCGGCCCCTGCTGGTTGTTCAGATTGAACGCGCTGCAGGTTTCGGGACGGACATTCTGGAAGCAGAGGTTGACGATGTCGCCCGCGCCCAGGCTGGAGATGACGTCCTTGATCTTGATCTTGTAATAATCGACGGAGACGCTGAGGCCCGGCAGCCATGATGCACCGGAAAAGGCGATGCCCGCCGTCGTGTTGCGCGCGGTTTCCGGACGCAGGTTGGGGTTGCCGATGCTGTTCTGGATCGCCAGCACGTTGACGCCCCGGAACGGGTCGAAGAAATTGGGCAATGTCGTGGTGACGGGCGCGGCGAACAGTTCCGATAGGTTGGGCGCGCGAACGTCCTTGGACGTCACGCCCCGCAGGCGGAAGCCCTCGACCGGCAGGTTCCAGGTGCCGCCGACCTTCCACGCCCAGATGGTGCCGGACGTGCTGTAGTCGGTCACGCGCACCGCGCCGTTGATATTGGCGCGACCAAGCGCGTCGCTGTTGATGACCGGCAGGTCGGCTTCGAAAAAGGCTTCCTTCACGCCATAGGCGCCGCCGCCGCTCTTGTAATTGCCGGCATACCAGTTGTTGCCCCCCGGCAGCAGCGTAGGATCGAACGGGTAATCGGGTTCGTTCGGCTGGAAATTGGTGCCGACGCCATAGGGATCGGCCCTCACGCGATAGAATTCGTGGCGATATTCGCCGCCGAACGCGATCGACAGCGGCCCGGCCCACAGTTCCACCGGCGAGCCGGAGATGTTGATGCTGACCACGTCCTGCGTCTGGCGGGTCCACTGATAGGGTCCGTTCTCCGGCATGATATAGGCAAGGGCCCCCGCCGACGGGTTGCCGCCGAAGATGTTGAGCGGCTGGCATCCGTTCGCCCGCGCCGCCGCGCTGGCGCACACCACCGCGCCGTTCAGCGTGGTCGCGTTGATCGCGTCGTTGAAACGGTTGGTGAGCAGGATGTTCGAGACATCGACGTCGGTATAGTTCGTGCCGTGCTCATAATAATTGTCGTAGGACCATTCGGTGCCGAGGAAGTCGAACTGACCCTTGGCGCCGATCACCGCGCGATATTGGCGGCGGTCGGTGTTGACCTGCGTATTGCCGAGCGAGGCGTTGCTGGTGCCGTAGCCGAAGCTGGTGATGCCCGCAGTGGCACATGCAGCGGCGATCGACGCGGGTACGAACGGGTTGGAACATTGAATGGTCAGGCCCGGACGGTTCATGCCGCCCACCGGCTGGTTCTGCGTCTTCACCTGACCGAAGTTGAAGGTGAAGTAGAGTTCGTTTTTATCGGCAAAGTCAAAGCCGAGACGGGTATAAGTGTTGATCCGTTCTATCGACGACTGGAGCGAACGGCCCGCGTCGACATTGCCCGACAGGTCTCCGCCAAGACAGAATCCGGGGAAGCAACCGCGCACGTTGGTCGTGCCGTCCCGCGCGGGAACCCCGTTCGATCCATAGTTGAACTGGAACGGGCTTCCGTTCTGGTCGAACGCCGTGCCCTGCAGCGGACCGGAAGTGATGAGACCATATTTGGTGTAATTATAGGCCTGCGCATAATCGCGCAGCACATAGCGCGGCGATCCGTCATTGGTGATGCCGCGGTCGATCAGGCTGGTCTGCTTGAACCAGTCGCGGCCGCCAGCCAGGCCGATGCCCCATTCGCCGCCCCCTACGCCATCTTCATTGGCATATTCGCCGCTGACCACCAGATGCGCGCGATCGTCCAGGAAGCTGGTGCCGGCCGCAAGCTGGACCAGCACCTGTTGATTGTCGTCATATTTGCTGATGCCACCCTGGATATTGCCCTTCAGCCCCTTGAAACGGGTGTCGGTGATGAAGTTGACGACGCCGCCCACGGCATCCGACCCGTAGGACGCGGACGCGCCACCGTTCACCACGTCCACTCGCTGGATCAGCAATTGCGGAAACAGGCTGACATCGGGAACACCGGTTACGTTCGCGCCGACAACCCGCTGGCCATCGATCAGCGTCAGGGTACGGATCGCGCCCACGCCACGCAGCGAGAAGGAACTCAGGCCCTGTTGGCCGCTTGACGTGCTGAAAGTGTTGACCGTGGTGCCGCTCGACCCCTGGAGGGACGGCAACTGGGCGATGGTGGTGAAGATGTTCGGCTGCGCATTGGCCTGGATCGAGCCTTCGTCGATCACGGTCGTGGGCGTCGGCGCGGTATAGCCGCTGGCCTTGATGCGTGATCCGGTCACGACGATGTCCGACGTGCTGGCACGCTCTTCACCGCCTTGAGGCGCCGAATCCTGAGCCGTCGCCTGCGCGAAAGCGGGCGCATGGACAAGGCCGACACTGAGCGCCGCCATGCTTGCCACTGCGCAACCCGCGCGCATCAGGCTATGCTTGAACTGGAAATCCGACATCCTGCTCTCCCCAATATTATGATGCTTTGCATCTGAATGTGGGGCAGCCGCCCCGACGCCACACCTTTCCGTCTGACGATAACAATGAATCGACGGTTTTTTAGTTAGCGCTAACAATCCCTATTGATTGGAGCGGGATTATTGTCAATACTCCTACAAGATTATTGGGAGGGGACGTTGCTTTCGAACCACAAATGCCCACATCGCGCGATGTGGCCAGACGATGGCCGTCCGGCTCTCCACGCCCGAAAACGGCGGCAGCTCCTTGCTTCGCGGGAGAGCGGGGCGCCATGCTGACCCTGGCCGGCAAGTTCCGCTGGACGATCATCGGCCTGTTTGTGGGCGCGATGGTCATCAACTATCTCTCGCGCTCCGTGCTCGGCGTCGCCGCGCCCGTGATCCTGGCCGAGCAGAAGATCAGCAACATCGAATATGGCTGGATCACCGGCGCCTTCCAATTGGGCGTGATGCTCCAGCCGGCCGCCGGCTATTTCCTCGACAGCGTGGGGCTGCGCGTGGGCTTTGCCCTGTGCGTCGCGCTCTGGTCGCTCATCACCATGGCGCATGGCCTGGTGAATGGCTGGTTCGGCTTCGCCGCGCTACGTGGACTGCTGGGCCTTGCGGAAGGATCGGCCCAGCCGGCCGGCCAGAAGCTGGTGGCGGAATGGTTCCCGTCCAGGGAACGCGGCGCCGCGGGTGGCATCTACAATATCGGTGCTTCCTTCGGCGCGGTCTTCGCTCCGCCGCTCGTTGCCTGGGCCGTAATGGTGCATAGCTGGCGGCTGGCCTTCGTCGTCGCGGGCGGCATCGGCCTTATCTGGTCGGTCCTCTGGTTCCTCAATTACAACAGCCCGGCGCGGCATCGCCGCCTGGGCCAGGCGGAACGCGACTATATATTGAACAACCAGGAAGTGCGCCTGGCCGCTCGCGCGGAACGGCCCTCGGTGCTGGCCCTCGCGCGGCGGCGCGACCTCTGGGGCATAGCGCTCCCCCGCCTGCTGGCCGATCCGGTCTGGGGCATGCTCTCCTTCTGGATGCCGCTCTATCTCGCCCGCGTGCGCGGCTTCGATCTGGGGCAGATCGCGCTATTCGCCTGGCTTCCCTTCCTGGCCGCGGACCTTGGATGCCTGTTCGGCCCGGCCGTCGTCGCCTTTCTCCAGCGTAAGGGGATCGACCTTATCGATGCGCGCCGCGCGGCCTTTACGCTGGGCGCCGTGCTGATGACCGGCATGGCCTTTGTCGGACTTGCCACCAATCCCTATGCCGCGATCGCGCTGCTTTGCCTGGGCGGCTTTGCCCATCAGACCCTGTCCGTGACGGTCATCACCATGGCGTCCGATCTGTTCGCCAAAAATGAGGTGGCGACCGCCGCCGGCATGGCGGGCCTGGCGGGTAATCTGGGCGTGCTGATCTTTTCCCTCTCTCTGGGGCAGATGGTCGACCGGGTCGGCTATGAACCCTTCTTCATCCTTCTCGGCGTGCTCGATCTGGTCGGCGCCGCCCTTTTGTGGACGCTGGTGCGCAAACCTCGATGACAAACATTTCCAACCCGATTTTGCGGGGTTTCAATCCTGATCCGTCGATCGTGCGCGTGGGCGACGATTTCTACATCGCGACATCCACCTTCGAATGGTATCCGGGGGTGCAGATCCACCACAGCCGCGATCTGGTGAACTGGCGGCTCGTCGCCCGCCCGCTCGATCGCGCCGCGCAACTCGACATGCGCGGCGATCCCGATGGCTGCGGCGTTTGGGCTCCGGATCTCAGCCATGCGGACGGCCGCTTCTGGCTGGTCTACACCGACGTCAAGCGGTACGGGGCCACCACGGTCCAGGGAGCGAAGGGCATGTCGCTGCGCGACTTCCCCAATTATCTCGTCACCTGCGAGACGGTCGATGGTCAATGGTCGGACGCGGCGCACCTCAACAGCAGCGGTTTCGACCCGGCGCTGTTCCATGACGATGACGGGCGCAGCTGGATGCTCAACATGCTGTGGGACCACCGCCCCGGCCATGGCCGGTTCGCCGGAATCCAGGCGCAGGAGCTGGACCGCGCGACGCAGAAACTGGTCGGCGAACCGACGCTGATCTTCAAGGGTACGGAGCGCGGCTTTACCGAAGGGCCGCATATCTACAAGCGGGGCGGCTTCTATCATCTGCTTGTCGCCGAAGGGGGCACTGGCTGGGACCATGCCGTCGTCATGGCCCGCTCGCGCGACCTGCTCGGCCCCTATGACGTGCATCCGGATGGAGCCGTGCTGACCAGCGCGGGCCGCAGGGACGCGCCCATCACCCGTGCCGGCCATGGCGATCTGGTGGAACTGGCGGACGGCAGCCCCTGGCTCGCCTATCTATGCGGCCGGCCATTGCCGGGACGCGAACGCTGCATCATGGGGCGCGAGACCGCGATACAGCCGATGCGATGGGGCGAGGACGGGTGGCTGCGCACCATTGCGGGCGACGCGCAGCCCGACGAAACGCCGCCGGCGCCGGATCTGCCGCACGCCCCATGGAATATCGAGGCCTGGGACGGCCGCTTTGACCTTCCCCATCTGCCAAAAGATCTGCAATGGCTGCGCAGCCCCGCCCCGGAACGGCTGTTCAGCTTGACCGCGCGGCCCGGCTTCCTGCGGCTTTACGGCCGCGAAACCGTTGGCAGCCTGTTCGAACAGGCGCTGGTGGCCCGGCGGCAAACCGCCTTCCGCTTTACCGCGACGACCACACTCTCCTTCGAACCCCAGGGGTTCCAGCAGGCGGCGGGCCTGATTCATTATTATAACAGCACCAAATTCTACTATCTGTGCGTCAGCGCGGAGGGAGGCCGGCGGCAGCTTCAGCTTCTTTCCGCGTCACCGGAAAATCCGGAGGGCAACAGATTCGACGTCGCCGTTGATCGGCTGCCCGACGGCGCGATCGATCTGCGCGCCGATGTGGATGGCGACCGGCTGACCTTCGCCTGGCGGGCCAATGGAGAGGTGGGGTGGCATATCCTTCCGGATGTCCATGACGCCAGCATCCTGTCGGACGAAGTCACCCATCCCGGACTGCCGAATTTCACCGGCGCCTTCATCGGCCTGGCCTGTCAGGATCTGTCGGGGCAGGCCCATCCAGCGGATTTCGCCAACTTCGTCTATGTGGAGGAAGAATTCGGCGCTCCGGTGGACTGACGCTCCACGATCCGATGCTCCAAAATCCTTTCACGTGGAACGCGGGAACGACGGGGCCCCGCCGCGATTTCCGCGACCAACAGGCTCAGAGCCTCCGCCGCCAATGCGCGCACCGGCTGGTGCACGGTCGTCAGCGGCGGCCACAGCGTCTGGGCGGCGGTCGTATCGTCGAACCCCACGACGGTCAGTTCCGCCGGAACGTCGAGATGGCGACGGTGCGCCACGGATACCACGGCGGCCGCCATGTCGTCATTGCTCGCGAAGATCGCCGTGGGCGGTTTGTCCGCGCCCAACAACTGCTCCGCCGCGGCGAGGCCGGACATATAGGTGAAATCGCCCTGGGCGACCTGCACCTCCACCCCGCCTCGCTCCCGAACGGCGGCGTAGAAACCGGCCATGCGTTCGGCGCTCGCCGCCTGATCGGGATTGCCAAGGATGAACCCGAGACGGCGATGCCCCTTGTCCAGCAGCAGCCCGGTCATCTGATAGGCGGCCGCCCGATCGTCGATCCGCACGCAAATCGTCTCTGGCGACTGATAGGCGCCCACCGCCGCCATGACGCAATCCCTGTTCCGCAGGACGCGGAGCAACTCCGGCGCTTCGCCCAGCGGCGGCGCGAGCAGCACGCCGCTGATCCCCGAATCGATCCAGTCCTCCAGCGCGGTGCCGGACGGAGCCCGACCCCCTTCCCCCTTGAGCAGCACCAGCCGCGCGCTGCGGGCGGACGCCTCCTCGAATACCCCGGTCAGGAATTCGCTCATGAACGCGGCGCTGGGATTGGAGTAGATGACGCCGATCCTCAGTTCGCTGGACGTCACCAGGCTGCGGGCCGCGACGTTCGGGGTGTAGGAAAGCGCCTTGATCGCTTCTTCCACCACGGCGCGTGCCTGGGCGCTGACGCCCGCGCGCCCGTTGATGACGCGCGACACCGTCATGGACGACACGCCTGCCCGCGCCGCCACATCGACGATCGTCGCCCCGCGCGCCGGACGCTCCAGTCTCGCCATGTCCACCCCCAAGTCTTCGCCAAACCCGCAAATGATCTAAGCCAAGGATCGCCTTCGGCAAAGGGGCAAAGAGGCAGGTACCGGCACGGTTGGCGTCGTCGCTGGGTAGCGCGGCCGCGCTGCCGGGTGGCGAAGCCGTGCAACGCCATTGCAAGCACGCGTCATGGCCTGGTGCGCGGGCGCCATATCATTTCAAACTCATCATCATAAGGACTTTCCTCCCATGCGCCGATCGCTGTTCCCCTTCCTTGCCCTTGCCGCCATGGCCGCGCCCGCTTTGTCGCAGGACGCGGCGCCCGGGAGCAATCCCATCATCCGCGACAAGTTCACCGCCGATCCCGCGCCCATGGTCGATGGCGAACGCCTCTACCTCTATGTCGGCCATGACGAGGCACAGCGGGACGAGATGTTCAACATGAAGGAATGGCTGGTCTATTCCACCACCGACATGCGCCACTGGACCGACCATGGGCCGATCATGAAGGTGTCCGACTTCAAATGGGCGAAGAAGGATGCCTGGGCGGCGCAGGCGATCAGGAAGAACGGCCGGTACTGGTTCTACGCCGCTGTCGAGCATGATCAGACCCATCCGGGCAAGGCGATCGCCGTCGCGGTATCGGACAAACCGACGGGCCCGTTCGTCGACGCCAAGGGTTCGGCGCTCATCACCAACCAGATGACGCCCAAGGGCACGCATAGTTGGGAAGACATCGATCCTACAGTTTTCACGGACGATGATGGCACGACCTGGATCGCCTGGGGCAATCGTCAGGCCTATATCGCAAAGTTGAAGTCCAACATGATCGAGTTGGACGGGTCGATCCGCAAAATCACGCCGCCCCATTTCGAGGAAGGCCCCTGGCTGCACAAGCGCGGCAAATTCTATTATCTGACCTATGCTTCCCTCGACCGGGCGACGCACCGGGACGAGCGCATCTCCTATGCGACGGCAACGTCCCTTGACGGTCCATGGACCTATCGCGGCGAACTCACCGGATCGGGCAAGTACAGCTTCACCATCCATCCGGGGATCGCGCAATATAAGGGCGACTGGTATATTTTCCTGCACAACGCCTCGCTCGCGATCGGGGATCTCAACGGCGCCATCGGTCGCCGGGCCGTCACCGTGGAGCGGCTGGAATATAATCCCGACGGCACCCTGAAGCCGGTGGTGCAGACGGAGGCCGGCATCACGGCGCCCCGCGCGCAGAACTGAGCATCCCGCTCGACACATGGCGATGGTAGCGTTATCAATATAAGACGCCGCAGGATGGTCGGCACTTCAAGGAGAGATTGATCGTGACGCACCGGACCCTGCGCCTTCTGCCCCTTTCCTCCGCGCTGCTGTACGTTGCGCTGGCCATGCCGGGCGCCGCCGCCGCCGCGCCCGCCCGCTTCGATCGCTTTGCCTATGAGGGAACATCGATCGAGAAGATCGCGGTCAAGCCCGGTGAGTATCGCAACCCGATCCTGACCGGCTATTATCCCGACCCATCGGTCATGCGGGTGGGCGACGACTATTATCTCGTCAACTCCTCCTTCGCCCATTATCCCGGCCTGCCGATCTTCAGGTCGAAAGATCTCGTCAACTGGACGCAAATCGGCAACGCCATCGATCGGCCGGAACAGCTCGACTTCAACGGCCGCCGCATTTCGCAGGCGGTATTCGCACCAGCCATAAGCTGGCACGACGGCACCTTCTACATCGTCAACACTTGCGTCGAATGCAGGGGCAATTTCATCATCACGGCGAAAGACCCCGCGGGCCCATGGTCCAACCCCATATGGCTGCCGTTCGAGGGAATAGATCCGTCCCTCTACTGGGAAGGGGACAAGGCCTGGATCGTCAACAACCGCGCCCCCGACGAGTCGCCTCGCTATGATGGCCATCGCGCCATCTGGATCCAGGAATATGACTGGCGCGCGGGCAAGATGGTGGGGGAAAGCACGCAGCTCATCAATGGCGGCGTCGACATCAGCCGGAAGCCGGTCTGGATCGAAGGGCCGCACATCTTCAGGAAGGACGGCTATTATTATCTGACCGCAGCCGAAGGCGGCACCAGCGTCAACCATTCGCAGGTCGTGTTCCGATCCAAGGAGCTGCGCGGCCCCTACACCGCCTATGAGGGCAATCCGATCCTCACCCAGCGCGATCTCGACCCCGACCGCCCGGACATGATCGCGGCGGCCGGCCATGCGCAGCTGGTCGAGACGCAAAAGGGCGACTGGTGGGCGACCTTCCTTGCCGTGCGCCCCTATGATGCCGCCGATCACTATAATATCGGGCGCGAAACCTTCCTGCTGCCGGTGACATGGAAGGACGGCTGGCCGATCATCCTGCCCCGCGGTCAGGCTATCCCCCATGCAGGGAAAATCCCCGACCTGCCGCCGCAGCCCAGACCGGCGATCCCGACGAGCGGCGACTTCTCCTATGTCGAGGAATTCGACGGCGCGCATCTCCCCATGCAGTGGATCGGCATCCGCACCCCGCACGCACCCTTCTACCGGCTGAGCGGCGGCGCGCTGGAACTGGAGAGCGGGTCGCCGATCGGCGACCTCAACGGCGTCCCCGCTTTCATCGGGCGACGGCAGCAGCATGCCAATGCCACCTTTTCCACCACCCTGCGCTACACGCCGGTCAAGGACGGCGACCGCGCCGGGCTGGCCGCCGTGCAGAGCGATCGCAGCGACCTTTTCTTCGGCCTGACCCGCCTGGCCGGGAAGCCGGTCGTTGCACTCTACACCCGCGATGCGGCCGACGCAGACACGCTGGTCGCTGCCGCGCCAGTCTCCACGAGCAGCCCCCTGACACTCACGATCCGCATCACGGGCGGAACGATGGCGTTCGACTATGGCGTCGGCGGCAAGACCCGGACGCTGAAGCAGGGGGTCGACGCCACGCTGCTCAGCACGAAGAAGGCCGGTGGCTTCGTCGGAACGATCGTCGGCCCCTATCACTACACGCCCGCCTCATGAGGAAGCGCACCATGCTCCGCCCCGTTACCGTCGCATTGGCCGCCAGCCTCGCCGCCGCCGCGCCCGCGCAGGTGTGGCGCGCCGACCAGGGCGACGGCACCTATCGCAATCCCGTCCTCTTCGCCGACTATCCCGATCCCGACATCATCCGCGTCGACGAGGATTTCTATTTCGTCTCGACGACCTTCGCCAATTCCCCGGGCGTCACGATCCTGCATTCGAAGGATCTGGTGAACTGGCGCATCGTCAGCCATGTCGTCGACCGGCTCGACGGCGACCCGCGCTATGACCTGAAGGATGGCGGGGACTATCGCCACGGTTTCTACGCCGCCAGCCTGCGTCGCCACAATGACATGTTCTACGTCGCGGTGACGCCCGTCGGGCACCGGACGCGCATCTATCGCTCGGCGTCCATCACCGGCCCCTGGCCTTACAGGGAACTGGACCGCGAAGCCTTCGACCCTGCGCTGTTCATCGATGCGGACGGAACCGCCTATCTCGGCACCTCGATCGGCACTGACGGCACGGTGACGTTGCTGACCCTCAACAAGGACTTGAGCGCCGTCACCGCCGCGAAGGTCACCTATTACAACAAGGGCGCGGAAGGATCGAAGATCATCCGCCATAATGACTGGTACTATCTGTTCAATGCCATTCCCGGCAAGCTGGCGATGACCGTCTCACGATCCCGCAGCCTCTGGGGACCATGGGAGACAAAGCGCTCCATCGACGACAGGACAGGCGGGCATCAGGGCGCGATCGTCGATATGCCTGATGGCAGCTGGTACGGCTTCGTCATGGTGGACGCGGGCGCGATCGGCCGCATGACCAACATCAGCCCGATCTTCTGGAAGGATGACTGGCCCTGGTGGGGCACCCCCGACCGGCCCGACCAGGTGCCCGAACGATCGCCCAAGCCGATCAAGGGCCGGGGCTTCGCCGAACCAGCCTCTTCAGACGATTTCTCGTCACGCGTGCTTGGCCTGCAATGGCAGTGGAACCATAATCCCGACGACCGCAAGTGGTCGCTGACGGCGCGTCCTGGCTATCTGCGCCTTCACGCCACGCAGGCCGACGGCATCTGGACCGCGCGCAACACGCTGACTGAGAAGGCGCAGGGGCCAAGGATGCGCGCCGTGGCGAAGATCGACACCGCCGGTATGCGGCCGGGCGATGTTTGCGGCCTTGGCAGCTTCGGCAAATATAGCGCCCAGCTTTCGGTTGTCGGCGGCGCCAGGGGCAGGCGGTCGCTTCGCATGATGCTGACCGAGAGCATGAAGGACGGGCCCAGGACGGAGGTGCGCGTCCCCGCCCTGTCCATCCCCGGCCGCACGCTCTGGCTGCGCATCGACATGGATTTCGACAGCAGCCGGGGGCGCGTCGCCTACAGCCTCGATAACCGGAAATGGGCGGAGGCGGGCGGTGCCTTCCCGCTCGCCTTCGACTGGCGCACCGGCACGTTCCAGGGGCAGCAGATCGCGCTTTCCTGCTACAATCCCGCGCCGGCGGGCGGTTATCTCGACATTGACAGCTTCACCCTCATGCCGCTTCCGCAGGGTGCGCGGCCATGAGCTCCATCCGCCGCGCTGTAGCGCTGATCCTCTCCGCCCGTCACCGCGTGAAGGGCAATTCGAACGATCCGACCGGCAGCGGCGCTTCATCATAGAGGTTGACGACCGGCGATTCCGCCCAGGCATAGCGCACACGCGTCGCCGGCAGGCCATCGCCCGCCAGCATGACGCGTGCCCCCTCGACCCGGCCGGGTACGAACCGGCAGCTTCCCGCCTGCGTACCGCATAGTTCGAAGCCGATTGCCTGGCTCGCGCTGCGCAAGCGCAGCATTCCGGTCAGCCCGGTGAATTCGACCGCCGCGCCGCCGTCAGCGGTGGCCGTCACCCGCGCCGCCTGCGGCCCGATGCGCGACACCGGCTCGCCATAGGCGACGGCCCGCATCGCGCGGGCCAGGCGGCGACCGACCTCCTGCTTCTCGCCCGGATGGATGTCGAACGGGTCGCCCAGATCGATGGCGGTGGCGAGGCCGCCATGCGCATCCCGCGCCATCGCCTGATATTGCACCTGCCGCATCGCCGCCCATCCGCTTTCCTCCGGCTGGGTCACCGGCAGCCCGTAAGCGGCGAGCTGGACGGCGACGAAGGCAAGGTCCGGCGCGCCGAACTGCCGCCGCCAATCCTCCATCATCGCTTTCATGCGGTCGGCATAACCCGGCAGGTCGACATCCGATTCGCCCTGGTACCAGGCGACGCCCTTCAGCCCGATGGAACCCAGCGGCGCGATCATGCCGTTATAAAGCGTGCCGGAGCCGGTCGTGTCGCCCCATGGAACACGCGGGGCGCCCGCAGGCGAAGTCGCCGGCACCGCATAGCGCCAACCCTGGCCCAGCGGCAGTTCCACGCCCTGCCCAAGCCCCAGTTTCATGACCTCCGCCGGGCCCGACAGCCCGCCATTGGCGTAATTGTCCTGCACATTGACGATCAGCACATTGCGCCCCGGCTTCAACATGCCGGGCGGCACGTCGAACATGCTGGGCTGCCAGCTTCGCGCGCTCATCGCCACCGGCTTGCCATTGATCCACACGCGCCCGACATCGTCCAGCAGACCCAGGGACAGCGTGGCCGCCTGCCTCGCCTGCGCCGCCGTCAGATCGATTTCACGGCGGAACCAGATCATGCCATTATAATCCGCCAGCCTGGGAACACCCCATTCTTCCCAGGGGCCTATGCGAGGCACGTCCTGCCACGCAAGGCTGCTGTCCGGCTGCCAGGGTTCCTTGCCGGGGGTGTCGCCGGTTTCCTTGCGCCACCATTTTTCCCATTCGGCGCTCGCCGCCCGTTCTGCCGCGAAGGGGTCCCGCCCATGCAGCGACACGAGCGCGGATTGCGCCGCCTGGCCAATGACCGCCTGCGCCTGCGCGCCCATCCACGGGCTGATCCGCGAACCGCCCCAGCTGCTGGCGATGGCGCCGACCGGCACCCCTGCCGACGCCCCTGTCATCTTCCGCAATTCCCGCGCCATATAATAGCAGGCCGCCGAAAAATCAGCGACGCTGTCGGGTCCGGCCGGGCGCCAGGACGGCGCCTGCGGGAAGTCGCGCAATGGCACGTCCGCGACCGCGCGCGGCACCAGCATCAAGCGCAACTGGGCGTCGGCAGAAGCGCGAATCTGGCCAACCGCATCCTGCGCGTTGCGGACCTCCAGCTCCATGTTCGACTGGCCTGAACAGAGGAAGACATCGCCCACCATCACGTCCTGCGCGACGATGCTGCCCGAAGCGGCGCGCGCCTCCAGCACCACCGGGCCAGCGGTGGCGAGGGAACCGAAGGACGCCGCGAAACGCCCTTCCCTGTCGGCGCGAACCTGACGAACCTGATCCGATAGCGTGACCGCGATGGTTTCGCCGGGATCGGATCGGCCCGTAACCGTCACCGGATGGTCACGCTGGATCACCGCATGATCGCCAAACATCGGATCGAAGCGCGGCGCTGCCAATGCCGGAACCGCACCCAGCGCTGCCAATATGGCGGTCAGGCCGGAATGGCGGATGATGTGGCGGGAAAACATGGGCCGTTGCTCCTCCCTCTGGCATGGCCCTGTGCCGGGCCGTTGCGCGCCGGGATAATCCACTTTCCTCCGGCGGCAACCGTTTTTGTTATCGCTACCCAAAGGCTGTTCTATTTCGTCGCTCCGAAATCAAGATGGGTGGAGAAGAAGGGGAGCACATCGTCCTGAAAGCGCTGCGTTATCCTGTTGCCATGGTCGCCGTCATAGATCTGGAAGCTGTTGGCAATGCCGTAGCGGTCGAGCGCTTCATGCAGCGTCTGCGTATCATCCTTCAGGCTATCCTTGTCCCCCACGTCGATGGCGATGGCCCGGTAGCGGCGCAGATTGCCGACATATTGGTCGACAAAGGCAAGCGGCGCGTTGGCCGCCCAGCGAGCCAGGACCTGCGGCTGCATCTGGCCGTCCTTGATCGGCAGGTCCAGATAGAGTGGCGGATTTTTGGGGTTGGGAGACCAGGCGGCAGCAGCTGCGAGTTGCGCCCGGAGGAAGAAAGGCAGGCCAGCCGAATCGGCGGGGGCCTTCAGCGCCTCCAGCGTCTTCATCGCTGCCGCGTCCATCTGCCCGGCGGGGCGCGCCGACATGCAACAGGGGCTCATGATGTAAAGGGCGCCGAACATGTCCGCATGCTTCATGCCGATGCGGCTGGCGCCATAGCCGCCCATGCTGTGCCCCACCAGGCCGCGACTTTCCCGCCGGGCGATCGTGCGATAATGAGCGTCGATATAGCGGATCAGGTCACGCGCGATGAAGGTTTCGAAGTCGCCCGTGGTCACCGAAGATGAATACATCGACCCGTTATGCGCAGTCTTCGAATCGGGAAAAACGACGATCATCTCCCTGGTGCCCTTCGCAAAGGCATTTTGCGCAGTCGTCGGGACGTTGAGATCCTTCGTCCATTGTTCGGCGCTCAGGGTATAACCGTGCAGCGCATAGATGACGGGATAGCGCCTGGCCGGTTCGCGGCCATAGCTGGGCGGCAACAGGACCAGAACGTCGCGATCGGCGGCGTCTCCCTCCAGATTGCCCTGGATGGTCGGCGCATGCACCTTGATGCGCTCGATGGTCGCGGCTTTCGCGCCTGCTGCGGCCGCGGGTCCGTCCGTCGCCGGCTGCGCCTTGCCGGGCGCGGCGCCCATCGCCAGTGCCGACCCGATCAACGCCGCCATGATCCTGTTCTTCATATCGTCCCCTCTTCTTCCTTTGATTTGTCGTTCCGGCTCAGCCGCCGCGCAGCAGGCGCATGACCAATGTTCGGATGCGGCCGTAATTGCCCTGCGCCAGCGGACCCAGGACGCCATGCCGTTCATCCGGCAGATGCGCCAGCGGATGCCCGTTCGGGCGAAAGACATAATGGTCGAAATAGGCCCGCCACGCGGCGCGTTCAGGCGCGGGCCGCTCGGCAATTGCGATCATCGCGAGCAGCATCGCCGTATAGGGCGCGTCAGGCCCTGCCGCGAACCCATCCCACCAATAATTGGCGAGGATGTTGACGTTATCCGTGGCCTCGACCTGATGCCACCAGAGCTTGGGCAGGTAGAGAGCGTCCCCCGGAAGGAGGTCGACCACCAGCGCCCTTGCCTGCGCGGCAGCGAAACGGGGATAGGTCGTCGCCGCATCGGCTTTGCCCGCCGCCATGGAAACGGGCTGACCGGACAGCGTATGATCCACCGGCCCGACATAAAGATCACCGATCGCATCCGGCGGATAGAGGGTGAAGCGCCGTCGCCCCGCCACCACGCAGGCGAGATTGTCATAACCGTCATAATGACAGGCAATCGTCGATCGATTGCCGATCCACAGGCGCGGATGGACCCCTGCACTCACCAGTCCGCAGGGATTTTCCTCCGCGAAACCGGGAAAATAGGCATCTGCCGGCAGCGACCCCAGATAGGCGGTTTCCGCGCCGCTCTCCGCATTGGCTGCGATCCGGCCCAGCGCGTCGCCGACGCTGGCCGTTTCCCGCCTGAAATTATAGCCGCCCGGCCCCGTGCCATAATGATAACGTCCACTCAGCTCGGCGCCGGCAGTGAAATATTCCGCGCTCAGTCCGGCCGCGAAACGGGCGATGTGCGACAGTGCCGACGCGGCGCTTTGCCTGCCTGCCGCCACCGCCGGCCAGTCGCTGAACCCCTGCCGGATCACTGCGGGCCGGCACAGTGCGGCGAGCGAGCGCAGGTCATCCGCGGTCGCCATGTCCGCTGCCGCAAGCTCCACCATTGGCCCGGAGCCGCCCATGGTCAGGCCGGCACCGCCAGCCGTTCATTGCGCCGGCGCGCCATCAGCGCGATATGCCGGAGCGAGCCGGTCATTGCATAAGCGCTTTGCATATGGCCAGCGCGGAACAGCCTGAGCACCGTCGCGTCGTCCAGATCGCCGAGCGCGTCGAGGCTGATGGTATAGAGGCCGTCGAGTCGCAGCCGATCCCCGTCGTCGAAGCTGAGCGAGATGTCGATCGGCTCTATCAGCCGATGCTCCAGCATGGCCGCGATGAAGGCGTCGGTCGCCTCGGCCCCCGCCATAAGGCGCCCCAGCGCGTTCTGAACAGCCTTGAGCGATGCCGTCGGCGCGCCCTGCGCGTCGAACAGCGATTCGCCGTCCCACTCGCCAAAACGGCTGTGCGCCGCGTCGAAGGCGATACTCTCCCCCATCGCGAAGAAGCCTGCGCGATCCGCCTCCAGCGGCCGGAACGCCGGGCGCCCGTCCGGCGAATCGATCAGGCATTCTCCCTTCCTGAAACCCATGAGCGCGCCGACATAGAATGCGCCGGTATCCGCATGCTTGGAAAAAAGCAGCGGACAGGCAATGGCGGCGGCCGGAAATTCGCTGATCACGATACGGACGAAGGGATCAACCTCCCTATATGCCGGTCGCATCCGCAAGGCCGCGTGACGCGCGCTGTTCAGCAGTTCCACCTTGTCCATATCCTCACCCTCCCGATTCGCCGCCATTCGACTTGCCTTCCCGGCCAGCTTCAGGCGCATGCGGAGACTGCATCCTGGCGTATAATGATTACACCTACAATTCCGCTTGATCACGCTTTTAGATAGCGCTAACATTTTCCCACAGAAAAAAGAAGAGAAGGGTGAGGATGATCAAAACCGCTTAAAAAGAGCGGCGCAAATCACCCCGATCAAGAAAACATGATCGCCGCAGCAATAGTGCAGCGGCGTTCGGGCGAGATATTGTCTGAACAAGGGGAGGATCATGACGCATAGAATGAACAAAGCACAGTCGGGGCGTGGCCGGGCCGCGCTTGCTGCCACGGCAAGCCTGCTGGTCCTGGCCATCGCGACGCCGGTCCATGCGCAGGAGACGGCGAAGGATGCTGCCGCCCCTTCGGCGAGCGATGCGGACATCATAGTCACGGGCATTCGCGGGTCGCTGCAGCGCAATCTTGATATCAAACGCGAATCATCCGGCGTCGTCGATGTCATTTCTGCCGAAGATATCGGAAAATTCCCGGACTCGAACGTTGCGGCTTCATTACAAAGACTGCCCGGCGTGTCGATCCAGCGCAATGGATCGCGCGGTGAACCGCAGGGAATAACGGTACGCGGCTTTGGTGGCGACTTCAATGAAACTCTGGTGGATGGACGACGACTTTCTACTGCATCAGGCGGTCGTTCGGTGGACTTCACCACCGTTGGCGCCGACTTTGTCGGGCAGCTCGCGGTCTACAAGACGCCGGAAGTTTCGTTGTCGAGCAGTTCCATCGGCGCCACGCTGAACATTTCCTACCCCAAGCCGTTCGACAAGCCCGGCACCCATGTGGCGCTGAGCGCCGCCGGATCGATCCAGGATGATGCCGGAAAGATCGTCCCCACCGTGGGCGGCCTGTTCAGCACGACCTTCGCCGACGACACGATGGGCATATTGGTGGACGCCATCTACACCCGTCGCGACACGCAGACGAACCGCGTCTATGTGTCGGGCTGGCAGGGCGGCCGCTATGCGCCGTGCCAGATCGCGGGCAGCACCGCGGCGGCATGTTCGCCCACCTCCGACCCCACCTCCACTGCCTGGGCGACGCCGACCAACAGGCAGAATGTGGTCGGCTGGTACCAGCAGCAATATGGCGCGGACCAGCGTTATACCAAGGATGAGCGCCTCGACGGCCGGATCGCCTTCCAATGGCAGCCGTCCGACGATGTCGTGCTGACGATCGACGACAATTATTCGCGCCAGAAGGTGGTGACCGACATTGCCGGTTTCGGCATCTGGTTCAACCAGGGCGATCTGCGCAATGTCGAACTGGACAGCAACGGCACCACGGTCAACTTCCTCCAGGCAGGCTCGCCCACGGACTTTACCGCCGGGACCGACAAGAACATCCTGGAAACCAACCAGGTCGGCGGCAACATTAAATGGGAAGCGACCGAAAATCTGACGATCGATGCCGACGCCAGCTATTCCAAGAGCCGGCTCAACCCGGATGGTCAGGTCAGCAGCGAGAATGGCGACATCGGCTATGGCGGCCTGCTCGGCACCTCGCTGGGCGTCCGCGTCACCGGCAACAGCAGCAATTCCTTCCCGGAACTGACGACCTACGGCCCGGCGGGGGATCAGGCACGCTGGACCGACCAGTCGATCATCGGTTCGCATGTGACCGTCCGCCAGGCGCAGAAGAACAGCGACACCATCAAGCAGTTCCGGCTGGGCGCGACCTGGAAGCAGGACGACCTCACCATCAAGCTGGGCGGTCGCTATATGGAGGATCGGTTCACCCTCCAGAACAGCAACACATTCGCCAATAATTTCTGGCAGGCCTATGCCGGTTACGGCACGCCTTCCGGCCGTACCAGCGGCGTGCCGATCCCGGCGAGCCTGATCCAGGGCACGATCAGCACGAAAGGCTGGATTCCGGGCTTCTCCGGCTCGCTTCCGCCGGTCCTGCTCAATTATGATGCGCGCGCTTACCAGCAATATCTGGAAGGGCTCTGGACCGGGCCGAACACCCCCGGATATAATAGCGGCTGTTGCACGGGCTTTAACGGTACATTTGATCTCGCCCTCGACCCGGGCAGCGTCCAGGATATCAAGGAAAAGAGCTGGTCTGCCTGGATCAGCGTGAACTTCAATACCGAAGTGGCCGGCATGCCCTTCCACTTCAACGCGGGCGCACGCGAGGAGATCACCAGCCTGGTATCGTCCGGCATCGGCCGCTTGCCGATATCGATCACGGGCAGCGCGGCGGATCCCACACTGCTGACCGTCGCCTTCTCTCCGAACCAGGCGGTTACGGAGCGCAACAAATATTCCTACTTCCTGCCCGCCCTGGACATGAAGCTGGAACTGACGAACAATCTGCACCTGCGGTTTGATGCGTCGCGCACCATGACCCGGCCCCGTCTCGATTATCTCGGGCCGGTCCTGAACGTCGGCGCCGGCCAGCGCGTGGGCGCACTGGGCGCGACGGGCAATAATCCCTTCCTCAAGCCCTATCTGGCCGATAATTTCGACCTTGGGATGGAATGGTATTACCAGCGCAACTCCTACGCGGCGGTCAACCTGTTCCTGAAGAATGTGTCGAACTTCATCGTCGCGGGCACCCAGCGCCAGACCATCAACAATGTCATCGATCCAACGACCGGCCAGCCGGCAATATTCACCGTGTCGCAGCGCGTGAATGGACCCAATGCGACGGTCAAGGGCATCGAACTGGCATGGCAGCATGTGTTCGGCGACAGCGGCTTTGGTTTCAACGCCAACGCCACCTTCGTGGAGACCAACAAGCCCTACGATCGGGCCGACCTGTCGCAGAGCGGCTTTGCCGTGACGGGCCTCGCTAATTCTGCGAACCTCGTCGCCTTTTACGACAAGAACGGCTTCGAATTCCGGACTGCCGTGAACTGGCGCGACAAATATCTGCTCCAATTCGGCCAGGCGCAGAACAATTCGGCCTTCGGTGCGGAACCGACCTTCGTCAATTCCGCGCTTCAGATCGATCTCAGCACCAATATCCGGTTGACCGACCAGTTCAGCGTCTTTGGCGAAGCGCTGAACATCACGAACGAAACCTACAGCACCCATGGCCGCTTCAGCAATCAACTGCTTGACGTCTATGGCTATGGCCGGCGGTTCACCGCGGGCGTTCGCTACCGCTTCTGAACTATCTCGCCCTGGAGGGGATGTCGGTTGACATCCCCTCCCTTTTTACGGGTAATTTCGATATGGTCCATCCGGTCCGCAACATCGTGATCGTCGGCGGCGGCACCGCCGGCTGGTTGACGGCAGGCGTGATCGCTGCCCGCCATCGCAGCCGCATCGGCCGCGGATTCAGCGTCACGCTGGTGGAATCCCCCAATGTCCCCATCATCGGCGTGGGCGAAGGGACATGGCCGACACTGCGCGCGACCCTGTCGCGCATGGGGATTTCCGAAACCGACCTGTTCCGCGAATGCGATGCCGCGTTCAAGCAGGGCGCGCGCTTCGCCCGCTGGACGACGGGAACGCCAGACGACGGCTATTACCACCCCCTGATGCTGCCCCAGAATTTCGGGCAGGTGAACCTTGCGCCCCATTGGCTGGCGAGCGAGGGGGACGAAAGTTTCTGCGACAGCGTCTGTTCGCAGGGCCGCATCTGCGACGACGGCCTGGCGCCCAAGACGATCGCCACCGCCGAATATGATGCGCTGGCCAACTATGCCTATCATCTCGACGCCGGCAAGTTCGCCCCCTTCCTGCAACGCCATTGCTGCGAGAAACTGGGCGTGCGTCATGTCCTGGCCGATGTGGAGCAGCTGTTGATGAAGGAAGATGGCGACATTCGCGCCATCCGCACCATTCAGGCCGGCGAGATCGAGGGAGACCTGTTCGTCGACTGCACCGGATTCAAGGCGCTGTTGATCGAGGGCGCAATGAAGGTGCCGTTCAGGGACTGCGGGGACGTGCTGTTCTGCGATACCGCGCTTGCGATGCAGGTGCCCTATGAACGACCCGACAGTGCCATGGCGTCGCACACCATTTCGACGGCGCAGAGCGCGGGATGGATCTGGGACATCGGCCTGCCGACCCGGCGCGGCGTCGGCCATGTTTATTCCAGCAGCCATATTTCGGAGGATGAGGCGGAACGGGAACTGCGTGCCTATATCGGTCCGCTTGCCGACGGGCTGACCGCGCGGAAGATCGCGATCCGATCCGGCCATCGCGAAACCTTCTGGAAGGGCAATTGCGTCGCCGTCGGGCTGGCGGCCGGTTTCCTCGAACCGCTGGAAGCATCCGCCATCGTCCTGATCGAATTGTCGGCCAAGATCATCGCCGAACAGATGCCCGCCTGTCGCGAGGTGATGGACATCGTCGCTGCCCGCTTCAATGCGACGACCCATTATCGCTGGGGCAGGATCATTGATTTCCTGAAGTTGCATTATGTGTTGACCAAGCGAACCGACAGCGAATTCTGGCGCGACAATATCCGGGACGACAGCATTCCCGATCGGCTGAAGGAGTTGATGCTGCTATGGCGCTATCAGTCGCCCTGGTTCCTTGACGAGTTCGACCGGGTTGAGGAAATATTCCCCGCGGCGAGTTATCAATATGTACTCTACGGCATGGGCTTCCGCACGGAGGTGGACGAGCCTGCACTGGCGCGCGATGCTCATCTCGCACAACGCGCGCGGCGCGAAAACGCGGCCATGACAGCAAAGCTGCTCGCCGGCCTGCCGCCTCATCGCGACCTGATCAACAAGATCGTGAGCCATGGGTTGCAGCCCGTCTGACCTGCAGGTCTGGCGATCGAAGATCGTCGACGGTGCCGGATAATTTGTCAGAGAAGATTGCGTTCACAAAATGGTAGCGCTATCTTGGTAGTTATAACGGAGAGGATCAGCATGCCCAAGATGTTGCGCGCAGCAGAGCGATTTCCAGCCGATCGGGCCTGGTCGCAGGTCAGGACATTTGCGCAGGCCGCGAATCGGGAGCGGCAATCTGGTTCAAGAAGATCGAAACCTGCCCTGGAAGTGCTGCCGCTCGCCGTCCTCTTGCTCACCGCCGGGTGCCAGCAGTCGCAGCCGGCGAACGAAGCCCAGCCAAAGACTGAGGCGAAGCGCGACGCGTCCGAATATCTGTCCCAGCCTCTCGTCAAGGACATCTACACCGCCGATCCATCTGCCCATGTGTGGAACGGGAAGATCTATGTCTATCCCAGCCACGACATTGACGGGCCGACGCCGGAGGATGACCTGGGCAGCCATTTCGAGATGCGCGACTATCGCATCCTGTCGATGGACAAGATCGGCGGCCCCGTGACCGTCGGTCCCGTGGCGCTGGACGTCAAGGACGTGCCCTGGGCCGACAAGCAGATGTGGGCGCCGGACGCGGCGTACAGGAACGGCACCTATTATCTCTACTTCCCGGCCAAGGACAAGGCAGGCGCCTTCCGCATCGGCGTCGCCACTGCCAAGAACCCGATGGGCCCGTTCAAGGCGCGGCCGCAGCCGATCAAGGGCAGCTATTCGATCGATCCCGCCGTCTTCACGGACGATGACGGTTCGAGCTACATCTATTTCGGCGGCATCTGGGGCGGGCAGCTTCAGCGCAATGTCGGCGGCACATATGATCCGGACGGTTCGAAGACCGACCTGGGCCAGGACAACAAGCCCGCGCTGGCGCCACGCGTCGCGAAACTGACCGGCGACATGCTGGAATTCAGCGAAGCGCCCCGCGCGATCCGGATCCTGGACGACAAGGGCAAGCCGCTGCTGGGCGGCGACCATGACCGCCGCTTCTTCGAGGCGTCGTGGATGCACAAATATAAGGGCAAATATTATTTCAGCTATTCGACCGGCGACACCCATTATCTGGTCTATGCCGTCGGCGATTCCCCTTATGGCCCCTTCACCTACAAGGGCCGTATCCTGGACCCGGTGGAAGGCTGGACCACCCATCATTCCATCGTCGAATGGAACGGGAAATGGTGGCTGTTCTACGCCGACAGCCAGTTGTCGGGCCAGACCCGCCTGCGCAACGTGAAGGTGACCGAACTGCATTATAACCCCGACGGCACGATCCGGACGATCAATCCCTTCGTCGCCAAGGGCGCGAAGGGCGCCGCCGCCCAATGAGCGCGCCGGGCGCGGGGGAAGTGCCATCCCCCGCGCCCACCTGTTTGACTGAAAGCGAAGGGCGATGCCGAAAACGGCGCGCTCATGGGGAAATGATCATGAAGACCGCACTCGCCCTTTGCGCGGCCGGCGCCTTATTGTGCCTTGCCACATCCCCTATGGCCCATGCCCAGGCCAGCGACATTCGGGCGGAGGCCGACAGCAAGGCGCGGGCGATTGTCGACAAGCTGACGCTGGACGAGAAGGTCGCGCAGCTTCTGAACGTCGCGCCTGCCGTTCCGCGGCTCGGCATACCCGCCTATAACTGGTGGACCGAATCCCTGCACGGGGCGATCGGTGCGGTGCCCACCACCAATTTCCCGGAGCCGATTGGCCTCGCCGCTACCTTCGACGCGCCGCTGATCCATCAGGTCGCCTCCACCATCGGGACAGAGGTCCGCGCGCTGCACACTTTAGGGCGGCAGACCGGACATCTCGGACGGATCGGCACCGGCCTCGACAGCTGGTCGCCCAACATCAACATCTTCCGCGATCCGCGCTGGGGCCGGGGTCAGGAAACCTATGGCGAAGATCCCTATCTGACAGCGCGGATCGGCGTCGCCTTTATCCAGGGCATGCAGGGGGACAATCCGGACCTGCCGCTCGTGGTCGCGACGCCCAAGCATTTCGCGGTCCATAGCGGCCCGGAACCCAGCCGCCACACCGACAATATCTTCGCCACGCCGCACGATCTGGAGGATACATATCTGCCCGCCTTCCGCGCCGCCATTGTCGAGGGCAAGGCCGGGTCAATCATGTGCGCGTACAACCGCGTCGACGGGCAACCGGCCTGCGGCAGCCATATGCTGCTTCAGGATTATCTGCGCGGCGCCTGGGGCTTCAACGGCTATGTCGTGTCCGACTGCGACGCCGTGGTCGATATTTACGAGCATCACAAATATGCGCCCGACGCCGCCACCGGCGTCGCCGTTGCCCTGCGATACGGGGTCGACAGCGAATGCAACAACGCGACGCTGGGCGGGCGCACCGACCTGGGCGATCGATACAAGGAATCGCTGGCGCGGGGCCATATCGGCATGGCCGACATCGACACCGCCCTCGTCCGGCTCTTTTCCGCGCGATACCGCAATGGCGACCTGCCGGGCCTGTCATCCCGTCAGCCCGACGCGACCCCGCCGAGCGCCATCGGCACGCCCGATCACCAGGCGCTGGCGCTGCGCGCGGCGGAAAAGAGCATCGTGCTGCTCAAGAATAACGGCGTCCTGCCGTTCAAGCCCGGCACGAAGATCGCGCTGGCCGGACCTTTGGCGGATGCGACCCGCGTGCTGCGCGGCAATTATTCCTCCGCCCGCAGCGCGCCGCCCATTTCCGTTGCCGAAGGCCTGAAGCAGGTCATGGGCGGGGGTGCCGTGACCGTGATCCCCTTCAGCCCGTCCATCACCGACGGCGACCTCGTTCCGGGCACCGCGCTGCTGACGCCGGCTGGCAAGCCGGGCATCAAGGCCGAATATTTCAACGCCACGGGCAAGGACCAGTTTGCAACCCGTCCGGTGCTGACGCGGACCGAGACCAGCATCGTGTCGCGGGCGAGCGAGTTCAGGCAGGTATCGGAAAAGCATCGGGTCCGCTGGAGCGGCTATCTGGTTGCGCCCGAAACCGGCGTTTATCGGCTGGCCCTGACCGGCGTGAAGGGCGACGTTTCGCTGAACAGCAGAGCCGTCGTCTCGGCCAGCGAATATTCGCGCTGGGCAGAACCGCTCAAGCTGGTCGACGTGCGGATGACCAGGGGCGAGCGCTACGCCATCCACCTGCAGGGAGAGAGCGGCGTCGCCGCCAGCCCGGCCATCTTCTGGAAGCGCGTCACTGACGATGTTGACCGTGACCTGACCAACGGCGCGAAGGACGCGGACGTCGTGGTCGCGGTGGTCGGTCTGACCTCCGACCTGGAGGGCGAGGAAATGCCCATCAAGGTCGATGGTTTCGACGGCGGCGACAAGACGACGCTGGACCTGCCCGCCGACCAGCGCGCCTTTCTGGAAAAGGCCAAGGCGCTGGGCAAGCCGCTGGTCATCGTCGCCATGAACGGCAGCGCCATCGACCTGTCCTGGGCGAAGGACAATGCCGCCGCCATCGTCGAGGCCTGGTATCCGGGCCAGTCGGGCGGGCTGGCGATAGGCAATGTCCTGTCGGGCAGGGTTGATCCGGGCGGCCGGCTGCCTGTCACCTTCTACAGAAGCGTGAACGACCTTCCGCCCTTTGGCGACTATGGGATGGAGGGACGCACCTATCGCTATTTCAGGGGGAAGCCCGTCTATCCCTTCGGCCACGGCCTCAGCTACACCAGCTTCCGCTACGCGCTGCTGGCGGTCGAACCGGTGAACGGTTCGGTCGAGAATGGACTGCATGTGCGCGCCGCCATTACGAACACGGGCGCGCGGGCCGGCGACGACGTGGCGCAGCTCTACATCACGCCGCCCCGCTTCGAGGGCGCGCCGCGCCTTGCCCTGCGGGGCTTCCAGCGCGTGACGCTGAAGCCCGGCGAGACCAGGAATGTCGAATTCACCTTGAGCCCCCGGGATCTCAGCTTCGTCACCATCGCGGGCGAGCGCGGCCTGATACCGGGCGACTATGGCCTGAGCGTCGGCAGCGGCCAGCCGGACGAGGGCGTGCAGGGCCAACAGGCCCGCTACACCATCACCAAAATGATCCCCCTGCCCAAATAGGTTTCACCCATTCCGCCGCCAATTTCCCAAGAGGACGACCATGATCAAGACCCTGCGCCGCAAGACTGCCGCGTTGCTCCTGTGTGCCAGCGCATTGGCAGCGACGACCGCCAGCGCCGATACCAACGGCAAGCCGACCACCGCCACCGTCCATGCCGACCGGCCCGGTCCGGTCTATGACCGCCGCATCTTCACGCAATTTGCCGAACATCTGGGGCATGGCATCTATGGCGGCCTGTGGGTGGGCAATGATCGGTCGATCCCCAATACCAACGGCTTCCGCAATGACGTGGTGGCCGCGCTGCGCAACCTTTCCGTCCCGGTGATCCGCTGGCCGGGCGGCTGCTTCGCGGACGAATATCACTGGCGGGAAGGCATCGGCCCCAGGGCAAAGCGCCCGATCAAGGTCAACACCAATTGGGGCGGCGTGACCGAGCCCAATAGCGTGGGCACGCATGAATATTTCGAGTTGCTGCGGCAAGTGGGCGCGGAAGCCTATATTTCCGGCAATGTCGGCAACGGCACACCGCAGGAAATGGCGGAGTGGGTCGAATATATCACCGCGCCCGCCGGCAGCCTGGCCGATGAGCGCGCGAAGAATGGACATAAGGAACCCTGGGCGCTGCCCGCCTTCGGCATCGGCAACGAGCTTTGGGGATGCGGCGGCAATATGCGTGCCGAATATGCCGCCGACGTGACGAAGCGCTATTCGACCTTCCTGAAGGTTCCCGCTGGCAAGACGCTGGTGCGGATCGCGTCGGGCGCGAATGGCGGCGACTATAACTGGACCGAAGTGATGATGCGCGATGCCGCCAAGCAACTGGATGCGCTCTCCCTCCATTATTACACGCTGCCGCAGGGTGGCTGGCCGCCCAAGGCCGACCCGGTCAATTTCGACGAGACCGCATGGGCCGACACGCTGGCCGCCACCTGGAAGATGGACGAGCTTATCACCGGCCACAGCAGGGTGATGGACAAATATGATCCGCAGAAGCGCATCTTCCTGACGGTGGACGAATGGGGCACCTGGTATGCGCCCGATCCCGGTACCAATCCCGGCTTCCTGCGACAGCAGAACACGCTGCGCGACGCGCTGGTCGCCTCGGTCAACCTGGACATATTCGCCAGGCATGCCGACCGGGTGCGGATGACGGCCATCGCCCAGATGGTGAACGTGCTCCAGGCGATGATCCTGACCGAGGGCAGGAAGATGGTGCTGACGCCCACCTATCATGTCTTCGAGATGTACAAGCCCTGGCAGGACGCGACGGTGCTGCCGATCGACATCGACACGCCCTGGTACAACAAGGACAGGTTCGTCATGCCGGCAGTCAGCGGATCGGCGGTGCGGGCGCGGGACGGCAAGGTGCATGTCGCCCTGTCCAACCTCGACCCCAACCAGGCCAACACGGTGACGGTGAAGCTGGACGGGCTGAACGCCGCGAACGTCTCAGGCCGCGTCCTGACCGCCCCGGCGATCAATTCGCACAACAGCTTCGACGCGCCGGAGGTGGTGAAGCCCGCGGCCTTTGCAGGTGCGCAGATCAGCGGCGGCGCGCTGACGGTGACGTTGCCGCCCAAGTCGGTGGTTGTGCTGGATCTGCAATGAGAATGGATGATCAGAGGAGGATGACATGATGCTTCTATCTGCCGGCGACGCATTGCGGCGCCCCTTCCGTTTCCCGGCGGCATGCGCCCTCGCCATCGGCATCGCCGCATGCGCCCTTGCTGCTCCGTCACCGGGGCAGGCACAGGACGACAGGATGACGCCTATTGCCGCCCCTGCCCAGCCCGACGCGATCGAACTGGGCACCGGCGCGCTTCCCGGCGCCACGGCAAAGGAAAGCTGGCACCGCCAATATGGCAGCCGCTTTGCGCGCAATGTCACGGTGGCGACATTGACGCCCTTCCTTCCCGATCCGGCCAAGGCGTCGGGCGCAGCTGTAGTCGTGGCGCCCGGCGGCGGCTTCCGCACGCTTTCCATGGACAATGAGGGCTATGACGTCGCGCGAGCGCTGGCCGCCAGGGGCGTTGCGGCTTTCGTCCTCAAATATCGGCTGCGCCAGACACCGGCCGACATGGCTGGTTTCGAACGGTCGATGCAGGAAATGTTCTCCGGCGCGGCCAGGACGCCGCTGCCCGCTCCCACCTCCGCGGCGACCGACCTTGCTCCGCAACTGGCGGATTCCACGGCGGCCTTTCGCCTGATCCGCGCCCGCGCGTCGCAGTGGCATGTCGATCCTGACCGGATCGGCATGATCGGCTTTTCCGCCGGGGCGATGCTGACCATGGCGACGACGCTGTCGACCACGGAGGCGAAACCCGCCTTCATCGGCAACATCTACGGCCCGCTGGGCAGCATGACCGTGCCCCAGGACGCGCCGCCGATGTTCGCGGCCATCGCCGCCGACGATCCGCTGTTCGGCAATCGCGACTTCAAGCTGATCGACGACTGGCGTGCAGCACGTCGCCCCGTGGAATTCCACCTGTACGAAAAGGGCGGCCACGGCTTCGGCATGTATCCGAAGGCGACCACCAGCACCGGCTGGTTCGATGCCTTCGTGCGGTGGATCGACATGCACGGAATGCTCAAGCGGACGCGGTAAAATTGGGATGGAGGGGTTGATCTCATGCGGCCGGATTGCCCCTTTTCCTATCCTGAAATGACTTCTTGCAAAGGGATCAGAAAGCGTTTCTGTGCATCAGAATCTGGATGGTGCCGAAAAGGATCACGATGTCGCGCATCAGGCTCCAGCCATTCATATATTCAAGGTCGGCTTCAACCCGCCGTAAAATATCCGCCCGGGTTTCCGTTGCACCCCTGAATCCGCGAATCTGCGCGAGACCAGTGATTCCGGGTTTCAACGCATGCCGCTTCCAATATTGGTGGTCGATGCGCCAGAACAATATGTCCTCCGCAGTAGATCCAATGGCATGAGGTCTTGGCCCGACAAGACTCATCTCCCCCAGAAGGACATTGATGAGCTGCGGCAATTCATCGATGCTGGTCCGGCGAATGATCCGGCCGACCCGCGTGGTCCTGTCGTCAGTGCGACTGGCCGACCGGACGCCGTCCAGGTCGCATCGCTCCGCCTTCATGCTGCGGAACTTCAGGATGCTGAACAAGGTGTTGCCCCGCCCGATCCGCTGCTGGCGGAAAAAGACCGGACCGGGCGAATCCAGCTTGATCGCAATGGCGACGGCAATCATCAGCGGCAACAATCCGATCAGCAAGGGCACCGTGACGATCAGGTCCAACAGTCGCTTCGTCGCCCGGTTCGCCAGGTTCAACGGCCCGCGCGCGACTACCAATGTAGCCATGTCCTGCCAGCGCCCGACCGTCAGCGGCGCCATGGATTCGACTTCGGGAGAAATGATCTCGCCCAATATATTTCCGCCCTTCAGCATCTGCGCCCAGACCACACGCCGATCAGCTGGACAGGCGACGACCACCCGATCGTGATCACGCAGCAGCATACCCAGTCTGTGCAGCATATAGGGGTCGTCCAGATCAGCGCGAAGGCCGATGGCCTGCGCATCGATCAATGCCAACCGGCCCGGATCCTCGGGGATCGGGCAATCGTCCACGATCAACAACTCGGCAAACAGCCGATCCCCGAAATGACGTTCGATAAGACGGCTCAGCAGCAGCCGTTGCGCAAGCAGCAGCCCGCCCGCACAGCTCAGCCCGGCCAGCACTGCGGTGCGTGAGAAGGTCGAGGCGGATTTCACCGCGAACAGCAGGAGGAAGAAGATCAGCACCATGCCGGCGAAGGCCCTTCCGGCATTGCGGCAATTGGTCGTCGCGTTGGTAAGGCTGCGGGGGTCATAGGCCTGATTGTGGAAGGCGATGATGAGATAGGCCATGAGCAGCGCCGCGACAGAAGCGCCGCTATCGCGAAGCCCGACATCCAAGGGCGCAAGCGCCAGTCCAACGCTCAGTCCGCATGTCAACGCCACCATGTCCCACAGGGCAAGTGCAAGGCAAAGCCCGATCCGCACCGCGCGATGCGCCGTGGCAGGACCCCGTCCGCCGGCTGGACGGGTCGCCATCGCCAGGTCAATTCTCGACATGCACACCTCATTTTGCGCGCTCGGAGGGCTCTCCGCGCCATGGCACGCATTCGATCGAAACGCAGTTGTCGCAGAATATCCGTTCCTGCAACCGATCCTTGCCCCCTCCAAATCAGACATATTATCGCTTTACGTACAATCCGGAAGAATACAGAGGGGTTGACGGGTCGTCCCGATATCCATCGGTGCGTATTCCTGCGTAGATGACAGGTGATTACTTTCATCTATATTTTGTCTGAAAACAGCTTCGCGACGCATCCCGAAGAGCTGCGATTGGATGATGGAGCAGGATGGCAATGATTATCGCGATGGCAGTCCTCTCCGGGATATGGGTTCATGGTTCCTGCAATCTGTGGCGATTGCAGAACAAGTCGCGGAACATTGTGAAGGTTGGATGGCGCGATCGGCTCTTCGCGATCATATGGTTGCCGGTATCGCTTTATCTTCTGGTCATTTCGCTGCCCTATCTCACCTGGGATCTGATCAGGCGAAAGCGGAGAGGACGTTCATGGCGCCGGTCGGCTCACGCCAAACGGGCCTCGCTGCGGCTGGTGAAATCGTCTGTCCAGCTGGACGGAAAAAGCAGGCAAACCAGCCTGCCGCATGCCCCCAATGGCGGATCGCAATTGCAGGTCGTCAGGAACGGGGCAGCGCCCGACGATGCCCTGTTCACGATTAGATTGCCAGCAGGACGACCGCGCTGAACTTCCAGAACAAGAAGGAAAAGGCATCGTCGCGCCATGGAACGGAGGACGAAGGCTCGGCATCCAGGCGCGACAGAGCGGTTCGACCGAAAACATTGCCGGTCGAACCGCTCTTATGACTCATTCATCCGAAGTGGCGGCCGAACGCGATGCATTTTCAAGAAACTGCCTCTTCAGCGCAGAAAACCTACAGGTCGCAAATCGCCAGTCTTCTCAACAATCCAACTGCCCGCCGATCCCTGCGGCAAAGGCCACGCGCAACGCATCGGACAGGCTTCGCGTCTCCAGTTTGGACATCAGATTGGCGCGATGTATTTCCACGGTACGTGGGCTGATCCCCAATTGCAGCGCGATATGCTTGTTAGGCAGGCCCATGGTCAGGCCCGACAGCACGTCGCGCTCCCGGGGCGTGAGCTTTTCCACCATGGCCCCGGCGCGTATCGCCCGCTGACGACGCGCACCGCTATCCTGGAACAGCGTCCAGCAATTTTCCACCGCGCGCAGCAGCGTTTCCCGCTCGAACGGCTTCACCAGGAAATCGACCGCGCCCATCTTCATCGCGGTCACGGTGGAGGCAATGTCACCGTGGCCGGTCAGCATGATGATTGGGAAATAGAGCTCCGCCTCGTTCAGACGCCGCTGCACCTCTATCCCGTCCATTTCCGGCATACGCAGATCCATGATCACGCAACCCGTCGGCTCATTCGCGGCCGCAGCCAGAAAATGCGTGCCGCGCTGCCAGGTACGGACCGTATAGCCCTCCAGCTCCAGCAGGAAGGCCGTTGCGGCGCGAACGGAATCTTCGTCATCCACGATGTGGATCAGCTTAGTGACTTCCAATGGCGTTTCCCTTCTTGCGTCTGAGACTGAAACCGAAGCAGCTTCCCGTGGCGCTCGGTTCCAGCCAGATCCGTCCGCCATGGGCTTCGACAATGGTGCGGCAGATGGACAGGCCGACGCCGGTACCCTCTTCCTTGCTGCTGACGAAGGCATCGAAAATCCGGTCCTTGATCGCGGGTGGAATGCCCGAGCCTGTGTCGGAAACGAGAAAATGCGTAGTGAGGTCATCTGCCGCCGCGACCCGCACGGTCAGTCGCCGTTCCGGCTCGTCGCGCATGGCGTCGATGGCGTTCCGGCAGAGATTGCCGATCACCTGCTGAATCTGGATCGGATCGGCAAATATCGACCCGGTGTCCGGCGCGACCTCCATTTCCACGGTGATGTCCGCCGCCGCGGCCATGGCCGCAATCAGCGCCAGGCTGCTGCGCACCACATCTTGCGCATCATGAATTTCCAACAGCGCCTCGCCGTCGCTGGCGAAATCCCGCAGGCGGCGCATGATCGCGCCGGCCCGCACCGCCTCTTGCGCGGCAGAGCGGAAGATACGGTTCAGCTTCGGCCGGTCGGCCTCCTGCCCGCGCATCAGCAGGATCGAACTGCCCTCCATATAGGCGGCGAGCGCGGTCAGCGGCTGGTTCAGTTCATGCGCCAGCATCGATGCCATCGCACCCATTGCGCTGTAGCGGGTACCGTGCAGCATCTCGGTCTGGAGCAGTTCCAGCCGCGCCTTGGTCGCCTCCGGTTCGGTCAGGTCGCGGATGAAGGCAGTATAGTGCGTCTCATGCGCGCCCTCCATCTTCACGAAGCTCATCTCGATAGGAAAGTTGGAGCCATTGCGGCGGCGACCGATCAGCCTGCGTGGATAGGATAGCGGGGTATCGCTCTCGACATGGAGAGGCTCTTCGCGAACCTCTCGCGGCGGCTGCGCCCCGGTCAGGAGAAGATCGAATTCTCCGCCTTCCAGTTCGCGCAGACCATAGCCGAACATGCGACAGGCGGTGCTGTTCATATAATCGATTCGCCCCGAAATATCGACGACGAACACCGCATCGGGGGCCGTTTCCAGAATGGAGCGCAGTTCCGCTTCCCGTTCCTGCAGGGCGACTTCCTGCGCCCTTTCCGCCGTCACGTCGCGTACCAGCTTGGCGAAACCCTGGAGCCGACCCTTGCCGTCCCGCAGCGCCGTCACCACGCAATTCTGCATGAAGGCACTACGGTCGTTCCTGATGAAATAGCAGTCGAATTCGCAACTCCCATGCTCCTTGGCAAGGGCGAAGGCTTCGGCCATATTGTCCCCCATGCCGGGAAGCTGTGAGTAGAGCAGCGATACGGGGCGATTCATGATGTCGCGGCTGTCCCAACCGGTGAAGCGTTGGGCGCCCCTGTTCCAGTGGACGACCCGCCCCTCCACATCGGTCATATAGAGGGCATAGTTGACCGATCCGTCAGTCAACAGCTTCAACTGCTCGGTCAGCCGGTTGACATAGGCGCCTTGCCGCTCCGCCCGCGCGCGCCAGAAGGTGGATTTAAACGCCACCCCATTGGCCGCCACCATGACCAGCAGGAAAGCCAGGCCGTCCTCGCCGCTTCCGCCCCTGATCTGCACGTCGACAATGGCGTAGATGACCGTCAGCAGGCCGGTAGTAGTGACAGCGGCCGGGCCAATTCCCATCAGGGTTGCGACGGAAATCACGATCAGGGTCAGGATCGCATAGTCCTCGGCAGCCAGCGACGCGACCCCGTCGCGGAAAATCCAGGAGGAGGCGAGAAAGACGATGATCAGCGAGGCAATATATTTGCCAAGGCCGCTCCAACGCACTTCGACAATCCACGCGGCAGGGGTGAACCGCTGCGACGCATTACGCATGAGTGCCAGCGAGAAACGCCGCTGAAGACGCTCATCGGCGCCGGTTGCAAGCATAGTCTTTCACTCCGCGCTTATAGCCCAGAACTATTTCTTGCGACCTCGGTTTACCGTATTTATTGGACCCGGCCGGGATCGGCCCGGCTCAGCTCATGCATCATCCCATACGCCAGCCCCTTTAAGGGAAATAGCTTAAGGGAAATTGCTGCGTTGCAATGGTCGTAACAGCATGATCGGGGATTGCCTAGTAGGTATTGCTACGGAATTTTACATCTTTACGGCAACAAAATCGCCCAAGAGCAATATGCTAGCATAGGTTACACTGTTCCGTACCGCCCCTTGGCGAACATCAACAGCTGAACCAGAGCGTTTCGCCCGAGCAACAAAAGGGCCATGCCATAGGTCAGCGCTCCGATGAGGATAGTGAGGGTCAGGACTTCCGCCGGCGCCATCTCGACAAGAAAAGGCCGCGCGCCCAATACGCATCCCGCCATGGCTGCGGACGCGAACAAGCCCGGCCGAACGGCCTTCCAATAGTCCTTCCAGCTGATCGGCAGCAACAGGATCACGCCCAGGACGGAGAGCGGATAAAGCAACCAGGCGCGGAGCGTGAAGGCGGCTGCGATCGCGCCCGGCCCCTGATCCGCCGCCGCCAGGAAGAGGGTGCAGTTCACCACGGCATAGAGGGCGGCCAACCACGTCTGCCATTGTGGCTTACCAAGGGCAAGCATAAGCGATTGATTATAAATGCCGATTGCCTGGAGCGCGCCAAAGAAGCTGAGACATTGCATCACCGGCACCGCTCCTGCCCAGCGCGGCCCGAAGAAGAGATGGATGAAGGAATCGGCCACCAGCGCCATGCCGACGAAGGCCGGGGTGGTGATCAGCGATGTCGCGGAGACGAGCTTGAGGAAGGCCGCAGCCAATCGCGGCGGATCATGCTTGAGCTGCGAGAAGGCCGGGAAGGCGATCCGGGAGAGAGCCCGCGCCAGCAGCAGATTGGCCGCCAGCAGCGCGCGCTTGCCGACCGTATAGACGCCCGTCGCCGCCGCACCCAAGACAACGCCCACGATCAGCACGTCGGAGTTGGAATTGAAGAAATTGGCGATGCCCGTCAGCGTCACATGGCGGCTGTAAAAGAAGATTTCCTGCCCCTTCTTCCGAACGAAGCGAAAGCGCGGCCGCCGGGAACACCCCGCCCAGAGGATCGCAGTGCCGACCAGAGCGGTCGCCATATTCTGCATCACGAGCGCCGTCAGCCCATAGCCCGCCATGGCCATCGGAATGCCAATCAGCGCGCCCGCCAAGGTCGACAGGGTGGATCGCACCGCCAGCGGTCGCATCATCAACGCCCGGGTCAGCCAGGCTTGGGGCACGACGTTCAGCGCGGAGAGAAAATTGGCGATGCTGAGCCAGTGCAGCACCCACGCCAGTCCCGGCTGCTCCAGCGTCCGCTCCACAACACCCGCGCAGGCGAGGGTGAGCAGCAGCATCAGCGCGCCGATCGTGAAGGCGATCCAGAAGGCGGTATCGTCCAGATCGGGATCGTCGCGCCCCGCGCTGACCATCGGGGCGCTTATGCCCGACAGCAAGGTCATCTGGAAGAACTGCCCCGCCAGCAGCGCCATGGCGACCACACCCAGCGCGGCGGCGTCGACATAGCGGGCTACCATCATGAACCCCAGAAACTGAATCGCCTGAACGCCCCAGCTTTCGACCAGCGACCAGGCCATGCCCGATCGGATTTTTCCGGCTATGCCGCCAGTGGTTGGGGACATGATGCTTCCCTTATCGCCTTATGAAATCGTCGCCCGCGCGGACATGCTTGACGAAACCCGCTGGATTGCCGCGCCAGAGCTGGCGGGCGGGAACATCCTCGAACACCACTGCACCTGCAGCTATCACGCTGTGATCGCCAATCGACACGCCCGGCAGGATCGTGGCGTGGCGCCCGATCCAGACGTTGCGGCCGATGTGGATCGGCCGGGGCCGTGCGGCATGCCCCTCATGGACCGCATGGAAGCTGGTGTCGAACAGGCTGGCATGGTCCCCGATCCGGCTGAAGGCGCCGATCTCCACGCTGGCGGCGCTGAAGATGGTGACGCCACTGTTGAGCGACACCTGATCGCCCAGGACGATCCGGCCGCTGCCAACGGCCTTCAGCCTGATGCGGGCGGGCTCGTTGCGCAAGCGCACGGCCTCACCCAGAACAAGTTGCCCAGCGAGATAGGGCACGCCACCCCGCACCCGCAGAGCACGGCCCCCTTTGCCGCCTGTCACCCGCAGACGCCAGCGGGTCCATCGCGCATAGAGGTCGTCGAGCCGGGCGGTGACGAAGAGCCTCATCGGCGCATGAACACCAGCTTGGCGGGATTGCCCGACATGACCGACATGGCGGGCACCCGGCCCGACACCACCGCGTTCGGCGCTATGATCGCGCCATCCTCTATCTGGCTATTGTCCAGGATCACCGCGCCCGCGCCGATCCAGACATTGTTGCCGATGCGGGTCGGGCCAGCCGACTGCACTCCCTGTTCGCGGATCGGCAGGTCGGCGCGGTCATAACGGTAATTGACGCCGATAATCGATACGTTGGGACTGATCAGGCAGTCGTTGCCGATGACGATGCCATGGCTGTGCCCGGCGATGAACACGCCGCAGCCTATGTCGGTCCGTTCACCCACCCTCACCGGCCCTTCGCTCGCCTTGATCTTCACGAAGGAACTGATCTGCGACTTGCGACCGATCTTCAGCAGCCTGCTCCATTCCAGTTCCGCGCGCGGGCTGACGATCGCGCGCCCGACGAACAGATGGTAGAGGCTGTGCACGAAGCCTGGAATGGCGAAACGGCGTATGGCGACACCCAGGCGCATGGCGTCATGCCTCGCCCAATGTCTGCGACAATTGTTCCACCGTACGTATTCCGGCAATCTGCTCCATGCTGAGGCGCACGCCATATTGCGCTTCGAACGCCGTGATGATCCGCAGATGGGCCAGCGAATCCCAGCCGGGAACCCCGTCCCGGTCCAGGCGCAGGTCTATCCGGGACGGATCGACTTCGATGATATCACCGACGAGGTTCAGCAGGTCGTCCATATCCACAGTCATCATCTCGCCTCCAGCATGATCCAGTCGCATTCCCTGAACGCGACATCCGCGCGGGAAAGCGCGTAGTCCGTGCCGTCGCCGCCCTTGATGGCGGCAAAGCCCTGATCGTCGAAAAAGCCGCGCACCGGATCGTTCTTGGCCGTCGGAACGTAGCTGCCGTGCAGGAATGCGGCGTCGCTTTCCAGAAAGCGACGCTTGACCTCATTCATCATGGCATGTTCCAGGCCGCGGCCCATGGCGCGGCAACTCATCAGCAAATGTCCGATATGGAGCGCCGTGCCCTCTCGCCTCAAGGCGCAGATCGCGACCGTGCCCAATTCCCCGAAGCGGTCGCGCAGATCCGCAACGATGAGCTGCCATGCCGGGCCGGTCATCATCGCCTCCACCTCCCCCATGGTCGGGCGGCCGGTGGTCAGGTTGAACTGGTTGGTCTTGTTGAAAAGCTGATGCACTCTCAGCAGGTCTGCAGGCCCCGCGTCGCGGACCGCCGCGCGCATGTCAAGGTCGCGCAGATAATCCATCGGATCGCAGGAAGCACACAGAGCCTCCCGCTTGGCAGCCAGCGCATATTGTTCGGTCCTGGCCCTGTCCTCCGCCGTCAACCGGCTTTTCTCGAACCAGGGCAGCGCGTCCAATATATCGACAAAGTCGGACGGATCTGGCGGCAGAAGCACCGCATGGACATCCGGGCAATATTGCCGCACGGCCGCGATCTCCGCCGCGTTGTCATCCAGGAACACCAGAGCGTCCAGACCGATATTGAGCTGGCTCGCGATCTTCTCTATACTCGCATATTTGGTATCCCAGCCTATCGCCGTCGCCGCCATGTCCGACAATTGTAGCGGCATGTCGGTACGCAGGCGAAACACTTCCTCGACATCTTCCGGATTGTTCTTGCTGCACAATGCGAGCATGATGCCGCGTTCCTTGAGCGCCTTGATGCGGAGTTGGAAGGCACGGAACGCCTCACCCACCATGTCGCCGCGGCCGATGCGGATACCGTGCGGCCCGTCCTCGCCCACCACCCCGCCCCACAGGCTGTTGTCGAGGTCCAGCACCAGGCATTTGCGCGCTGCTCCGAGTGCGCCCACAAGCGCATGGGCGAAGACCGCGCCGAATTCCCGCATCATCATGTCGGTCCAGCCCAACCCGGCGAGATAGTGCATCCGGCGGTCTATCGCATGCCGCGCGCCGACCCGGCCCATCGCTTCGACCACGTCCAGCATCATCGCCCTGGGGCGCGCCCGTACGGCGCGGATCAACGCCAGGTTCAGCTCCAGGAAGAATTCGCGCTCGCCATATTCACTGCTGAGGTCCGCGACGCCCAGCGCGCTGGAAGGACAGGGGAAATTGGCTACCATCAGCGTCGCTGTGGTGCGCATGACCGCGCTGTCGATCCAACCCTCTATCTCCGCCGCCATATCGGCCCGCAAGCGATGACGGTCCTCAACGGAAAGTTGATGGAACCGTGCGAAGGCATCGGGCCGCATCACCTCCGCCGACAGTAGCAGAACGATGACGTGGGGATCGAAGCACTGCAGCGCCTCGCCATGCAGATCCTGCATATATTGACCGAAGGGGCTGACATGGAATGCGGACATCTGGCCGACCTTCGCGGCCTCCACACGCAGGAAGGGGGTGAGAAGGTCCAGCGTGACATTGCCCATCAGCGCGACGCGCACGCCGGCCTGCGCCTCCATCTCGCGCAATAGCCTGCCGGTCTTGCGATAATCAAGCGACGCCGATCCGATGTACAGGGATTGCATCATCTCAGAAAAGCCCATTTGGGTGGTCATGTCTCAATCCTTTCCAAGCCGACGCCAGGCGAGGTGCAGGGTAAAGAGCGTGGGGATCGCACCGCCCAGCGTCGCGCCCCATAGCAGCCCGGTGATGCCGTAAGCGGCCCCGGCCAGCGCACCGCTGACCGTCAGCGCCAGACCCACCACGCCCCATCCGTTGAGCAGCACCAGATCGGCGGGCGATCCCGCCGCCGTGAGCATCGCTCGGGGGAAGGCCATGGCGACCTTTCCCACACCGTTCACGCAGGCGGCGAAGACCAGGGCCGGACTGATGGCGTAGAGGCCACCGGTCACCATCGTGGCGAGCAACGGGCCGCAGACGGCAAGGCCCGCCGTCGCCACGATGATCACCGCGAGCAGCGGCCTGGCCTCCGCCAGCACAATGGCCTGTCGGCGCGCCGGTTCCGCACCGATCAGCCGGGGCGCGAGGGTGAAGCCAACGCCGGAAGCGAGCAGGCGGAAGGGAAAAATCGCGACCGACGCCAGCACGCCGAACAACGCCAGATCCTTCAGGTCCAGCAGGATCGGAATGACGATCCGTTCGATCTGTAGCGACAGCGTGCCGAGGGCGACGAGGCCCAGCATTGACCCCGCCTCGCGCCAGCGCCGGGCGGGATGGCCGACATCGCCTTCCTTCGCCCTGCATCGCAAAAGACTCCAGCCGATCGCGCCGAAGACGATGTTTCCGGCGGCGAATATGGCAAGAGGCGTCGCCCCATGCTTGATGCCGAGAAGGACAGTCAGGGTTCCGGCAAGCAGGAGGATGAAACTGGCCGAAATCGCGAGCAGCATGGAGGCACCGGGCATCTCCCATGCGCGAAGGCCGGTGCTGGTCGCCGCGACAAGCCCGCCGCCGGCAATTGCCAAGGCCGTCAGCCATGCCTCGCCCCGGTGCAGTCCGCCCAGCAGGCCAGTTACCGCGCCCACCACACCGCCCACCACAAGGCCGGAGAGGATGAGGAAAGCCAGCAAGCCCCTTCCCGCCCGCATCGGCCCGCGCAGGAACAACTGATCCACGCCCATCGGCGTCAGCAGGCCGAAGATATTGAACAAAGCAACCGCCAGCGTGAAACGGCCATAAGCCTCCACCGGCAGCACCCGCGCCAGCAGAAGCATGCCCAGGGTGAAGGCTGCGCCCGACAGACCGAAACCCAGCGCGGCGAACAGGCTGGAGGGTGCGCCCTTCACCACCCGCGCGCTGGTGCCGATGGCCGTCATGCGGCCTCCAGCGCCGTGGGCGAAGGGGGTGTCGTGACATCTGACGAAAGCACGGCATAAGCGCTCCGCAGCCGCTCGACGAAGGCAGCATGGCCATAGTCGAGCCGAGCCCTTGTGGCCGCCGCCTTCCCCAGACCCTCTCTCAGCGCGTCGTCAGCGCAGAGCCGTCGCAGCCCTTCCGCCATGTCCTGCGGCGTTACCGGTGTCAGCATGGCGCAACGACCATCCAGAACCTGGGAATGGCTTTCGATATCGGTTGCCAGCAGCGCCCTGCCCGACGCCATATAGGAGAAGATCTTCATCGGCGTGTTCCGGCCCTTCAGGCGCGGCGAGCAGAGGATGTCCGCCTGCGCCAGATAGTGGCTGAGGCCATCCAGCGGGCGCGGCCCCAACAGATGCACGTCGCCTTCCAGCCCGCGTTGCAAGGCGAATTGCCGATGCTGCGCGACATGGTCCGCCTGGCCGCCTATTACGACCAGCGTGGGGCGCTCAACAGGCGCAAGGGCCGCCATCGCTTCGATCAGCAGGCGGACACCCTGATAGGATTCCAGATTGCCGACATAGAGCGCGAGCGGACGATCCTTCGCATAGAGGCGCAGATCTTCGACGGGTGCTGCAGCAGCGGGTCCTTCCATCGCGACGTCGGGCAGCAGATGGATGCGCCCGGGGGCTGCGAAACGGCTGGCGCTTTGCAGGATGGCGGGGCAGACGGCGATCACCAGATCGCTGCGGCGGAAGACGAATTGCTCGCATCGCTCAACGATCCAGGCGAAGACGCCGGCTCCGGGCCATTTCTCGACGATCTGCTCGCTCAGGATCGAATCCGCATCATAGACGAGGCAGATTCCGAAGAGCCGGGACAGGGGCAGCGCGAAGAAGGCCGCCTCCTCGACAGCGTGGATCACATGATGACGATAGCGCCGAAGCAGGCCGATCGCGGTGAAGAGCATCCAGAAATCGCAGGCGAGCTTCTTGAGCGAAAAGCCGATCGGGACATTCCGCACCCCCGGCGGAGCCGCGATGCGGTGATGCCGCACGCCGGGCATCGGCACGTCGCGCCCCTCATGGAAGCTCAACAGATCAACCTCATGTCCCTGCGCAGCCAAGGCTTCGGCTGCCATTCGCACGGCAATGGGCGTGCCGCGTTCCTCGTAAAAGGGCTGTGGCGCCAGCATCAATATCTTCATGAGGCCATTCTCAGGCGAAACTGGTTGCCGAGGAAATGCAACGGCCCGGCGAGCGCACCATAATGCCGCGCCTGCCTGCCGGTCGAGCGGATCAGCAGGCGCAGGTCGCGGCCGGGACGATCGGCCGAAAGCCTGCCCTGCACCATGGTCCCGAAAGTACCGATCCGCCGGGCATCGCCCCCCAACGGCAAGGGGTCCGATCCGCGCAGAACCGTCCGATGGCGGAAGCGACGTTCCGGCCAGAAAGCAGGACGCCCGCCATTGTCTCCCAACAGCAGTCGCTCCTCCGAATCTCCGGCCAGCAGCCTGTCGACCAGCCGCCCTCGCGCACCGGCCCATTTGCCGACGCCCCAGGGAAGGATGATCAGCGCGTCCGCAGCGTCCATCGCCTCGATCAATTGTTGGGCCGGCGCGCCATCGACAAAGTCGGCGGCCGTAGCCAGCGCCAGCATCTCGAGCCTTTCGGCGCTGACGACCTGCCTTCCGGCCAGCACCAGCAGGTCGGCCGAACCGGTTTCCAGCCAGAGGCTTTCCGGTTCCGCCGTGGTCCGCGCCGATGCCTTCAACGTTCCGAACGCATCGCACCCCTGTTGCTCCGCCAGCATGAAGACAGCCAGGCAATCCTTCCCACCCGCCGCCGCCATCATGCGTTCATGCGCCTGCATCAACCTGTCCCATGGGTCGTCGCCGGGATGCAGATGGACGTGCGCGTCGATCATCAGTTCAGGCATGACGCGGTCGCCATCCGCCGGTTTGCGGCAAGAGCGCGGCGGGCCACAGGCGGCGCGCCACCTGTTCGCTCAGCAGCGGCGCGGTGGTCAGCTTGCCGCCCAATAGCATATGATAGCCCTCCGGCCCGGGACGCAAATGCCGGTCTCCGGGATGAAGCGCCCGCCCGCTGCCGTCACGATCCGGCAGCAGACCGGCGTAGATGGCCAGCACCGATCCTTCGTCCAGTTCAAGGTTCGGAAGGCATTGGCGAATGGATGCGAGGGCGGACCGGACATCCTCCGCCGTCGGTTGAGGCGAAAGGCTGCCGGGTCCGGGACGGTAGAAAGTGCCGACCAGCGTCGCTGCGCCATAGCGGCGAAAGAAGAAGCTGCGGCCGCGGCCGGGCGTAGGCGACAGGGCATAGGCGTCGCTGGCGGGGGGCGCGGGAATGTCCATCAGCAGGTTGAAGGCGAGGACCGCCGCGCTCGGCACCCGGCGCGCCGGACCGAGGCAGCGCCCCGCTTGCGCGCCACCGCAATCGAATAGCAGGTCGGCAGCGATCCTCTGCTCCCGCCCGTCCTTCACGTTCCGCAACTGGACGGCCCGGACGCCTCCGCCCTGCTCGATCAGGCCGGTTATCTCAGTGGAGCGCAGGACGACGCCGCCGCGCTGCTCCACCTCAGCCAGCATTTCCCTCAGCAACGCGGGCGGGTTCAGCAACTGCGCATCATACCAGACCGCGCCGCCCAGCAGACCGTGAGTCGCGACATCATAGGCCTGCAAGACCTCCTGCCGCGAACAGGCCCCGTCTTTGGGAAGCGGCACATGCTGGCCGAGTGCCGTTCGCAGCATATGGTCAAGTCCTCGCGCGAGGGCGAACAGGCGGGGCGACCGGGGGGTGCCGTCATAGAGCGGCATCACACAGCGCAGTGGCCGGACCTGATGCGGATAGCGGTCGATATACCAGTTCTGCGCGCGGCGGCTGCGCACCCAGCGGGGGATGTTCATCGACTGGAGGTAACGCAACCCGCCATGGATGATGCCATAGCTGTTGACGGACGCGCCGGAGGGATGATCATCCCGATCGACCAGGACCGGGCACACGCCCCGTTCGAGCGCGGCCAGTGCCAGCGTGGTGCCCTGGATGCCTGCCCCTATTATTATGGTTTCAGGCATCGGCGGACACATGCTCCACGATCTTTTCGACACGATAATGCTGCTTGCCGTCGCCGCGGGTAAAGATGACGATCTCCGCGATCAGGCCGATCGCCGCGATCTGGATGCCCAGCACCAGCAGCAGCACGACCAGCACCAGCAATGGCCGGTCACTCAGCGGAATATTGCTGACCTCCCGCTGGAACAGCAGGAAAGCCATCAGGGCCAGGCTACACAGGATCGACGCCGCGCCCACAGTGCCGAAGAAGCGGAATGGACGTTGCATGAAACGGACGAGGAAGCCGACGGCCAGCAGGTCCATCATCACGTCGAAATAGACGCCCGGCTTATGCTGCGGCCGGCCCGCGTCGCTTTCCGCCTGAGGCAAGGTGAGTTGGACGACCTTGAAGCCATGCACCTCCGCCAGCAGGGGCAGGAAGCGCTGCTTTTCATCCTGGATCGGAATCTCGTCGAACACACTCCGATGGACGGCGCGGACGAGGCAACCTGGATCATCATATTTGGCCCCGGCGAAGCGCGCCATCTTCTGAAAACCCCAGCCGCGCAGCCGGTTGAACATGGCGTCCGCCCGCCTGTCGCGACGGGCGGCGACGACGTCGGCTTCGTCCAGATGGTCCAGAAGTTCGGAGATCGCCGCGCCACCGATCTGGAAATAGGCGGGCAGGAACAGCAGGTGTCGTCCGGTCGACTGGCGGATACCTTCGCGCAGGCAGGCCGATTCGCCGAACTCCCGGCCGAAGCGGATGATCTCTATGGGTTCGCCGTCGCGCTGCAATTGCTCCAGCGTGGAGACTGGGTAATCCGGCTGTCCATCGACGACGAAAATGAACTCATAACTTTTCCCCGAGGCCACGATTCTATCCCGATATTCACCGTAGACGCTTGCAACATCATCGAAACGCTTGAGGACAGGGACGATGACAGAGATGTCCATGACTTTGACCAGATCCAGCTTTGCCGTGGCAACCATTGCTCAATTCCCCGATTTGATTTGGGTCGACAGTTTCGCGCCTAGCGACGCAAAATCGGAAACATTCCCGGTCAGGCTGGCGAGCATCTGTCCGATCACCGCCCAACCCAGCAGGAACAGCGCCAGCGACAGCCAGAGTACGCCAATCGCCAGCATCGGCAGCGCCAGCCCCTCGCCCCAGATCGCTGCCGCGACGGACAGCAGGCCAAGCAGGGTGATGCCGACTATCATGTGCCGCGGCCATGCCATGGGCCGCCGCACGAAGCTAAGCAGGATGCGGATCGAAACGATGTCCAGCATCACCTTATAAATCCGCGAGAAACCATATTTGGAGACACCGAACTGACGAGGATGGTGCCGGACTTCGATCTGCGCCAGCCGCGCGCCGGCAAGGCGCGATAGGGCCGGAATGAAGCGGTGCATCTCTCCATACATGGGCAAGCACTTGATGAGGATACTGCGGAAGGCCTTCAGCGAACAGCCGCTATCCCGTACCGCCACGCCCATCAGCCGGGCCATGATGCGGTTGGCGCATTTCGATACGAAGACGCGCAGCCCGCCATCCTGTCGCTTCCTGCGCCAGCCGACGACGATGTCATGCCCGGCGTGGATCAGCTCGACCATGCGCGGTATGTCCAACGGGTCGTTCTGCAGGTCGCCGTCCATCGTGACAATGATGTCGCCGCGGGCATTCTGGATACCGGCCGCCATCGCCGCGGTCTGGCCGTAATTGCCGCGGAATTTTACTATGCGCACACGCCTGTCCCGCTCGACAACTTCCGCGGCGCGGACAAATGTCGCATCCCTGCTTCCGTCGTCAACCAGCACGACTTCATAGCTGGGTTGAAAATCCGCCAATGCATGGCTGATCGCTTCATGCAAGAGCCCTATATTGTCCTCTTCATTATAAAGAGGGACGACAATAGAAACATCGACCATGCGTTCATTCCTACAATATTATAAAATATTGCCGGCGATGCCCTCAAGATTTCCACAATCGGGTTCCACGCCAATCGATTCCGCGACCTCAGAAACACATTCACATGAATTGCAGAAACATACCATTATGTAGTCATACCTACGGCTAGGCGTTCTCCCGTATATTGACTTGAATACTGTTAGATCGAATTCTTGGGCCATCGAACATCCTGTCGGCTTTTGCCGAATGTGAGATCATATTCATGGCCACCATATCGGAGCATCTGGGATCGCGTGTTGCCCTGCCGTCGCAGAATTGCCGGCGCGCGCCCATGGCGCTGCCCGGAGCAGCCGCGTCCCTGCTTGCGGCATTGTTCGCGTGCATGGTCTACGCACTGACCATTCAGACGCGCCCGGCCCATATCGACGAATTCTATCATCTGCTGGCGGGACGTAGCTGGGCCGCGGACGGCAGCTTCGCGATCCTGGACGGGCGTTATGAACGGGCGCGCCTGTTCACCGTCATGGTCGGCAGCAGCTTCGATCTGTTCGGGCGGTCCGACCTCTGGGCGGCACGCATTCCCGCGCTGCTCTGTTCGGGCATCAGTGTGGGACTGGTCTTCCACTGGTTGCGACAGAGCGGCGGCATCTGGAGCGCAGTGACCGGCGCCGCATTGTTCGCGCTTGCCGGTTATACACTCGATATCGCGCATTTCGCTCGCTTCTACGCACTGCACGCGCTGGCGATCCTGGCTGCGGCGGGAAGCCTGTTCGTGGCCACGCGGCCGGAGAGCCGTTTCAAGCCGGGATGGCTGACTGCGGCAGCGTTCTGCCTTGCCATCGCCGCCCATCTGCAACCCGTGACGGCTATCGCCGCGATGACCATGGGATGCTGGCTGCTGGTCGATCAGCGCAAGACCATTGGGGCGATGCGCCCACTGCACCTTGTCATACTGGGCACAGTCGCGCTCGCCGGCGCAGCCATTGTCCTGTCGCAGGCGGATTCGGCGCTGGAAAGCTATCGCCATGCCGAACGCTGGGCGGTCGGATCGCAGCATGATGCCTATTATTATCTGCGCGAATTCTGGACGCAAATGCCCCTTATGCTAATGCTCTGGCCGGTCGCGCTCGTGGCGGCTTGGCGATGCAATCGCTCGCTGGCCAGCCTGTGCGCGGTCATGGTGACGCTGTGCCTGGCGCTCCACAGCTTCGCGGGGATGAAGGCGTGGCGCTACAGCTACTATGTCTTTCCGTTCATCTGCATGGCCTATGGCCTCGCGATAAGCACGCTGATCGAACGGCTCGGCGGCACCGGATCGCCGTTGCGCCCCGTCGCGCTGGCGGGCACGGCGCTATTGCTGTTGATGGGCGGAGACTTGGCCTATCGTCATTCCGCACGGCTGATGGCATCGGCCCTTGCGCAGGAACCCGCCTCACTCGCCGTCCGGGTACCTGATGGCGAATGGGACAAGGCGACAGCTGAACTGCGGCAGATCGCGCAAGGCAGCAGCCTGCTCATCACCGGTGACGACCTGCGTACCCTGGCGCATATCGGACCGTTCGACCTGTTCATCAGCCACAGCCGGCTGGGCGAGCTCAAGCCGCCGTCCGATTTCAACAGCGACTTCCGCACCGGCCGCCCGCTGATCGACAGCAGGGCAGCCCTATCCGAAGTCATCGACTGCATGGATAGCGGCGTGGTCATCGTGTCCGATCATCAGTGGCGCAACCCCATGGGCGTGCGCCCGGAAATCGCCAATGAGATCGAGCGGCGGCTGACCCCCGTCCCGACGCACAGCAGCTTCCACGTCTACAACTGGCGGCACCCAACCGTGCGGCGCGCCTGCCCCCATGTCGGGAAGCAGGCCCTTCCCGGCACAAAAGGTGCGTCCGTGGTCAGGCCCCTGCCGCCCCGCGGGCGGTGCGTGCCGTCAGGCCAGTCATGTCCGCATGCGTTCTTGAGCATTGCAGCAACCGCAGGCGCGGCATGACTGGTTTGCTTCCTCCCCCTGACCTGGAAACAGGGTCTGTCCAATATGCCCGCCGCTTTGCAGGGCCCTCGGGCGCCTATCTGCTCGACATTCAGGAGCGAGGGCTGCGCGATCTGGTCGACGATGGACCGCCCGTCCACCAAAGCGCGCTGGATGTCGGCGGCGGTCATGGACAACTTGTCGGCGGGCTGCTGGGCATGGGGCTGAAGACGACAGTCCTTGGCTCGACGGCGGACTGCGCCGAGCAATTGTTTCAGGGCACCGACACCGGCAGGGTGGACTATGTCACCGGCGATCTGCTGGCCCTTCCCTTCCCGGACGGCAGTTTTGACCTCGTTACGAGCATCAGGCTGCTGGCCCATATCGACGATCCGGACAAGCTGATGGATGAACTCTGTCGCGTCGCCCGCTACAGCGTCATCATCGATTATCCGACATTGATCGGCGCCAATGCGCTGTCGGCAGCCACCTTTCCCATCAAGCGGCTGATCGAGAAGGACACGCGCTCCTATCGCAGCTTCTGGCCGGGCCAGATCGAGCAGGCCTTCCGCCGCAACGGCTTCGCACCCCGACGCAGCTTCAAGCAATTCAGCGCGCCCATGGGCCTCCACCGCCTTGCGGGGAAACCGGTACGCATGATGGAGGAAGGATTGCGCCTCATTGGCGTTACCAGGCTGATCGGCAATCCGGTACTCCAGCGCTTCGACCGGGAGAAGGAGGCATGAGCGGGGACGAGCGCCCTGTCGTGGCGGTCACCGGTGCAACCGGCTTCACCGGCGGAGCGCTGGCACGCCGGCTGATCGGCATGGGCTATCACGTCCGGTCCATGACCCGCCGCCCGCCCAGCGCCGCCGAAAGGGAGAGCGGCATCGAATGGATCGGCGGATCGCTGACCGACACCAATGCCTTTGGCCAATTGGTGGAGGGTGCGACGACCTGCTTCCACATTGCCGCGATGTACCGGTCCGAAGGCACGCGGGAGGAATTCCTGCGCGCCAATCGCGACAGTACGGCCGCGTTGCTGGCAGAATCGCGGAAGGTGGGCGTAGCGCGCTTCGTCTATTGCTCATCCATCGGCGTGCACGGCGATGTGGCGGAAACGCCAGCCGACGAAAGCGCACCCTTCGATCCGCGCGACGCATATCAGGAAAGCAAGTTGCTGGCGGAGGACCTCTGCCGCGACGCGATGATGCAGCCCGGCATGGACGTCGTCATCATCCGCCCCTGCGCCATTTACGGGCCGGGCGATACGCGCATGCTGAAGATGTTCCGTCTGGTGCAACAGGGCCGTTTTCTGTTCATCGGATCACGGCGACCCAATTTCCACCCGGTCTATATCGACGATCTGGTCGATGGCTTCCTGCTGGCGATGACGCGCAACGCAGCACCCGGCGGCACGTTCATCATTGGTGGCAAGACTTATCTGCCCCTGCGCGATTATGTTGCGACCGCGGCCAATGTGCTGAACGTGCCGACGCCCAAACGCACCGTACCATATGGGCTGGTCAATCTGGCCGCGCACGGCTGCGAACTGCTCTGCGCGCCGCTGGGCCTGCAGCCCCCTCTGCACCGCCGCCGCCTGACCTTCTTCAAGCATAACCGCGCCTTTTCCATCGCGCGGGCGGAGGGAGCGCTGGGCTTCCAGCCCACCGTCGGGCTGGAGGAGGGCTTCCGCCGCACCGTCGCATGGTATCGCAATGAAGGGTTGCTGGCGTGAGCGTTTCAACCGACCAGGCGCTTGACGCGCCCACGGTCACGCCGGTCCCGGCGATGGAGGCCGAGCGCGGCCGCGCCCGCGACCATGCCCGCCAGGGCCGTAACCGGCGCCACAACCCCGCACAGCGCGGCGATACCGCAGACCGTGCCCGCGCCGGCGCTCCATCGAACGAAGCGGGAAGCACCCGCGCCATATTGTCGCAATATGGCCTCCAGATCGGCTATGGCGATCCAGTCCCGGCTGACCGGTGGACGCACAGCGATCGGCCGCACCGCACCATCGGGGCAGGTCAGCGATTTCACCAGCAGGAAATCGCCCGCCGCGATAGCCATGGAAATCGGGAGGGAAAGCGACAGCAAGGCGCCCGAAGACCGCCGATAATGGATTGGCCGGGTGCCGCCCGGTTGAGGCGCGCCGAGATCTACGACCCTGCCCTTTTCCTGGAGCAATCCCACCATGCCGAAATGGGTAGGCACATTGTCGGCACCCTGAAACCAGGGGAAGGCATCCGCCTCCATCATGTCGGGTGGGGGATCGCCGGGCAGGGCCTTTGCGAGCAGGTCGGCTTTCGCGCTCATCATGTCTCCTTCCCTTCAGCACCTAGCGGGGACGCAGGCACATCGCCATGGCAACAAAGGGACTTCATCCGATGAGGGTGGCAACTCGCCTCGCCACGGCGCCGCTGCTGATGCTGCTGGCCCTGCCGCTGACTGCCGAGCAACCTGCCACCGGGCGCGCACCCCTGTCGGGCGTCAACATAGCCGGTGGGGAATTCAACTCCGCCCGCAAGCCCGGTATCTTCGGGAAGGATTATATCTATCCCGACGCAAAGACGGCCCAGCCCTTCATTGACATGGGAATGCAAGTTGTCCGCGTGCCGATCCTTTGGGAACGGGTGCAGCCGACGCCGTTGAAGCCACTCTCCACGACGGAGATGGCCTTGATCGACAAGTCGCTCGCCAGTCTGGCGCCGTTCCGGACCATCGTGCTGGATGTCCATAATTATGGCCGGTATAACGGCCAGAGGCTGGATCAGATTTCCAATGGTTCCGCCATGCTGGCCGATCTGTGGCAGCGGCTGGCAGAGCATTACAAGGGCGATGATGCCATCGCCTTTGGTTTGATGAACGAGCCCTATGGCATGACGCCCGCCGCCTGGCGGCTGCTGGCGGACGGCAGCGTCGCGGCGATCCGGCGAACGGGGGCCGCAAATCTCATCCTGGTGCCGGGCTCGAAATATAGCGGCGCACACAGCTGGACCGCTGGCGGATCGAACTCCAATGCGCTCGCCTTCGCAAATTTCCACGATCCCGGCAGCAACTATGCCTTCGAAATGCACCAATATCTCGACACAGACAGTTCCGGCACTGCGACGAGCTGCGTCAGTCCGGACATGATCGACGCTCACCTGGCGGGCGCGACGACATGGCTGCGGACCAATGGTCATCGTGGTTTTCTGGGGGAATTCGGTGCGCCGCCAAACGACAATTGCCTGCACGGTCTCGACATTCTGCTCACCCATTTGCGCGCCAATGGCGACGTCTGGATGGGATGGACCTATTGGGCAGGCGGCGCCTGGTGGGGCACGCGCTATCCGATGAGCGTTCAGCCGATCGACGGCCCGCGTCCACAGGCTGCGATCCTCAGCAAATATATCGTTGCAAGAGAGCCCTGATGAAGCAGTTTTCCGTCATGAGCGCTGCCGCCACGGCGGCCTTCATGATCCCGCAGGCGGCCTTGTCCCAGACCGAGGTGGAGGTTCCACCCGACGGCTTGCGAGTCAGGCCGACCGTGCGCCTGCTCTACGACAACAACATCCTGCGACAGAATGACGATCTGGTCACGGGGGAACAGGACGACCTGCGCATCACGCCCAGCGTGGATGTGACCTACCGGCGGCAGTTCGGCCTTCACCAGCTGACGGTGATCGGGTCGGCAGGTTATGATTTCCACCAGCGTTTCGAATTTCTGGACCGGGAACGGATCAGTCTTCAGGCCGACGGCGATCTATCCGTTTCCGGTTACTGCCATGTCCATCCTCGGGCGCGCTTGAACTTCGCACAGTCGAATCTGTCCGATCAGGGTGTGATCGACGGCAACACCCAAAAAACGCTGGATTATCGCATCGCCGTCGATTGCGAGAAGCCCTATGGTTTCTTTCCCGTGGCCGCCGTCGGCTATCTTAACACCAGCAACAGCGCTTCACGACGCCGCGTGTTCGATATCGATACGTCCACGGCGATGGCGGGCATCGGCTATTCCATGGCCAGCTTGGGCGAAATCCGCGTAACGTTCCAATATGAGCGCTTTCGTCGCCCCAATGCCGACGAGGCAATAGACGATCTGCCCGACGGCGCCGAGAATCATCGCGCGGGCATCCTCTTCCGTCGGGCCGTTGCCCCGCGCCTGAGCTGGCAGCTGGGCGCCAATTATTTCAGGACCAAGCCGCGCGCGCCAGGCATTGCGGATTTCTCTGGCCTGGGGGTGGAAGCACGGGCGGCCTATACCCCCTCCAACCGGCTGTCGATCAGGTTCGATGTCGATCGCAGCTCGCGCAATCAGAGTAATACGGGCGCGACCTATATCGTACAAACCGACTTCACCCTGCGCGGTAATCTGAAGCTCGGCGGGCGGTCGAGCCTCTCGCTCGGCGGAACCTATAGCCGCCGCCTGTTCAAGGGCGAGCTGCAGCTCGACACTCCACTGCTGCGACGGTCGGACCGCACCAGCGCAGTCTTCGCGGGCTATCGTTACCAGTTGCGCGGCCGCCTCAATGCCGGAGCGGAGATACGCCACGAATGGCGAACAACGGCCGTCGACCAGTTCCGGTATAAAAGTACGTCGGGCCTGCTGTTCGTCGGACTGGATCTATGAGGTACTGGCCATGAAACCGATCTTCCCCGCCCTTTCCGTCCTGGCCCTCGCATTCCTTGCCGCTGCCGTCCCGGCGGTGGCGACGGATGCCGCGCCGGGCGCGGCTCTGGCGTCCAGTTATATATTGGGCGCCAATGACGAGATAAGGGTGTCCGTCTTCGGCGCCTATCCATTTGACGTCAAAACCCGGATCAAGGAGAACGGCAACGTCACCCTGCCCAGCGTCGGGGAAGTCATGGCGCAGGGCGTGACCGCCAGCACACTGGCGACCAAGGTGCGCGACCAGTTGAAGGCGGGCGGCTATTTCGTCAATCCGATCGTCAATGTAGAGGTCGTGAGCTATGTCAGCCGGGCCGTAACAGTGTTCGGTAATCTCCAGAATCCCGGCATCTATCCGCTGGACCGGCCACAGACAATCGCAATGATGCTGGCCCGCACCGGCGGCGCGCGCACCGATGCAGCCGACTATGCCATATTGCAGCGCCAGGGCGAGGAGGACCGCCGCGTCCCGCTCGAAGATCTGAGCGGCGTGACAGGAACCGGGCAGATGCTGCGCCCCGGCGACTCCCTGTTCGTGCCCAAGGCCGAGGATGTGTTCATCTACGGCCAAGTCAACAAGCCCGGCAAGATCCCCTATGAAAGCGGCATGACGCTGCGCCAGATGCTGGCGCAGGCGGGAGGTCCGACATTGGGCGGATCTGAAAAGAAGATCAGCCTCAATCGCGGCAATCAGAGAATCAAGCGCGCCGATCTGGACATGCTGGTGAAGCCCGGTGACGTCTTCACTGTCCAGGAACGCATCTTCTGACCAGGCTGGGAAGGATCCCGAAATGTCCCTGTTTTCCAGGATACTTCAATGGCTGAGGCCGAGACGCACCAAGAGCGAGGAGTTGGCGCGTCGCATGGCGGCCATCCGCACCGCCGTCGCTGCACCTGCTACGCCACAGTCCTCGACAGCCGACATGTTGAAGTCGGCCATCCGCAAGGGGTTCAACTCGACCCAGCCCGTCACCAGTTCCAGCCATCTTCACGGCCGGCAGGACCAGTTGGAACTACTGTGCGAGGGCGTACTGGACCGGGGCAATCACGCCCTGATCTACGGCGCGCGCGGGTCCGGCAAGACCTCGCTGGCGCGTGTCTTCGCCAATATGGCCGACGAACGGGGTTTGGTCGTCCTCTATTCAGCCTGCGAACCCAATCAGGATTTCGGCGCGCTCATCAAGCCCTATGTCGATGCTATGGCAGGGACGCGGATAGAATGGCCCGCGGATCGTCCGGTCAATCCACGGGACGTGATCGAACAGATCGCGCCTCGCACGCGTCGTCGCTTCGTGCTGATCCTGGACGAATTCGACCGCATCACCGACCGTCCCGCGCAACATGACGTCGCCAGGTTGATGAAGATGCTTTCCGACGCGGCGATACCGGTCCATATCGTCGCAGTGGGCATCGCCGCAGGAGTGGACGCCCTGATCGCGGGTCATGCCTCCCTGCGGCGTCACATGTCCGTGATTCCGATTTCGCGGATAGAATCCCAGGCCGTGTTCGACATCATAGCCAGGGGTGCGGCGTCGGTCGGCATGAGCTTCACCGATGCCAGCCGCGAGACCATTGCGCATCTCGCCTGCGGGTCGCCCTATCATGTCCGGCTGTTCTGCGCTCTTGCCTGTTTCGAGGTGATCAAGCGGAAGGAACGGAAAGTCGGCCTGCCTGCCACGCTGGCGGGGGTGTCGCGGGCTGTGAATGACTGGGCGCTCACCAATGCGGAGGATGCAGCGCTGTTCCGGAAGGTGATCACAACGAACAGCCCGCACTGGAACATCATCGAAACCATCGTCCGTACCACAGCCGCCCAAGGTTTCATGACCCGGGCCGCAAGGAATGATGAAAGAGGCGATTGCATTTTGTTCCAGTTGAGGAATGCATTGATCATCGATGCGGAAAATGATCGCATTACATTCCGGGACAGTCTCGCACCGCAATTTTTTCTGGCCATGCTGTTCGCGGCCCAGAACAGCGAGAAAATCGACGAAAACATCATCAGCATGAACGATTTTCATCGCCAGATCGCCGCTGAATAGATCGGATCGCCATCAAACAGGATAGTGACTATGCTGATATTGGACATAATTCGCGCGATATTGCAGCGTTGGCGACTGATGGCGGGAATATTCTGCGGCGTGATGCTGCTCACCGCGATCTGGATATTGATGACGCCGCGCGAATATGTGGCGTCGGCCACGCTGCTGTTCGATACTCGCGCGCCCGACCCGCTGCCGGGCGAGACCCGCACGGCCAGCGAGCCCGCCGCCATGCTGGCGACCGAGGCGCAGATATTGCGCGGCGAGGCAATCACGAGCCATGTCGCCCGCGTCCTGGGTCTCGACAAGGATCCCGAATTGCACAAGCAATGGTTCGACCAGACCAATGGAACCCAGACCTTCCAGGGATGGCTCAACCGGCGCGTCCAGAGCGGGCTGGAGGTCACGCCCAGCTCAACGGGCAGCACCATCGACATCGCCTATCGCAGCACCAATGCGACGAAATCGGCTGAGATGGCGAATGCCTTTGCCGACGCGTTCAACAGGACGCGCCTGTCGATGAGCAATGAATTCACCCAGCGCTATGCCGAATGGTTCAAGACGCGCCTCGGCGAATCCGAAACGCGGATGGAAAGGGCGCAGGGCGAACTGGCGAAGTTCCAGCGCGAGCATGGCATTGTCTCGACCGGCGCGATCGATGCGGAAAGCACGCGGCTGAGCGAACTGTCGTCCAAATTGTCCGCCGCCGAGGCTTCTGCAGCCGATGCGGGCGCCCGCGCCGCGGCCGGGGCAAGCATGCCTGAAGTGCAGTCGAGCGGGGTAGTGCAGGGATTGCGAGCGCAGATCGCGACGAAATCGGCCGAAATTCGTCAGATGTCGGCAGAACTGGGGCCAAGCCATGAACTGATGCGTGCGGCCCATTCGCAACTCGCCCAATTGCAGACAGCACTGGCGCAGGAAACGGCCAAGACGTCGGGCAGCCTGTCCGCAGCCAGTTCCGCTGCTGCGGCCAACCGGGGCGCCATGCGGTCGCTGCTGAACCAGCACCGCGCCCGCATGCTGTCGCTGGCTGGCGACCGCGGCAAGCTCAATGTGCTGGAAAGCAATGTGGAATCGGCCAAGAAGCAATATGAGACCGAGACGCAGCAACTGGCCGAACTGCGCGCCAAGAGCAGCATCCCCTCGCTGAACGTGCTGCATCTGAACGCGGCGGAGGCGCCGTTGCTGCCGAACGCGCCGAACATCCCCGTGCGGCTGCTGATGATGACGATATTGGGCCTGATGCTCGCCATCGGCACGGCAGTCCTGCTGGAATGGCTCCAGCCCCGCGTCCGCAGCCGCGATGCCGTCGGATATCTGACCGGAGTGCCTATGCTGGGACAGGCCGATCTCCGTCACATCGGACAGCAACTCCGCCTTGAAGGAACCAAATGGTCATGAGACTCCGATCCACCGAAAGAACCGAGGAACCCGGCGCGATCTTCATCGCTGCGGGCCAGAACAAAGAGGCCGGAATGGAGGCCCCGGCTCCGGTTCAGGTCGATCCGCTGGTCGTGGCGATCAGCGACCCGGAAGACCGGCTGGCGGAGCAGGCGCGGGACATACAGTCGACACTGGCTGCACTTCGCCTGGCCGACGGACGGGTGCCCTCCTCCATCGCGGTACTCACGATTGGCGCGGTCGACGAGGCGGCTATCCTGACCGCCAATGTCGCCGTATCGGCGGCGATGAGCGGGCTGCGGACGCTGCTCGTCGACATGAAACAGTCGGACTTCCTGCAGCACCGGCTGCTCGGCCAATCGCCGGTCATGGCGACCGATCCGGACGACGATCTCCATGCCTTCATCCGACCTGCCTTGATCCCCCGACTATCGCTTCTCGCGGCGACGTTTGACTGTCGGGGCCTGGCCGACATGATGGCCGATTTCGATTTGTGCCTGGTCGATGCCAGCCATGTCGAGGATCTCGCTCTGGCAGCGGCCAGCGCGGAGGTGGCGATATTGGCCGTCAGCCGCGACGCCACTACGACCGCGGACCTCAAATCCACGATCAACAAGCTGTCGATACTGGGCATGCCGTTGATCGGCACGGTCATGATCGTGTGACACGCATGAAGATCGTCCATATCTCGCGCCAATATTATCCCGGCATCGGCGGGCTGGAGAATTTCACCCGCAACCTCTGCGAGGAGCAGGCACGGGCAGGCCATGATGTCCGCATGGTCACGCTGAACCGCATCTTCGACGGCGACGGCGCGGAACTGCCCGCGCGGGAGACGATGGGCGGCGTGGAGATCGTCCGCCTGCCCTTCCGCGGTGGACGGCGCTATCCGATCGCGCCCTCGGTGCTGCGCCATGTGCAGGATTGCGATCTGATCCATGTCCATGCCATGGATTTCTTCGTTGATTTCCTCGCGCTCACGCGATTCTTGCACAAGAAGCCGATGGTGCTCAGCACGCATGGCGGCTTTTTCCACACCAATTATGCGCAGCGGCTGAAGCAGGTCTATTTCCACAGCATATCTCGTCTGTCGCTGAGCCGTTTCAACGCGACGATCGCCTGTAGCGAGGCGGATCAGAACAGCTTTGCGCGCATTTGCGGCCCGAGGCTGATGCTGGTGGAAAATGGCGTCGACATCGACAAATTTGCAGCCACCGCCGACCCGGATGCGCGGACAATTCTCTATTTCGGCCGCATCGCCCCCAACAAGCGGATTGACCGGCTGATCCGCTGGTTCGCCGCGTTGAATGCGCTCGACCCCGGCTGGTCGCTGGTCGTCGCGGGCAAGCCGATGGGTGTCGCCATCCCTGACCTGCGCCGGATCGCTGGCGAACAAGGCGTAGTCGAGAAGATCGAATTTCACGATAGCCCCAGTGACGAGGCGCTTCGCGCGCTGATCGGGCGCAGCAGCATCTTCGCTTCGGCCAGCGCCTATGAAGGGTTCGGTATATCGTTGATCGAAGCGGTCTCCGCCGGCCTCTATCCCGCCGCCAGCGACATTCCGGCGCATCGCCGGTCCTGCGAGAAACTGGGTGTCGGTACGCTCATGCATTTCGACGATCCACTGTCCGCGGCGCGGCTGTTCAAGGATTTCCGCACGGCCAGAGCCGGGGGAGCCCTGAAGGACGCGGAGGAACCGCTGCGGAGCTATAGCTGGCCGCAGGTCTCGGCGCGCATCGTACATATTTATGACCAAATATTGGGCCATCGCCAACGGACCATCGGCCCGGTGAAGGTTGCCGTACTCTCCCAGGCGGAGGCACTGGCGCAAATCCGCTGTCACATACGTGCGCAAAGCCCCAGGATCATCGCCTTCTGCAACGCTCATATGGCCAATCTGGCGCGGCAGAACGACCGGTTGGCCAGAGCTCTGAGTGACGCGCTGGTGCTGAACGACGGTATCGGCGTCGATCTGGCGAGCCGCCTGCGCTACGGTCGGCCCTTTCCCGTCAACCTCAACGGCACGGATTTCATCCCGGTCCTGCTGAAAGATCATCCCGAACGGCTCCGGTTGTTCCTAGTCGGCGCGGCTCCAGGCGTGGCGGAGCGAGCGGCGGCGACACTCTCCCGCCTGTGCCCGCGCCTTTCCATCGTGGGAATGCGGCACGGCTTCTTCGACCAGCAGGAGGAAGCAGACCTCAGCGAACAAATCCGGACAAGCAAAGCTGATCTGGTGCTCGCCTGCATGGGCAATCCTCGGCAGGAAATCTGGGCGGCGCGCTGGGCGCCGGAATTCGGACGACCCGTTCTCTGTGGCGGCGCTTTGCTCGACTTCCTCGCCGGACGGGTGCGGCGCGCCCCGGCCTGGGTGCGGCGGGTGCGGTTGGAATGGGTCTGGCGGCTGTGGCAGGAACCCTCGCGACTCGCGGATCGCTATCTGCTCGGCAATCTGAGCTTCATCGTCCGTGCACTGAAGGATGCCCGGCGCGGGCATAATTGGGAGGATATGCCTCCGCCTGCCCCAACCACCGCCCTGCGGGGGACCGATGCAGCCTGACCCCAGCATGGCCCTGGGCCGAACGGACATCCCGAAGCGCATATCGGTCATCATCCCGTTCTTCCAGAGAAAGCGCGGGCTGCTGCGCGAGGCTCTCCGGTCGGTCGCCTGCCAATATCTTCCCTGGCCTGCCGAAGTTGAACTGATCGTCGTCGATGACGGTTCGCCGGTCGCGGCCGATCTCGATGCCGATAACCTCGTCCTCCCCGACTGGATCAGGCTGCGCATCCTCCGCCAGGCCAATGCGGGCCCGGCTGCAGCGCGCAACCATGGTCTGGACGCCATGTCGCCAGATTCCCACTATATCGCCTTTCTGGACTCCGACGACCAATGGTCGACCCACCATCTCGCCTGCGGGATCGACACGTTGGGGACGGCGAATGATTTCTACTTCTGCGACAGCGCCATGCCGCCGACGACCATGTTTGCGGCCATGGCATTTTTCCGGACACTGCCGACCCAACATGGTGTCGAACCACTCGACGGCACGCGCAGCACCTATCGCTTCATCGGGGCAAATGGCGGATCGTCGATGATGCGTGATTACCTGTGCCAGACGTCGTCGGTGATCCTGCGCGCTTCGGCTTTGGGACCACTGCGGTTCGAGGAGAGCCTGCGTCATGCCGGGGAGGACTGGTTGATGTGGGCGCGGCTGGCGCATCGGGCGCGGGGCATCTCCTTCTCGCTTTCCGCTAACAGCGTGCGCGGCGAAGGCATCAACCTGTATCGCGACGCTCATGAGCGCCTGAGCGGGCGCAATCTGCGTCGCATCCTCTCCATGATCCGGATGAACGAGTTGATGGGCGCGATCGACGGCATCGATGCGCAAAGCCTGATGCTGACACAGCAACGGCGACGCAGCTTTCAAATGGAACTGGCGGCGATTCTGATGCACCCGCGGCTTTATCTGGGCCTGACGGACCAGCTCCAGCGAGCGACGATCGCAAGGGCATATCGGCATCTGGGACGCGAACTGCCCGGCTATTGGACGGAAATAGCGCGCCGCAAGCTACATCCCGATATGCGGGAGGTGTCCGTATGAAGCTCTATTACTATCGGGCGACGCAGGGAAATTTCGGTGATGACCTGAACAGCTGGCTCTGGGAAGAGCTGGCGCCAGGCCGCTGGTCGGACGAGGATGATGGGGAGCTGTTCTGCGGGATCGGCACGATCATCGGCAACGACATGCCGCAGGCGAAAAGGATCAGGGTGTTTTCCAGCGGAATCGGCTATCGTCCCCTGCCCGCCGATTTCAACAGCGAGCGTTGGAACGTCACGGCCCTGCGCGGGCCGCTGACCGCACAGGTGGTCGGGCGCCCGGAACTGGCGGTGGCAGATGGCGCGCTGCTGCTATCGACGCTGCCGCGGCTGAGGCCTCTGGCCGCGGAAGAACGGCACGGAACGATCCTCATTCCCCATTATGAGGCGATGGATGAAGGCCCTTGGGAAACGGCGTGCAGGCTGGCGGGCGTGGAACTGGTCGATCCCCGGCAATGCGGGCATCGTGTTATCGAGCGCATCCGAACAGCGCGGTTGGTGATAGCGGATTCCATGCATGCCGCGATCATCGCGGATACGATGCGGGTGCCCTGGGTTCCTGTGGCATCCTCCCGGCGTATCAACAGCTTCAAATGGCTCGATTGGACCCTGTCGCTGGACCTGCCCTATGAACCGATCGTGCTGCCATCGATCAGCCTAGGAGCCTATTATGAGGGGCAGGTGCAGCGCTGCACCGGACAGGATTTCCGTTTACCGCGGCCGGACAGGGAGAGTGCCATGGCACATTACCGGCGGATGATGCGCCGGGAAGGCAACAGGCTATGGCAATCCGTGCGGCCCAAGCTGAGACACCATCTGCGTGCGCTGCCAGGGCGCCTGCCGGCGCAAGCAGCCGCGCGGGACGCGATGGCGCGGTGGGACAGGCGGCGAACGGAGCGGATGGCAATGGTTTTGCATCAACTGGACAGTGCGCCTGCCTTCATGAGCGGCGACATGATTTTCCAGCAAAGGGTCGAGCAGTTGAGCAGTGCGCTGAATGGGATCGCAGGAGGGCGGTGAAATGGGTGGAAAGGAAACGGTTTCCTTGCGCTGCTTTTTGACTGGAAGATCGCTGATGGCAGATTTTGGACCAGGTTGCATTGTCCCTACCGCGCCGACGCCCGCGCCCGATGTCGCCGGACAAGGTGGCGGGCCAGCATTGGCCAACTGCGCCGGTCGCGCAGCATTTCCATCAGTAGTGCCCACGGCCGCCGGGCGCGCAGGTGGGAATAGGCGCGATTCCAGATCGCCTGATCGCGAATTGCGTCCGCCCTTTTCGACAACAGGCGCGCCAATGCCCTGTCTGCCCGAATGCGCGGGCGGGCGAGCAGGCCCAGCGTATGCTCGCGCATAGACTGGAGGTTGAGAATAGTGCGCGACTGGCCCGAACTGTCCGAGGAGATCGAACCGATGCGCTGGGTGAAGAGATAAAACCCCTCGCCCATCAGCATGAAGCGCGCGCCGGCCAGCAACCAGTCCAGAACAAAGGCGAAATCCTCCCCATGACGCAGATCGGGCGGATATTGCAGCCCGCGTGCAGTCAGGAATCGGCGGTGAAATATTGGCTTGAGCTGGCCATAATCGAAGGGGGAACGGCCGGTCATGCAATGCCCGACGAAATCCGCCGCGCTGACCTGCTGCACATGATCGTCCGCCAGCCTGAAAGCCCGGCCCGCCAATGCCTGCGCCTGCCAGTCGAAGAACAGCAGATTGTCGGCCACCAGATCAGCCTCATGCCGCCTGGCCAGCCCGATCATACGCTGCAACCGACCCGGAAGGAACGCATCGTCGGCGTCAAGTATCGCGACCCAGTCGCCCTGCGCTGCGGCCAACCCCTTGTTGCGCGCGATCGAAGGTCCGCCATTCTCCGTGCTGACGATCAGGCGGACATTATCGTGTGCCAGCGCCAGTTCCTGCGCCACTCGAACGGTGTCGTCGCTCGACGCATCGTCGATGATCAGGACTTCGACGGATATCTTTTGCGCCAGAGCCGAACTGACCGCGCGCGCCAGCGTATCCTGCGCGTTATAGGCCGCAATTATCACGGAGACACAAGGAGTTAGGTTCCGCTGCATAGGTGTTATGCCTTACTCGAAACAGCTGTGGGCTTTGGATATAACAGCCGCACAGGCAGCAGCGAATTGAGGGAATACCCCTAGGATATATCCCGAGGGTCGGAACCTGCTCTTCCCAGTGCGGACAGATATCATGCCCATGGTCGCCATTTACAGACGCGGTTTCCTACCCTTGTCCGAAACATTCATCGTGGACCATATCCGTTCGCTCCGCCGGTATCGACCCTTCGTCATGGCCGACGATATTGTAGGTGGACATTATCGGGATGGACAGCAACTGCATCTCCTCCATCGACCGGGCTCTGGAAAGTGGAAAAGGATCAGCAATCGACTGACCGGACATTATGAGAATCTCGGCGGACAATTATGCTCACGCTCCACCGGCCTTATCCACGCCCATTTCCTTCAGGACGGCGCGGCTATCCTGCCGCTCGCCTTGCGGCGAGGCATGCCGCTGGTAGTGACGGCCCATGGCTATGACGCCACCGTCACCGCCCGCGAACATGCGCGGAGGACTGAAGGACTTTGGTACCTGATGCTGAAGCCCGTCCTGATACGCTATGCCGACGGCATCATCTGCGTGTCGAACTGGATCAGGCAATGCCTGCTGGAGGCCGGCTATCCCGAAAACAAGCTGCGGGTCATTCGCTTGGGCATTGATCCCGCCGCGCTGCCGCCGGTCGATTCCCCCTCGCTGCGCCGCGGCGCGCTGTTCGTGGGCAGACTGGTCGAGAAGAAGGGCGTCAATTTCCTGCTCGATGCCTGGGCCAGGCTGCCGCTCCGCCTGCGTGAAGAGCCGCTCACCATCATCGGGGACGGTCCGATGAAACCGGCGCTGATGGATCAGGCGCGGAAATTGGGCATCCAACCGGCCTTTGTCGGTCCGCAACCCCGTGAGGCGGTGTTCGCGGCCATGGCGCGGCATCGGATTTTCGCCATGCCCAGCATGCGCGCCGCGAATGGCGACAGCGAAGGGCTGCCCATCGTACTGATGGAGGCGCAGGCGATGGGTATGGCGGTGGTCGCCTTCGACGACGGACCGATGCGCGAAGCGATCCTGCCGGGGCAAAGCGGCCTGCTGGCGGAGCGACGCGACACGGGCGGCTATGCCGCGCACCTCGAACGACTGCTGCTGACGGCGGACCTGTGCGAAAGCTTCGGCCGAACCGGACGGGAATGGGTCAACAACAGTTTCCACATCCGCTCGAACATGGCGGAGCTGGAGGATTATTATGACGAAATCGTCGGCCGCAGGGAGAAACGCCATTGAACATCCCCTTTTCGGCCGCCCTCGCTCCCAATGGCATCTCCAACGCCCGCATCCTCATCCTGTCGCGCCATGACTATCGCACGGCACGGCGCGCCAGCGTGCATTTCATCGCCCAGAAAATGGCCGAGAGGGGCCACGACGTCGCCTTCCTTTCTATCGGCTACAGCTGGCTGTCGCGGCTGCGCGGCGACAGCCGGGCTCGGCTGGACCCGCGCGCCAACCGCTGGGAAAGGGTGGACGGCCTACACGCCTGTCTGTGGCGGACGCGCTGGCATCCGGTAAAGATGCCGCTACCCGACGCGCTGACCGGATGGCTGTTCCACCGCTGGGCCGGCATGGCCTGCCCTGTTCTGGATGAGGCAGCGGCGAAGGCGGACCTCATCCTCATCGAATCCGGCATCGCCCCCGCGCTGATCGGGCGGATGCGCGCCATCGCCCCGCACGCGCGCATTGTCTATCGTGCGACCGACCTGCTGGCGACTGCGGGCGTGCCGCAATGCATCGAGGCGACGTTGCAAAGGCACGCGCACGACATCGACATGGTCGTGGTCGTCGCCCGCAGCATGCTGCCGCATTTCGACGCCTTCGATTGTCCGCGCATCTTCATTCCCCATGGCGTCGACCTGCGCAACCTGCGCCGGCCGACCATCAGCCCCTATGACCAGCCCCATAATGCGGTGGCGGTCGGATCGATGCTGTTTGACGAGGGCGCGATCCGCACGCTGGCGCAAGCCGTGCCGCATTTCACCTTCCACATGATCGGCACGCCCAAACGCGCCTTCCCATCCAATGTGGTGCTGCACGACGAGATGCCTTTCGAACGGACGCTGCCCTATATTCAGCATGCCGATGTCGGCATCGCAGCCTATCTGCCGGCGGAATCATCGGCCTATCTGGCGGATTCCAGCCTCAAACTGATGCAATATGGCGCTATCGGCCTGCCGGCCGTCTGCCCGGATTTCGCGGTGGGCGAGCATAAGCTGCGTTTCGGCTATCGCCCGGGCGATAGCCGGGACATGGTGCAGGCCTTCGCCAAGGCCGCCCAGACGCGCAGGCGGCCCGCGCCGACGCAGGATTGGGGTGATGTGGCAGACCGGCTGGTGGAGGTCGCCCTTGGCTGAGCTTGTCCTGCAAAGAGACGTCCGTATGCGAAGCGCCGTGGACATGCCGCGCGCGGTCATGCCAGTGGCGGCCGTTGCGCTGTTGGCGGCGACGGTCCTGTTCAACCCGCTCCTCGCCTGGGTGAACAGCCATGTGGCGCAGATGAGCGGATCGATCGTTTCCGTGATGCAGGGAGGCATCGTCATTTCCGCGCTGCTGATGGGCCTGTTCCAGCCGATCGCACTGGCGGCGCGATGGTGGGTGCTGGCCGCGCTGCTGGTTATGGTCGTGCTGCTGACCAGCGCAATCCGGGCGCAGTTCAATCCCAAGATATTGGGCGACGTGCTGCTGATCCCGGCCTTCATCCTGCTGGGCACGGCGCTTCGCACCGATCTGTTCCGTCGGTCGATCCTTGTCATGCAGGCGTGCATCCTGCTCGTGGGCATATGGGAACTAGCGCGGCCGGACCAATATGGTGCATTCTTCAACGTGGTCGACTATTATGTGAACACGCGCGGTTACGACGCCAATGCCTTCTGGGCGGGCGGATCGCTGTTCCTGAGTTCGGAACGGCCGGGCGGGCGGCTGCTGCTGAACGGCTTCGGCTTCCATCGCGGATCATCCCTTTTCCTGGAGCCGGTGTCGCTCGGCAACTGGGCGGTTGTCGCCACCATCTTCACGGCGGCCTGCTGGCGGGAACTGTCGCGCTGGTGCCGGACCTTCATGGTCGCGTCCACCTTCGCCTTGCTGGTGATCTGCGACGGGCGGCTGGCGATGACGGTCATCCTGCTCTTCTGCCTCTATCTGCCTCTCTGCCGTTATCTGCCTGATCGCTGGAGCGCGGTCTACCTTCCCGTCATGCTGGGCCTGCTTTGGCTGGGGGATGCGCTCGGTCTTCTGATGCCCAATGGCGACAATTTCGCCGGCCGGCTGGGCATCGGCCTGCATGCACTGGGAACAATGGACGCCACCGCATTGCTGGGGGTCAATCCCGAATTCGCGCGACTGGATGACGCAGGTTGGGCAGATTTCATCCAGTCCCAATCCGTGCTCATCGCACTTGGCCTATGGCTGACGCTGTCGCTGACGGGGTTCGGCACGGCACCCGGCGATCGCATGGCGAAACATGGCATCATGCTGTTCCTCATCCTGTGCCTGCCGATCAGCAATTCACTACTCTCCATCAAGACTGCGGCGCTGATGTGGGCGCTCTATGGCTTCTGCTTCGCACGCGGGCAGACGGCGGCGAACGGCATAGATACGGCATGAACGGGCGGCATATTCCAGCGCTGGACGGACTGCGCGGCTTTGCGGCGCTGATCGTGATGCTGTCGCATTTCCCCGATGTCGGGCTGCCGTCCTGGGTCAATCACCGCCTGGGCGATCATGGGGTAATGCTGTTCTTCGTGCTCAGCGGCTTCCTGATGGGCCATCTCTATCTGCGGCAGAGGCCCGACGCCCAGGTGCTGCTGCACTATGGAATCGCGCGGGCGGCGCGGATACTGCCGCTCTATCTGGGGGTATCGCTGCTGTCCTTCTTCCTGTTCAACTATGCCGATCCCGCCTTCATCTATCGCATAGACGGCCAGCAACTCCTGCGACTGCTCAGCTTTACAAGCGCACAGCCGATCTTCTGGTCCATCGGCCCAGAATTCCAATTTTACTTCCTCTTTCCGCTGATGTGGATGGCATTCTACAGCAGCCGCCGAAACAGGCCCATCGCCTTCCTGGCGCTGACGAGCGCGATCTGTCTCACCTATGCGATCAGCAGTTGGACGCCCGGCTTTTCCGTCTTCGCAAAGCTGCATATCTTCATCGCCGGGATCGGCGCTGCGCTGCTGGTCTGGGCCGGACCCCCGCGCCCGCTCCCGGCCATGCTGGTGCTGGCAAGCGCGCTTGCCTTCCTGACGGCGATCCTGCTCTCCCCACCGTGGGCGGAGCCCTTCCTCTTCCCTTCGACGCGCGGCGACCCCAAGCATATCGGCTATTATGGCGATCTGGCGAAGGTCCTACTCTGCGCCTGCGTCATCTACAGCGCGACCATCGATCATAGGCTGAACGACTGGTTGTGGGGCAATTGCGTCATGCGGCGGCTGGGGGCATGGAGCTTTTCGCTGTACCTGCTGCACATGCCCGCTCTTTATCTGGCGGGATATTTGCCGATACCGCAGGTCCCACGCGCCATGGCATCGCTGCTGCTGGCGGTCGGCATCGCGGCACTGTCCCATCGCTTCATCGAAGAACCGGCCAACCATCGGTTGCGCCGCCTGCTTGCAGGGCTGTTCGACCGGCAGTCCAAGGGCATCATATTGTCCCCTTATTGCCCGCCGGACACGAGTTCCTCCACATCATAATATTTGCCGTTGGCAATGACTTTCCTGACATTGAAAGTGTTGGCGATGTTCTCACGCGGATCGCCGGCGAGCAGGGCAATGTCAGCGAGCTTGCCCGCCTCCAATGTTCCTGCGTCCAGGTTGAGCGACCGGGCCGAATTGACCGTCGCCGTCTGCAGCGCCTGAAAGGGCGTCAGCCCGGCATCGACATAGGAGGACAGCTCCGCATGCAGGTTGGTCGCGATCATCGTGTCCGTGCCCGCCGCAACCAGCGTGCCGGCATCGAACATCTTCTTCAGGCTGGCCAGGCTTCCCGCCATCATCGGCCGCAACAACGCCATCATCGGCTCACTCTCCGTCACGGTCTTGCGCGCCCAGATCGGATAGAGGCTGATGCGCGGGTCATCGCGATAGGAAGGGTTCTTCTCCAGATAATTGGTCAGCGCGCCGAAATTGGTGGGTGTCAGCGTCCGGCCGCTCTTGCCGAATAGCTGGATGACATCCTCATAGGCCATGCCCATCGGCCCCTGTTTGGGCGAATAGCCGCGACGGCTGGTCGCGCCCAGATGCTCCGTCGCATCGACGCCCGTATAGGCCGCGGGGAAGATTTCATGGCCGGTGACCGGCACGCCCATCTCGTGCGCCGCTTCCACGATGCGACGCTGGTAGATATCGGGCATTCGGACATAGCTTTTCAATATGTCATATTTGAGGATGCGGGCGCGCTCCAGCTCCCGCTCCAAATGCGCCGGGCCGGATATGGCGACGCCCATCTTGTAATAGACGCGCTGCCATTCGAGCAGCGGGCCATTGACGTAGAGACGCGGGCTGATGCGCGCGCCCGCTTCGGCCGCCTCCCTGTCCTCTATCGCGTCATAGACCTGATTGCCCGGATCGCGCACGGTGGTGATGCCATAGGCCAGCCATGCACGCTCCAGATTCGAGCCGAAATCCTTCTGCAGATGGGCATGATGCTCGATCAGGCCGGGAATGGCGGTGAGACCCGTGCCATCAACGAAGCGGTCCGCCCGATGCAGCGCCGGATCATGATCGCAGATTGCAAAGATGCGGTTGCCCTCGATCACGATGTCCTTGTCGTGCTGGGTTTCGTCGCGGACGGAGTCCACCAGATTGCTGACATGGATTACCATCCGCCCGGTCGGGTTGGCGGGGCGGTAGGTGAGGTCGACCGGAATTTCCCGGATGACGCCCGTTTCCGTGTCGATCGCCTTCAACTTGTCGGATGACTGATAGAGAATGGTCCGGCTGTCGGCGGTCCAGCTGGGAAAATAGGCAATTTCGGAGGTATAGCTGCGCGGCGGCGCCATCGGCTTGCCGTCGGCGGCCACGGGCCAGATCTTCAGCAGGCCTTCATAAATGGCCGCCATCTTCGTGCCGTCAGGCGACCAGGCAGGCCCGCCCCCGCCACGCGTGTCGGTTCCGGCATTTTCCTGGGGCACTTGCCAGAAGGGTTCGCCCTTGCCGTCGCTTGGGATCATATAGATCTGATTGTCGCCCTCGCGGAAGCTGTTGGAATATTTGTAGGAAAGCGCGATGGCGACATATTTGCCGTCAGCCGACCAACTGGGGTTTCCCGGCTGCCCAAGCGACGCTTGGAGCCGCGTCACCTTGCCACTCGCCACGTCGACGACGCACACGCCCGCCACGCCCCAGCGCCCATCGACATCAAGGAAGGCAATGCGACTGCCGTCACGGGACCAGGCGGCGGCCAGAGGCTGGGTCTCGATATTGGTGAGCCTGCGATCCTTGCCCGTCTTGACATCGCGTATCCACAGCTGCGGCAGGCCGCCGCCCTTGTCGGAAGTGTAGGCGATGCTCTGCCCATCGGGCGACCAGGCAGGATCGGCATCCATCGCGGCGTCCCTGGTCAGATTTTCGGGCACGCCGCCCTTGGACGACAGGAGATAGAGATCGCCCAGCGCCACGAAGGCTATACGGCTTCCGTCGGGCGAAATGGTGGGATGGACGATGCCCAGCGCCTTGCGCGGCGCGGTGGAATCCCAGTCGCGCTTCGCCCTGGCATAGCTGGGCTTCACCACTTCCAGCGTGGCAGCGAAATCGACGGTCGACGATCGCCCGCCGCTGCGGTGCCTGATCTTGCCGTCCGAGACATAATAATAGCCGCCCTTCCCCCAGCCGATGCGGAACGGAAAGACATTCTCGGTTCCGCTCACCACCTTGCCCTCGATTTCCAGCCGGCTGCCCTTCGCGTCCTGCACCACATAGGCGAGTTCGCCGCCGGGACCGAAGGAGGGCGCGTCGATCCTGCCCTCCGCCTGTCTGAGCAGGCTTTCCGCGCCGTCCGCCAAAGCGGTCGTGTAGAGCGCCGTCTTATTGCCTTCCGTCCCCGCATAGACGATCCTCGCACCATCCGGGGACCAGCTTGGCATCCTGTCCTCACGCGGATTGCGGCTGACCTGTTTCACTACCCCGCTGGCCACGTCCAGCGTCCAGATGTCGTAATTGCCACTGCGATCGGAGGAGAAGGCGATGGTCTTGCCGTTCGGCGACCAGGCTGGCTCGCGATCGTCCCACGCGCCTTCCGTCAGCTTGCGCATGCCGCTGCCGTCGGGCTTGATCGTCCAGAGATCATAGCCGCCGTCGCGATAGGCGAAATAGGCAAGCCGCGATCCGTCGGGCGACCAGACCGGCTGGCGGGCATCGTTGAAATAGTCGGTGATGCGCCTCGCCCTGCCGCCTTTGGCCGGGATGATCCACAAGGTGCCCTGAAGATCGACCGCCAGCCATTTGCCGTCCGGTGAGACGGACACACTCATGGACGTACCCTCATGCACGTCGAAGGCGATGGGCTTCTCACCGCCCGGCGGGGGCAGATTGGCTGGCTGGGCGTAGGCCTGCACGGCGCAGGCCGAAAGCAGGGCGATGGACAGATATTTCAGCGGAGATTGCATAGAGCGGTCCTCTTACCAGCCGAAGACATAGCGTTCGCGGCGCACATCCGCCCCGCCGCGCAGGGTGCCGCTGTCGGGCACGACACCGGCGGCAACGATGCCGGTGGAAACAGCGAACGGTCCCAATACATCGAGCTTGTGCCCGCGGGCGGCCAAATCGTCCCGCACCGCCTGCGGCACGCGGTCCTCGATTTCCAGCACGCCCGGCTCGTCCTTCTTGATCGCGAAGGAGGCGTGGAAATGATTGCTGTTGATGCGGGGCGCTTCGATCGCGGCCTGGAGCGGCTGGTCGAAGGCCAGCACGCGCAGCAGCACATTCATGATCTGCTGGTCCTGATTGTCACCGCCCGGCGTGCCGATAGCCAGATAGGGAGCGCCGTCCTTCAGCACCATGCAGGGGGAGAGCGTCGTGCGCGGACGCTTGCCGGGAGCGAGAACGTTGGGGCTTTCGGGATCCAGGTCAAAGACGGTCAGGCGATTGCTCATCGGCACACCCGTATCTCCCGCAATATAGGCGCCGCCCAGCAGCCAGCCCGAACTTGGCGTCGCACTGAACAGGTTCCCGTCCTTGTCCACCACTTCGATGGCGGTGGTATCAGCGGTCGGACGCGGCGGAGCCTTCAGCACATGGGGCGTGAAGACGGGCGTTGTGCGGGCGCTTCCCTCAAATACCCAGGGATCGCCATAGCGATGCTCCAGCGAGGCCTTGGGGCCGATCTGCCTCGCGCGTTCCGACGCATAGGCCTTGGATAGCAAGCCCTTCATCGGGATGGTCGCGAAATCAGGGTCTCCGAAATAGGCGTTACGGTCATCAAAGGCGAGCTTAATCGATTCCGCCACGACATGGAGGTAGGCGGCCGATCCTGGTTCCATCGTCGCGATGCCCGCAGCCTCTGCAATATTGAGCGCCATCAGCATGGCAGGGCCCTGGCTCCAGAAACCCCCCTTGCAGACTTCATAGCCGAAGACGCTGGTCATCGTCGGCTTCTCGACCTTGCCCCTGTAGGCCGCAAGGTCTTCGTAGCGCATCAGACCCCCGTCGCGCTCCATCGCCGCGCCGATCCGACGGGCGATGTCTCCCTTGTAGAAGGCGTCGCGTCCAGCCTGGATCGCGGCCTTGCGGTCCTTCTTCTTCCTGTAGGCGATCCGGTCCGCTTCCGCGATGATGCGGATAGTCCTGGCCAGATTGGGCTGGCGGAATATCTCGCCCACTTTGGGCGATTTTCCACCCGGATAATAGGTTTCGTAGGCATCTTTCCACCGGGATGTCGCCTTCTTCTGGCTCGCGAAGACTTCAGCCAGGAAGTTGTACATCACGAAACCGTCCGCCAGTTCCATGGCGGGCTGCAGAACCTGGCTCAAAGTCAGGGTGCCGTTAAGCTGTAAGGCCAGCGCCATGGCGTCGACCATGGCGGGAACCGTTCCGCCATTGGGACCATTGCCGGGAATAACGCCCGCCTTGGCGAACCTGTCCGGCGTGGCGAGCGCAGGGGCCACGCCCTGCCCGTTCACCACGGAGACTTGCTTCGCCTTCGCGTCGTAGACGATCGTCGGCGCCTCGCCGCCAAAGCCGAAATGGGAAATTTCCGTCACCGCGGCGGCAAACACGGCGGCGACACCTGCGTCGGTGGCATTGCCCCCCGCCATCAAGATACGCGTTCCCGCGGCGACCGCATAATGGCGCCCAGCGGCGACGATACCGAAATTCCCCACGATCTCCGGGCGCAGCGTTTCGCCGGCGCTCACCAGCCGGGTAGGTTCCAGCGGCGCTTTTGCCGCCGGTGCGGCGCCCTGCGCGAACGCCTGCCCCTGCGCCAGGACGGCGCCTCCGACAGCCAGTGCCGCCAAGTCACGACGGCTCAATCCCTGTCCTGCGGTATCCGTCATGAACGAAGATCCCCTGTAGTCGACATGGAAGCGCTGCCCAAGGGCAAGCGGGCATTGGTCCTGCCAGTTCCTTTTCCCTGTAACGATAAAGAACCCGCTTTCCGCTATCCTTGGGATATTTCACGCGTCCCAGGAAAATATTCGTCTGAATATGGCGGAAATCTTGATCTCATCAGTTCTACCCATTTGAACGGGCGCGGAAGTGGGCGCTGCGCCCGCCGATGCATGCTGCCGGCAGGGAGCCGGCAGCACATAGGCCCATATGGGGATGATGCCGGAACTCCAGCTACCGGGGTCCGCAAATGCACAGTCCGGAAAAATACAGAACTTACCAGATTCTTTGCCGGTCATGCACGATCTCCATCGGCGCGCGGCCGCCTGATAGCTGAAACCACGCAAAGTCCTTTGACCGCAACGTCGGAAACAAGGACTTCTTTACAGGGGAACAGAAAGATGAGGGTAAGAAGAGAGAGATTTTCAAAATTGGCAGGAGCCAGTCTTTGGGTATTGTCGGCCGGTGCCGTGCATGCGCAGACGGATAGCGTCCCGCTGTCAGAAATGGACAAGGGCGCTGAGATCGTCGTTATCGGTACCCAGATCAGAGGCGCGAACACGACCGGCGCGCTACCTGTCAGCGTCGTGGGCGAACAGCAGATCGAAGCAGTGGCTGCAGTCTCAGGCGCCGATCTCTTTCGTTCCATCCCGCAACTGGGCGGCGTGACGTTCAACGAGCAGGTGCTGGGCGGCGGCAACGCGAACGCCGCCCGTGGCGACGTTTCCACCGTATCCCTGCGCGGCCTGGGCCAAGGCAATACCCTACTGCTGATCAATGGCCGCCGAACCGTGCTGCATCCGACATCTCAGGCCATATCGGGCGTCATCGATTCCGGCGTTCCGACCTTCGGCTATAATGCCAATACAATTCCCGTCGGCAATATTGCGCGCGTGGAAGTGTTGCGCGATGGCGCTGCGGCCCTTTATGGATCAGATGCCGTTGCCGGCGTCGTCAACAATGTCCTCAATTCCGATTTCAACGGCGCGAAGTTTGACGCGCAATATGGCGGAGCTGAAGGCACGAACCTGCGCGAGTTCACGATCAATGGGCTTGTCGGCAAGGACTTCAGCGAAGGGCGCGGTAACATCACGCTGTTCGCCGGTTATGCGCGGAAGTCGAAGCTGTATCTCAGCGACCAGGACTATACCGCCAATGTCGACCGGCGTGGCTATGTGGCCGGCACCAGCTTCGCCAATGTCGCCGCGTTCAACGGCACCAGCACCAGCACGCCGTGGGGCACGTTCCGCGCGCTCAGTCCGGCCGCCAACGGATCCTTCCTCAACCGGACGATCACCAGCAACGGCATCGCCTTCACCAACAGTTCGAGCCAGTTCCACATTCAGCCAAGCGCCAACAGCGGATGCCGCATCCCCTCCGGCCCCGCAGGTACCTGCTATGACGACGGCAACGGCGCGACGGAGATGGCTACGGTCGACAGCAACCTGCGCTTCAATGCGCCCGCAACGTTCCAGAACCTCACCACGCAGCCCTCGGTCAAGCGCGTCAACCTGTTCGCCAACGGACATTTCGACCTGACCGATAATCTGACCCTCTATGGCGAAGCGGGCTTCTATCGCGGCAAGACACAGGCGATCATCGGTGCGCCGGGCTCGCTGGCGAACATTCCCATCACAGTCGCCGCCAACGCCTATTGGAACCCGCTCGGGCCCGTCGGCTCGCCCAACCGCCTGCCAGGCCTCAATACCGCGGTCGTTCCCGCCTCAGGCCTGCCTGTACAGATCACCTCGTTAAGCTATGTCGACTTCGGATCGCGCAAGGTCGACGTCACCAACTACCAATATCGGTTCCTCGGCGGCCTCAAGGGGAATATCGGGAACTGGGACTGGGATTCGGCAGCCCTGTACACCTGGGCGACCGCCGCGGACACGCAGGAGAACTTCTCCAACAGCTTGCTGCAGGCCGCAATCAACCGTACCACGCCCGATGCCTACAATCCCTTCAACGGCGGCTGCGTCGATACGCCGTCGATCGGGGACTGTACGCCCAACAGCGATGCGACCATCGACAGTTTCCGCATCAAGGCGACGCGCAGGACACGCACATCGCTGGCGCTGTGGGACTTCAAGATTTCAAATGCTAATCTGCTGGGCCTGTGGGCGGACAACAGCATCGGCATTGCGGCGGGCGTCGAATATCGCCGCGAGACCTATCATGACAACCGCTCCCCCTATCAGGGCGGAATAAGAGGGATCGATACAACCTATACCGATGCGGTCACCGGCATCTTCTACGGTTCCGACCTGGGCGGGGCTAGTCCGAGCCCGGACGTGCGCGGCAAGCGCGACGTAAAGTCCGCCTATGCGGAACTCGCCATCCCGATCTTCAGTCCGGAGATGGAGGTTCCCTTCTTCCGCAGCCTCGATTTCCAGATCGCCGGACGCTATGAAGATTATAGCGACGTCGGGTCGGTCGCGAAGCCGAAGATCGCGGGGAGCTGGGAACTGCTTGAGGGCATGCGGCTGCGCGGTTCCTGGTCACAGGGTTTCCGCGCTCCCAACCTGGAGGTGATCAATACCTCTACGCTGGACCGCGTGAACACCGGCATCGATTATGTGCTGTGCGAAGCGGACCTGCGCGCCGGACGAATCGCCAATTTCTCGCAATGCAACCGCAGTATTTCCGTGCTGCGGCGCAGTGGAGGCAATCCCAATCTGAAGCCTGAGGAGTCGGAAAGCTGGAGCTTTGGCGCGGTCATCTCGCCGCCGCTGGGCGAAGGATGGGGCAAGGTGACCTTCACCGTCGACCGCTGGCGCATCAAACAGAAGAATGTGGTCGGTTTGCTTGACTATCAGAACGGCCTCAACCTCGACTATCTGCAGCGCGTGCAGGGCAGCAACAATCCCAATGTCGTACGTCGCGATCCGACTGCGGATGATATAGCGCTGGTTGCGGGCACCGGCCTCGCGCCCGTGGGCGAACTGCTCTATGTGGTCGCCAATTTCGAAAATCTGCTGCCGGTGACCGTGCAGGGCATCGATTTCAACCTCGACTATCTGCTGCCCACCGTGACCGTCGGAACCTTCTCGCTCAATGTCAACGCATCACGCCTGATCAGCTATTATGTCGATGCTCCGGCGGGCGTGACGGCGGTGATCAATGGGCGGTCCGCGGGCCTTGTCAATGCGGGCGTGCCAATCCAGGGCGGGGGCGATGTCGTAGGGCGCGACGGCCAGCCGCGCTGGCGGCTCGCCGCGACGCTGGACTGGACCCTGGGGCCGGTGAAGATCGGCGCCTATACGCAGTTCATCGACAGCGTCTATGAAAACGCGGCACGCGACGCCTCGACCAATCCCTGGATCGTAAAGGGGCAGACGACCGTCAATCTCTATGCCCAATATACGTTCAGGAATGGTGGCCCGCTCAAAGACACCAGCATCCAGATCGGCGCCCGCAACATCTTCGACAAGGATCCCCCACTGGCATCGACCGGCTATCTGTCGAACCTCTACCAGCCGCAAGCACGCTACTGGTACACCAGCATCAAGAAATCCTTCTGATGCGGCAGGGTGCGGCGCCAGGGTTCCCACGCCGCACCCCCTCCTCCCCTTGCCATGAGGATCAAAGGTTGACCCATGTCCGCTCCCAATAAGCCCGTGCGCCCGGAAGCGCTCCATCGTCGAGAATTGCTCGCCGCCGGCCTTTCAGGCATGGTCCTCGCCGGCTTTCCTTCCGCTGCCCGCGCGCAGTCGGGCTCCCGTGCACCGGATGCGCCCCGCTCCGGCGGGACTAGCGTCGCAGCACACCGCGTCGAGGTGCCGATGCCGCATGGCGGCGTCACCGCCGGTCATCCGCTCGCCGCAATGGCGGGAACGCGCATGCTGATGCAGGGCGGCAGCGCGGCCGACGCGGTGGTGGCGGCCATGGCTGTGATGAACGTCGTCGAACCCTGGGCGTCGAGCGCGGGCGGCAACGGCTTCGCCACCTGCCTCGACCGCAAGGCGGGCAAGGTCCATTCGCTCGCCTTTACGGGCGGTGCACCGCGCCTGCTCGATCCACAGGTTGATCCCAGGGTGCTCGACCATGGACCAAGGGCACTCACCGTGCCGGGCGCGTTCGGTGGCTGGATCGCACTGGCCCGACGCTTCGGCAGGCTACCGCTCGCCATATTGCTGGAACCGGCGATCGGCTATGCCCGCGACGGTCACCCCCTCGATCCGTCGATCGCTCTGTTCATCGGCCGGGCGCAGAAGACGCTGAGCCTCTATCCGACCAGTGCCGCCCTGTTCCTGCCGGACGGGCAGCCGCCGTCACCCCGCTCGATCTTCCGCAATCCCAATCTCGCCCGCACCTTCCAGACGCTGGCCGATGCCGAGATGAAGGCGCTGGACGGCGGCGCTGACCGCGACCGGGCCCTGCAAGCGGCCTATGACTATTTCTACTCAGGCCCCATCGCCCAGGAATTTGCTCGCTTTTCGAACGAAAGTGGAGGCTGGTTGCGCCTTGACGATCTCAAGGCCTATCAGCCGCGCTGGAGCGATCCGGTCAGCACGCATTATCGCGGGCTGGACGTCTACAGCAGTCCGCTCACATCCCGCACCGGGCTGGAACTGTGCGAGCAGCTTAATCTGGTCGAGGGTTTCGACCTTGCCGCCCTGCCCGCGGACGGACCGCAACTTACCCATTTGCTGATCGAGGCGATCAAGGTCGCCAAGGCGGATGTCTACCGCTATGCCGCCGATCCCCGCTTCGCGCAGACGCCGGTCGAGGGCCTGCTGTCCAAGCCTTTCGCGGCAGAACGGCGAAAGTTGATCGATCCGACCAAAGCGGCCTCCTATCCGGAGGGTGGCAACGCCGCCGCCTACGGCCGGATGGCGCAGCAAGGATCGCGACCCCGCTTTGCCGCGCGGGGAGACGACCGCACGCGTGACGGCGATACCACCAGCCTTTCCGCCGTCGATGCCGAGGGGAACGCCATCGCCGTCACGACGACCATCGGCGGCGGTTTCGGTACGTTCCTGGTAATGGGCGATACGGGTATCCTATTCAACAATGGCCTCCGACTGGGATCGACGGCGCCATATGACGACCACCCGAACAAGGTAGTGCCAGGAAAGCTCGCGCTTTTGGGCAATGGTCCCACCATCCTCCTCGACAAGGGCCGGTTGCATCTGGTGTTTGGATCGCCAGGCGGCGAGACGATCGGACAGACGCAGTTCCAGTTCCTGGTGAACATAGTTGATCGCGGCATGCCTATCCAACAGGCCATAGAGGCGCCGCGCTTCGCGCTCGATGCGGATCCGAATTTCTACAAGCCCGGCGCGGCCATTACCGTGCAGGCGGAGGGGCGATTTGCCGATACTGTGCTGCAAGGGCTGACCGCCATGGGCCATCGGATCGAGAAGGTCGGTCCCTATGCGATTGGCAGCGTCCAGGGAATATTGGTCGACTCATCCGGCGCGCGCATGGGCGGGGCGGATTCCCGCCGCATGGGTTATGCCGTGGGCTATTGAGGCCGCGGATCTTACCGCTTCTGTAGCGATTCCGGTTTATGCGCGGCCTCTTGCCCTCATCCGTTTCCAGGACAAACTCAGGACTGTCAGGCGTGGCTAGCGCCTTGTGGTCCTTGATCCGGGTGGTGCCGGTAACCTCCTTCACCACCTTGCCATGAGCCTCTCCGCCACGTCTGTCATGTCGCGGCGTCGCCTTTCCTAAGGGTTTTAGCCATTAGGCGCGCCCGGATCGGCCGAGAGAGCGATCTCGCGCCGAGCCATTTCGTCGACCACGGCCCGGAGGAAGGGAAACAGATTTTCCGTCTCCTCCCCCGATGCCGTTTCCCAGCTGTCGATGAGTTCCTCATCAGTCATGTTCGCAACTTCGGCTCGATGATCGCCAAGGCTACTTCCAGTCATGACGCTTCTCCATGCGGAAAGCCGGAGTCAGTCTCCATCGTCCATGATTGCTTCGCCGCTTTCCTCCTCCTCCAGAAGAACCGCTGCGGCGCCCTCCGCAGAAAGGCGGACCTGATTGCCTTCGACCGCCGCGACCAGTCCGCCGGCAATGAAATGATGATGGTTGCCGTGCGAACCACTGTCAGCCTTCACCATCTTGATCCGGTCACCCTCGACCTTGTCGACCGTACCGACATGAACGCCGTCGGCGCCGATGATGTCCATATGTTCCCTGATTGCGCTCAAATCTGCCATGGCTCTCTCCTTCTTCGTCCTGAACGACCGGACGCCGCAAGAGATGCGTCAGCCATCGCCGATCGGCGCGCTGAAGCCACGGCTTCACGCAGAACCATCCATCAAGCGGTCAAGGCGGGCACAGCAACACCGCCTTCCTTCCCTCCAACGATCGGCCGCGTGGACAGCGATGACGATCTCTTCAGAAGGCATCGGCGCCGAGCGCCATGATGGTGGCCTCACCCGCCGCGATGCCGCTGGCCAGCCCGTGGGCCTGCGGCAGCATATGTTGCGCGAAATAGTCGGCCACCGCGCGCTTCGCCTCATGCAGCGGCGTGCTTCCCTGCGCCGCCACGGCCATTCGCGTCCACATCCAGCCCATGGAAACCAGCGCGAACAGGCGCAGATAATCGACCGCAGCCGCGCCCGCCGCGTCCGCCCCGGCACCGCGGAGCGATATCGTCACCCCGCGCAGCAGAGCGAGCGCTTCGGCAGTCTTCGCGGCGATGTCCAGCCCCGCCGCAGCATCCAGATCCGCTTCGACAAGGGCGAGGAAGCCCTCGACCACCGCGCCGCCGGCCATGGGCAGCTTGCGTCCCACCAGATCCATCGCCTGGACGCCGTTGGTGCCCTCATAGATCTGGGCAATGCGGGCATCGCGGACATATTGCTCCATGCCCCATTCGCGGATGTAGCCATGACCGCCGAACACCTGCTGCGCCTGCACCGCGCTTTCGAAGCCGAAATCGGTGAAGGCCGCCTTCACCACCGGCGTCAGCAGCGCGACGAGCGCATCCGCCTTTGCCCGCTCGCCAGCGTCGGGATGGTGGTGCGCCCGGTCGAGCTGCAACGCCGTCCATCCCGCAAGCGCGCGCCCGGCCTCCACAAAGGCGCGGACGTTGAGCAGCATGCGCCGCACGTCGGCATGCTCGATGATCGCGACAGGGTTGCGCGCTCCATCGGCGCTGCGTCCCTGGAGCCTCTCCTTCGCATAACCCGCCGCCTGCTGGTAGGATGCACCAGCGATGCCCAGGCCCTGGATGCCAACCATCAGCCGCTCGGCATTCATCATGGTGAACATCGCGGCCAGCCCCTTGTGTGGTTCCCCCACCAGCCAGCCGGTCGCGCCGTCATAGTTCATCACGCAGGTCGGCTGGGCATGGATGCCCATCTTCTTTTCCAGCGCACCGACCGACATGGCGTTGCGGATCGTGAAGCCGCCATCGGCATCGGGGAGATATTTGGGCACCAGGAAAAGGCTGATCCCCTTCACCCCGGCGGGAGCTTCGGGCAGGCGGGCCAGCACCAGATGGATGACGTTGCCGCCGAAATCATGGTCGCCTGAAGAGATGAAGATCTTCTGCCCGGTGATGGCATGGCTGCCGTCCTCCTGCGGCATCGCCCTTGTCTTGAGCAGGGCGAGATCGGTACCCGCGCCGCTTTCGGTAAGCGCCATGGCGCCGGTCCAGGCGCCGCTCACCATGGGCGGTACATAGGTCGCTTTCAGGGGAGCGCTGGCATGGGCGATAATCGCTTCGCACGCCCCGCGCGTCAGGCCGGGGAACAGGCCGAAGGAGAGATTCGTCGCGGCGAGCATCTCGTCCAGCCAGAGCTGAAGGATGAACGGCAGCCCCTGCCCTCCATATTCCGGATCCGCCGACAAGGACGGCCAGCCGGCCGCCGCGAAATCGCGCCAGGCCTCGGCAAAGCCGTCCGGCGTCTTCACCGACCCGTCGACCAGGCGGCTGCCCTGCTCATCACCATGGCGATTGAGCGGGTGCAGCCGGTCGGCGCACATGCGCCCGGCTTCCTCCAACACCGCCACCGCCAGATCGGCATCCACTTCCTTGCCGATGTCCGCCATCGCCTGGTCGAAACCGAGCACCTGCGTCAGCAGGAAACGATAATCGTCGATCGGCGGAACGTAGTTGAGCATCGGAATCTCCTGAAGGTGTGGAGCACATACACCAAACATCTGTTACAATCAATCTTATCCGAGCGCCGGCCATCCCGTAAAGCCGCTATTAACGTTCCGGAAACCCGCTTGCGCGCATGAAGGGAGCCATGCCCATTCATGCAACTGTCGATCAGTCACCCGAGTCCGACAACAGGCGCGACGCCCCGCGCTGGCGCATCCGACTCGAACTTCCCGGCACAGCGGAAGATGGTGGCGCCAGTCTGGTGATCCATGATATTTCGACGGCCGGCATGCTGGTGGAGACGAAATCGACGCTGGAGATCGGGCAGAGTGTCATGCTGTCCTTGCCAGACGCGGACCAGGTCGTGGCTCGCGTCGTCTGGCAGAATGATATCCTGTTCGGCTGCCGTTTCGAGACCACGCTTCCCCAAGGGGTGGTAAGCGCGATCAGGCTCCGCAATCCCGGCCGCGACGACGACATGCGGCCTGCCGCCGAGCGCCCGGAAAGCCCGGCCGAGGAAGATCTGGGCGCGCGCCTGCTCCGCCTGCGCCACGAAAAGGGGCTGAGCCGCACGGCGCTTTCGGAACGGACAGGGTTCAGCAAGCCGACCATCTGGGGCTGGGAAACGGGCCGAACCACGCCGCGACGGGAGAATCTGCGTATTCTCTCGGCCGTTTTCGGCCTCACCGAACAGCAGCTGCTTTATGGCAAAGGACGTCCGGCGGTTCAGGAAACGGATCGATCGGGACGGGAAGCCTATGCCCGATCGCTAAAGGACATCATCGATCAATCGAAGACGCGCATTGCCGAAGCTGCGGGAGTGGACCGGCTCAAGGTGCACATCTCCATCGAATTCTAGCGCTCACGGGCTGCCCGTTCCCCCATCAGGCAGGGATCATTCGTGCCGAAAGACGGCAACGACCTGGGCAGCCAGTTCCGCCGGCGTGAGCTTGCCTGGCCGATACCAGTCCGCGGTCGAATTCAACTGCGCAAGAAGCAGATTGCGATATACCGACCGGTCGATATGAGGTGGAAGCGGCAGTTCCTGCACCAATGCGCGAAACAGCCCCTCGAACCGGTCGCGCCGCGCGATCAGTTGCTGGCGCACATCCTCGGCCACTTCCCGAAAGTCGTTCATCATCGGGGTGGTCAGGGAATCGGGGGCGAGCTGAATATCCAGCAATGTCTCGCAAGCCGCCTTCAGCCTGGCCCATGGATCGGACTGCGCCTGCACCGCCTGGATTATCCGCGTTTCCGCCTGGTCAAGGGCGGCATTGTGAAGTTCGACGAACAGCGCGTCCTTGGACCTGATATGATGGTAGAGCGAACCGCCCAGCACGCCGGCCTGCTCCCCGATGTCCCGCATCGACGTGCCGCGATACCCCTTTCTGGCAAATAGCCGGGCGGCAATCTCCAATATCTGGCGCCGCCGCGTCGATGGCTCCTCATGCGGTTCGGCGGGTGGGACAGGCTTTGTCATCGTCGGGGCGCTAGCATATCCTCGATTGGCCGCGAAGCCTCTGTTCGAGTGGGGGCCGTTTCCTTCAGATGGCAGCGTCGAGCCGGCGCATGATCTCACGGCGGCGCCGTAGCGCTTCGAACCGGGCCCGCTCCGGGTCGCCGTCGAGGATCGCGGCGATGATGGCGCGCCGCTCCCGCTTCCAGCGCTGCTTGCCGTCGCTTCCGCCATAGACCGGGCCACGCGGATATTCGGCATAATGGTGCACCGCCACGCGGGAGAGAAGTTCCATGAGCGGCCGGTCGACCATCAGATAGAGGATGTCCAGCATGCTCTGGTCAAATGCGCCGCGCTGTCGCGCCGTATTGCGCCCGTCGATGGATTTGACGAGCGCGGCAAGCTTTTGCCGAAGCTCCTCATTCGTCGCCCGGGCAGCGGCGGCCATGAGTTCGCAGTCAAGCAGGGTGATGATGTCGATCGCTTCGGGGTGCGCGGAATGGTGCATGGCCAGGAAGCCGGAAATCGCCTGGCTGAGGCCCTCTGCATCGGGGCGGGTGCCGTAATAGCCGCCGCCGGGCCCGCGACGAACCTTCAGAAAGCCTTCATGCTCCAGCACGCGTGCAGCCTGCTGAACGGTGACGATACCCACGCCCAGCGCCTTCGCCAGATCCGGCAGGGATCCGATCTGCGCTTCGGGCGGCTGCGCCACGATCATGTCGCGAAGCTTCGCCACCGCCGCCGTAACCAGTCCTTCGCGGGAATTCTGCTTGCGAATGCTCATCATGCTCCTCGTCTGGATCCCCTGCCCTTAGCGAATTCGCGCAGGAAATGGCACTGCTGTTCCGCCATCCTCAATTATATGCATATTATTTGTTGGAATTATAACGAATCGACGGTATGGCGATTCATATAGGTCGATAATGGGCACATTAGACCAGGCTGGGGATGTGGCGGCTTCGGCCGGATCAGGGGCGCGCCAACGCAGGACGAGGGTGGAAATAGTGAAAATCGGCATAGTGAAAGAGATGGCGCCTGGTGAGCGCCGCGTTTCCGGCACGCCGGAAACGGTCAAGAAATTCACAGCGCTGGGCGCGACGGTGGCGGTGGAAACGGGTGCAGGTCTGTCCGCCGCCATATCCGACGCGGATTATGTCGCCATGGGCGCGACGGTCGCCGATCGCGCCGCCACGGTGGCGGACGCGGACATCATCCTGGGCGTGCAGGGACCGGATGCGGCCAGCGTCGCCGGCGCCAGGCCCGGCGCCTGGATCGTCGCCGGGCTCAATCCCTTTGTCGAGCGCGCGCGGATAGACGCCTATGCGGCGGCCGGCTTTGAAGCCCTGGCCATGGAGTTCATGCCGCGCATCACACGGGCACAGTCGATGGACATATTGTCGTCGCAATCCAACCTTGCCGGATACAAGGCAGTGCTGGACGCCGCGGCCGAATATGGCCGGTCCTTCCCGATGATGATGACGGCAGCAGGCACGGTTTCGCCGGCCAAGGCCTTCATCATGGGCGTGGGCGTCGCGGGCCTTCAGGCGATCGCGACGGCGCGGCGGCTCGGCGCGCAGGTCTCCGCGACCGACGTGCGCTCCGCGACCAGGGAACAGATCGAGAGCCTGGGCGCCAAGGCGATCTTCGTGGAAAGCGTCGCGGGGATCGAGGGTGAAGGCAAGGGCGGCTATGCCACCGAAATGTCCGAAGAGTACAGGCAGGCCCAGGCTGAGCTCGTGTCGTCGCACATTGCCAAGCAGGACATCGTCATCACGACGGCGCTGATCCCCGGCAAGGCCGCGCCGCGGCTGGTTTCCGACGCGCAGATCGCGTCGATGAAGCCGGGCAGCGTCATTGTCGACCTGGCCGTCGAACAAGGCGGCAATGTCGAGGGCGCAGTCGCGGGCGAAGTGGTCGAGCGGCATGGGGTGAAGATCGTCGGACACAGGAATGTGCCATCGCGCCTCGCCGCTGACGCATCGGCGCTGTTCGCGCGCAATCTCTATAACTTCCTCTCCGCCTTCTGGAACAAGGAACGGAACGCTCCAGTGCTGGACGAGGAAATCGGCAACGCCGTCCGCGTGACGCAAGGTGGGAAAATCGTCAGCGAAAGGCTGCTTCAATTGGCGGGGGGAATGCAATGAGTTCGCTTAATCCCGATTATCTGTTCGTCTTCATCCTGGCGGCCTTTGTCGGTTTTCAGCTTATCAAGAAGGTGTCGCCGCTGCTGCATTCGCCCTTGATGTCGCTGACCAACGCGATCGCGGCGGTGGTGATCGTCGGCGCCATTTCCATCACCGGCGAGGAAGGCGCGACGCCGCTGGCGAAGACGCTGGGCTTTGTCGCCGTATTCTGCGCCACGGTCAATCTGGTGAGCGGTTTCATGATCACCGACCGCATGCTCAAGATGTTCAAGCCGCGGGGGAAATGAGATGAACGCATTCGTACCCTTTGCGGCGATCATCGCGTCGTCGCTGTTCATCCTGGCGCTGATGTGGATGAGCCATCCCTCGACCGCGCGCCGGGGCGTTCGCGCGGGCGAGATCGGCATGCTGGTGGCAATCGTCGGCGCGCTGGTCCAGCATGAGGTGGTCGACTACAACCTCATCATCATCGCCATGATCGCAGGCGCGGCCGCCGGCATCCCGATGGCGCTGCTGATGCCGATGACGGCGATTCCGCAGCGGACCGCCATCTCCCACGCTTTCGGCGCGCTCGCCGTCGGCCTGATCGGCGCGGCGGAATATTACAAGCATGCCCATGGCGAATATGCCGGCAGCTTCATCATGTGGGCGCTGATGTTCGAGATGCTGCTGGGTTTCCTGACCTGCACGGCATCGGTCATCGCCTTCGCGAAGTTGCAGGAGATCATGGGCAGTCGCCCCGTCTCCTTCGTCGGACAGCGGGTGGTGAATGGCGGCGTCGCGGTGGCGACGGTGGCGATCGGCGCGATGCTGGCGATCGATCCGACCCAGACGTGGCTGTTCCCCGCCTTCGTGGCGCTGGCGCTGCTGTTTGGCATCCTGCTGGTGATCCCGATCGGCGGAGCCGACATGCCGACCGTCATCGCGCTGCTCAACAGCTATGCCGGTCTGGCGGCAAGCGCCATGGGCTTTGCCCTGGGCAACAAGCTGCTGATCGTGGCGGGCGCGCTCGACGGGGCGTCGGGTTTCATCCTGGCGGTCATCATGTGCAAGGCGATGAACCGCAGCTTTGCGAACGTCATGTTCGGTGGCTTCGGAAAGGTCGTGGCGGGCGCCGTGGGCGGCAAGGACGACCGCGTCGTCCGATCCGCCTCTGCCGAGGAAGCGGCGCTGCAGCTTGAGAATGCCAGTAGCGTCGTCATCATTCCCGGCTATGGCATGGCGGTGGCGCAGGCGCAGCACAAGGTGAGCGAACTGTATCAGGCGCTGACCAAGAAGGGCATCGACGTGAAGTTCGCGATCCATCCGGTCGCCGGCCGCATGCCGGGCCATATGAACGTGCTCCTGGCCGAAGCGAATGTGCCCTATGAGCAGCTGATCGAACTGGACGACATCAATCCAGAGCTGCCGCAGGCGGACGTGGCGCTGATCATCGGCGCGAACGACACGATCAATCCATCGGCGCGCGACGATCCGCAGAGCGCGATCGCGGGCATGCCGATCATCGAGGCGGATCGAGCCAAGTCGGTATTCGTGATCAAGCGGTCGATGAATGCGGGCTTTGCCGGGATCGACAATCCGATCTATTACAACAGCAACACCCAGATGCTGTTCGGCGATGCCAAGGATATGGTCGGCACCATCGCCAAGGAGCTGGCGGGCGGCGGTTCCGGCCTGCACTGAAGGGCGGACCGGCCGCTCCTCGCGCGCAGGTCCGCCTTCCTCCTGAAAGGCAACAAAGGTCGTTCCGGGATTATGTCTCTGGAATGGCCTTTGTTTTTGCGGCATGTCTAGCACGGTTGGCGGAGGGGAGCTTCGATGCGTCTGATATGTTCTGCGATAATGTCGGTTGTCGTTCTGGTTCCCCAGCCGCTTTTCGCTCAATCATCGACCCCGAACGCCCAAGGCGATCTGTCCGTCACCATCTACAATAATGATCTGGCGCTGGTGCAGGACGTCCGCCGTATCACCCTCCCCTCCGGACGCTCGCGTCAGGAATTTCCCGATGTCTCCGCGCGCATACGCCCCGAAACAGTGACATTGTCGGGCGAAGGCATCGGCATAGTCGAACAGAATTTCGACTATGACCTTCTGTCGCCCGCATCGCTGATGGAAAAGGCGGTCGGCCAGACGATCACCCTGCTCCGAACCAACCCCGCCACGGGCGCGGAAACGCGGGAACAGGCGCTGGTGCTGGCGGCCAATGGCGGCGTGGTGCTGAAGATCGGCGAACGGATCGAGGTGCTGCGCGACGACGGTCTGCCGGTGCGGGTCATTTTTTCCTCCATTCCGCCCAATCTGCGCGCCCGCCCGACGCTGAGCGTCACCATGGATGCGCCGCAGGGCGGTGCAAGGCCGGTGACGCTGAGCTATCTGACGCCGGGCATGAGCTGGAAATCGGATTATGTCGCCCTGTTCGACGAGAAAGCGGGCAAGCTCGACATGCAGGGCTGGATCACGCTCAACAACAGCACCGGCACCACCTTCGCCAACGCCCGCGCCCTGCTGGTCGCCGGGGAAGTGGGACAGGTGCAGCAGGGTTATGTCGGATATAATGGCGGGCGACCCCAGCCTCGCGGAAACCGGCCCGGGACGGAAAGTGGCGGCGGCGAGCAACTGGGTGATTTCCATGTCTATCCGATCGAGGGCCGCACGACGATCGCCAATGCGCAGACCAAGCAGGTGAGCTTCCTAGACGCTTCGGGCGTCCCGGCGGAACGCGGTTACGAGTTCCGCAGCAACTGGATGGAGAGCAAGGATCAGGCGGAAAGCGCCGCATCCGTGCTCAAATTCTCCAATGCCAAAGCATCGGGTATCGGCGCGGCGCTGCCCGCGGGCACGGTTCGCGTCTATATGCGCGATACGCGGGGGCAGGCCCAGTTCGTGGGGGAAAGCGGCATTCCGCACACGCCCGGCGGCTCCACCCTTGCCTTGCGCACAGGCGACGCCTTCGACGTGAAGGTGCAGCCGGTGGTGGAACAGCGCGACACGATCACGACGGACGAATGGACGAAGACGGAACGCTGGCGCGTCACCTATCCCGACGGCACAAAGGCGGAAGGCTATGCCGAGCGGCCGCAGAAATATTATCGCACGCGCATGCGCTATATCGTCACCAATGCCAAGGCGGTGCCGGTGAATGTCGATGTGGTCCAGTCCGGCCTTTCCCAATGGTGGTGGTGGCGCGACCTGCGCGTGCCGGAGGAGAGCATTCCCGGCGTGCAGGAAACGGCTGACGTCCGGCGATGGGTCGTACCGGTGCCCGCCAATGGCAAGGTCGAACTGACCGCCACTTTCCTCACTCCCTGGTAAGCGCCGTCATGCCCCGCCTGTGGCCGTGGCTGTTGATCCTGCCGCTCTGGACGCCCATGGCGGCAAGGGCGCAGTTGCCGGTCGTGATCTCCAGCGGTCCGGACAAGGTCGCGGTCACGCTCTACCGCGATCCGGCGCGGGGAGAGGAGCCGCTCAACCGCGATGATCCCGCTGCCTTCGCCCTGATCGCGGAGACACGCACGGTGATGTTGCCGCCGGGCGAAGCCGTGATCCGGTTCGAGGGGGTCGCAAGCGGCATCGTGCCGCAATCGGCGATCCTCTTTGGCGCGCCGCCGCGGGAGCGCAATCGCGACGCGGCGCTGCTATCGCAAAAGGGGCTGGTCGACGCATTCACCGGGCAACGGGTGATCCTGCGCCGCACCGATCCGGCGAGCGGCAGGACGGTCGAGGAAAGCGCGACCGTCCGATCCGCCGCCGACCGGCTGGTGGTGACGACGGCGCGCGGAGTGGAAGCACTCTATTGTTCCGGACTGCGTCAGACCCTCCTCTATCCGGGGGCGCCCGCGACCCTCTCCGCAAAGCCGGTGCTGACCATGACGACCAGGGACCAGCCCGGCGGCCTGGCCACGATCACGCTGGCCTATATCGCCACCGGCTTCGACTGGGATGCGACCTATGTCGGCACATTGGCCCCGGACGGCCAGTCACTGGACCTGCTCGGCTGGCTGACGCTGGCGAGCGCGGACGACACCAGCTTTGCCGATGCAACCGCTTCCGCCGTGGCGGGAAGGGTGAACCGGTCAGATGACAGTCGCGACGAAAGCGGGGAAAGGGCACGCGATGAAGCCCGCTATCTGAACAGATCCAGTGCCTGCTGGCCCGCCGGGACGACCAGCGACCTGGGCAACGGCCTGCTGCCGCCGTCCCCTGCACCGCCGCCCATGGCGATGATGATGGCGGGCGAGGATATCGTCGTGACGGCCCAGCGGCGACAGGAAGTCATGCTGTCGGCGCCCATGCCGGTCGCCGTGGTCGCCAAGGCGGAAAATCTGGGCGACCTCAAGATGTATCGCATTCCCGTTCCCGTCACGGTCGCCGCCCGTGCACAGAAGCAAGTGGCGTTCCTGGTGAAGCAGAAGGTTAAGGGTAGCCTGATCTATCGAACGGCAATGAACTGGGAAGAGCCGGACGAGATCCGGATGCTGTTCCGTTTCAACAACAGCAAGAAGGACGGGCTGGGCGACCCTCTTCCGGCGGGCCGGGCAGTTCTTTACCAGGACAGCCCCTGGGGCCGCATGTATGTCGGGGAAAACGCGACAGGCGACAAGGCCGTCGATGAGGAGGTCGAATGGTCCTTCGCTGAAGCCAGCAACGTGACCTTGGACCCGGAGCAGGAGGCGGCGGGCAAGGGGGTCATCCGCCACAGCATGGTCGTACGGAACGCCAACCCATTTCCCATCCGTTTCGAGATCGATTTTCCAACAAACAGCGGGCGGCTGTTCAGCGGCTTCAGCGGTCGCCTGACGAAAAAGCCGGGCAAGCAGGTCTGGGCCATGACGGTGCCGGCGAACGGGACGATAAGCCTGCACTTCCGATCGGCCGAGCGGACCAACTAGAGCTTCGCGCGGAAACCTGCCCCTGATACAAGGCAGCGCGCGCCGGCTCTGGATTCTTTGCTTTCCGCGATTTCTCAACCAGCGATCCGAACCGATCGCTTGGAAATCGCTCTATTCCCCGCACTTATCCAGACCCAGCGCACCTTCCCCGTACAACAGGATGGAATCGGAGCGCGCCAGCGCCACCAGAGCAAGCCCCGCCCCCGCCGCCCTTTCGGCGGCAAGGCGCGTCGGCGCCGAAATCGTCACCAGCAAGGGGCAATCCGCCAGCACGGCCTTCTCCACCAATTCGTATGAGCAGCGCGAGGAAAGCAGCGCGAAGCCGCCATCCCATGCCCATCCACGCTGCCACATCGCGCCGATCAGCTTGTCGAACGCATTGTGCCGCCCGACATCCTCCCGCGCCAGGCGGATCGTGCCGTCGGCCGCCACCAGAGCCGCTGCATGGGCTGCCCCTGTTCTGGCGTTGAGTGGTTGATGTCCCTTCAAATCCCCCAATGCCCGGAAAACCGCCTGGCTGTCGCTCATTGAAGAGGCCGTGACGGACGGCAGGGGCCGGATCGCCTGGTCCAGATTTTCCAGCCCGCAAATTCCGCAGGAGGATTCCGAGGCGCGATGCCGCACCCGGCTCAGCAAGGCTTCGGTTCGCCCTTCCGGCAGGGTTGCGCGGACAATGATCCCTTGCCCGGTCGCATGCACATCTACATCAAGGAGCGCATCCTCCCGCCCGATCAACCGCTCCGCCAACGCAAAGCCAAGCACCAGTTCCTCTATGTCGGCGGGCGTGGCCATCAGCACGGCATAGCCGATGCCGTTAAATTCGATGGCGATCGGCATTTCGTCGGCCAGTTCGCGCGTCACGGGCGCGATGGGGCCTTCCGGCACTATTCGCCTGAAAATGAAGGATCGATCTTCCTGCTCCGCGCTCAAGGCGCCGTGATCCGTCCGACAGCTGCGGCGGCAATGGGCGACAGCGCATCGGGGCGGGCCGTCGCCAGCACAGCAATGCGCTGCTTCATCGCCGGATCCCAGAAGGCGCGGATATGGTCGGCCGTCATGGCGACCGCCTCCACCTCACCCAATGCCGCGACATTGCGGGCAATCTGGTTGGCCATGTAGATCAGGCGGTCCTCGGTCGACATGACCTCATTTTCATCGCTCATGCGCGCTATCCTATTCGGCCGCTTCCAGGGGCGCAATGCGTCTGCTCTGGCGCGCCTGACTTGCATAATCGCGCTGCCAGTCGCTCGGCCCGTTCGAACGCATGACCTGCACCGCCGTCACCTTATATTCCGGGCAATTGGTGGCCCAGTCCGAATAATCGGTCGTGATGACATTGGCCTGCGTGTCGGGATGGTGGAAGGTGGTGTAGACCACGCCCGGCGCCACGCGCTCGGTGATCAGGGCGCGCAGGCTGGTTTCGCCGGCGCGGCTCTTGAGCGACACCCAGTCGCCATCGTTGATGCCCCGGTTTTCCGCGTCGGTGGGATGGATCTCCAGCCTGTCCTCTGCATGCCAGGCCTCATTGGCCGTGCGCCGCGTCTGCGCGCCGACATTATATTGGCTGAGGATGCGCCCTGTCGTCAGCAGGAGCGGGAAGCGCGGCCCCGTCTTTTCGTCCGTCGGCACATAGTCAGTGACGACGAACTTGCCCTTGCCCCGCACGAAACCGTCGATATGCATGGTCGGCGTCCCGTCCGGAGCGGCATCATTGGCGGGCCACTGCAGCGACCCTTCCTCCTCCAGCCGGTCATAATGCACGCCTGCGAAGGTCGGGGTCAGGGCCGCGATCTCGTCCATGATTTCGGACGGATGCGCATAGGACCAGCCCAGCCCCATCGCCTGCGCGACGAGCTGCACGATCTCCCAATCCTCAAAACCATTCAACGGCGCCATCACCTTGCGCACGCGCTGGATGCGGCGTTCGGCGTTGGTGAAGGTCCCGTCCTTTTCCAGGAAGGTCGATCCCGGCAGGAAGACATGGGCGTAATTGGCGGTTTCGTTGAGGAACAGATCCTGCACCACCACGCATTCCATCGCCGCCAGTCCCGCGGCGACATGATGGGTGTTGGGATCGGACTGAAGGATATCCTCGCCCTGGATGAAGATACCCTTGAACGTCCCGTCCGTCGCCGCATCGAGCATGTTGGGAATGCGCAGCCCCGGCTCGGCATCCAGCGTGACGCCCCAGGCCTGTTCGAACTGGCCGCGCGCCGCATCGTCCGACACATGGCGATAGCCGGAAAGCTCGTGCGGGAAGCTCCCCATGTCGCAGGCGCCCTGGACATTATTCTGCCCGCGCAGCGGGTTCACGCCAACGCCTTCGCGACCGATATTGCCGGTCGCCATGGCAAGATTGGCGATCGCCATCACGGTGGATGACCCCTGGCTGTGTTCGGTGACGCCCAGCCCGTAATAGATGGCAGCGTCGCCGCCGGTCGCATAGAGCCGCGCCGCCATGCGGACTTCCTCTGCGCTGACGCCGGTCAGCGGCTCGACGGCTTCTGGCGAACGCTGCGGTTCGGCGACGAAATCGGCCCATTCGGCAAACTCGTCCCAATCACAGCGCTCCCGGATGAACGCCTCGTCATAGAGCTTTTCCGTGACGATCACATGCGCCAGCGCGGTCAGCATGGCGACATTGGTGCCGGGCCGCAGCGGCAGATGATGATCCGCCTCGACATGGGGCGACTTCACCAGGTCGATCCGGCGGGGATCGATGACGATCAGCTTCGCGCCCTGCCTGAGCCGCTTCTTCATACGGCTGGCGAAAACCGGATGGCCGTCGGTCGGATTGGCGCCGATGACAAGGATCACGTCGGCCTGCATGACGCTGTCGAAATCCTGCGTCCCGGCGGACGTCCCAAACGTCGTCTTCAGCCCATAGCCGGTGGGCGAATGGCAGACCCGGGCGCAGGTATCGACATTGTTGTTGCCGAAGCCCTGGCGGATCAGCTTCTGGACGAGGAACGTCTCCTCATTGGTGCAGCGGCTGGAAGTGATGCCGCCGATGCTGCGCGTGCCATATTTCGCCTGGATACGCCGGAACTCGCTGGCGGTATGGGCAATGGCTTCCTCCCACGACACCTCGCGCCAGGGTTCGTCCACCGATGCGCGGATCATGGGATTGAGGATGCGGTCGCGATGCTGGGCATAGCCCCAGGCGAAGCGCCCCTTGACGCAGCTATGCCCGCGATTGGCCTTGCCATCCTTCCACGGCACCATGCGCACCAGTTCCTCGCCCCGCATCTCCGCGCGGAACGTGCACCCGACGCCGCAATAGGCGCAGGTGGTGACGACCGCGCGATCCGGCGTGCCGACCTCCACCACCTTCTTCTCGGTCAGGGTCGCAGTCGGGCAGGCCTGTACGCAGGCGCCGCAGGACACGCATTCGGACGAGAGGAAATCCTGTCCCTGGGACGGCGCGACCTTCGAATCGAAGCCCCGCCCCTCGATCGTCAGGGCGAACGTTCCCTGCACCTCGTCGCAGGCGCGCACGCAGCGCGAGCAGACGATGCATTTGCTGGGGTCGAAATCGAAATAGGGGTTCGACTGGTCCTTGGCCTGGCCCATATTGGTCGCGCCGTCATAGCCATAGCGCACGTCGCGCAGGCCGACCGCGCCCGCCTGTTCCTGCAACTCGCAATCGCCATTGGCCGGGCAGGTCAGGCAATCGAGCGGATGGTCGGAGATGTACAGTTCCATCACGCCGCGCCGAAGCTGCTTCAACCGCTCGCTCTGCGTGCGCACCACCATGCCCTCGGCGATCGGCGTGGTGCAGGAAGCGGGATAGCCACCCCGTCCCTCCACCTCGACCAGGCAGAGGCGGCAGGAACCGAAACTCTCCACATTGTCGGTCGCGCACAGCTTGGGGATCGAGCAGCCGGTCAGCGAGGCCGCCCGCATGATCGACGTTCCCTCCGGCATCGTCACCGGCTGTCCATCGATGGTCAGGGTCACGCTTTTGCCCGTCGCGATGGCGGGGGGCGTTCCATGGTCGGTTTCGCGTGTGTAGCTCATTCCGCAGCTTCCTTGATCGGGGCGGGGGCGCCGAAATCCTCAGGGAAATAGTCAAGCGCGCTCAGCACCGGATAAGGCGTGAAACCGCCCAGCGCGCAGAGCGAGCCATATTTCATCGTGTCGCACAGGTCGCGCAGCAGCCCCGTCTGCGCCTCCAGCCCGACATCGATCCGGTCAGGCGTCCGGGAGTTGAGCGCCTTTTGAAGATATCCCTCCCAGTCGCGGTCCGGCGGCGACGCGGCGGCACCATCGCGCGCCGCAATGATCCGGTCCATCACTTCGATCCCGCGCGTCGATCCGATCCGGCAGGGCGTGCATTTGCCGCAGCTTTCGACCGAGCAGAACTCCATGGCGAAACGGGCCATATGGGCCATGTCGACGCTATCGTCGAACACCGTGATCCCGGCATGGCCGATCAGCCCGCCCGCCTGGGCAAAAGCCTCATAGTCGAATGGCAGGTGGAACATGCTGGCCGGGAAGTAGGCGCCCAGGGGTCCGCCGACCTGCACGGCGCGAACGGGCCTTCCACTCGCCGTGCCGCCGCCGATGCCGTTCACCAGTTCGCCAAGGGTGATGCCGAAGCCGATCTCATAGAGGCCGCCATGCTTCACATTACCCGCAAGCTGCACGGCGATGGTGCCCCGCGACCGGCCGAAGCCGACCGCCGCATAGGCCTCTGCCCCCTCCGTCACGATGAAGGGGACGGCGGCGAGGCTGAGCACATTGTTGATCACCGTCGGCTGACCGAACAGCCCGGCCAGCGCCGGAAGTGGCGGCTTTGCCCTCACCTGCCCCCGCTTGCCCTCCAAGCTGTCGAGCAGCGCAGTCTCCTCCCCGCAGACATAGGCGCCGGCGCCGACGCACACTTCGAGCGTGAAGGGCGCGATCCGATCGGCCGACAGCGCGATCGCATCCTGCATGGTGGCAATGGCGAAGGGATATTCGCTGCGGATATAGATATAGCCCTGGCTTGCCTGCACGGCATGACCCGCAATCGCCATGGCTTCGATCAGGCAGAAGGGGTCGCCCTCCATCAGCATCCGGTCGGCAAAGGTGCCGCTGTCGCCCTCATCGGCGTTGCAGACGATGAACTTGGTGTCGGACGCCGCATCCAGAACGGTCTGCCATTTGATCCCGGTGGGAAAGCCCGCCCCGCCCCGTCCGCGCAGCCCGGATGCCTTGACCATGTCCACCACCGCCTGGGACGGCATCGCCCGCGCCGCGTCCAGACCGCGCCAGCCGCCCAGAGCGGCATAGTCGGCCAGGCTGAGCGGATCGATGATGCCGCAGCGCGCGAAGGTGAAGCGCTGCTGTCCGGCGAAGAAAGGCAGGGCCGCCAGCTCACCCAGCCGGGAGGCATGGCTGCCATCCAGCACGGCCGCCACCTCTTCGGGCCCTACGGGGCCGAAGCCGATCCGCTTCCCCTCGCTCTCCACCTCGACCAGCGGTTCGATGGAGAAGAGGCCTCGGCTGCCGGTGCGCACCACATCGCATCCAGCCGCTTCGAAGGCGCGCGCGACTTCGTCAGCGCCCAGGGCGACCGAGGCCATGTCCCGGCTGATGTAGACGCGCGTCATGCCGCGATCTCCTGCGCGATCCGGTCAAGCGCGGCGGCGTCGATCCGGGCGACGGGCCTGCCGTCGACCAGGGCATTGGGTCCGATGGCGCACAGGCCCAGGCAATAGACAGGTTCCAGCGTCACCTGACCGTCGCGCCGCGTTTCGCCCATGGCGACGCCCAGCCGATCGGCCGCCGCCCTTTCCATCGCTGCGCCGCCTCGGGCCTGGCAGCTTTCGGCGCGGCAGAGTTTCACCACATGGCGGCCGGCGGGGGCGCGGCGGAAATCATGGTAGAAGGTCACGACTCCATGAACGTCCGCGCGAGAAAGGTTGAGTGCGGCGGCGATGGCGGGAATGGCCGCGTCATCGACAAAGCCTATCTCTTCCTGCAGCATGTGCAGCAGCGGCAGCAGGCGGTCGCGGGTGCGGCCATGAACCTGCGTCCATTCCTCTATCAGCCTTGTCGTCTCTTCCTGCTGCATCTTCCTCGCCTTTCCGGGGCGCCATGCTGCGCCCTGGAAGAGGCTGCGTCAAATTGAAGAGGATCATGTTTGATAGAAATTATCTATCAAACTCCTGGAGGGGTGCTCATGGATCAGCATCGGGCTGGACCGAGGGATGGGCGGCCACGAAGGGAGCCAGGGCCCGCGCCTTCTCTCCTGCCGCGACGAGCGCGGGAAAGGGCGACAGGTCGACCTTGAACCGCTCCGCCGAATAGAGCTGCGGCACCAGATAGCAGTCCGCCAGTCCCGGCCGGTCGCCAAATGCGAAACCCCGGCCGTGGCGCGCCACCCATATTTCCAGCGCGGCGAAACCCTCGGTGATCCAGCGGGCCATCCACCTGTCGATCGCGCCCTGATCCGCGCCGAGATCGGCCTTGAGGGCCTTCAGCACGCGCAGATTGTTGAGGGGATGGATGTCGCAGCCGATCAGCGCCGCCATGGAGCGCACGATCGCCCGCTGGTCCCGGTCGGACGGCAGCAGGGGCGGCCGGGGCCAGCGTTCCTCGATCCATTCCAATATCGCCGGGCTCTGCGCGAGGATGAGGCCGTCCGCCTCGATCACCGGGACCAGCCCCTGGGGCGACAGCGCCTGATAGCCCGTATCCCGCTGGGCGCCGACGCGCAGGTCATGGGCCACCTGGTCATAGGCCACGGCCTTCAGGTTGAGCGCGATCCGTACGCGATAGGCGGCGCTGGACCGCCAATAGCCATGGAGCGTCAGCGCGCTCATCGCGCAGGCCCGACCAGGGCGCGGCATTCGCCAAAGCCGATGGATATATGGCCCGGCGCCCGCGCCACCGCGGTCAGCGCCAGTTCGTCGCCATCCTCCAGGAAGGCGCGTTCCTCGCCGGTCGGCAGGGTGATCCGCACCTTGCCGCCTTCGGTCAGTTCCATGAGGCTGCCATAGCTGTCCGGGGTCGGGCCGGAGAGCGTGCCCGTGCCCAGCAGGTCGCCGGGATTGAGATTGCAGCCGTTGGAGGCGTGGTGGGCGACGATCTGCTGCGCAGTCCAGTACATGGACGAGGCAGGCCCGCGCGAAAGGCGCATCGGCGCCATGCCGGCCGCCCGCATCCTTGCGCTCGACAGATGGACCTCCAGGTCGAGGGCCAGCGCGCCGCCGGCCTGATCGGCCTCGTCCCACAAATAGGGCAAGGGCCGGGGATCGCCCTGCGGCCGGGGAGGCTGGGCGATGCGGAAGGGGGCCATCGCCTCCGCCGTCACCACCCAGGGGGAGATGGTCGAGTGGAAATTCTTGGCAAGGAACGGGCCCAGCGGCACATATTCCCAGGCCTGGAAGTCGCGCGCCGACCAGTCGTTGAGCAGGCAGAAGCCGGCAATATGGTCCGCCGCCTCGGCGATCGGCACGGTTTCGCCCAGCGCATTGCCGGCGCCGATCCAGATGCCCAGTTCCAGTTCATAGTCCAGCCTTTGGCTGGGTCCGACGACAGGCACTTCGGCATCGGGGGCCTTGCGCTGACCCTGGGGGCGGATCACCGGCACGCCGGACGGGCGGATGGAGGATGCCCGTCCATGATAGCCGATCGGCACATATTTATAATTGGGCAGCAAGGGATTGTCGGGGCGGAACAACCTGCCGATATTGGTCGCGTGGTGAATGCCGACATAGAAATCGGTATAATCGCCGATCGCGGCGGGCAGATGCAGCGCGCAATCCGTCGCCCGGTGCAGCAGGGGTTCGACCGCCTGCCGCTGTTCCTCATCGCTGAAAAGCGCGCTCAACCAGCGACGCAGCGCCAGCCGGTCCGCCGCCGGGAGCGCCATCAGGGCGTTGAGGGTGGTTCCGCCCAGCACGGCGGCGGCCGAGGCGGGAAGCAGGCCCGCCTCGGCAGCGACACGCAGGTCGAATATCCGGTCCCCTATCGCGACGCCCGCCCGCGCTTCCCCGCCGGGGGGCGAGAAAATGCCGTAGGGCAGGTTCTGCACCGGGAAGTCGGTATGGCCATTGGCCCCCTCCACCCAGCTCGACCGGGCAGGATCATGGGTTTCATCGATCTGCGGAAAGCTCATGCCCCCTCCTCTTCTGTCGAACCATCCCCCTGCGGCAGTTGCGCCTTGGCAAAGCCGGACCAGCAATCGTCATAATCCAGTTGACCGAGGGGCGTTTCCATCGCGAAACGGGTCGGGCGGAAAGGGAAGCGGCTTTCGAACATGAAGGCCATGGCGTCGCTGATCCGGTGCGGCTTCAACTGCGCGGCGAGCGCGCCTTCATAGCTGGCCCTGTCCGGACCATGCCCGGCCATGCAATTGTGCAGCGAGGCGCCGCCGGGCGCGAAACCGCCCGCCTTCGCATCATAGGCGCCGTGGACCAGCCCCATGAACTCGCTCATCACATTGCGGTGAAACCATGGCGGGCGGAATGTATCTTCCGCCACCATCCAGCGCGGCGGGAAGATCACGAAGTCGCAATTGGCGGTTCCGGCGCGATCGCTGGGGGAGGTCAGCACGGTGAAGATCGACGGATCGGGATGGTCGTAGCTGACCGTGTTCATCGTGTTGAACCGCCGCAGATCGTAGCGGCAGGGGGCGAGATTGCCGTGCCAGGCCACCACGTCGAAGGGAGAATGGTCCTGCGTCGTGGCCCACAGGCTTCCGCCGTATTTCTGGACGATTTCATGAGGGCTATCGTCATCCTCATAGCAGGCGACGGGCGTTTCGAAATCGCGGGCGTTGGCAAGGCCGTTGGCGCCGATCGGGCCGAGATCGGGCAGGCGAAACAAGGCCCCGTAATTTTCGCAGACATAGCCGCGCGCCGTCCCGTCGGGCAGGTCCACGCTGAACCGGACGCCACGGGGGATCAGCGCGACCTGTTCCGGCGCGACCTCCATCACGCCCAATTCGGTGGTGAGGCGCAGCCTGCCCTGCTGCGGCACGATCAGCATTTCGCCGTCGGCATTGGTGAAGGCGCGCTTTTCCATCGGGCGGTTGGCGGCGTAGAGATGGACGGCCAGCCCCTCGCCCGCCGCCGGATCACCCGCGCCGCAATAGCTGACCAGCCCGTCTAGGAAATCGACCGGATGTCCGGGCAGCGGCATCGGATCCCAGCGCAGGCGGTTGGGCGTGGGCGGCACTTCATCGAAGGGGCCGCTGCGCAGCAGCGTATCGCGGGCATAGGGCCGATAGGGCGGATGGTTGGCCGCCGGCCGCAGGCGGTAGAGCCAGCTTCGCCGGTTCTCGCCGCGCGGGGCGGTGAAGGCGGTGCCCGAAAATTGCTCGGCAAAAAGGCCATAGGGCGCATGTTGCGGCGAGTTGCGGCCCACCGGCAGCGCGCCGGGCACGGCCTCCGTCGCGAAATGATTGCCGAAGCCGGACATCATGCCTGTCATGCCGGCGGCGTCCTGCCCGGCGTTCCGTGCCATCCCATCCTGCCTCACTTGACCGAACTCCTGGCCGATTCCCCGGCCGCTATCTGGTATCAATTGTTACCATCATAGCGCTTTGCCAGGGAAGTATCAAATGTTACCAGATGGCAATGACCGGGAAAACGCTGCACCTTGACGATTTCATCCCCTATCGCCTGTCCTTCACGGCGGCGTTGCTGAGCGACAGCATCGCGCAAAGCTATGAAAGGCTGTTCGGCATCAGCATCGCCGAATGGCGTGTCATCGCTTGGGTGGCGGAGCGGGGGACGATCACGCAGCAGCAGATCTGCGCGCAGAGCCGCATGGACAAGGTGACGGTCAGCCGGGCCGCCATCGCGCTCACCGAACGCGGGATTGTCCAGCGCCTGCCCCATGCGCAGGACCGGCGATCCCATCTGCTGGCGCTGACGGAGGAAGGGCAGCGTCTGCATGACGCCATCGCCCCCAAGGCACTGGAACTGGAAGGCCGGGTCTTTTCGCATTTCAGCGCGGAGGAAGTGGAGACGTTCGTCGCCATGTTGCGGCGGATCGATGCGATCGTGCTGGGTGATGCGGGATGAGGAGCGGAGGGGGAGGTGCTCCTTAAATCCCGTCGATCCGCCCCGAAATGTCCCGCGCCACGGCCAGTACCGCCTGGGCTAGCGGCCCCAGCGGCGCACGGTCCGAGACGATCACGCCGATGCGGCTGCCGTCCTCCGCGTCGGGCAGGGCGAAGGTGCGTACCCAGTCCAGCCCGTCCAGCAGCATCGCATGGCTGTCGGGCACGATCGAGCAGAGCCGCCCCTGCCGGACCAGCGCGAACAGGGCGACATAACTGTCCGCCGTCACCACCGGACGCAGCGCGAGGCCCCGCTCGCCCAGGCGCGCGTCCAATATGCGCCGGTTCTGCATGCCCTGGTGCAGCAGGCACAGCGGCAGGGCGGCCACATCCTCCCATTCGGGCGGATGCTTTTCATCCAGCACGCCCCGCGCCGCCACGAGCATGTAGCGTTCGACATAAAGCGGGGCGGCCAGCATGTGGGAGGGCGGCTCGAAATCCAGATAGGTGAGGCCCGCATCCAGTTCGAAGGCGGACAGTTCCCGCTCGATCTGGCGCGAGGTCAGCGCGCGCACCGAGATGTTGAGGCCGGGATGCCGTTCCAGCAGCGACTCGACCAGCGGGCCGACGGCCGGCATCGCTGCGGGGATCGCGCCCAGCCGCAATTCGCCCTGCAACGGCCCCTTGGCGACGGCAGCCGCCTGCATCAGATTGTCGGTCGCCGCGACAAGCTGCTGCGCCCAGGGGAGGATCGCCCGGCCTTCCTCCGTCAGGCCCGCATAGCGGCGGTTGCGCAGGATCAGCCTTTTGCCCAGTTGCGCCTCCAGCGCGGAAATGCCGGCGGAAAGCGTGGGTTGCGACACATGGCATGCGGCCGCCGCCCGCGCGAAATGCCCTTCCCTCTCCAGAGCCAGGAAATATTGAAGGAGACGGGTCTGCATGCGTTTTACTCGCTGTTTTCCGGCTGATAGGACAAAGTGGCGCGCGGTAGAAGCCGGGTCTGGACGATGGGCGCCATCCGCACTATATACCGCTCGGTATGGAAACACAGACTCAGACAACGAGGGGAAGGCCGAGGGAGTTCGATCCCGAACAGGCGCTTAGCGCTGCACTCACCGTTTTCTGGCGGCGCGGCTATGAAGGCGCGTCCATGGCCGAGCTGACCGAGGCGATGGGCATCACCAAGCCCAGCCTCTACGCCTGTTTCGGCAACAAGGAGTCGCTGTTCCGCAAGGCGCTCGACCTCTATGAGCGCGACAAGCTGTGCTACATCAGGTCGGCGCTGGACGAACCCACGGCGAAGGGCGTGGTCGAGCGGCTGCTGCGCGGTTCGCTGGCGATCCAGACCGGGGCGACCGATCCGCATGGCTGCCTGGGCGTGATCAGCGCGGTCGCCTGCGCCACCCAGGCCGAGTCGATCCGCGACGAGGTCATTGCGCGGCGCGCCTCATCCGATGCGGCCCTGGTCGCCCGGCTGGAACGGGCGCGCAAGGAAGGCGACTTCCCCGAGACGATCGAGCCGCAGGCGCTGGCCACCTATCTGACCGCCGTGATGCAGGGCATGGCCGTGCATGCCAGCGCCGGAATGTCGCGGGAGCTGCTGGAGCAGCTTGTGGAGACGACCCTGGCCGTCTGGCCGGGCAAGTGACGGAAAAGAAAGCCTTTCGGAATTAGATACCGAAAAATTACCAATCGGTATAAAAGTCCCTTGACCCTGCTGCTGCAGTGCATTATATACCATTCAGTATTGAATGGGCCTGCCACCGCAAAGGGGTCATAGGATGCGGACATTTCTGAAACTCTGTCGTCGCTGACGACCTGACGCGTGCAGCCCACCGGGGCAGCGCGACCTGACCATCATTTCATCGTTCGACGCGTGGCCCGACGGTCGCGCGGCGGAGAGGTTTTTTTCCACGTTCGGCCGGGATGGCTCGCAGCGGACGACGACTTGTCGGCCCGGACATCCCGCCCTTGCGTCCTTTACAGGGGAATTGCCATGGCATTTCTGCAACTTGCCACGCTTGGCGAAGATGGCGGGACGATCGGTGCGGCAGCGGCGCCGAATGCCGGTTTCGCGCCCGTTGAATGGCAGATCATCCAGCTTGCGCGGCGGGACGGGCTGGCGTCGTTGCGCGCGCCGAACCGTTGGGACCGGCTGATAAGCTGGATCTTTGGAGAGCGGGCCAATCCGCGCCTTGCCAACGGGCGGCTGGAAAGCCTGCGCCGCCTGGCGGTCGACGCCTGGCATCGCGGCTATACGGTGCGCCCGTCCTTCCTGAAGGCGTTTCTCAAGGCTGGCTTCAGCGAAGGCCAGCTTGAGACGCTGCTCGCCAATATCAGCGCGCAAAGACGCGCCGCCTTTTGATCAGGGCGCCTGCCGCCCCAAGGTTCCCGGAGTTGACACTATGAACATGCACAGCCCCATCGACATCGACACCCGGTCGGCAAGCCCCCTTGTCCGCTGGCGAAAGCGTCATGTTTCGCTGGGCGTCATCGCGCTGGCCCTGGTCGGGGGCGTGACGTGGAAGCTGCTCGACAGGCCGGAGGCGCAGGCCGCCGCCACCCCGCTGGTCACCGTGGGCATATCCGCCCCGCTGACCCGCGCGGTGACGCAATGGGACGAATATGTCGGTCGCTTCGCCCCCAGCCAGACGGTGGAGATCCGCCCGCGCGTCTCGGGGTCGGTGACCGCCATTCATTTCAGGGACGGCGACTATGTGAAGGCCGGGCAACTGCTCTTCACCATCGACCAGCGGCCCTTCCTGGCGGCCCTGGCGGAAGCGAAGGCCAGCACCGCCAGCGCCCGCAGCGCGCTGCTGCTGGCGCAGAATGACTATAGCCGCGTCCAGCGCCTGACCGGGGACGAGGCGGTTTCGGCCAGCGAGGTGGATTCGCTGAGGTCCCGCCTGCAGGCGGCGCAGGCTGCGCTGGCGGGCGCGCAGGCGCGCGAGCGGCAGCGGGCGCTGGACGTCGAGTTCACGCAGGTCCGCGCGCCGATTTCGGGGCGCGTTTCGGACCGGCGGGTGGATATCGGCAATCTCGTCTCGGCGGGCGAAGGCACCGGCGCGACGCTGCTGACGACGGTCAACAAGCTGGACCCCATCTACTTCAACTTCGACGCGTCGGAGGCGCTGTACCTGAAGTCGCAGCGTGACAAGGGCGCGGGCGGCGCGGTCGAGGTCCGGTTGCAGGACGAAGCCGACTACCGGCACAAGGGCCGGCTCGACTTCACCGACAATGGGCTGGACCCGCGTTCGGGGACGATCCGGGTGCGCGCCGTGTTCGACAATGCGGACATGTTCCTGACGCCGGGGATGTTCGGCAATATGCGGCTGGCCAATGGCGGCAAGGTCAATGCCCTGCTGGTGCCTGACGAGGCCATCCAATCCGATCAGGCGCGCAAGACCGTGCTGGTGGTCGGGCGGGACGACAGCGTCGCGGCCAAGCCGGTGGAACTGGGCCCCGTGGTCGACGGGCTGCGCATCATCCGGTCGGGGCTGACGCCCGGCGACCGGGTCATCGTGTCGAACATCCAGGCGGCCATGCCCGGCGCGAAGGTCGCGACCAGGCCGGCGGTCATCACGGCCAGCCCGGCGCCGGTTGCGCCGACGGATAGCGCCGCGCCGATAGCTGCCCAGGCAACCTTCGCGCGATAGCCCCCGGAACAGCGCGCTCCTGCCTTCGCAGGGGCACCGAGAATATAGCAGATCCGTCCCCCCCGGATCGCAAACCCCTTTTCACGCCATCGAGGAATTCGTCCGATGCGCCTCTCCCGTTTCTTCATCGACCGGCCGATCTTCGCCGCCGTAATCGCGGTGGTCATCACCGTGATCGGCGGACTCGCCTTTGTCGGCCTGCCCGTTTCGCAATATCCCGACATCGTGCCGCCCACGGTCACGGTTTCGGCCCAATATCCCGGCGCCTCCGCCGAAACCGTCGCGTCGACCGTTGCCGCGCCGATCGAGCAGGAGATCAACGGCGTCGACGACATGCTTTACCAGAGCAGCCAGTCGACCGGCGACGGCAAGGTCACGATCACCGTCACCTTCAAGGTCGGCACCGACCTGGACGCCGCGCAGGTGCTGGTCCAGAACCGCGTCGCCGTCGCCATTCCGCGCCTGCCGGAAGAGGTGCAGCGGCTGGGCGTCGTCACCCGCAAGACGACGCCGGAATTCCTGATGGTCGTCAACCTGCAGTCGCCCGACGGGACGTTCGACCGCAATTATATCTCCAACTATGCGCTGACGCAGGTGCGCGACCGGCTGGCGCGGCTGGACGGCGTGGGCGATGTGCAGCTTTTCGGATCGCGCGACTATGCCATGCGCATCTGGATCGACCCCGATCGCGCCGCCGCGCTCAACCTGACGGCGGGCGAGATCGTGCAGGCCCTGCGCGCCCAGAATGTGCAGGTGTCCGCCGGGGCCATCGGCCAGCCGCCCTATGACGCCGGTTCGCATGGGAGTGAAGCCTTCCAGCTTGGCGTCGAGATGCAGGGCCGCCTGACCGAGCCGCAGCAATTTGCCGACATCGTCATCCGCAGCGATGCGGACGGCCGCCAGGTGCGCGTGGGCGACGTCGCCCGCGTCGAGCTGGGCGCGCAGGATTATGGCATCAACACCTATCTGTCGAACAAGCCCACCGTCGTCATCGCGGCGATGCAGCGTCCCGGCTCCAACGCGCTGGACGCGGCGGAGAAGGTGAAGGCGGAGATGGAGCAGCTGTCCAGGCGCTTCCCCAAGGGGCTGGAATACAGCGTCATCTACAATCCGACCGAATTCATCAGCCAGTCCATCGACGCCGTCTATCACACGCTGTTCGAAGCCGTGATCCTGGTCGTCATCGTCATCCTGGTCTTCCTCCAGAACTGGCGCGCCGCGGTCATCCCGATCATCGCCATTCCGGTTTCGCTGATCGGGACGGCGGCGGTCCTGGCCGCCCTGGGCTATTCGCTGAACAACCTCTCCCTGTTCGGGCTGGTGCTGGCCATCGGCATCGTCGTCGACGACGCCATCGTCGTGGTGGAGAATGTGGAGCGCAATATCGAGCGGGGCATGTCGCCGCTGGAGGCCGCCCGCATCTCCATGGACGAGGTCTCCACCGCCCTGATCGCCATCGTCCTCGTCCTGTGCGCGGTGTTCGTGCCCACGCTGTTCATCACCGGCATTTCGGGCGCCTTCTACAAGCAGTTCGCCGTCACCATTTCGACCGCGACGATCATTTCGCTGATCCTGTCGCTGACGCTGTCTCCGGCGGCGGCCGCGCTGCTGCTGAAGTCGAAGCATGACGGACATGACCTGCGCGATGCGCCGCGCTGGCGCCGGCTGGCGGCGCAGGCCGCCGACCGCTTCAATCGCGGCTTCGACCGGCTGAGCGCGGGCTATGGGCGGCTGACCCGCTTCCTCGTCGCGCGGCCCAAGAAGATGCTGCTGACCTATTCGGGGCTGATCGCCGCCACCATCGCCCTGTTCTGGGTGACGCCCGGCGGCTTCATCCCGGCGCAGGACCAGGGCTATTTCCTGGCGGTGGTGCAGCTTCCCTCCGGCGCGTCGCTGGAGCGCACCGACAAGGTGACGCGGGACGTCGCGGCGAGGATCCTGCCCATCAAGGGGCTGCGCGGCGCGGTGATGTTCGCCGGGTTCCACGGGCCGTCCCAGACGCAGGCGCCCAACAGCGCCGCCATCTACTTCCCGTTCAAGACCTTCGCCGAGCGGAAGGCGGAAGGCGTCACCTATGCCGGGATCATGGAGCAGGCGAGCAAGGCAGTCGCCGGTTATGACAAGGCCCGCATCCTGTTGCTGCCGCCGCCGACCATCACCGGCCTGGTGCCGCCGGGCGGTTTCCGCATGATGATCCAGGACCCCGAGGATCATGGCTATGCCGAACTGAACAGGCAGGCGCAGGACTTCATCGCCAAGGCCAACCAGACCCCCGGACTCAAGATGGTCTACACCCTGTTCGACGTCGGCACGCCCCGCATCTATGCCGATGTGGATCGCCGCAAGGCCGACCTGCTGGGCGTACCGCCGGAACGCGTGTTCGAAGCGATGCAGGTCTATCTGGGTTCGGCCTTCGTCAACGACTTCAACCTGCTGGGCCGCACCTATCGCGTGACGGCGCAGGCCGATGCCGGCCATCGCGACACGGTGGCGGACATCGCCAACCTGAAGACCCGGTCGAACAGCGGGCAGATGGTGCCGATCGGTTCGGTCTCGACCTTCAGGGACAAGACCGGCCCCTATCGCGTGGTCCGCTACAACCTGCTTCCCGCGGTGGAGATCGACGGCGATACGGCGCCCGGCTACAGCAGCGGCCAGTCGCTGACGACGATGGAGAAGCTCGCCTCCACCACCCTTCCCGCCGGTTATGGCAGGGAGTGGACGGGCGTCGCCTATCAGCAGGTGATCGCCGGCAACACCGCCGGGATCGTCTTCGCCATGGCGGTCTTCTTCGTCTTCCTGGTGCTGGCGGCGCAATATGAAAGCCTGACCCTGCCGCTGTCGATCATCCTGATCGTGCCGATGTGCCTGTTCGCGGCCATGCTGGGCGTGAACCTGCGCGGAATGGACAACAACATCCTGACGCAGATCGGGCTGGTCGTGCTGATCGCGCTGGCGGCGAAGAACGCCATCCTGGTGGTCGAGTTCGCAAAGCAGGCCGAGGAGGAACAGGGGCTGTCACCCGTCGACGCCGCGGTGCAGGCCGCCCAGACCCGCCTGCGGCCGATCCTGATGACCAGCTTCGCCTTCATCCTGGGCGCGGTGCCGCTGGTGATCGCGAGCGGGGCCGGCGCGGAACTGCGGCAGGCCTTGGGTACGGCGGTCTTCTTCGGCATGACCGGCGTGACGGCGTTCGGCCTGCTCTTCACCCCCACTTTCTATGTCGTGTGCCGCGCATTGGGCGACCGCTTTTCCCGCAAGGGCAAGGGTCAGGCCCCCGCCGCGCTGCAACCCGCCGAATAAGGAACGGCACGATGATCAAGACTCTCCTCCCCCTCCTGCTGGGCGCGTCCGCCCTGACGGCCTGCGCCGCGGGGCCGGACTACAAGGCGCCGGCAACGCCCACCGCCGCTGCGGGCGCGTTCATCGGCGCGACCGGCCCGGCAGTCAGCACGGCGCAGGCCGACGACCATTGGTGGCGGCTCTACAGCGATCCGGTGCTGGACGGGCTGGTGCAGGATGCGCTGAAGGCCAACACCGACATCCGCGTGGCGGTCGCCCGGCTGGAAAAGGCCCGCGCCCAGTTGCGCGGCGCCCGTTCCGACAGATTGCCGCAGACGAGGTTGAGCGGTTCGCCCAGCTATGGCCGGGCGTCGGCCGCGCAGACGCTGCCTGGTGCAGACCGCGAAAACTGGACCATCGATGCGGGGATGAACGTCGCCTATGAGGTCGATCTGTTCGGGCGCGTGAAGCGCAGCATCGAGGCGGCCAGGGGCGACGTCAACGCCGCGTCGGCCGATGCCGACGCCGTGCGCGTGGCGGTGGTCGCCGACACGGTGCGCGCCTATGTCGACGCCACCAGCTCGGCCGAGCGCATCGCCGTGGCGCGGCACACGGTCGCCCTGCTCGACAACAGCATCCGCATCACCAACGCCCGGTTCGAGGTCGGCCGGTCGGACCGGCTGGACGTGATCCGCGTGACGGCGCTGCGCGACCAGCAGGCGGCGATCATCCCCAGCCTGATCGCGGACCGGGACGGCGCGCTGTTCCGGCTGGCGACGCTGACGGGCCGGGCGCCGCAGCAATTGCCCGCCCCCATCCGCGAGCAGGAGAAGACGCCCGACCTCAGCCAGCCCATCCCGGTCGGCGACGGCCGCGCATTGCTGGCCCGCCGACCGGACGTGCGCGCGGCGGAACAGAGGCTGGCCGCCGATACCGCACGGATCGGCGTGGCGACGGCGGATCTCTATCCACGCATCACGCTGGGCGGATCGATCGGCACGACGGCCATTGGCGGCGGCGATATTCTGGGCGGCGGCCCCTTTCGCTGGCTGCTGGGGCCGCTGATCAACTGGGCCTTTCCCAACCAGGAAGCCAATCGCGCCCGGATCGCGGCGGCCAGGGCCGATGCCGACGGATCGCTGGCGAGCTTTGACGGGACAGTCCTGCAGGCGCTGGAGGAAACGGAAACGGCGCTGTCGGTCTATGCCCATGCGCTGGAGCGCCGCGATACGTTGAAGGCGGCGCGGGAGGCGGCGGACAGGGCCGCGCGCATCAGCCTCGCCCGGCAGCGGGAGGGGCAGATCGACTTTCTGACCGTGCTGGATGCGCAGCGGACGCTGGCGGCGGCGGAAGGCGACCTTGCGGCGGCCAACCGCGCCGTGGCCTTCGCGCAGGTCGACCTGTTCAGGGCATTGGGCGGAGGGTGGACGACAGGCTGACCGTTTGGGACTTGGCGGGGACGCTCTATGCCGGCTCCACCCGCCAATAGGTCGCATAGCGTTCATGCGCGATGCGGTGATAGGGGATGAGCCGGACCGGCGTGCCGTCCTTCGCCGCGATGGTGAATTCCAGCGGGGCTGCGCCGGGCCTGATCTGTTGCGCCAGCGCCTTCGGATCGCCGGCAAGGGTCGGCACGGCGACGGCGCCCCCATTATATTCGCCATATTTGCGTTCGTTGACGATGATGTCGGCGCCCGGGGCCAGGCCCTGCCTGCCAAGCGCGCCCGCCAGGACGATCGGTCCATAGGTGAAGGCGACGATGTCCGGCGCGGCGGGTGCGCTTTCGACCGCGGCTTCCATGGCGAGGCGCAGCTCCACCCGGTCGCCGTCCTGCCACAGGCGGTCGACCTCGACATAGCTGCCGGGCGTCGAGGAGCGCAGCACCTCCTGTCCGTTGACCGACACCGTGGCGGTGCGGCTCCAGCGGGGATGGCGCAGGCGCAGCGCGATCTGCGCTGGGGCGCGGAGTTTCCATTGCAGGCTGGTCACGGGTGCGTCGGGGAAGGCGGTGCGCTGGACCAGTTCCGCGCCCTTTTCCCGCCACAGCACCGAGGATGGCAGGAACAGATTGACATAGAGCGCGCGGTCATCGTGAAAATAGATGGAATCCCGGTATTTCACGTGATTTTCCATGCCGGTCCCGGTACAGCACCAGAAGCTGTCCTCCGGCGTGTGGTAGAGCTTCATATAGCCGGGCCGTGCGCCCTGGAAATAGGTCGTCATGCCGCTGTCCGGATCCTGCGAGGCGAGGATGCCGTTATAGAGCGTGCGTTCATGATAATCGGCGTAATCCGCCTGCGGATCCTGCATGAAGAGCAGCCGCGCCAGTTTCAGCATATTGTGCTGGCAGCAGGTTTCCGATCCCTTGGCCGAGAAGACGTGCCGGTCGAAATCCGCCATGGCGAAGAAATGTTCATTGTCGCCATGGCCGCCCGTCGCGAAGGAACGGGTGTGGGCGACCGTGCGGAAGAAGAAGGCGGCCGCCCTGGCGTAGCGATCGTCGCCGGTCACTTCATAGACGCGCTGGAAGCCGACGACCTTGGGCACATTGGTGTTGGCATGCATGCCGTCCAGCAGGTCGCGGCCCTCCGCCAGGGGTTCCATCACCGCCTGGTGGGAGAAGCGCCGGGAGAGATGCCGATATTCCTCCCTGCCGGTCATGGCGAAAAGGTCGGCATAGATTTCGTTCATGCCGCCATGTTCGGTGGCCAGCATCGCTTCGAACTGCGCGGCGGAAAGCGGGCGGGTTGCGGCCACGCCCCAGTCGGCCAGCCGGATCAGCACGTCGCGCGCCGCTGCGCTGTCGGCCAGCAGCGCGCCGTCGCGAAGGCCCGCATAGACCTTGTGCAGCGTGTACCAGGGAACGCCGGTGATCCTTTCCCCGCGGATGTGCGCAGCCACCAGCGCCGGGCCGTCGGGAAAGGCACAGACCAGCCCCGATCCCGCCGCCTTCTGACAGGCCGCCAGTTCGCCCGCTATATAATCGACGCGCTGCCTGAAGCGCCGGTCCTTCGTGGAGCGATAGGCAAGCGCGCAGGCGGAAAGATAATGGCCCAGCGTGTGGCCGTGGCAGTTTATGTCAGCCCAGGTCGGTTCCGATTCCCATCCGCCATAGACCGGCGCCTTTGGCTTCAGCCCCGCATTGACGCGGAAATTATGCAGCATCCGGTCGGGCCGGAGCCGCAGCAGATAGGCCTCCGTCATGCGCTGGGCGTGGAGGAACGGCCCCTCCCCCAGGGTCACGTCCGCCATGTCGAAGGCTTTGAGCCGGGGCGGCCGCGCCACGCTGTCCGCCGCACCCGCCTGCGCCGCGAAGGATGGCTGCACGCCGCCGAAGCCGGCGGCGATCGCGGCCGCACCCGCGCTGCCGAGCAGCCCCCGACGCGTGGGTTGGATGCTGGGCAGTTGGTGGGACACGCGCTTCTCTCCTGGCCGGTCATGGGTCGCCATGCCGCTGCCGAGATTTGGTAGCGCTATACTCCGACAAAATACAAGGCCGATGATCGGCAGGGCGGTGACGACGGCGCCAACCGGACCAGCCGTCGCGGCGCGATCCGGCGGCGGTCAGGATGCGATCGCGGCGTGCCGGAAAAGATGGGATCCCTCCTTCTCCATCCACTCCGCTGTCCGGGACGCGCCCTCCGTCTGTCGATCGAATGTGAAATCAGGCAGGTGGATGTCGATGGCGAAGCGCAACCGGCAGCGCCTGCCGCCCACCCGCCGCGAGAGCAGGACGCTTCCGTCCGGCTGAAGCGCGAACGTCCCCGAGGCGATCTGCCGGCCGATCCTGCCGCCTTGCGTACTATGCGTGATGGTCCGGCCGTCCAGCGCCACCGACACCTCATAGCTTTCGATCTCTTCCGGCGTGAGCAGCCGGTCCGTCAGCGCCTGGCCCAGACCGGTGGCATTGCGCAGGGCCGCGTCCAGTCGCGGCAATCGGGATTGCGCATAGGCGACATGGTTTCCCGCGATGATCAACCCGCCGTCCATCGGCAGATCCTGCCCCATATCCTCGTCATGCAGGCTCAGGAGCCGCAGGCCAAGGAGAGGGCCGCGAAAGGATTGTTGCCGCCAATCCTCGACATAGGCACCCGATGGGGCGAATTCGAGCACGCTGTTGCCCATGAAGCGCAGCTCCGCCGGTTCCGGCCACTGGTTGCGCGGCTGGTAGCTTCTGGCGATCGACCAGGACATTTGCTGCCTTTCCTCATCCCACAGCGTGTCGCCGACCCAGCCCTGCCGGTCGGACACCGATGTGGCGGTGCCGTCGGGCAGCCGCAGGTCGAGCGTGAAGCTGCGCGACTGGAACCAGTAGACCACGGTCGCCTCATCCGTCACGCCGGTGCAGAAGGTGATGCTCTTGCGCCGGAAAGCCCCCAGCAGGCGGCGCGGAAAGGCCGGCTGGGCCGGAACCACCGGGGGCAGCGCATGAGGCAGGTCGGCCAGCCTCATGCGCCCGGCTTTCCCGGACGCCGCCCGAAGGAATCGAGCGGCATGGCGTTGGCCAGCACCAGTTCCCCCTTCGCGATCCGGCGCTTGAGATAGGCGAAGGTCTGCGCCGTCTGGTTGAACAGGTGTTCACCACCCCTGAGCGGCGGATAGCGGGGTATTTCGCCCGGCACCAGCGGGGCCACGACATAGTCATAGTCGCAGGCGTGGAAGAAGGGGAAGGAGTAGCGCTGCTGCGCCACTTTCTTCACGCGATGGGTTGTCGCGACATAGCGCCCGTTGGACAGGATCTCCATCATGTCGCCAATGTTCATGATCATCGCGCCGTCCATCAGCGGCACGTCCACCCAGTCGCCGTTCCGGTCGAGAATCTGCAGGCCCCCCGCCGTGGCGAAGAGCAGGGTGAAGCATTCATAGTCGGTATGGGCGCCTATGCCCGGCCTGTCCTGCGCGCTGGAATCGAACGGATAGTGGATGAGCCGCAACTGGCTGGGCGGGTTCCGGCGATGCGCGTCGAAATGATCCTCCTCCAGCCCCAGCGCCAGCGCGAAGGCGCAGAAGATCTGGCCGCCAATGTCCGACAGGTGCCGGTAATATGCCGACACGTCCTCGCGAAATCCGGGCATTTCGGGCCAGTTGTTCGGGCCCAGCAGCGGCCGGCGATCGTCAGGCCGCAGATAGTCGCGGTTGATGTCATAGGCTTCCTTGAGATCGCTGGTGCCCGTGCCGAACTGCTCCTCCCCCACGGGCACATAGCCGCTGTGGTTCTGCGAATGGCCGATATAGCTGGCCATCTTCGCCTCATGGTCCAGCGCGAAATACGCCTTGGCCCGCGCGACAAGGCGGCGAAACAGCGCCCAGTCCAGCTGCGCCCCGCCAATATAGAGAAAGCCCGCATCGGTGCAGGCGCAGTCCAGCGCGCGGGCTACGTCAAGCCTGTCCTCGCGGGAAGCGCTTGCCAGCCTGGATATGTCGACAAAGGGAAGGACAGCCATGGCGCAACGCTAGGCGAAGCGGGGCATAGGCATAGATGGGACGATTCGATGATTTCCATTGATTTGATCTATGACCACGTCATTCTGGCGAAGGAGGCGGAACATGAGTGATCGATCGATCCTAGTCGACAAGAGGTTCGCAAGCCGTGTCGACTGGAACCTGATGCGCACCTTCGTCGACATCGTCCGCGCCGGCGGGATCGGTGCGGCGGCGCGGCAGCTCAATCGGCAGCAGCCGAGCATCAGCGCCGCGCTCAAGCGGCTGGAGGATCATGTCGGCGTGACGCTACTCCACCGCACGGCGACCGGCGTGGAGATGACGGCGGCCGGCAAGGCGATGATGGCGCTTTGCGAGGACATGCTCGAATCGGCGCAGATGATGCCGCACCAGATCGCCCAGGCGACCAAGCGGGTCGAGGGGATCGTCCGCATCCAGATCATATCCGGTCTGGTTTCGCCGGAATTCGACGAGGCGATCGCAAGCCTGCACCGGCGCAACCCGGCCATCCACATCGAGATCCGGGTGTCGCCCTGGCGTCAGGTGCTCGACGCGCTGGAACAGGGGGAGGTCGAGATCGGCGTCGGCTATGACAGCAGCGTTCGCGGCAGCCTGATGTACGAGCCGCTGCTGGTGGAGCGCCAACAGCTCTATTGTTCCCGCTACAGCCCCTATTTCGGATATCGGCTGAACCGCCTCCACGACCTCAGGGACGAGGGATTCGTCCTTACCGGAGACGATGAGATCGAGCTGATCACCCATCTGCGCCGCCGATACCGGCTGGGAACGAAGGTGAACGGCCTGGCCGAGGACATCAACGAGGCGAAGCGGCTGATCGTCCAGGGTGTCGGCATCGGCTTCCTGCCGGTGCTGGCGGCCGAGGATGATGTGGCGCGCGAAAGGCTGTGGCCGATCCTGGATGTGGATGCCGAGCCGTCCTACGACATCTTCCTCCTGTCCCGTTCCGAACGCGCCCGCGACACGGCCACGCAGCTTTTCTGGGACGAGGTGATCCGCAGGTTGCGGGCAAAGACCAGGACATAGATCTGATCTATGCATTGCATCAAAACTTTGCGTCTGCCCGATTGACGCAGCGCAGCACAGCCTTCCCATCCGAATGAAAGCCACGCCTGTCCGACGGAATCGCCTGTCGGCGCAAGCGGGCGGGAAACGGCCGGGGAACGGGAAGCGCGATGAAGGACAGGATCTTCAACTCCATGCCGCCCGCGATGATCGCTGCGGTGTTGCTGTTCTGGGCCTATGGTCCGAAGGCCTTGCTGGATCACCCGTGGACGTTCGTGGTGATGTCGCCCCTCATCACCATCATCGTCCTGCTCCTGGAGCTGGTCCATGAACGCCATTCGGGCTGGCGGATGAACAGGCAGGAATTCTTCACCGACCTGTTCTACAATATTCTGAGCGCAACCGTCATATCCTGGGTTTCGACGAAGCTTGCCGAGGATCCGCTCAAGGCGGCCAAGGCTTCGCTGGGCATCACCACGGAATGGGCCATGCACATGCCATGGCTGCTGCAGGTGGCGCTGGTGGTGTTCCTGATCGAATTCGGCCAATATTGGATGCATCGGTTGATGCACAACAGCACGCCCTTCTGGCTGACGCATGCCCCGCATCACCACCTGACCCAGTTGAACGCCGCGAAGGGCGCGGTGGGCAACCCCATAGAGCTGGTGCTGATCAGCCTGAGCGTGGTGGCGCTGTTCGACCTCGACAACAGCGCCGTGTTCGCGGCGATCAACGTGCTGGGGGTGATCTCCACCTTCGCCCACGCCAATGTCCGCGCCGATCCGCCGATCTGGTACGCCTTCTTCTTCACGACGATCCGCCACCACAGCCTGCACCATTCGACGGATTATGAAAGCACGCGCTGCAATTACGGCAATTCGCTGATCCTGCTGGACCGCATCTTCGGCACCTATCGGGAAGGCGAGTCCGCGCTAGTCGGCCAGGATGACCGCCGCCGCCTGTCGATCTGGGAACAGACCCTATTCCCCTTCCAGCCCCTGATCGACAGGGTCCGGGCCGGCAAGGGCGCGGCGCGGGTCCGGGGAAGCATGGCCGACGGCCAGATCGAGGCCGACACTGCCGTCCAGAACGCCGTGGAAGGCGCGGCACCGGCATGACGACGATGTTCGCCCGGCAGGTCAGCGCCGCGCGAAACGCGCTGATGCGGGGCGACATCCAGGCGACGCGCCAGATTGCCGCCACAATGGTGGCGAACAATCCCACGGAGGCCGAAGGCCATTTCCTGCTTGGCGTCGCGGAGTCGAATGCCGGGCACATCCAGGCCGGGCTCCGCCATCTGGATCAGGCGGTGGCGATCGACCCCAGGGGGGAATATCGCGCGCAGCTCGCCAGGCTGCTGATCATGACCCGCCGGGACGGCGATGCCGCAGCGACGCTACGGGAGGCCGAAGCGGCGCCGCCCGCCGATGCGTTCAGCCGCGATACCATCGGTTGCGTCTATGCCCGGCTGGGGAACCATGCCGCCGCGCTGGCGCATTTCAACGAAGCGGTCCGGCTGGAGCCGCAGAACGGCAATTATCGCTACAATCAGGCCGTCACGCTCAACTTCCTGGGCCGGGCGGAAGAGGCCGATGCCGCGCTGGAGGCGCTGATCGCCCTCGCGCCCGGCGATGCCCGCGCCCACCATCTGCTGGCCGGCATCCGCAAGCAGACGCCGGCATGCAATCATGTCGAGCGGCTGGAACGGACGCTGGGCGGCACCGGCGACGGTCGAGGGCGGCTGCTGCTCAGCTATGCGCTGGCGAAGGAGCTGGAGGACATCGGGCGGCCGGACGACGCGCTGGCGCGGCTTTGCGTCGCGAACGCCGAACATCGCCGGACCTTGCCCTATGCCTTCGCGCGTGACGCCGCGCTGTTCGACGCGATCGAGGCAGCCTGGCCGCTGCCGCAGGCGATCGGGCCATCCACGGCCGATCCGATCTTCATCATCGGCATGCCGCGCACCGGCACGACGCTGGTCGACCGCATCCTCTCCTCCCATCCGCAGGTCGAAAGCGCGGGCGAACTGCAGGCCATGCCGCTGGCCGTGAAGAAGGCTGGCGGCACGCGCACGTCCACGGTGATGGATGCGGAAACGATCGCAGCCGCGGCGCAGGCCGACATGGGGGCGATCGGGCGCGACTATCTGGAACGGGCCAGCCACCATCGGCGCGACGCAACCCTTCGGTTCATCGACAAGTTTCCCGGCAATTTCTTCTACGCCGGTTTCATTGCGCGGGCGCTGCCCTCGGCCAGGATCATCTGCCTGCGCCGCGATCCCATGGATACGGTGCTCAGCAATTTCCGGAACCTGTTTGCCGTCGGCTCTCCCTATTATGACTATAGCTACGACCTTCTGGATACCGCCGCTTATCATGTCCGCTTCGATCGGCTGATGGCCCGGTGGCGCCAGGCCCTGCCCGGCCAGCTGATCGAGCTGCGCTACGAGGATCTCGTTGCCGATCTGGAGGGTGAGACGCGCCGGCTTCTTGCCCATTGCGGGCTGGACTGGTCGGAGGATTGCCTGTCCTTCCACAGCAATAATGCCCCGGTTTCCACCCCTAGCGCCGCCCAGGTGCGACAGCCGATCTACACCGGATCGGTCGGGCGGTGGAAACGGCATGCGGCGGTGCTGGAGCCGGTGCGCCGCTATTTCGAGCAGGCCGGGATCGACATCCCATGAAGCAAGGGACGCCAATGCCATGACCCCTTTCGGCAAATTGATGCTGGGCGCGGTGCTTGCCGCTGCCGCAACGCCCGCCCTGGCGACCGGAGAGGCGGGCACCCGGCTGGTCCATTGCCGATCCGGCAGTTGCCTGCTGGTGTCGGGTCGCCGTGAGGATGCGGAAGCGCCGGTCATGATCAACGGCCATGCGGTATCGGTGGACGGCGCGCGCAAATGGCGGGTGCGGCTGCCTGTCGATACTGTCCGCCAATGGTCGCTTCCCCATGCCCGGACGATCACGGTTGCCGTTGGCGGTGGCGAGAGCGAGGTCCGCCTGCCAACAGGCCTGTTGGGCCGGAGTGAAAGGCTGACGATGCTGGTCGTTCACGCCAAGTAATAAAACACTTCGCCGTCAGTAATAAAATAACGATTTGAAGTCTTGTATTGAAAGTTTCATCTCCCGGAACTATGTGATCCGCAGTCGCCGGAGAGCGGCATTGGTTCAAGACACAGGAGATGATGATGAAGATTGGCCTTGCCGCCCTTGCCGCTGTCGCATGCGCCATCCCGGCGATTGCCAGCGCCGCCGACAATCCCTTTGCGCAGGATCAGGCGATATTGGACCTGAGGGGTCTGGACCTGTCGTCCGCGCAGGGACAGCAGCGTCTTGCCATCCGCATGGAGCAGGCGGCCAATGCGGTCTGCGGTGACCGGCTGGCTGGCATCCACCTCGCCCTGGAAGCCAAGGCCCGCGCCTGCCGCGCATCCGTGGTGGCCGATATCCACGCCCAGGTCGAAGCGCAACTGGCAATGACTCCGGCGCCGGTGCGCGTCGCGGCGCTCCGCTAGAGCATTTCCACCATGAGCGGAAACGCTCTGGTCTTTTGATACCGCATTTTCAAGTGATCGGAACCGATCGCTGGTCAAGAAATCGCGGCAAACAAGGAAACCAGAGCGGCGATCTGATTCAATCAGATCGAAATCCAGAAGGACGGTCTGGAAATGCGCCTTTGACGTATTTCCAGACAAACGCCGGAAGAACAAGCGCGCGACATGATCAGGGCAGCGCCCCGGTCATTTCGCCAGCCTGGCCGGATGGGGCCACCAGCTCAGCGTATGCACGTCATGCGCCGATGTCCAAAGGCCCTTGCGGGTATAGCGCAGCGCGCCGCTGCCTTCGACCTTGCCGACGCGAGCCTTGATCGCCAGCGTTTCGGGATCAATCGCCACGAAGGTCTGCCCTTCGGTCGTGCGCAGCCATATGACGCCGCCGCCCGTGTCGATATCGCCATATTGCAGCACTTCGCCCACCTTGACGCGGCCGGTCACCTCGCCGCTGACCGGATCGACGCGGGCGACCGTCCCGTCGCCCTGTTCCTGAACCCAGACGGCGCCTTCGCCGGCCGCCAGAAAACCCGGCTGCTTGCCCAGCGCCGTGGTCTTGACCACGCTGTTGGTCGCCGGGTCGATGCGCTGGATCGTCGCGCCGTCGCTGCTCACTGCCCAGACCGAGCCGAAGCCGGAGGCGAGATAATAGGTTCCCGCATTGACCGGGACGGTCGCCGTCACCTGGTTGCTCGCGGGATCGACGCGAGAGACGACACCCTTCTGGTCGCTGGCGACCCAGATCGATCCGGCTTCGGCGACGATGTTGAGTTCGCCCTTCGGATTGGCGATGCCGGTGGCTATGGTCGCCGTCTTTTCGGCGGTGGCGGTGTCGATCCGGACCAGTGCATTTTGCGCGCAATCGGCCACCCATAAGGATCCGGCCAATATCGCCATGGCGCCGCAGGGGCGCCCCATGGCGACTTCCGCCTTCTTGCCCTTGCGGGTCCAGCGTTCGACGCGGCCGGCGTTGGTCACCCAGACGCCGTCGCCATCGACCGCCAGGAAATCAGCAAAGCCCGGCACCTGGATCACCTGCTCGGCGCTTGCGGGGGAAGCGAACAGGAAGGTGGCGCAGCTTGCCGTCAGCGCGGCGGCAAGCGCGGATTTCCTGGCCAGCGATCGGCGCCGATCGCCGGGAAATCGCCCCATGATGCGGAGCTTCGGCATCGCTAGGCCCTTCCGTCCATATAGGCGCGCCAGCCGCCCAGCGCCGTAATGTCCTCCGCATCCGTCAGCGCGCGCGGCTCTGCGACAAAGCCCTTGACGCTGCTGCCGTCCGCCAGCGTCACCGTGCCGATCGCCAGCGGCGCAGGCACTTCGGCTACGAAACTTCCGAACTCCGCCACGCCCAGTTCGTAAACCTCAAGCGCGATCGGGCCGCCATCCTCGCTGTGCACGAGCGCCGGCTTGGGCGGGACGCTGTTCGCCATGGCATAGAGCCGGTAGGTCGGCGCCGTTTCAAAGGCACCGACGAACTTCGCCTCGCGCGATGTCAGTTGCCAGTGAAGCGGCATGTCCTTGAGATGAGCGCCCACGACGGCGAGTTTCACGGTCTGCATTTTGCCCTCCAGATCAAGCGGGGGTGGGGAAGGAAGATCAGCCTTGGCGAGATAGGCGTCCGCCGCATCGAGCAGGGCGCGGTCGCTGTCGGCGGGGCCGATCAGGGTGATGCCGAACCCGGTGCCATTGGCCCTGATGCCGGCTGGAACAGCCACGGCAGCCATGTCGAGCAGGTTCACGAAATTGGTGTAATAGCCAAGCGCGCTGTTGAGCGCGACCGGCGCGGCGAGCAGTTCGGCAACGCGGAAGGTGGTGCCTGTGGTCGGGAAGGCCATCAGGTCGATATCGGCCCATTGCTGGTCAGAATGCCGCTTGAGTTCGGCCAGGCGATAGATGCCGTTGAACAATTCCACCGCGCCAATCGTCAGCCCGGGTTCCACGACCTCCCGCACGGTGGGGTCGATCGCGTCGGGATCGTCGGCGAGCAGCGTCGCCATGGCCGCGGCCCGCTCCGCCACCCAGGGTCCGCCGTAGAGAAGTTGCGCCGCTTCGAGGAGCGGTGCGATGTCGATCTCCACAATATCGGCCAGCCCTGCCAGCCGCTGCAATGCGCGATCATAGAGATATTCGGATTCCGCGTCGCCGAACCAGGCGCGCTGGTCCCGGCGGGGGACGCCGATGGTCCTGCACCGGCGCGGGAGGTCCGACAGCGGCTTCGAATAGGGGTCCGCCGGATCGAAGCCGGCAATGATCCCGTCGAGCAAGCCGGCGTCAGCGGTATCGCCGGTGAAGACGGTGATGCAATCCAGCGTGCGGCAGGCGGGCACCAGTCCGCGATTGCTCCATCTCCCCTTGCTCGGCTTGAACCCGACCAGATGCTGGAAGGCGGCGGGCACGCGGCCCGAACCGGCCGTGTCCGTCCCCAGCGCGAAGGGGACCAGCCCGGCCGCCACCGCCACCGAGGAACCCGAACTGGACCCGCCGCTGACATAGGCGAGATCATAGGCGTTGCGCGGACTGCCATAGGGGCTGCGCGTGCCGTTGAGGCCGGTGGCGAACTGGTCGAGATTGGTCTTGCCGACGCAGATCGCGCCGGCCGCGGCCAGGCGTTCGACGACCGTCGCCGACCGTCCCGGACGATAGGCGAAGGCCGGGCAGGCGGCGGTCGTGTCGAACCCGGCGGCGTCGATATTGTCCTTGACCGCGAACGGAACGCCGGCCAGCGGCAGGTCCTCTCCCGCGGCGAGGCGGGCGTCGATGGCCCGCGCGGCCGCGATCAGGTCGTCGGGCCTTGCCCGGCTGATCCAGATCTGCGGCTGCACGGCGTCATAGGCGGCGATCCGGGCAACCGTCTCCTCCATCACGGCAACCGCACTGGCATGGCCCGCCCTGATGTCTCCCGCGATTGCCGCAGCGCTGCACCGGTCGAACGCGGTCATGCCCCGGCCCTCAACGCCAGCACCGGTGCGCCGGGCTGCAATGCCTGCCGCTCCTGCACATAGATGGCCGCGACCGTGCCGGTGATGGGGCTCTGCACCGCGCATTCCATCTTCATGGCCTCGATGACGGCAATCGTATCGCCCGCCTTCACTTCGTCGCCAACCGCAACCAGCAATTTCCAGATACTGCCGCCAAAGGGCGTTTCGACCAGATCGGCCCCCTCCGGCACGTCGATCGCGTCCGGCTCGGCCGCGTCGGCCTCCGTCAGGCTGGTGATGCGGTCGAACTCGCCGCTGCGCTGCCATTCGGCACGCTCCTCGTCGAAGGCGTCCTGCCGGTGCGCCTCGAAGGCGGCGATGGCATCGGCATTTTCAGCCAGGAAGGCGCGATAGTCGGTCAGCCGGAACTCCGACGGCTCGATCCGGATGGAACGCCGCCCGCTCGGGAAATCGCGGCGCCATTCGGCCAGTTCCTCCGCGCTGACCGGATAGAATCGGATCTGATCGAAGAAGCGCAGCAGCCAGGGCTTCCCCTCGACAAAGACATCGGTCTGGCGATGCGTGTTCCACACCTGGATGGTCCGGCCGAACAGTTGATAGCCGCCCGGTCCTTCCATCCCGTAGATGCACATATAGGCGCCGCCGATGCCCACGACATTGGGCGGCGTCCAGGTGCGGGCGGGGTTGTATTTGGTGGTGACGAGCCGGTGCCGCGGATCGACCGGGGTCGCGACCGGCGCGCCCAGATAGACGTCGCCCAGCCCCAGGACGAGGTAATTCGCCTCGAAGATCAGTTGCTCCACCGCCGCCGCGTCGGGAAGGCCGTTGACGCGACGGATGAATTCGATGTTGTCCGGGCACCAGGGCGCGTCGGCGCGCACGCCGCCCATATATTTCTCGATCGTCTCGATCGTCGCCGGATCGCGCCAGCTGAGCGGCATATGGACCACGCGAGAAGGAATGGTGAAATCCTCAAGGTCGCCCAGGCGCTCCTCCGCAGAGATCAGCGCTGCCAGCGCGGCACGCTGATCCAGTTGTTCGCCGTCGAAATGCAGTTGCAGCGAACGGATGCCCGGAACGACATCGATTATGCCGGGCAGGGCGATCCGTTCCAGCTCCGTCATCAGTGCGTGGACCCGAATCCGCAATTCTATGTCGAGTATGATGGGACCATATTCGACCAGGATGTTGCGATCACCCTGCTGGCGATAGACGGTCCGTGGACGGCCGGGCTGCTCCGGCATCTCTGCAAGGATGGGCGAGAGCATTTCGATCGGCCGCACCGGCGCGGCATCCTCCACCGATCCGGAGGCGAGCAGCCGCCGCTGCAACGCATCCGCCACGGCCGCATCGTCGATGTTGACGGGGGCGAAACGCAGCTTGTCGCCCGGCGCAAGCTGGCCGATTTTCCACCGATCGGCCGCGATTACCACGAAGGGGCAGACGAAACCCCCAAGCGAAGGGCCGTCGGGGCCCAGGATGATCGGCATGTCGCCGGTAAAGTCGACGGCGCCGATGGCATAGGGATTGTCGTGAATGTTGGATGGGTGCAACCCGGCCTCGCCGCCGTCGGCGCGGGCCCATTGCGGCTTGGGTCCGATCAGGCGGACGCCGGTGCGATTGCTGTTGTAATGGACCTGCCATTCGGCGGCGATGATGGCCTCTATATCGGCATCGGTGAAGAAATCCGGCGCGCCGTGGGGACCATAGAGGACGCGCAACGTCCATTGCGTCGAAAGAACCGGCAGGTCGGCGGAAGCAAGCGGCGCGCCTGTTCGATCGCGCGCGAGGTACAGGGTATCGCCCGCCAGCAGCCGGCGAGCGGCGTGCCCGCCGAACTGACCGAGTTCGAAGGTGCTGCGGCTGCCGAGATAGGGCGCGATGTCGAGACCGCCGGCGAACAGGATATAGGCCCGCAGGCCGCCGCCGGACGCGCGGCCAAGGGCAAGCGTCTGGCCGGCCACCACGTCGATCGCGACGCCCCGTGCCACGGCCTGGCCATCCAGCGTCGCCCCGAAATCAGCGCCCATGAGGCAGATGCGCGCCGGCGCGGTGAAGTCCAGCGTCGGGCCGGTCACCGTGACTTCCAGTCCGGCGGTCCCTTCGGGATTGCCCAGCAGCCGGTTGCCCATGCGGAAGGACTGATCGTCCATCGGCCCCGAAGGAGGGACGCCGACCGCCCATAATTTCTGCCGGCCCGGCCAGTCCTGAACGGTGGTGGCGGTGCCGCCGCTGATCACGCGGATGCTGCTGGGATGGGAAACGACGCCGTCAAGAGCGCGGGTGGACACCTCGCCGCTGACGAAGGCGTCGGACCGGACCACATCGCGCAGCCAGCGCAGATTTGTCTCTATGCCATCGACGCGGCTCTGGTCGAGCGCGGCCTGCATCTTTGCGATCGCCTCATCACGCGTCGGGGCATGGACGATCAGCTTGGCCAGCATCGGATCGTACCAGATGCTGACGTCGCTGCCTGCCATGCACCAGGTTTCGGCGCGGATGTCGGGGGGGAACTGAACCGCCGTCAGCGTTCCGGAAGTCGGACGATAATCGAGCGTCGGATCTTCGGCATAGAGCCGCACCTCCACCGAATGGCCGCGCGGCTGGGGCGGCGGCGCGTCGAGAAAGGCAAAGTCGCCCGCGCCGCCGCGGATCATCCATTCGACCAGATCAATGCCCATCACCTCTTCGGTGACGCCATGTTCGACCTGCAGGCGCGTATTCATCTCAAGAAAGAAGAATTGCTGGCGCTCGGCGTCGTAGAGGAATTCCACGGTTCCGGCGGAGCGGTAGACGGCGGCCTGGCCCAGGCGGGTGGCGGCGGCGATCAACTCGCGGCGGACGGCGGGCGGCAACAGGGGCGCGGGGGATTCCTCGACCACCTTCTGGTTGCGGCGCTGGAGCGAACAGTCGCGCTCTCCCAGCGGCATGACCCGGCCTTCGCCATCGCCGAAAAGCTGCACTTCAATGTGCCGCGCCCTGCGGATATAGCGTTCAAGGAATATGCCCGCGTCGCCGAAATTGCTCTGGCCCTGGCGCGCCACGGCGGCAAAGCCCTCCCGAACGTCGCTTTCCTCCTCGCAGATGCGCATGCCGATGCCGCCGCCGCCGGCCGTTGCCTTCAGGATGACGGGGAACCCGATATCCCGCGCCGCCGCCACGGCCTCCTCCTCATCGGTCAGCAGGCCGGTGCCCGGCGCCAGCGGCACGCCATGGGCCGCCGCCAGGGCGCGCGCGCTGTGCTTCAGGCCAAAGGTGCGGATATTGTCGGTCGTCGGGCCGATGAAGACGATGCCGGCTGCGGCGCAGGCTTCGGCAAACTCCACATTTTCGGCAAGGAAGCCGTAGCCCGGATGGATCGCGCCGGCGCCCGTGGCGCGGGCGGCGCTCAATATGGCATTGATGTCGAGATAGCTGTCCGACGCCCGCGCCGGGCCGATGCAGACCGCCTCGTCCGCCTGCGCGACGTGCAGGGAATTTTCGTCCGCTTCGGAATAGACCGCGACCGAGCGCAGGCCCATGCGCCGCAAGGTGCGAATGATGCGCGTGGCGATAGCGCCGCGATTGGCGATGAGGACCGTATCGAAGCTCATGCGGTCACGATCATGCGGACGGGGGTTGGGTTGAAGCCGTTGCAGGGATTGTTGATCTGCGGGCAGTTCGACACGACGACGATCACGTCCATTTCCGCCTTCAGGTCCACGGTCAGGCCGGGCGCGGAGATCCCGTCGACGATGCCGAGCGAACCGTCTTCCTCGACCGGCACGTTCATGAAGAAGTTGATGTTGGAAACGATGTCGCGCTTGCCGCGCCCTTCCAGCAGATTGGCCTCCAGGAAGTTTTCCACGCAGGCATGTTCGGACTTGGTGTGGTGGCCGTAGCGCAGCGTGTTGGATTCGCACGAACAGGCGCCGCCGATGGTATCGTGATAGTCGACCGACGTCGCCGCGATGGTCATCATCGCGCGCCCCTCATTGGATCGCAGCACCGTGCCCTCGCGCAGGAACAGATTGCCCTGCGCGGCCACGGTATCCTGCGCGCTGTACCGTTCAGCGTCGTCCGCCGCCGAATAGAGGAGGAAGTCGACGGCCTGATTGCCTTCCAGGTCGACGATGCGCAGCGTCTGGCCGGCATAGACATGATGCAGCCACGGCGCCCGTGCGGGCACCACGACATCATGGACAATGGCCCCCGAAAGGCCCGTCAAATGGGGATCAAAGCTCATGCGGAAACCCGTTCTTTCCTGGGCATTTTTCCAGTTGGCCCCTGATGGTCGACAATCCGGAAGATGCGGGATCAAAAGACAGAGCGTTTTCGCTCAAAGGCAAAGGCGCTCTAGCGGCGATAATAATCTTCGACATTCAGGAAGGCGCGCAGTCCCTCCGGCGTGGCATTGCGGATGACGTCGTCCTCCGGCGTCACGGGGCCGCGCCAGGCGCTGACCCGCAGCGGCGTCACGGTCCACCGCTCCCGCGGGTCCAGGACATGGGGGCAGTTGGCGACGACCAGTGTCACGTCCATCTCGGCGCGCAGCACGACGCTGCGGCCGGCGGGAAAGGGTCCGATCAGCGGCGTGATCGCGCCATCCACCTCGATCTTCGCACCCTTGAACAGCGTCACGCAGGGATGGACGTCGCGCCGCTGCAACCCGTGCTTCGCCGCGCCCAGCAGGAAACGGTCGCGTCCGTTGGGACAAGGCCCGCTATTGGCGCCATTGCCGTAGCGGGCGGCATTGGTCGCGGCGTTGGAAGTCCCGCAGAAGCTGTCATGCGTGCCCGCGCTGTCCTCCAGAAAGCTCATGAGCACCCTGCCCATGTCCGACAGCAGCAGCTTGCCCTGGCCCAGATAGGCGTTCCATTGCACCTTCACCGTATCGGCCACGTTGAGCCGCTCGGTCGGCATGTCCGCGTTGAACAGCAGCATCGATGCGCAGGCATCGCCCCTGAGGTCGATCAGGCGCAGGCGCGCGCCGCGCGGCAGGCGGCGCGTGGCATAACCGCCGGCCGCGATCGTTTCTTCCCACAACAGGTCCTGGGCAGGCACGCCGGCCGGAAGGTCATCCGCCGCCGGCGGCAACAGCGGCATCGCCTCCACCACCGTCCCCGCCATGCTGCGGGCGTGATCACGGGCGGCCAAGGGATTGGCGAGAGATCCGGTCATGCGGCATTCCCCTTCTGGCTGCCGTTTTCCTGCTCATAGAGCGGCGGCAGCAGCGCGGTGGTCGTGACGAGCTGGAGCTGGTGGACCCCCCGGACCCGGCGCAGCGCGTCGCACAATTCCTTCAACAGGGACGCAGGCCCCTGCACCAGCAGCACTTCAAGCGACTGGTCCCCTTCCAGGAACACATGCTGGGACGAGATCACCTCCTTGAGATAATCCGCCTGCGTCTGGGCAAGCTGATGCCGCACCCGCCCCCGATCGCCGCGATAGACGATCGTGATGGTACCCGCGAGCATCTCGTCCGGGCGGGTGAAGGCCTCATGCTCGGCCAGCGCGTGGCGGATCAGTTCGGCAATGAGCTGGGACCGCGACGGCAGCCCGCGTTCCTCCACCATGGCGTCGAGTTGCCGGAACAGATCGCCCGGCAGGCTCATGCTGAGCCGCGCCAGAGTTCCGGTGTCGCTACTCATGATCCGTCCTTTCCTCTTCTTTCCGTTCGCTCTCGTCCGGAGCGCCGGATTCTTCGCTCGCCGCCGGTTCTGACCGGTCGCGCAGCGGCAGGTCGTAAACCGCGGTCGCGCCGAACCGATGGGGCGCGTGCGGGTCATGGCGGCGCTTGTCGAGCGCAAGCACCCGCGTGCCGAGCGAAAAGGCTTCCCTGATGTCGTGGGTCACCATGATGATCGTCAGCGAATAATCCCGCCAAAGCCGCGTGATCAGCACATGCATGTCCGCGCGGATGCCGGGATCCAGGGCGCCGAACGGCTCGTCGAGAAGCAGGATGCGAGGCTGTTTGATGAGGGCCTGGGCGATGGCAAGACGTTGCTGCATGCCGCCCGACATCTGCGCGGGATAGAGATGCATCGAATCGCGCAGGCCGACCGCGTCCAGCATCTCCTCCGCCTCCGCCCTGGCTGCGCGGCGCGCATGGCCGAACAGCCGGCCCGCGAAGGGAGCCTTGGCGCATTCCAGCCCGAAGATCGTGTTCTGCAGGGCGGAAAGGTGCGGGAACACCGAATAGCGCTGGAACACGACGCCGCGATCGGGCCCGCATTCGGGCGTCAGCGGCGTTCCGTCCAGCAATATGGTCCCGCGGCTGGGCACTTCCTGGCCCAGGACGACACGCAGCAGGCTGCTCTTTCCGGCGCCGGAGGGCCCTATGATCGAGACGAAGGAACCCGTTTCGATGTCGAGGTTCACCTTCTCCAGGACGATCTTGTCGCCATATTCGACCCAGATGTCGCGAAGGGACAGCAGCGCGCTCAATGCCGCTCTCCATGTGCCCAGGGGTAAAGCCATTGGCTGGCGAAGGTCAGCGCCACGTCCATCAGGATCGCAAGGATCGCGATCCAGGCGACATAGGGAATGATCACGTCCATCGAGAGATAGCGGCGGACAAGGAATATCCGGTAGCCAAGACCCACATCAGACGCGATCGCCTCCGCTGAGATCAGGAACACCCAGGCCGGACCAAGCGACAGGCGGACCGCGTGCAGCAGGCGCGGCATGGCCTGCGGCAGGGCGACGCGGATCATGATCTGCCAGGAACTGGCACCCAGCGTCTGCGCCTTGATGATCTGCTCCCGCGGGAGGGCTGCCACATGGGCGGCGATGTCGCGCATCATGACGGGCGCGATGCCGATCACGATGAGCGCAACCTTCGCCGTCTCCCCCAGGCCCAGCGCGATGAACAATATCGGCAGCAGCGCAATGGGGGGGATGACCGCGACCGCCGTCACCAGGGGTCCGAAGGTCGCGCGCACCGGCGGCAGGACGCCGAGCACAAGCCCCGCCACCAACGCCGAGAGCGTGGCGATGCCCAGGCCCAGCCCCAGGCGCTGAAGGCTGGCCAGCGTGTCGGCCCAGAAGACAAGCTGGCCGGTCAGCGGGTCCGGTTGAAAGAGCAGCGCGGCCATCGCCGTTGCCATGCTGCCGGGAAGCGGCAGGATCTTGTCCAGCGGATTGGCGGCATGGCGCTGCGCCGCGATGAACAGGTAAAGCAGCACCAGCAGCAGGATCGGCAGCGAACCCCAGAAGATCCGTTCGCTTCGGCGCGCATGTCGATTCACCCAACGCATCGTCTCATCACCTTCGGCAGGATCGAATGAACGCGATCAGAGTTTTCCGTCCGCCGCCAGCTTCATGAAGCTGTCGTCGAACCGCAGCGTCACCCGCTGCGGATCGCCAAGCGTCTTTCCGCCGGGAAAGGCGATGCCCACGGCGTCGGCCGACGACGCACCCTTGAACAGCCCCTTGGAAAAGCTGAAGTCGCGAACCTGGGTCATGGTCTTGACCAGCGCCGGAGCGACGGTCGCGGCCACCGCTGCCTTGGGATCGGCATAGAGATGCGTGGTCGACAACTGGCCGTCGAAACTTTCCGGCGTGGCGCCCGACAATTTGGCCATGGCGGCGCGCGCCGCCTTCCCCTGCGCGTCCTGCCGCTGCATCAACGCGACGGTTTCATACCAGATGCCTGTCAGCGCCTTGCCGAGATTGGGGTTCGCCTTGAGCGTCGCGGTATCGACGGCGAGCAGGTCCAGTATTTCGCCCGGGATCTGGGCCGAGCTGAACACCTGCTTCACGCCCGGCTGCGCCTTCATGACCGAAAGCTGCGGATTCCAGGCCACCGCCGCATTGGCCGCTGGGCTGCCAAAGGCGCCCACTATGTCCGCGTCGGACGTGTTCACCGTCCGGACGTCGGTGGGCTTCAGGCCCGCCGTCTGGAGCCCGCGCGCCAGCAGATAATGCGACACGGAAAGCTCGACCAGATACACCTGCCGCCCCTTGATCGCGGCGAGCTGATCCGCGCCCTTCAGCAGGATGCCATCATTGCCGTTCGAATAATCGCCCACGATGATCGCGCTCGTATCCTTTCCGCCGGCAGCGGGAATGGTGAGCGCATCCATGTTCGTGACGGTCACGCCGTCGAACTTGCCCGCAGTATATTGATTGATCGATTCCACATAGTCGTTGACCTGCACGACATTGATCTTGATGCCGTATTTATCGGCCCACTTCTTCACGATGCCCGCCTGTTGCGCATAGGGCCACGGCATCCATCCGGCGTAGATTGACCAGCCGATGCTGAATTCTTTCCGCTGCCCGGTCGCGGGATCGGGCGCCTGTGAACAGGAGGCGAGCATGAGAGCCCCGGCGAGCGCTGCGATCATGCCTGCCTTGCCAACCGTCCTGATCATGATTCGATCCCCTTTCGCAATGCAGCATCGCCTTGCTGCATGGCCTTGTCCATAGAAAATATTACGACATTCATAAAATGTAATAACGTCGAAACCAGACATGGGCCGGCCCCGCGCTGTCGGAAAATCGTCACCGTGCGAGGACACCGTCGAGATCCTTCTCTCATCCTGCTGCATTAAGCGGATTATCAGACGATTCGGAACAGGTTCGCCACCGGGGCGATTCGCCGGGTCGAAGCCTTTCCATCCTTGGGCGGCACACGGGTCTGACGAGGTGTTGCGAGAGATGCCATCTTGTCGGACAAGATGCTCATCCCGCCAAAATCCGCCATTTAATGCAATGCAACACATTCCGTCCTTCATACTGAGCAGGTGCGGAATTATTACGCTTGACGCGATAGGTAATATCCATACCGTGTCCTGTGTCGTTCATGCGAGCGGCGGAACGGGAAAGGGCGATCTGCCGCAAAGTGAGGGCATGTGGATCGAACAGGGGTCAGCGATGCAGCAGTGCCAGGCGAGATACCGGCTGTCGCCCGCATAGCGCGCGCGGCATTCAAGCGCGGGACTCCATGTGATTTGCGCGATGTTCGGAAACTTATCGTCACCTTTCCGCTTCGCCATGACAGGCTGTTCAGAAACGGCTGCAGTGTAAGCCATTATAAAAATGATCGGTCCTGCGGCGGGCAAATTATGTGACAAGACGCCGGCTCGTCCAGAGCGTCAAGAGGAAGGATGTCACTCAAGGCTCAACGGCAAGGGGGTCGGAGAGACTATGAAATTGCTACGCAATACGCTAATGGGCGCGACCATTTTGATGGGCGTCGGCACCAATACGGTTTTCGCGCAGGATGCCGCGGAAAATGACGGATCGAGCGGCGACCGCAACGAGATCGTGGTCACGGCCACCCGCCGCGCAGCCACCATCCAGGACGTTCCGATCAACATCAGCGCCGTGGGCGCAGAGCAGATTGCCAAGCAGCGGATCGACGATGTGCGCGATCTCGCTGACTTCACGCCCGGCATGACCATTTCCGACACTGGCCCCGGTTCAACCGGCACGATCGTGCTGCGCGGCCTCAACGCGTCGGACACGGACAGCTCGGGCAATTCCTATGACGATGCGATCGGCGTATATCTGGGCGAGGTTCCGCTCTATTACGACTTCAAGATGCTGGACATCGCGCGGGTGGAAACGCTGCTGGGCCCGCAGGGCACGCTTTACGGCCTGGGCACCCTGGCGGGCGCGATCCGCAACATCCCGAACCGGCCCAACCTGACGACCTTCGGAAGCGAGGCGCATGGCCGCCTTTATGGCAAGGATCATAGCGGCAATACCGGCTTCCAGCTGGACGGGGTCATCAACATACCGATCTTCCAGGATCATGTCGCCTTCCGGTCGGCGACAGGCTATTATTACGATCCCGGCTTCATCGATTCCCCCCTGCTGTTGCAGCAGCCTGGCGTGTCCCTGCCGCAACCGAGCGGTCCTGACGCCGTCACCCCCGCGGATTATGCCGCGAATCTGAAAAGGCGGGACGACGTCAACTTCGAAAAGACCTTCACCACGCGCAACCAGTTGCTGGTGCAGTTCAGCGAGGATCTGCAGGCCAATTTCACTTATGCCTATCAGCAGACCAGGACCGACGGCGGCCAATATAACAGCAATGGCGTTCTGGGGACGGGCCGATATGAAAATGCCGCCCGTTATCTCGAACCTGTGAAGCGTCGGGCGCACCTTGGCAGCATGGAAATCAACGCGAACCTGGCGGACTTCGCCGATCTCGTCGCGACGACTGCCTATACCGACGTCAGGAACCAGAGGCGGAGCGACAATACCGACCTGCTGCTCGACCTCGATTATGGCTATGAGACGTTTCCGGCCTTCTCCAGCTGGAACGAGTCCGTCGATCGACGCAAGCAGTTCAACCAGGAGGTCCGCTTCGTTTCACGGCATGGCGGGCCGTTCAGCTGGGTGCTGGGTGGATTCTTCAACCGTCAGAAGCTGCATCGCGACTATGTCGAGCATGTGCCGAACCATCCCTGGGTCGAATTTGGAACGCAGCCCAATCCTGACGAGGTCGAATATGCGTCCTATGTGAAGTCGAAGGTCACGGAGAAGGCGGTCTTCGGCGAGGGCACCTTCAGGGTGACGCCGAACTGGCAGCTTACCGCGGGTGCCCGTTATTTCGGATACACGTCCAAGATCTCGGGCGCGCTTGTGGTGCCGCTGATCGGCGATCCGGTCAGCCCCTATGACATGCCGCCGGCCGGGGGCCCGGCGAAGAAAAGCGGCTGGGTGTGGAAATTCAACAGCTCCTATAATTTCACGCCCGACATCATGCTCTACGCCACTTACAGCAAGGGCTATCGCATCGGCGGCCCGAACAGCGTCGCCCCCTGTCCCAAGCCGCTGCCCAACGATCCGGACGGCGACGGAATCAACAATACCCAGTTGCCCTGTGGCCATCCGAACGAAGTCCAATATGACCCGGATACCACCAAGAATGCGGAGATCGGCATCCGCACCCAATGGTTCGACCGCAAGCTGACGTTCAATTTCAACGTTTTCCATATCAAATGGGATGGTATTCAGCTTGATTCGGCCACGGTTAACGGAATTGTCGGCATCACGGTGAACGGCGGCAAGGCGAAGTCGGAAGGCTTTGAAACCTCTTTCCAGGTAAAGCCTGTCGACGGCCTGTCGATCCAGGGCACCTATTCCTACACGAATGCCAAATTGACCCAGAATGTGCCGGACAACATACCCGTCAACGATCCGGCGGGAACCTATCCCAGCGTTCCGATCAAGCTCGACGCGCTATCCGGCGACCGCCTGCCCGGTTCGGCGAAGAACAGCGGCAGCCTGGGCGCGACCTACACCCTGCCGTTCAAGGAGGGCAACATCGTCGCAGACTGGACGGCGACCTATCGCGGCAGCGTCGTGACGCGGCTCGGCTGGGATCGCGCCTTTGGCGACAAGCTGCCGGGCTATGTGCTCCATCGCGCCTCGCTGGCCTATGAAACCGAAAGATACAGCCTGGGCATCTTTGCCAACAACATCTTCGACAAATATGCGGTGTCTTCGGTCGCCAACGACCGATCCCGCGTCGGCCTGAACGATGGAGTGGTCCTGCGTTACTACAAGCGGGCAGTCATCAGCCCACGAACCTTCGGTATTGAAGCACGGTTCAAATATTGAATCACATCCGGGAACGGGGAGAATCCTATGAAGGATTTCTCCCCGATTTCCATATATCGATCATTTTTAAGTCGATCTCCTGTGCCCGATGTTACCCAGGATCCGACATCTACGGGAAGATTTCTTTCCTTCCCATGATAATTTTCCCGAAGATATTGCAAGGAAAGGGTGGCAGGACATGACAGCGCGCGGCATTGCGGTCGTTCGATCGGCCAGGCTGGCCGGGATCATGCTGGCGATCATGGTCCCTTGCGGCCAGCCATCCCTGTCGGCCAAGGGAGCTGCGGCGCCCCGGCTGTTTGCCGAGAGTTGGATCGACGGGACGTTGCCGCAGGAACCGGAAGTCCAGGTGCAGGCGCTGGACAACGACAGTTTCGTCATCCGCCAGTCGGTGAAGACCAATTTCGAGGCGCCCTTTCTCTACCTGCTCTTCGGTCGCGACAAGGCGCTGCTGATCGACACGGGCGCGGAGGGCGGCCGCATCCGACCCGCGGTGGACCGGCTGGTCGCGCAATGGTCGGCGGCGCATGGACGCCCCATGGTCCCGCTGGTCGTGGCGCACAGCCACAGCCATGGCGATCATGTCGCCGGCGACAGCGCCTTTCGCGAACGGCCCGACACAACCGTCATCGGGCTTGAGCCCCAGGACGTGGCCCGGTTCTTCGGCATTGCGCGCTGGCCCGACAGCCTGGCCACATTCGACCTTGGCGGCCGCGCGCTCACCATCATTCCGACTCCAGGCCACCAGGCCGCGGCGATCATGGTCTATGATCCAAGGCTGAAGATCCTGCTGTCAGGCGACACGCTTTATCCCGGCCGTCTCTATGTGCCCGTCAATTTCCTGCCTGACGATCGCGCCAGCGTCGATCGGGTGGCGGCGTTCGCGGCCCGGCATCCCGTCCGCGCCGTGCTGGGCGCGCATATCGAAATGACGCGGTCGCCCGGCCGGGATTATCCCCACGAAGCAAAGGCGCATCCTGACGAACATCTGCTGGAATTGCCGGCAGCAAGCATCACGGAGCTTCAGACCGGGCTCAAGGCCGCCCTGAATGTACCGGAGCAGCCGCAGGTGCATGACGATTTCATCATATATCCGGTCGCCCCACGTCCCAATTGAGGATGCATGGCCGGAGCGTTTTCGCTAGAGCGCGTTGCGTTAAATCCGAGTCATGCAGCGCGCGCTATGCTTTTGATGTCGCATCGTGCGCAAAACCGGTTCTCACTTTTGCGTACGATGCTCCAGGCGGACGGAAAGACGCTATGCGCCGAGCAGGCTCTTTCGAAACAGCGATCTGACCAGCCTGCCTTCCAGAACGCGCCCGACGACATAGAGGCAGGCGAAGATCGCGGCGAAGATATAGGCGGCCCTGGGGGAAGGCTTCTTGTCATCCTCCTCCGACTTCGCCTTGTCCTTCTTCGGCTTTTCGGGCGCGGGCGCACCCAGAAACTTGTCGATCGGATGCAGCTGCAGGATCGCATCCTTTTTCTCGGGCTTTTTCGCCGTCGCATGGGCGGTTGCCTTCTCGATCTTCCCGGCAGCGATGGTCAATTGGGCAAAGCCCAGGAAAAGCAGGGGCGCCAGAAAGCAGAACAGCAAGGCCCGGCTGCTGAGATGATAGTGCAGCACAAGTCCCGCCGCACCCTTCCTGATCTGAAGCACGCCGCCGTCGAAGATCGACATCCTGTCCTGCGCCCCCTGCCCCTTTTTGCGGAAGGTCAGGGTATCGTCCGTCCGGTCGTGGCTGGTGCCCGCTTCGCGGAACAGGGGGTCAAGCCTGCCAAAGGCGTCGTCACGCGATTGCCCCGGCGCGAGCGGCAGGCTGCCCCGGACGTGCCAGAGCCAATCGATGAAGCGACGGTTCACAGGATGTCCCCTTGCAGGCACCGGGTGTCGATCATTCGGCCGGCTGGGCGATCACCGGGGCGGAACGCGCCTTGCCAAAACGCTCTTTCAGCGATTTCCAGCCCTCGGTGAAGGGATAGGTCATCGTTTCGGCGATCGACATCTTGCGCCCGCCCTCCATGCCCAGCAGTTCCGCCTCGCCATCCACGCAGGTGCCGAAAAGGCGGTCGATGACGATCCAGGTGCTCGCATAGTTGCTGCGCGTGGCTTCATAATCCTGCGAATGGTGCATGCTGTGATGTTCCGTCGTATTGAACAGGAAACGCCACCAGCGTGGCGAGTTGAAGCGGACATTGATATGCTGGTAGGTGCCGACGGCCAGGCCCAATGTACCCGCGAGCAGGGCGGCGCGGGGCAGGAAGTCGAAGAAACCGCCTATGCCGAGGCCGATCAGGAACAGTTCAACCGGATTGCCGACCGCGCCCTTGTTGATGTTCAACTGGGTGATGTAATGATGCGGCGCATGGGTCAGCCACAGCGGATACCAGTTGTGCATCCCGCGATGCATCCAATATTGGCCGAAATCGAAGATGAACGAGATCAGCAACGCCTGCAGCAGCAGGGGCAGGCCCGTGAACCAGGCCAGCTTGTCCCAGTCGAAATCATGCTGCACCGCTTCGATCACGACATCGCTGCCGATATAGCGTTCCACCAGGTTCAGCAGCGTATAGCCAAGCCCCACATAGAAAAGATCGCTGGCGAGTTCCTTCCATGTCAGGCGCCAGCTTGCGTGGCGCGGGTTCACCCACTCAAGCGCGAGCAACAGGATTCTGACGCCGATGCCGATACCGATGGCGGTCGATGCCTTGGCGATGGAATTGGGCGCATAATACCAGAAGGCGATCAGCGCGAACAGCAAGCTGGGCTGGAACCAGGTGAAGACGAACCGCTTCAACGGTCCTCCTTCCACGCGCGGTATGTTTTCCCACCCCACGACGACGGGCGCCTGCGCGCCTATGATCCTTTTACCTACCCGAACTCCGTCCATACCGTCCTCACATCGCTGCCCGGCCGTTGCGGGTCCTGTACGGCGCGCTCCAGGACGAGGACCATGTCCCGCCCCCGTGCGCATGACGTCGATGCAGGTTCGCGAAACCGCCCCCATCACGCCAGAGGTCATTCCGCTATATATCCCATAGATCGGGTCTATGCCTTTGGCCGCGCCCGGCTATTCCCGCTGATGCCGCCTGGATGATGGACCAGGAGCGCTGACCGGCTGAATCGCGCCTCGGTCCGCTTCAACCTTCTGTGCCGACCACAAGCCTGAAACCGGCGCCGCGCGGCGTGGGGAGCAGGTGGAGTTCGCCATGATAGGCGTCGAGCAGCGACCGGGCGATGGCGAGGCCAAGGCCCGTCCCGCCTTCTCCCCTCCGGGTGGTGAAGAACAGGTCGAAGATGCGGCTCCGGTCCCCTGGCGGTATGCCGGGCCCATCATCGGCAAAGTCGATCCATGCCGCGCCCTCACGCAAGGCGACGTCGATGTCCAGGCGCGACGCCCCCGCCTGCCGCGCATTTTCCGCAAGCGTCGTCAGCACGGCTTCCAGCGCCCCGGCGTCCACTTTCAGCGGCGGCAGGTCCTGCGGCAGACGGAGGTTGATGACGAAATCCTCTGCGGACAATGCATCCGCCACCGACGCCAGCAATGGCGCGGCATCGGTTCGCGCATCGCTTTCGCCCACCAGCACGTCGGCGCGTGCCAGTTCCATCAGCCGCCGCACCAGCCGCGCCAGCCGCTGGGCATCGGCCGCCATATTGGTGAGGAAGCGTTGGCGATCGGCGGGCGCCATGTCGGCCCCATGATCCTGCAACAGTTCGATCGCGCCGGAGATGCCGGCCAGCGGCGTCTTGAATTCATGGCTGACCGAAGAGGCAAAGTCGCGCAGATAGCGGGATCGCTTTTCGATACTCTGGGCCATCTGCTCGAAATCCCGATAGAGGGCCCGGATTTCCACTACCTGCAGGGAGGGATGGCGCGGCGCGACGCGGCGGCCCAATGCCAGATCGCGTGTGGCGCGGCTCAGGCTTTCGATCGGGCGGACTATGGCGCGCGACAATATGGCCGACAGCAGCACCAGCATCAGGAAAATCGCCACCACGCCGAGCACGATCTTGCCGCGGTCCTCATATAGCCCCAGGGAAAGGGCGCGCGGCGAGCGCGACACCAGCAGCACGCCCGTCACTTGCCCATCGACGCTGATGGGTCGGGCATGGTGCAGGCGAATGCCCGCCGCCCGGCTCAGCCATTCCAGCGGATAATGGGTGGCGATGCCTTCATTCTTCCGCAGCACGGTCACGGCCCTGCCGCCGAGCGCGGCCCTGATCTCCGGCAGGGCAGCCAGGCTCCGTCCGCCTTCCGGGCCGTTCAGGACTATGCCGTGCCGATCCAGCATCAGGATCGAGGACAAGGTCGTCACCTTGGTTTCGGCAAAGGCGGGCATCATCCGCTTCGCAAGCGCAAGGGCGGCGCGATCAGGGCCGACGCGCGTCGCCGCCGCCCGGGGGCGCGGCGGCAGGATCGGGGAAGAGCGCAGGTCCACCTCCGTCATCCGGTCATGATAGCGCACCGGCGAGGCAGCCGCGGCGTGATCGGCGCCCATGCCGCTCCCCACGACCGCCGCGCTCGCCGCCAGCGCCGCGCCCTGCGCCACCAGTTCCGCCTCGGTCCGTCGCACCAGGGCATTTTCATAGACCCGTAGGAAAATCGCCCCCAATCCCGGCAGCGCCGCCACGAACAGCAGGGTGCCGAGCAGGATCGTGCGCAACCGCAAGACCGGCCAATGCCGGGCGATCCACGCCTTCAACGCCGCGCTCATGCAGGCGGCGCCGTCCCGTTGCATCCGCCCAGCCGATAGCCGATGCCGGGGCGCGTCTCTATGATGTCGATGCCGCCGACATCGGCGAATTTGCGGCGCAGGTTGCGGACATGGCTGTCCACCGTCCGGTCGGTCAAGGCAAAGCCCGGCCCACGAAACCGATCGATGATCTGGTCGCGGGAGAAGATGCGGGAGGGCATGGCCAGCAGGGTGCGCAATATGGTGAATTCCGTCACCGTCAGGCTCACCTCCTCCGTGCCCCAATGCGCCGACCAGCTTTCGGTATCCAGGGCAAGCCGCCCATGGCGGATCGTGCCAATCACCTCCGCCGCCGGCGGCCGGGCCGAGGTGCGGCGCAGGATCGCCATGGACCGTGCCACCACCTCCCGCGGGGAAAAGGGCTTTACCACATAGTCGTCGCCGCCAAGCTCTATGCCCAGCACCCGGTCGATCTCATCATCGCGGGAGGACAGGAAGAAAATCGGCACGTCATTATGCGCCCGCAGCCGGCGACAGACCTCCAGCCCGTCCATGCGCGGCATGTTGATGTCGAGGATGACGAGGTCGGGCGCGTGCCGTTCGACCTCCGCCAGCGCAGCCTCTCCATCGGCGGCCTCGATCGTCCCGAGCCCCGCCTTGCCGAAGGCGAAGACGAGCAGTTGGCGGATATGGGGATCATCGTCGACGATCAGGATCGTGCTGGGCATGGGGCATAGGATCATCTCCCCGTCTCCGCTGTCAACGCGCGATCCGTCTGCGGACCAACATTCCCATTGGGTGCAGCCGCCGCCGCGGGCGGAATCAGCGCGCCAGAGCAATCCCTCGCTCCCGCCTCGACGGCGACGGACCCGATCGCCGCCGTCATGGTCCGCGCCATTTCCAGCCGCCGCTGCCCAAGCAGGGTCCAGCGCTGGCCAATTTCCCGCGCCAGCCTGGCATGAAGGTCCATCCTCACCGCCCTCACCCGCTCGCGAAAATCAGGTCGCAGGTCGGTCCGTTGCTCCAGCGACAGCAAAGGCAACAGCGCGGAATCGCCCAACTGGCGCAGGTAGCAGAGGTCCAGCGCTACGCCTTGTCCACCGACATCCCGCGCATGACGCACATTCCATTGGGCCGCCACCGCCCCCAGATCGACAAAGCAGATCACGCCCAGCACCAGCCCGGTGGCCGCCAGATTGACGTTGATGAGCCATGCCGCGCTTCGCGCCCGCAGCAGCCGCCAGCAGATCGCGGCGAGGCCGAAGGCGACGAGCGCCATCCAGACCAGCGCGGCGATCCGGAGCCGGGTAAGCGAATAGGCTTCGATATAGTCCGCCGTGCGCAGCATGGACGATGCGACCAGAAAGACATTCTGTCCGATCCAGAACATCACCAGGCTGCGGACCACCCGATTCTGCGCCGTTTCCGATCCGGGCCGTAGCGTCACGAGCACGAACAGCGCCGCAAGCAGTGCGGTCGCGACCAGCGGATAGGCACCGCGATGGGCATAGCCGGCCATGGTCATGCCCGCGGGCATCGGCGCCCAGCCCCAGAGCCAGGCGACATCCATCAGGTTCTGAAGCGCGAAGATCAGGTTGAAGACCACCAACGACAGCGTGACCGAAGCGACCGACACGCCCGGCAGGCGCCGGTCGTTCCAGCCATCAAATGCCGGCAGCAGGCGCCGGGGCAGGCGCGGCCGCAGCAAGGCCCAGGCCATCGCGAACAACACCCCCCAAAAGGCCAGCCTGACGATCAATTCAGGCGACAGGTCCGGCAGCAGCAGCGAGGAGAAAAATTGCTCGAACAACGGATTGGCCGCGGAAAAGAGAAGGAGGATCACCGTGCTGCCGATCACCGGCAAGGCCAGCGTCCCCAGCGCCGCATGCAGGCTCCAGGCCCCTGCGCGTCCCGCCGCGCGCAGCTTCAAGATGCGCTTCAGATCGATCAGCGGCCCGAACGGCGCGCGCAAGCCAAACCAGATCAGCCGCTGGAACCAGCGCCAGCCATCGTCGAAGCGCGCCGTTGCCGGTATCAAAGCCGCCAACCCGGCCGCCACCCAGAACAGGGTCCAGGCCAACAGGCTTGCGTCGTAGAACAGGGCAAAGGCGAACAGCCCCGCCGCCGCCATCGCCAGCAAGGCCCCGCCTTCGCGCCGCAGCACGGGCCGCCCCGCCAGCAGAGCGCCCAGCACGGCCAGCGCGAAAAAGCCGAGATAGCCGCCATATAGATGCTGTTGGTAGAACAGCCAGTCCCCGGTCCCTACGATCAGCAAGGCAGGCGCCAGCTTCCAGCGAAAGCGGGCAAAGAGGGGCCATGATGCGGCCAGGGACGGCCGCGCGGCGGAGTAGCGCATCAGTCTTTCTCCCTGAATGTCCGTGCCAGAATGCCGCTGCCCCAAGCAGATCGGTGAGAACCGCCGATCAATAATCGGCGCAGTTCCGGTGCAGAAAATGTGCAGGCCACCGCGAGAAGGACGGAATTCCGCCGAAAAGATACGAACCCCGGCCTCGACACTCATTGATGCGTGCCGTTCACCATCGATTCGTCGCTTGCAAGCCTCGCTTTGCCGCCCCTATTTCTCTCTATCGAAACAGTGGAGAAACGCGCATGCGATCACATCTGGCGATCACCCTCACCCTTCTGCCCGGCCTCCTGCTCGCGGGCTGCGGCCAGGCTCCCGGCGGTTCCGTCGCCTATGAAGCCGCCAACGATGTCGGTCCGGCCGCAAGCAACGAGCGCTATGACGGTCATCCTGTCAGCCCGATCCACCAGGTCGCGGCCGAGCCGGTCTCAACCTTCGCGGTCGATGTGGATACGGGCGCCTACGCCAATGTCCGCCGCATGTTGCTGGGCGGCCAGGCCGTTCCTGCGGAAGCCGTGCGCACGGAGGAGATGATCAACTATTTCCGCTATGATTATCCGCTGCCCGATGACCGCTCGGCGCCGTTCAGCGTTACGACGGAGGTTTCGACGACACCGTGGAATGCCGGCACGCGACTGTTGCGCATCGGCCTGCGCGGCTATGACGTCGCCCGGTCGCAACGGCCGCCCGCCAATCTGGTGTTCATGGTCGATGTGTCCGGTTCGATGCAGGACGCCGACAAGCTGCCTCTGGTCAAGCAGTCGCTTTCCATATTGGCGGACGCGCTGCGGCCGGACGACAGCATATCCATCATCACCTATGCCGGGTTCGTCGAAACCTTGGTCGAGGGCAGCCACGATCCGGCGGAGATCAAGGCCGCGCTGGACGGATTGGACGCGAATGGTTCGACCGCTGGCGGCCCGGCCCTGGCACGTGCCTATGACCTGGCCCGCGCCCACTTCATTCCGGGGGGCATCAACCGCATCATCATGGCGACCGATGGCGACTTCAACGTCGGCCTGTCCGATCAGCATGGCCTGGAAGAGATGGTGAAGCGCAACAGGGACGACGGCGTAACGCTCACCACCCTGGGCTTCGGGCAGGGCAATTACAATGATGCGATGATGGAGGCGGTGGCCGACCTGGGCAATGGCAATCACGCTTACATAGACAGCGCGATGGAAGCGCGCAAAGTGCTGGACGATGAACTGTCCTCCACCCTCTTCACCATCGCGAAGGATGTGAAGGTACAGGTGGAGTTCAACCCGGCCCTGGTCAGCCAATATCGCCTGATCGGCTATGAGAATCGCGGCCTTGCCGAACAGGACTTCGCCGATGATCGCGTCGACGCGGGCGAGATCGGCGCCGGTCATCAGGTGACGGCGCTGTACGAGATCGTCCCGGCCGGCGAAGCGGGTTGGGTCGCTCCGCGCAGATATGCCGGCAATCGCGCGCCTTTCCCTCCCGCGGCGGACAACAGCGAGTTCGCCACCGTCCGCCTGCGCTACAAATTGCCCGAAGAGACGCATAGCCGGCTGATAGAGCGGCCGGTTGCCGCCTCACTCCTTGCCGACGCCAACAGGCCGCGGGGCGACATGGCCTTTGCCGTGGCGGTCGCCGCCTTCGGACAAAGGCTGCGCGGCGACACGCGGCTGGGCGACTACAGCTATGCCGACATCGCCCGGCTCGCCGGCGGCCAGAATGACTATTGGCGGCAGGAATTCGTCCAGCTTGCGCGGTCGGCCGGCCGGGACGGCGATGCATGGCTGCGGTGAATTTTCCGCCGCCCGGCAGCAACCCTCCCGGCGTCAACCGGCGCCCGCCGTCCACTCCAGAAGAACGCGCCGGTTGAGGGGCTCTTTCGCCGGACCGTCGGATGATCGGGCCGGGGATCGCTCCCCGGCTCCGGAAATTTGCAGCTTCGACAGCGGCACGCCCATCGCCACCAGATGCCTGGCGACATTGTCCGCGCGCATCAGGCTCAACCGATCATTATAGGCGTCAGGCCCTGCACTGTCGGTGAAGCCCGTGACGGAGAGCATCCCGCCGTCAGGGCCTGCTTCGGTCATGAAGGCGGCCAGGTCGCGCTGCGCTTCTTCACTGAGAGCGGCCTTGTCGAAATCGAAATGGACAGTGAGCGACCGGGGCCGGACCGCCGGAACCGGAGGTGGCAGCGGTCCGGCGGCGGCCTGCGGTTGCGCGGGAGGATAGACCATGTCGCGACACGACGCGTCGCTCCAGGCGATGCGTTCCAGCCGCATCCGCCGATCCCAGCGCAATTGCAGGCGGCAGATCCGATATTCCGTCCCCTGCCCGGTGTAGAAGTCCAGAATATAGTTCCACCGCCGTTCACCCAGCAGGCCTTCATGAAAATGCGGGACGCCCAACAGGGCATAGACCTGCCGCTTCGTCATGCCGGGCGTCAGCAGGCGCGGCGCCTGCGGCGGCAGGAAGACGCCCTCGCGCCGCGTCGCGCTGCCCGCGTCGGGAAATTCCGACAGGGGCGCAACTTCCGGCAGGAACTGGGGCTCCGCCGCATGGCCGGGCCATGGATGCAGGGCCAGCGCCAGCAGGGCGATCCACCGCCGATCAGAAAGCAATGCCCATGCCCGCATTGGCGCCTCCCTGATTGCGGCTGTTATAGGCTGCGGAAGCCCGGATGATGAAGCGGCCATTGTCCGACACCTTCGATATTCCCATGGCGATCGCATGTTCCCCCTGCCAGGTGCTGACGCCGACGCCCAGCGTACCGCCACCCGCCTCCGACAATTGGGGTATGCCGGCAATCGCCATGGCGGCGGCGGTACCCCCCTCCGCGTCGCGCCGCAGGTCGCGCAGACCGGCATTGATCAGGTTGAAGCGGATGTCGGTATAGGCGTTGGCGCTGTCGACCGCCCCTGCCATCCCGCCCTGAAGCTGGCGCAGGTTCACCGCATCGGTCGGCGCGATGCCGTCGGCCACATGGACGATCTGCCGTTCGGCCCCCGCGCTGCCCACCGATACCGTATTGGCCCGGTCCGCGACGGAAGCATAGCCCAGCGCGACGCTGCCCGGCGCGATCGCCTGGGCCTGCGTCCCCAGCGCGAGGCTGCCGCTGCCGGAGGCGACCGCGCCCGCGCCGGCGGCCATGCTGTCCGCGCCGCTGGCGACCGGCGTGGCGTAGCCGGAACTGTTATTGACCTGTAGATAGCCTGCGCGCCCTTGCTGAAGCTCGGTGATCGCGGTCAGATTATAGGCCAGTTGCACATTGGTCGCATGAAGCTGCGCACCGTTGACCGCCTGTGTCGAGGTTTCGCTCAACTCACCGGCGGCAACGCCGCTGATCGTCTGGTCGATACCGCCGCGCGCCGCATTATAGGCCTGGATCGACGGATCATAGGGCAGCGCGTCCTGCGGTGCAGTCCCGCCTCCGCCAGTTCCGCCGCCCCCGCCTCCACCGCCGGTCCCTCCGCCGCCGCTACCCAGTTGCGACAGGTTGACCGCGTCGGTCGGGGCGCTGGCGGCCGCGACATTGGTTATGGTCGTGCCGCCCGCGCCGCCCAGCACGACGGTGGCCTTGCTGCTGTCCTGATATTTGACGGCAAGGTCGTTCAGCACCGCCAGGTCATAGCTCAACTGGGTGATGGCCGCGCTGTTCTGCGCCACCAGATTGTTGGTCGCCTGCAACTGGGAACCGTTGATCGCGTCGCTGCTGGTGCTGTTCACCGCCCCCGCGCCAACATTGGTGATGCGCGTGCCGCCCGAACCCTGCAACGTCACCTGCGTCCTGGTGCCGTCGTCATATTGCACCGCATTGCCGGCGAGCGTTCCGAGCGCATCGTTCACCGCCTGCAATTGGGCGACATTGACGGCGTCGCCGGGATCGGCGCCGCCCGCCAGCCCCGTCAGGCGGCGGCCGCCGATATTGACTTCCGCGCTGGCCGTGCCGCCGATCAGGAAGGCGGGCAGGTTCAGCGTCATGCCGTTCGCCAGCGATCCCGAACCCAGCGCCACGCTGCCCGCATGGGTGGCGGACGCGCCCGCGCCGATCGCGATCGCCCCATAGGCGCCCGTGGCCGTGTTGGCGAGATTGCCGATGGCGATGGCGTCCAGCTCGCCCGCGCTGGCTTCGGACCCCGGCGTGCCCAGTCCGGTGATCTTGTTGCCTCCAAAGGAGATGCCCTTGGGCGTGGTCAGGCTGAAACTGTCGGACGTGGTTTCGCATGTCGGGTCCGACAGCAGGTCGACGGCATTGCCGTTCACGTCCAGAACGTTGAGGGTGATCGGCGCGCCTGCCGCCGCGTTGGCCAGGGCGGCGTTGATGCCCAGATCAACCGTCCCGAAGGTCAGGGTGCTGAGGGTCGATTCAACCGGTGCCAGCACCGGCGTGATGACATCGCCGATCGTGTCGGTCAGCACTGATTTCGGCAGGCTGACGCCCGAACAGGCGCTGACCACATTGGCATGGGCGGTCATCCCTGGCGCCAGGCCGGCGATCAGGCCGGCGCCCGCCAGCCAAGCCCGGCGGCCCTTCCCCCGGCTGATGCTTCCGGCAGTCCCGGTTCGATGCCATTTCGCCCCTCGGTCCATAGATCCGCCCCCTGAAGGCAGGCCTGATCGCCCCGGTGACGGCTCGATCAGGCTTTGCGATGTCCCCAGGTCAGAATGGAGGCGTCGCCGCTAAGGCCGCGCGAAGGCGAAAGGACAGGATTTTACGCAAAATTCGTATCTGCGCATTATGCTGGAACCATCTTGCCCGTCTGGCCCTTCTGCATTTTCCGAAGGCGGATGGGCGAGTCGAGGAAATATCTGATCGGCAAAGACAAAATCGTTACGATTCCGTTTTGATGATTTACACCCCTTCGAACATATAATACCGATATCGACAGGGATGGAGGCAAAGGGGAGCCAGTCCGTGGACGATCTGCCGCCCGGCCAAGTGGTCACCGCCACAGCGTTGATTCGGCATTTTGCCGTGCATTCGCGCCAGGCCATGACCGAACCCGTCCATATCATGAACCATGGGCATGTCGGGTTGACGCTCATCGCGACGGACCTGTTCCATCGGCTGGCGGGCGATCAATCCACCGGCCCCGACCAGGGCGCGCAGCTGGAAATCCTGCTCGACATGATTCCGACCCAGGTCCTGCTGACTGACCGGGATCTGAAGCCGGTGCGGGTCAACCTCGCCGCCCGCCGGCGGCTGGGCATCAGCGAGAAGCATGTCGGCAAGCTGTTCCTGCCGCAGATGCTGGAGAGTTCGGACGCGCACTTCCTGTTGCGCGCGCTGGAAAGGGTCCATGACACCGGCGTGCCGGAGACGTTCGAACATAATGTCGCGGGACCGCCGCCGCTGGTCTATCGCGTGCAGGCCGCGGCCTTTCCGGGCGGATTCATCGTGCTGGTCGACGAGATTGCCGATCGGGTGACGCTGCGCGCGCAGGATGCGCAGATCGCGGCCTATGAGGATCTGATCGACGGGTTGCCCGGCCTTGCCCGCGGCGCATTCAACGTCCGGTCGGTCATCACCGACATCTCACCCGCACTTGCGGCGCTGGTCGGGACCGAGAAAGGCCGGCTGGCCGGCACCCGCTTCGCGACGCTGTTCGATGCTTCCGCGCGCGGCGCGATCAACGATGCGGTCGAGGAACTTCTCACCCACGGCAAGCCGTTCGGCATGAGGGCGAGGCTGCTGGGCGGCCATGGCGAAAGCCAGCTCGTCCAGGTCAAGGCCGTGCCGCTTCTGTCTGCCTCCGGCCAGAGGGAGGGCGTCTTCATGATCGGCCCCGTGGCGGCGGACGCGGGCAGCTGAAGCCGAGGGTTCAATATGTGATCGTGACGATCAGGCTGTCGGCATAGGCCCCCGCCTGGGGCCACTGGCCCGCGGCTATTCGGCCATAGACGGGGACGGTCTGGCTGAACGACAGCAATCCGTTCAATGTCGCGGTCACGGTGCTGGTCCCCGACGATCCGTTTCCCCAAATGGTGGTCCGGCTGGCGGTGGTGTAGAGATTATAGTTGAGCCGCGCACTGCCCTGCGCCATCTGGCGGACCAGGGCATCGCCCGACAGGCCGGGGCTGATCGCTATATCAATGGTGCCGGCCAGCGAGATCACCCCCGTGCAGCTCAGCGTCACGCTGCCCGCACCATCCCTGGGCGCGGAGGCGGTGGGATCATAGCCGCCGAAGCTGATCCCCGTCGTCGATGCCGAACAACTGCAAAGCGTGCAGGCCCAGGCCGGGCTTGCCAGCCCCAGGCCAGCCGAAATGGCAAGCATCCATCCGATCAGCTTCATCATTTCCCCTCCTGATAGGGCAGGCAGGCAAGAGGCGCCGATCGCGAGATACCGGCGTCGGCCCGCCTCGTCGGAACGGTCGCGCGGCACGCGATGGCCGGCCCCGCCAGCAGGATTTCCTGCCCCTCCTGCGCGTCGGCCAGGTAGATTTCGCCATCATGCCCCGAAATGCCCGACGACGCACCCCCCAGCGTTACGGTCAGCCCCGCCGGAACGGGAAGGCCGCTGCCGTCCACCAGCCGCAATGTCAGTGGCCGGGCGGCCGGGCCGCCGAAGCTGACCCTCACCGCCTGCCTGTACCCCGGCACCACCACCTGCTCGGCCGCGGTCACAAGGGTATCGATCGGCAAGGCGTCCAGATCAATGGCGATGCGGTTGGCGGCATAGGGTTGCAGGCCCGCGACGATCGCCGACCTGCCCGACCCGGCCCGACCCGCGACAGGCCGGTTCTCGAAGAAGACCGTCACGTCCTGATCGGCCGACACGTCCACCACCGCGAAGGCATAGTCGAGTTGCGGCGCGGCGACGATCTGTCCCCCCACCCGCAGCAGCGCGCCACGGGCCTGGAAACGCACGCCCTCCATTCCCCCCATATGCGATGCGGAAAGGTCGAGATCGCCGGCCGCGGTGCGCCATGTCACGCCGCCTTCCACCTGCGTCGGCGCGTCGGACCCGCGCGACGCCAGCATGCGATAGCCCCACCCCTGGTCAGGCGGCGGGCTTTGGTTGAAACTGGCGGCGGTACGCCCGCCATCCGCGAACAGGCCGACACTTGAACGCGCGCCGAGCGGCAGGGTGAGCGACCCGAAAAGACTGCTGGTCCGGCTTTCCGAAAGGCGCGTCCGCCGCGCGCCCAGCGTAATCCAGGCCGGGCCCAGGCCAGTGGCATAGGAAAGCGAACCCATGGAGAAACGGTCTCCATCGCTCCGGCTTTCCAGATAATGGGCATTGATGCTGCCGCGGCGGCCCAGGTTGATGCTGCCCGCGACCGCCAGTTCCCGACGTCCCGCGGCGGCCCGCTCATCCTCTCCGACCTGCGTGAAATGCGCATCTTCCTCCATATAGCTCGCCGTCACCGAATAATGCGGGGTGATCCGCTGGACCTGCGCCCGCCACATCAGGCCGTCGCCGTCGCGGCTGTGCGATGCGGCGGCCGATAGCGACAATTCGCCCCAGGAGGACAGGAGCGCGCCAAGTCCCAGCCCAGCCATCTGCACCTTTTCGCTCGCCTCGCCCCGTCCAGCCAGCGTCATCCCCGCCGCCAGTCCATGACGCCAGAAACCCGCGGCGAACGGCGCGCCATAGGAAAAGCTGCTTTCCCCGAAATTCCTGCGCAGAAACCCCGCTTCCAGCGAAAAATCGTCCAGCCCCTCGCGCAGGAGCCGGGGGCTGGCATAGAAGCTCTGCGTGACGACACGGGCGGTGCCGGTCGCGTCGCGGATGGTCATCGTCACCTCGCCCGCGCCGTTGAAGAGCGGCTGATAATCGATCCGGAAATCGCCGGGCTGGACCGCCATGCTCTGGCGACTGCTGGCCGCCGCCAGATCAACGACCGAGGGCAGCGCCGCAGAGCCCGAAAGCCGGGGCAGCGGATAGGTCACGGCCTCAGGCGTCAGCGAGAAGTCGGTGCCCAGCCGCAGCCCGGCGAAACGGACCGGCCGGTTCCAGTCGGCCCCCCGCGTCATGGTGTCGCCAAGCACCAGCCGCAAACGCCGATCGGGAAAGTCGCGGATGACATTGCTGTCGAGACGCACCGCAGCCGGACCATCCACGCCCTGCTGCACCAGCGCCGTCGTACCGGCTACGCCCCAGGCGCCCGACAGGCCGGCGTCCAGCAGCAGGGAAGCGGCCCAGTCCCGCCCCCATCGCGCGACCGACAGGTCATAGCCGACATATTGCAGCGGCACCGGCGCCATGACCGGTCGGCCGCGCTGTTCGGCACCGACATGGGTGGGGGAAAAGAGCGAGGGCGCGGCATCGATCAGCAAGGTGCCGCCCGAACTGTCGAGTTGCGCCGAAAGGCCGTCCATGCCGTCCAGCAGGGCGTAATCCGTTCCTTCCACCTCGATGCGCTGCAGCGGCACGGCCCTTTGCAGGCCCCATTGGCGCAGCATGTCCTGGCGGACGAACAGCCTGCCCCGGTCCAGCACGACAAGGCCGGTATCGCTGATCGGTTGGCCGTTGATGATGACGCCCACGGGCACCGGGCGTTGGCTGTCGCCGGGCCTGCCCATGACGGCGAGCGTCATGGGAAGATCGGACGCGGCGGACGGCTGCGCCAGCGGCAGGCAAAGCGGGATGAGCGCCCTGCCCAGCATCGAAAGCCCCTGCCTTGCGCCAAGCCATGCCGGAGCGGGCGACATCCGCTGCGCGCCTTCACTGCCCGGACGCTGCGGGGCGGGCGGTGAGCGGTCCCTGGGTCGTCTCCACCTGGACGGTGGCGACCGCGCGGCCGTCCGGCGGCTGGACCGGAAGGTCGATGCGCCCGCCCGCCAGCAGGTAGAAGCCCCTGTCGACGCGCGCGATCGCGTCCCCGCCCGCGGCGGCGCGAAGGGTCATGCCGGTTACCTGGACATGCCGGTCGCCCTGGTTGAACAGGCTGAGCGTCCATCCTCCGTCGGCGACCTTCGCGGTGGACCAGCGGAGCGAAGGCGCTGCACCGGGGGGTGCGCGGAATATGGGCATGCTGATGCGCAGCAATGCCCGCACCGTGCCCGGCACGGTCGTAGCCGTCGGCAGTTCATCGATGATCAGGCGGTAACTTTCCTCGCGCGGTCCAGTGCGCGCCGGCAGGCTGCATCGCACGAGCCTGCTCGCTCCGCCGGGGATGCTGACGATGGAGGGATTGACGACCGGGCCGTCAACGGGGTCGAGCTGGTCCGCGCCGCTTGCATCCTTGCGCCAGCCAAAGCCCCTGATCTGGACCGTCGCAGGGGTCGCGTCATCATTGGAAATGGTAAGCGAGCAGAACTGCTTGTCGGCGGCCATCTCGATCCGCACGGGCAAAATGCGCAGCGTCGCGGCGTCCACCGCCTGCGCCATCCCGAAAAGCGCACAAAGTCCTATCGCCGCCAGAACCCGCGCGGGTCCGGCACCATGGCATGATCCTGTCATGACGAAATCCGCCTTCAATAGCTGACGGTTACGGTCACCGTATCAGCGTAATTCCCCGCAGCCACGCTCTGCCCGACCGGAATGCGGCCGTAAACAGTGAAGGCCGATGGCAGGATGGTCGACGCGGTCTGCGACACCGTGTCCGATCCAACCGAATTTCCCCAATTGGTGCTGCGTCCCGTATTGCTGTACAATCCGTAGTCCAGGGGAGTGGCGCCATTGAGCATCTGGCGCGTGGACACTGTCGCTCCACCGGTACTTCCGGCATTCAAACCTATGTTGAATACTGTTCCCGGCGTACAAGTCACTGTTATGGTACTGGTCGTATCCTTCGGCGTTGCCGATGTCGGATCGTAACTTCCAAACGCCATGTCCGTGGCCGAGACAAGACAGGCATTCAACACTGTCGCGGAAACACCCATTGTCGTAGTGGCGTCTGTCGCCGCTGCCTTGCCTGGCACGAGAGCCAGCAGGATAAACGCATAATATTTGCGCATGACGATCCCCCTCCGCTGAAGTCGATACGCCTTAATCTGCATCAACATTGCATCCAGAAGGTTAGAAAAGCGTTAGCGAAACCATGCATATGCCCGGAGAAGAAGGAAATTTGACGCCCAAGGAGCTGATTTTTAAAGGATATATACCCTTTGGAGTAGCCATTTTTGATATCTTCCCGAATTGGCGCAAACCGGATATTCGCATCCTCTATCCTTTACAGTCTTCGGTGACTCCGGAATACAAACATGATCTGAAAACAATTTTCAGATCTGAAATATTCTTCGCCATTCACCCATTGCCTGTCCGCTTCAACTGTTTTCAGTTCGTCATTATCAGTTCTCAATGCGCGATGATTGTTCTGCCATTGCCCCGGCAAGGCACCCAATGATGCGCGTCGTGGAGGCATTTCGACGCAGCATCCACCCGCAATCACCACTACCCCTGCCTTGTCGATCGGAACCATCCTCCTCATGCGGGCGAAGGTGGCGTAAACGACCTGCCCCTTGCCCTTGCGTTCCTGATTGCCTGGACGCGATCTTTTGTTCAGTCTGGGCCGGATGAAGACAGAAGATGATCGGCAGGAATTCCCATGGGCCAGAATTTGACCTTCCCGCGAAAGCATCCGGTCGCCGTCACGCTGCTCCTGCTGACGCTGTCGGGGATCGGCCTGGGCGGCACGCTATGGGCCTGCGCCGACTCCTCCTGTTCGCCGGGCTGGCAACTGGCTTCGCCCGATTATGATTGCGGCGGGCGGGCGGCGATCAGTCCGGGCAATGATACGCGGATCAACATCCTGCTGCTGATGCGCAGCCTGAAACCCGTGAACAGCGATCGCGCCGGGGCCGACGGCGATGTGAACAATCCGCAGTTCGGCCGTACCTTCATGACATGGCCCGGCCTGCGCGCGGCCTTCTGGCCACAAGCGGGGGAGAAGGACCAGGAAAGCAGCGCCATGGGCAATGGCGATGCCGCCGGCTGCGCGGTTTCCCCGGATGGCGTGGCCGCGTTCAACGCCGCGCTTGCGGTCGAAACGGACCTGCCGGCAGCCGAAAGGGCCGAACTGGCCAGGCTGCGCGCCAGGACCGGCTGCGATGCCGCCCATTGGGACGATGCGCCGATCTCGACCAGGCTCGGCCGCGAATATCTGTCCTATCTGAAGGCGGCCGACGCCTTCCACAAGGGCGACTGGCAAAGCGCCCGACAGGGCTTTGCTTCGCTGACGCGCAGCCGCAGCAAATGGGTCGCGGAAACCGCCCAATATATGCCGATCCGCATCGGCCTGCGCGCGGCGGTGGCCAAGGCGGTGGACGAGTATGGCGATTTTGCCGGGCCGGAAAAGGTCGATGCGGCGGCGGTCAAGCAGGCAGGCGACGCCATCGGCGCCTATCTCAAGGCCTATCCCAAGGGCCGCTATGCCACGTCGGCGCGAGGCTTGACGCGCCGCGTCGCATGGCTGAACGAAGACATGGCGGCGCTTGTCCAGAGCTACGAAAAGCTGGTGGCTACGGTGCCCGGCGACGATGAAGCGGCAGCCGACCTGGCCGAGGAAATCGATATCAAGCTGCTGGAGCGCCCGGATGCGGGCAGGATCATCGGCAGTCAGAACGGCGTACCGCTCTTGCTGGCGGTCGCCGATCTCAAGCAGATGCGGGGGCAGAATACCGATCCCGCTCCTCTTTCCGCGAGCGAATTGACGGCGCAGAAGAGGCAGTTTGCGGCCCATCCTGATCTTTATGGACTGCTTCAGGCCAGCCGGGCCTATTATGGTGGAGACGATCCGAAGGCGATATTGGCGTTGCTGCCGGATGCGGCGCGCAGCAGCGGCTTCACGCCCCTCGCCTTCAGCCGGCAGGTCCTGCGCGGCATGGCCCTCGGCCGGACGCGCGATCCCAATGAAGCGGGTTTCTGGCGCGACCTTCTGAAGGGAGCAAGCCCGCTTTATGAGCGGCCCCTGGTTGAAATGGGGCTGGCCATTCGCTGGCAGCGCGACGGACGGGTGGAGCAGGTCTTCGCCCCCGGATCGCCGATCACGGACAGCATGACCCGGACGATCCTGCTGCAAACCCTGGCGCCGCCCGCCATCCTGCGCATGACGGCCAGGGATGGCACCCGTCCCGGGCGCGAGCGGGACGTGGCCCGTTTCACCCTGCTCTACAAGGATCTGACAAGGGGTGCCTTTGGCGATTTCGGCAACGATCTGACGCTGGTGCCCGCCAATGCGGGGAGCGAAGGCGGGCTATGGGACTTTTCCCAGCAGGACAGGATCCCGACCGGGCTGTTCCGAACCGGGCAATGGTCCGACGGCTTTCCTTGCCCCAGCATAACGCAGACCGCCGCAACCCTGGCGAAATCGCCCGGCGATGCAAAGGCGCGGCTGTGCCTGGGAGATTTCTACCGGCTGAACGGTTTCGACGGATTCGGCCTGTTCAATGCGAGCGAGGACAGGTCCATGCTCGGCAGCGGGCCGGACGGATTTTCCGGCCGTTCCCTCTCACGCTCGGATATCTACGCCGCGATCATCGCGGACAGGCGAGCGGCGCCCGACGACCGGGCCTATGCCCTCTACCGCGCCGTCATGTGCTATTCGCCATCCGGCTATAATGGTTGCGCCGGTCCCTACCGGACCTCGGAAGAAATGGACGCGGCGCAGGCGCCCCAAGCCGATCGGAAGGCTTGGTTCACGGAGTTGAAGCAACGCTATCCGCAAAGTCGATGGGCCAGGTCGCTGCGCTATTATTGGTGAGATATGGGCGCGGGGAAAGGCACGATGGCGCTGCTGGCATTCCTGGCGCTGGCCGGTTGCCGGCAGGAGGCGGAGACGGACGCGGGAAAGGTCGTTCCGGCGGCCTATGACGCCTTCTACCTTTGGCCCGGCATACGTCCGGCACAGGATGTTCGGGCCAGGATCCTCTATCTTCTTGATGGAGAGGTCCGGCGCGGCGGAACGGCCCGCATGGAAAGACTGCGCATGGGCACGCCGCGCCTGCCGGGCAAAAAGGTCTGGCTGGTCGTCAGGGCGGATCGGCTGGATTGGAATGACGCCGTTTACAGCGCGATCTTCGATGATCTGGCGCATTGGCGGGCGGCAGGGAATGAAGTCGTCGGGCTTCAGGTCGATTTCGATGCCGCCACGCGAGGCATCGACGGCTATGCGCGCTTCCTGCACGATCTGCGCAAACGCTTGCCGCAGGACTGGAAACTGTCGATCACGGGTCTGATGGACTGGAGCGCGCATGGCGACCCAGATGCCTTGCTTCGACTGGCAGGACTGATCGACGAGGTGGTCATCCAGACCTATCAGGGACGCAGCACCATTCCCGGCTATGAGGATTATTTCCGCCGGATGAAGGACTTTCCCATCCCCTTCCGGGTCGCGCTGGTCGAGGGAGGAAGCTGGCAGGCACCGCTGATGCTGTCACGCCATCCACAGTTCAAGGGCTATGTGGTTTTCCTGCTGTCCCGCACTGGATCCAAGGAACGCTGATCTTCCTGGTCTTTCGTGGAAGGGCAGTCGCATCAGGCGGTTTGAGGCTGGTCTTGGGCTGTTAGAGCGATTTCCAAGCGATCGGAACCGATCGCTAGTTAAGAAATCACAGCAAAAAAGGAATCCAAGGCGGCAATCTGGTTCAATCAGATCGGAACCCGCGCTCGAGTATTTTCGAGTTGACCGTTTACGGCCAAGGGCTCGGAAAATGGCATCAAAAGACCAGAGCGTTTCCGCTCATAGTGAAAACGCTCTAGATTTTGGGGTATCAGACGCAAGAAAGCCCGCCGTTGCGGGCGGGCATTCTTGCGTGAAGCAAATATTGTGGATGGGTATTGAAGCGCGAGCTGTAATGCCTGGCGACGCCCTACTCTTCCGGGGCTTGAGCCACAGTACCATCGGCGCAGACTGGTTTCACGTCCGAGTTCGGGAAGGGATCGGG
>NZ_JBEGHU010000044.1:0-1183 GCF_040676415.1 Sphingobium sp. LSP13-1-1.1 | reverse complement strand
ACCGCGATCGACCAGTGAAGCGCGATCGATACCAGGCCATAGCGGTGTTGCGCGCACGGCATTGACTATCCCTTCATCGATCGGGAGTGAATTTCGCGGCTGAGCGGTCCCATACCCGCTTTCGCCCGATCCATCCGGTAATTGCGACGCCGAAGTCGCTGCGCTTGATATTGCCGGTCGCGCTGAATCCCACGTTGAGCGCGTTGTTGGCCATGGGGCTACTGCCGGCGCCAAGAAAACGCGCGTTCAGGGTGACGGGCTTGGTGACATCCTTGATCGTCAGGTTGCCGACGATAACGGCAGCATTCTTTCCGGACGGCTTAATCGAAGTCGACACGAAGCGCGCGGTGCCGAACTTTGCCGTATCGAAGAAGTCGGCGCCGTTGAGATGCTTGGTGAACCCTGGAGCGGTCGTGCTCAGTTGCTTCATGTCGAACGTAACCTCAACCTTCGACGCCGCGACCTTCGCAGAATCCAGTGAATAGACTCCCGCTGTCACCTGCAATGAGGTGGGCGCCCGGCACCCGATCGGAGAGCGCGAGCAAGATCAATCGAATGTTCATCAGGCAGTCCAGTCCATCGAATGTTCTCGGCAACCTAACGAAGTGACAAGCCCCGAAAAGTCCCATTCACCCGCTTCCGTGGTGTTTCCTGAAGGTAAAGCGGTGATGAGCAGGCACCGCGATCCACTTCGTCGACAGCGCCGGCCATGGGACTTAGTCCGGAAAGTTAAGAAAAGGGGAAGTCGCTTGCGAAGCGCAAACTGGCGCCGCGCTCGCACCCCCGCGATCAGGGTATGATGAACCATCGGCTGTCGACGCATGCCAGCAGCGCCTGTCCCGTATGCAGCGTTGATGCCGCACTCGCCTGCAAATCAGCAGCATGCCACTGCACTCGGAGAGCGCCGGCGCGTCGGAATGGAAGCGCCAGTTGTATCCTGCGGTGGAAAAGGTGCAAGCCAGACCCCTCGGCCTCGCTCCTGGTGCTCTGCGAACAACGCCCGATCGCACTTTGACACCTTTGCCGGAGGCCAGTTTCGATCAGTCTGACGAGCGAGGCTTGGCGGCAGCAGAAGCTATCGAGAGTTAAGGACGACACAGCTTCACGGAGTTGAAGTGCCAGCAGTGAAGGAAGCACATGTCCACCTTCGGTGACCTGTTGTATGATTTGAGCCAGTATCTGC
>NZ_JBEGHU010000043.1:0-1291 GCF_040676415.1 Sphingobium sp. LSP13-1-1.1 | reverse complement strand
TGAACCGCCCCGGGATTGCCGGAGGCCATTTGGCTTAAATTATGCTGCCATGGGTGTGTCGTCCAGCATGGCGTAGTAGAGCTCCTCGGCTTCGGCAGGCGGGATGTTGCCGATGGGTGCGAGCAAGCGCCGGTTGTTAAACCAGTCGACCCATTCGAGAGTGGCGTATTCAACCGCTTCAAATGACCGCCATGGTCCCCGCCGGTGGATCACCTCCGCCTTGTAAAGACCGTTGACCGTCTCAGCCAAGGCGTTGTCGTAGCTGTCGCCAACACTCCCGACAGACGGCTCGATCCCGGCTTCGGCAAGGCGCTCGGTATACTTGATCGAGACATACTGGCTGCCGCGGTCGCTGTGGTGGATGAGGCCACCGCGATGGACAGGGCGCCGATCATGGATCGCCTGTTCGAGGGCATCCAGCACGAAGCTGGCATGCGCCGTCCTGCTCACCCGCCAGCCCACGATGTAGCGGGCGTAGACGTCGATCACGAAGGCCACGTAGACGAACCCTACCCAAGTCGCGACGTAAGTGAAGTCCGACACCCACAGCATGTTTGGCGCGGGCGCATGAAACTGGCGGTTGACCTGATCTAGCGGACACGGTGCCGCCTTGGCGCTGATCGTCGTCTTCACCGGCTTGCCACGGATCACGCCCTGCAGGCCGAGATCACGCATCAGCCGTTCCACCGTGCAGCGGGTGATATCGAAGCCCTCGCGCCTCATCTGCCGCCACACCTTGCGTACGCCGTAGACCTTGAAGTTGGCATCGAACACCCGCCGGACCTCGGGCTTCATCGCCTCGTCGCGCTGGGCACGTGGCGACAGGCGCGAAGGATCGCGGCGCTGCGCCACACGTTCATGGTAGGTGGATGGGGCGATCGGCAGAACCCGGCAGATCGGCTCGACCCCATACTCACCCCGATGCTCATCAATGAAGCTGGTCATCGCTTGAACGGGCGGTCGAGCTCCGCCTGGGCAAAATATGCGGAAGCCTTGCGCAGGATCTCGTTGGCCTGCCGGAGCTCGCGGTTCTCGCGTTCCAGCGCCTTCAACCGGTCCGCCAACTCGGTCGGAACGCCGGCCCGCTTGCCACTGTTCACTTCGGCCTTTTTTACCCACTCCAGCAGCGTGTGGCCGGAACAACCGATCATGGCAGAAATCGAGGTGATAGCCGCCCAGCGGGATGGATGCTCGGCTTCTTGGTCCAGCACCAGGCGGACTGCCCGCTCGCGCACCTCCGGTGCAAACTTGTTCGTTGTCTTGCTCATCTTAGACCCTACCTCTCAGGAGT
>NZ_JBEGHU010000042.1:0-1298 GCF_040676415.1 Sphingobium sp. LSP13-1-1.1 | reverse complement strand
TGAGGTGGTGTCGGCAATTCGGACAGGGTGATAAGCTCATCCCGACCTGAAGGAATGGACGGGAATGAAGACGACGAGAAAGCGCTACAGCGCCGAGTTCAAGGCGAAGGTGGCGATGGAAGCGATCCGGGGCGATCTGACGCTGGCGGAGTTGGCGGCCAAACATGGCATCCACCACACGATGATCGGGGCATGGAAGCGGCAGGCGATGGAGGGCATGGCCAGCCTGTTCGATAATGGCGATCAGAGCTCAAAGGCTGCCAGTGAAGCGGAAATCGAGAAGTTGCACGCCAAGATCGGGCAATTGCTGGTGGAACGCGATTTTTTGGCGAAAGCCTCCGGTCGATGAGCGTGGCCTGGAGGCGATCGAGGATCGAGCCGGCACATCAGCACCTGTCGATCGCGATGCAGTGCCGCCTGCTGTCGATCAGTCGGTCGTCCTATTACTACACGCCGGTGCCGGAAACCGACGAGACGCTGGCGCTGATGACGGTGATCGACGAGACGTTCATGGAATACCCGTGGTACGGTAGCCGGCAGATGGCGCGGCATTTGCGGCGTCTGGGCCATGCGATCGGCCGTCGCCGGGTCCGGCGGCTGATGGCGAAGATGGGGCTGGCGGCAATTTACCAGCGTCCTCGCACGAGCGATCCGCATCCCGAGCATCGGATTTATCCCTATCTGCTGCGCAATCTGGAAATCACGCGCCCCAACCACGTCTGGTGCGCGGACGTGACCTATCTGCCCATGCGCCGGGGCTTCCTGTATCTGGTCGCCATCATGGACTGGGCAAGCCGCAAGGTGCTGGCCTGGCGGCTATCGAACACCATGGATGCCGGCTTTTGCGTAGCGGCCCTGGAGGAGGCGCTGGCCCGTTTTGGTAAGCCCGATATCTTCAATACCGATCAGGGTAGCCAATTCACCAGCAATGCCTTCACCGGTGTGCTGCGCGCAGCCGAGATCAAGATCAGCATGGACGGCCGGGGACGCTGGATGGACAATGTCTTCATCGAACGGCTCTGGCGGTCTGTGAAGTACGAATGCGTCTATCTGCACGCCTTCGAAACCGGATTTGAACTGCGCGCCGGCCTTGGCCGATGGTTCGCATATTATGACAACCATCGCCCGCATTCACGCCTTGCGGGCAAAACCCCAGGCGAGGCATATGGGCAAATCGGCGCTTCAAATCCTGGGGGGCATGCCCCCCAGGATTTGATCACCCAAATGGCGGCATAAAACGACATCCGCGATGAGCTTAACTTAGCCGCCAACCTGTCCAAGAAGGCGAGGCCACCTCA
>NZ_JBEGHU010000041.1:0-1669 GCF_040676415.1 Sphingobium sp. LSP13-1-1.1 | reverse complement strand
GGCACAACCTTGAACAGGTCGCCGACCAGACCGACATCCGCCACCTGGAAGATCGGCGCATCCTCATCCTTGTTGATGGCGATGATGGTCTTGGAATCCTTCATCCCCGCCAGATGCTGGATCGCCCCGGAAATGCCGACGGCGATATAGACTTCCGGCGCGACGATCTTGCCGGTCTGCCCCACCTGATAGTCGTTGGGCACATAGCCCGCATCGACAGCAGCGCGCGAAGCACCCACCGCCGCGCCCAGCTTGTCCGCCAGCGGGAAGATGGTCGCCTCGAACGTCTCGCTGTCCTTCAGCGCGCGGCCACCCGACACGATCACCTTCGCCGAAGTCAGCTCCGGCCGCTCCAGCTTCGCGATCTCCGCGCCGACAAAGGACGACAGCCCCTTGTCCCCGGTCGAAGCCACGGCTTCCACCACGCCGTTGCCGCCTTCCTTGGCCGCCTTCTCGAAAGCAGTGCCGCGGACGGTGATGACCTTCTTCGCATCCTTCGACTTGACGGTTGCAATCGCGTTGCCGGCATAGATCGGACGAGTGAAGCTGTCTTCGCTCTCGACCGACAGAATGTCGCTGATCTGCATCACGTCGAGCAGAGCCGCCACGCGCGGCGCGATATTCTTGCCGTTGCTGGTGGCAGGCGCGACGAACGCGTCATGACTGCCCATCAATTCGACGACCAGCGGCGCGACATTCTCGGCCAGCGCATGCCCGAAGGCTGCGTCGTCCGCGACATGGACCTTGCCCACGCCGGCGATCTTCGCTGCTTCGGCGGCAACGCCCCCGACGCCCTGGCCCGCGACCAGCAGATGCACTTCACCCAGCTTCGATGCAGCGGTGACGGCGGAAAGCGTCGCGTCCTTGACTGCGCCGCCCTCATGTTCAACCCAAACGAGCGTCTTTGTCATGCTGCAACTCCCAGAGCCTTGAGCTTCGCGACCAGTTCATCGACATCGGCCACCTTCACGCCAGCCGAACGCTTGGCCGGTTCGACCACCTTGATCGTCTCCAGGCGCGGCGAGATATCCACGCCATAGTCTGCGGGCGTCTTGGTCGCGAGCGGCTTCGACTTCGCCTTCATGATGTTGGGCAGCGAAGCATAGCGCGGTTCATTGAGGCGCAGGTCAGTCGTGATGATCGCCGGCGTGTTGAGCTTCACCGTCTCCAGCCCGCCGTCGACTTCGCGCGTGACGCTGACCTTGTCGCCCTCGACCTCGACCTTGCTGGCGAAGGTGCCCTGCGCCAGGCCCAGCAGCGCGGCCAGCATCTGGCCCGTCTGGTTGCTGTCGTCGTCGATCGCCTGCTTGCCCAGGATGATCAGGCCAGCGCCTTCCTCTTCCTGCACCTTGGCGAGCAGCTTGGCCACGCCCAGCGGCTCGACATCAGAGCCGATATCATCTGGGGTCTGGATCAGGATCGCCCGATCGGCGCCCATGGCGAGCGCGGTGCGCAGCGTTTCCTGCGCCTTGGCAACGCCGATCGACACAGCCACGACCTCGGTCGCCACGCCCTTTTCCTTCAGGCGAATGGCTTCCTCAACCGCAATCTCGTCGAAAGGGTTCATCGACATCTTGACGTTCGCCAGATCGACGCCCGTCCCATCCGCCTTCACGCGCGGCTTCACATTATAGTCAATCACCCGCTTCACGGGCACAAGGATCTTCAT
>NZ_JBEGHU010000040.1:0-1694 GCF_040676415.1 Sphingobium sp. LSP13-1-1.1 | reverse complement strand
CTTCATTGGTGATCCTCGCATGAGCATCTTCTGCACGGGTTCCAATTTGGCTGATCTGAGACGCAAGTAGATTATCTTTGTCAGTAAGCGTCTGGATTTTGCTGTTGTAGAACGCCTTGATATTCGTGTCCAACTGGCTCAACTGCTGAGTGAATGACGTTGCCTGCGAGGCAAGGCCGTTAGTCCAAGCATTGTGTTCAGCAACGATGTTCGATTCAGCAGTGCCAATGCGGGCCTGCATCTGAGTAAGCGAAGTGGTAAAAGCGTCATTCTTCGTCGCCTGAGCGGACTTCTCTTGCGTGAATGCAGCTTCGTTCGCGTTGAACCTCGCACCAACCTGAGTGTTGATTATCGCCTGCGCGTTGAACTGCCCAATGCGAGTTGACTCCTCGTTACTAATTGCAGTCTGCAAGGTGCCCTGTCCGGCAGTCAGCTGAGTGATTGCACTCTGCCAGTTCGTGCCATCTGCTAGAACGTCTGATCGAAGCGCATCTACATAAGAGGTAACGTAGGTCGTCGTCGCGCCCATGTAGGTCTGATACATGCTGTCAGCAGCGGTAACGGCTTTCAGTGCTGCTTCTGCAACTCCGTCGATCTTCTTGATAATCGGATAATCGTTATAGCCGGGCAGCAGGTTGCGCTTCGCCTCGATGGCAGGCCAAGCAGCGAACGTATCCACGCCGAACGCATCGAAAGGTGCGACTCTCACATAATAGCGGCTGCGATCCGGCAGAGGGATTGGGAATTGCGTCGCTTTGCCCCTGTAACGCTCTGTCGTGCTATCTAGGGGAAAGTCGGGTGTAGTGCCTACCCAAGCGATATAGCCCTCTAGATCGCGGTCTGAGGGTTCGGTGACAGCGATAATCACGCCATCGGTCGTGGGCACAACAGCCGGGGGGTCATTGAAAACAGGGATCGGGTTGACTAGCGGGACTTCTGATCCGTCTGACCACCTGAGGTTTGCGTCCTGTGCAAACATCGTCACAGTGGGAGAACGCGTCAGTCCAGCTGCTTCGTTCTCTGCATAGGAAAGAACGTCCCTGTATAGGAAGTCGCCATCTTCATTTGTGCCCTGATGGTTCAGAGCATCGATGTAGTGAACAACTGTCGAGTTCAAGCACTCGTATTCAAGACGATACTGCTTTACCGCGCTGTTGAATGGGTCTTCTTTGAAGTGGACAACTACGTCGCGCCCATTGAATGTGATAGCCATTAGTCCACCCCGACGAAAATAGGAGGGGCCAGCGGATATTCACCACCGCCAAATTCCATTTCATATTCTAGAACAGCCGGATCACCGCTTGCTCCGAAGGTATTTATTGCCTTCACAGTGAAGATGTATTCGCCGGGACGAGCATCTTCTATCGAAGCACTGTTCATCAAACCGCTGTAAAGATCGTGCCACAATCCATCTGGTTTGAAGACCTCGACCTTGTAGCCCTTGAACGCCAAGCTAGTGTCGGTGATTGCATCCCAACTCAGAGTGAGTGTGTGACGGCTACCTAGAGCGTCGTCAGTGCTGAACGTGTGCTTGACTGCTAGGCCAGTTGGAGCAGGCATTGCGCTGTTGCGCTTTAGATCGCTGTAGGGAATCTGAGGAACAGGGATATTCTGTTCAACCCAAGCATACTTGCCAGCAACGTGCAGAGTAGCTGTTACACTGTAGAGGCCATCGCCCTTGTCTTCGATGTTCG
>NZ_JBEGHU010000039.1:0-1694 GCF_040676415.1 Sphingobium sp. LSP13-1-1.1 | reverse complement strand
CGAACATCGAAGACAAGGGCGATGGCCTCTACAGTGTAACAGCTACTCTGCACGTTGCTGGCAAGTATGCTTGGGTTGAACAGAATATCCCTGTTCCTCAGATTCCCTACAGCGATCTAAAGCGCAATAGCGCAATGCCTGCACCTACTGGTCTAGCAGTCAAGCACACTTTCAGCACTGATGATGTTCTAGGTAGCCGTCACACTCTAAGCCTGAGTTGGGACGCAATCACCGACACTAGCTTGGCCTTCAAGGGCTACAAGGTCGAGGTCTTCAAACCAGATGGCTTGTGGCACGATCTTTACAGCGGTTTGATGAACAGTGCTTCGATAGAGGATGCTCGTCCCGGTGAATACATCTTCACTGTGAAGGCAATAAATACCTTCGGAGCAAGCGGCGATCCGGCTGTTCTAGAATATGACATGGAATACGGCGGTGGTGAATATCCGCTGGCCCCTCCTATTTTCGTCGGGGTGGACTAATGGCTATCACATTCAATGGACGCGATGTAGTTGTCCACTTCAAGGAAGACCCATTCAACAGCGCAGTTAAGCAGTATCGTCTTGAATACGAATGCTTGAACTCGACGGTCGTTCACTACATCGACGCTTTGAACCATCAGGGCACGAATGAAGATGGCGACTACCTCTACAGGGACGTTCTATCCTATGCTGAGAATGAAGCAGCTGGACTGACACGTTCTCCCACTGTGACGATGTTCGCTCAGGACGCAAACCTCAGGTGGTCAGACGGGTCAGAAGTCCCGCTTGTCAACCCGATCCCTGTTTTCAATGACCCCCCGGCTGTTGTGCCCACGACCGATGGCGTGATTATCGCTGTCACCGAACCCTCAGACCGCGATCTAGAGGGCTATATCGCTTGGGTAGGCACAACTCCCGACTTTCCCCTAGACAGCACGACAGAGCGTTACAGGGGCAAAGCGACGCAATTCCCGATCCCCCTGCCGGATCGAAGCCGCTACTATGTCAGGGTCGCGCCTTTCGATGCGTTCGGGGTGGATACGTTCGCTGCTTGGCCTGCTATCGAAGCAAAGCGCAACCTGCTGCCCGGCTATAACGATTATCCGATTATCAAGAAGATCGACGGCGTTGCCGAAGCAGCACTGAAAGCCGTTACCGCTGCTGACAGCATGTATCAGACCTACATGGGCGCGACGACGACCTACGTTACCTCTTATGTAGATGCGCTTCGATCGGACGTTCTAGCAGATGGCACGAACTGGCAGAGTGCAATCACTCTGCTGACTGCTGGTCAGGGCAATTTACAGACTGCAATCAGTAACGAGGAGTCAACTCGCATTGGGCAGTTTAACGCTCAGGCGATAATCAACACTCAGGTTGGTGCGAGGTTCAACGCGAACGAAGCTGCATTCACAACTGAGAAGTCTGCTCAGGCGACAAGGAATGATGCTTTCACTTCCTCGCTAACTCAGATGCAGGCTCGCATTGGCACAGCTGAATCGAATATCGTAGCCGAGCATAACGCATGGACGAATGGGCTTGCTTCGCAGGCAACTTCATTCACTCAGCAGTTGAGCCAGCTAGATACGAATATCAAGGCGTTCTACAACAGCAAAATCCAGACGCTTACTGACAAAGATAATCTACTTGCGTCTCAGATCAGCCAAATTGGAACCCGTGCAGAAGATGCTCATGCGAGGATCACCAATGAAG
>NZ_JBEGHU010000038.1:0-1840 GCF_040676415.1 Sphingobium sp. LSP13-1-1.1 | reverse complement strand
GTGCTGGCGGCACAGATGGGTTATCTGCCCGGCACGCTGTGGATCATCGCGGGCGTGGTGCTGGCGGGCGCGGTGCAGGACTTCATGGTCCTCTTCATCTCCATGCGCCGCGACGGGAAGTCGCTGGGCGAGCTGATCCGCATGGAAATGGGCCAGGTGGCGGGCACCATCGCCCTGTTCGGCGCCTTCATGATCATGGTCATCATCCTGGCCGTGCTGGCGCTGATCGTGGTGAAGGCGCTGGCGGAAAGCCCCTGGGGCATGTTCACCGTCGCCGCGACAGTGCCGCTGGCGATGGCGATGGGCGCTTATACGCGCTGGATCAGGCCCGGGCGCATCGGGGAAGTGTCGCTGATGGGGCTGGTCGGGCTGCTGGCCGCCATCGTCTATGGGCAGAGCATCGCCGCTTCGCCGGTCTGGGGTCCGATCTTCACCTTCACGCCGGTGCAGCTTTGCTGGATATTGATCGGCTATGGCGCGGTGGCTTCGGTGCTGCCGGTGTGGCTGTTGCTGGCGCCGCGCGATTATCTGTCGACCTTCCTCAAGATCGGCGCGATAGCCGCGCTGGCGATCGGCATCGTCATCATGGCGCCGCCCCTCAAAATGCATGCCGTAACCGCGTTCGTCAGCAGCAACGGGCCGGTCTGGTCGGGCGGTCTGTTCCCCTTCCTGTTCATCACCATCGCCTGCGGGGCGGTATCGGGCTTCCACGCCCTCATCTCCAGCGGCACCACACCCAAGCTGATCGCCAGCGAAGCCGATGCGCCGATGATCGGCTATGGCGCGATGCTGATGGAGGCGTTCGTCGCCATCATGGCGCTGGTGGGCGCGTCGATCCTCGATCCGGGCATCTATTTCACGATGAACAGCCCGGCGGCGGTCATCGGCAAGGATGCGGCGAGCGCGGCGGCGGCGGTGACTGCCATGGGTTTCCCCATCTCGCCCGAACTGATCCTGCAGACCGCGAAGGATGTGGGCGAGCACAGCATCATCTCCCGCGCGGGCGGGGCGCCGACGCTGGCGGTGGCGATGGCGGAGATCTTCTCCCATGTCGTGGGCGGGCCGGCGATGAAGGCCTTCTGGTATCATTTCGCAATCCTGTTCGAGGCGCTGTTCATCCTGACCGCCGTGGATGCGGGGACGCGCGCCGGACGCTTCATGCTGCAGGACCTGATCGCGCTGGTGGTGCCGGGCTTCAAGGACAGCAGGAGCATGGTGCCGGGGATCGTCGCGACGGCGCTGACCGTCGCCGCCTGGGGCTTCTTCCTCCATCAGGGGGTGACCGATCCGCTGGGCGGGGTGAACACGCTCTGGCCGGTGTTCGGCATTTCCAACCAGATGCTGGCGGCCATCGCGCTGATGCTGGGGACGGCGGTGCTGTTCCGGATGAAGCGGGACCGCTACGCCTGGGTGACGCTGGTGCCGACGGCCTGGTTGCTGGTCTGCACCCTGTCGGCCGGTGTACTGAAGCTGTTTTCCGCTGATGCGAAGGTCGGTTTCCTGGCGCATGCGGCCAGATTCAGCGGCGCGGCCGGCCGGGGCGAAGTGCTGGCGCCGGCCAAGTCGATGGCGGAGATGCGGCAGATCATCTTCAACGACCGGATCGACGCGGCGCTGGTCGCGATCTTCCTGTTCGTGGTGCTGGCGGTGCTGGTCTTCACCATTCGCACCTGTCTCGCGGCGCGGAAGGTGGCGGGGTCCACGGCGCGGGAAATCCCGGCGCAACTGGTGCCGGCGGAATGAGCCTCTTCCTCCACCGGCTGCGTCAGATGGCGCGCATGATGGTCGGGGTGCCCGATTATGACGCCTATTTGCGGCATATGGCCAGCCATCATCCCGA
>NZ_JBEGHU010000037.1:0-2025 GCF_040676415.1 Sphingobium sp. LSP13-1-1.1 | reverse complement strand
TCGCTTCCATCGCCACCTTCGCCTTGAACTCGGCGCTGTAGCGCTTTCTCGTCGTCTTCATTCCCGTCCATTCCTTCAGGTCGGGATGAGCTTATCACCCTGTCCGAATTGCCGACACCACCTCAGGGTGCCTCCAGTGATGACGGTGATGTCGGGCCGGTCACCCTCGGTCAGTTGCACGCGTTTCAGCAGATGCTTGAACTCGAAATCGGCTGCCGGCATCGAATAGCCGATGAACACCCAGTCTGTGGCACGCCTGTCCGCTCCGTTCCGGCAGGCGCTGAGCGCGCGCGGCCTTGGCTGGGCTGTCGGCATTCCCCGGCACCAAAAGGTCTACCCGGCCGACGTGCAACTGATCTCCGTCCGCACTTCTGCCAAAGTAGTGCTAAGCCCCGCCACCAGCAGTTCGCCATAGAAAGCCCCGCTTCGACCAAGCGAAGCGGGGAGTCGGTATGTCGGAGATAATCATCCATATGGGTCGAAGTCTATTTAGCTGACTTTCCGATTGCAGCCGTCGCTACTTCTTCGTCCTGGGTGGATGTTCCGCCGCTGATCCCCAGCGCGCCGATAACATGACCGTTTAACAATATCGGGACGCCGCCCGCCAGCGACACGATTCAGGTACACTGGTATAGCTCATCGCCGCCTTGCCAGCGAAATCTTCAGAGAAGGCCTTGGTTGGCCGCCGATATCGTGCTGCGGTCTTTGCCTTGGATGCGGCCAGTGGGATGGAACCCATTTGGGTTCCATCCATGACTTCGAGCAGAATCGGCTCTCCGGAAGGAATCGCTACGGCGAAGGCCATGGTTAGACCGCGCTTTTCCGCCTCTTGGTGAGCGGCATCGACGATCATGCGCGCCTGGCCCAATGTTATCGCCGGGCCGTAGGGGCCAGGGATCTGTTGTGCAACCAGACTATCTGCGCAGAGCAACAACGCGGCCGCTAAGAGAAGCTTGTTTGGCAATTGCGAAGACTTTCCTGATCCTTAGAAGGCCATGATGAACGGCTGCCGTGAGAGCGGGCTTACTTACTCGTTTGACGGTTGAAGACGATGGCCTGCATATTGGGATAGAAGGCATGAAGTGCCGTGCTCTTGCCGTCGACCTTCTGCGCGACGAGAGAGATTTCGTGGCGGCCCTTCGCCAGAGGGAGGACGAAGGACCCGTCGGCGGACTGACGATCGGGCTGATATTTTCCGTCGATCTGAGTCACCTGCGCGCCCAGATTCACGCGCTTGATGACAATTGGGTCGTGATCGTCGACCGCGATGGAGGCGCGGACCGAGCAGGGGCAACCGTCTGCGGTGATGGTCGCCAGGCCGCTGGTGAACTGGATCAGAACGTCGGAGTCTTGGGCGAGGTTGACGACGACCTTGCCGAGGGTCGTCACGCTGTCGCCGTTGATCATGATATGCTTGCGGTTCGGGGTGCTGAAGAAAGACATGGTGGCACCTTCTACGGCGTAGGAGTCGGGAAGCTCGTCGTGCCCCGGGTGCGCCATGGCGGACGAAGCGGCCAGGGCGAATGACAGAACGGAAGCCGACAAGATAGTCTTGAAATTCATCGTAATTCTCCCCGCTGGAAATAGTTCGATGTCTGATGTGATGTTAAATTCATCCAACGGAAATATAAAAGCAATTGTCTGTTGCTTTGGGTGCTATGCCTGTTCGTTATGGCCGCATGGTTCCGCGGGCCTGCGGCGCTGGCCGACAGGGTCAAAGGCGGTGCTTCACGGGGATCGCCTCGCCGACTGGCTCGTCCTCGACCATGTCGCTTGCCAGCGCCAGTCCCGCGCGGCCATGGGCCGGCGTGTGTGCGGGCGCCTTGGGATGGGGCACATAGTCCGGTTCCTCGACCTCCAGCATCCCTTCCCATTTGGTGATGACGGAGGTGGCGATGGCATTGCCCAGCACATTGGTCGCGGTACGGCCCATGTCCATGAAATGGTCCACCGCCAGGATGAAGGCGACACCCTCCACCGGCAGGTCGAACTGGCCCAGCGTCGCCGCGACCACCACCAGTGATG
>NZ_JBEGHU010000036.1:0-4500 GCF_040676415.1 Sphingobium sp. LSP13-1-1.1 | reverse complement strand
GAGATCACGCCCGGACGCATCGTCTCGTCCGCCTCGGCGATCGCGGTGATCTTGCCGACATCGGATTCCAGTTCGATGTGATCGCCATTCTCTATGCCCAGCTCAGCCATGTCGGCCGGATGGATATAGGCTGGATTGAACTTCGCCCTCGCCCGGACGCTCGGCATGCCGATCGTGCCGACGCTGTTGAACATGTGGCGCATCCGGCGGGAGCTGACGAGGTGGGTGAACTTCCTGCCCTTGCTGACAATATTGTCGGGCGTGATGGCATAGGCCAGCGCCTCTTCGAGCTCGCCCCTCACGTCGGCGGGCATCACGTCGAATTTGGCCGTGCCTTCCGGGCGAGGCGCCGCCACCCGCTCGGACGCGAACGGGAAGGAATTGCCGCTCGGATATTGCTTCATCTCGTCGAGCTTCACCCGGCCATCGGCGGCGCGAATGGCAAGCAGGTCGTCGGTGGTCACCGTGTCGAGGTCGATCTTGGTCGTGTGATTGTATTCGATCTCCAGCCCGAGCCGCTTGGCGATGCCGGTATAGACCTGCCAGTCCTCGACCAGCTCGGACCCCGCGGGCGGCGGCACGGCGGCCGGCGTATACTGGATCCAGTTGATGGTGGTGAAGACGATGGTGGGAATGGTCAGCGGCAGGTCCGCGCGCTCGTAGGGCATTTTCGGCGGCAATATGTAATCGCAATATTGCGAGGTCTGGTGCATGAACGGGTCGATCATCACCGAGAGTTCCAGCGACTTCATCGCCTCAACGACTTTCTTCTGGCCCGGAATGGCAACGACGGGGTTGCCGCCCTGGATCAGCAGGCCGCGGATCTGTCCCTTGCCCGGAGTAAGGATCTCGTCGGGAAGCGTTCCGCTCATTTCCTCGCGGTTGAGCAGCGTTCCAACGCCGCGGATGCGGCTCGGCGGGACATGCTCCCAGGTGCGCGAGGGCGGGATCACTTCCGGATAGATCGGCGCCTCGGGGCTGAGCATCTCGACGAGCGTGGTGTCCCCTTCGCGCAGGAAGCGTCCGCACACGACGTTCATGGCGTCTGCCAGATGCTGGGCCACGTTCGAGTTCGGCCCGAAATTATTGCCCGTCCCCGTGGAAACCGGCCCGCGCTTCGAATCGCGCGCGAACATCTCGGTGGCGGCGCGCAGCTGGCCCTCGGGCAACCCGGCGCGGTGCGTCACCATCTCCTCGTTGAACGGCTCGACCGCCTCGCGCAGCGCGGCCATGCCCTCAGGGCCGACATAGCGCTCGCAGAACTCCTTGTCCTCCCAGCCTTCGGCCAGGATCATGCGGATCATGCCCGCGGCGATCGTCGCGTCGTGCCCCGGGATCGGCTGGAGGTGGATGTCGGCATAGCGCGCCGTTTCGGTCAGCCGGGGATCGATGACGATGAGCTTCATGCCCCGCGCCCGCGCCGCCTTCATCGTGCGGACCGGATCGGCCATCAGGAAGTTGAGCGATGCGTGCGAGATCAGCGGGTTGCTGCCGAAGACCATCATCACATCGGCGGTATCGAAGCGCTGCGGGCCGGCTGCCCAGAAACCCATGCGCTCATAGGTAATCATCTTGGCGGACTGGTCGAGCGTATTGGTGGTGAAAAAGTGCCGCGATCCCACCGCCTGCATGAACGGCAAGTGGATCGAGAAGGCGGCGGAGTTGAAGTTCGCCCCGTTGCCGATGAACAGGCCCAGCGCCTCGGGACCGTCACGGTCGATGATCACCTTCATCTTCTCGGCAATCTCATCGAGCGCCTGCTCGATCGAGATGCGCGCGAAGGTGCCGTCCGGCTGGCGCTTCAGGGGATGCAGCAGGCGTTCGGGGCTATATTGCGCTTCGTGACTGTGAATGCCCTTGAAGCAGGCATAGCCGCGGCTCATCGCGTTGTTCTCGTCGCCGCGAATGCTGACGATCCGGTCCTCATCGTCAATAGTCAGTTTCGTACCGCAGCCAGCAGTGCAAGTTCTGCAAAAGGATGTCACCGTACGCAAGATCAGTCTCCTGGACCATAATCGTCAAAGCGCGGCACCTTATTAACATTGGCGCCGTCGCTCTGAAGTTTTAAGTATTTCGCACACAGGGCACCGATCTGATGAACGATCATGTCCTGTGATCGATGAATTCCTGAACAGGAATGACCAAAGCTCGACAAGTATCCCTCATCAAGCTTTGGTGTACCCGTTCATTACCTTAGAGCGATTTCCAAACGATTGGAACAGATCGCTGCGCAAGAATCCCGGAATGCAAGGAATCAAGCGCAGCGGCCTAATTCAATCAGATCGAACCCGCTCTCAAGGCTCGTATTATTCATAGTTCGTAGCGCAGCGAAATTCTCCAGGTCCTCGGGCGGTTGTACGATTCATGCATGCAGCCGCAGAAGGTCGCCAGATCGAACCCGATCACGTTGACCCGCTTGTCGAAGATGTTGTCGAGCGAAGCAGCCGCGGTGAACTGGGGCGTGAGCTTCCACTCCACATTGGCGGCGGTCAGGATATAGCCCTTCGTGACTTCCCCGGTGAAGTTGCGCAGGTTGTTGAAGAACCGCCCGGTGTAGTTGGCATTTGCCGACAGCGAAATCGCATCGTTCGCAATGGGCGGTGTCCAGCTCACGATCGCCGAGAACTGCTCGCGGGGCGCGAAGGCAGGCTCGGTGTCCTTGACAATGGCCGGCGCGGTAGCCGTGGCGGGTGCGGTGACAACATTCTTCACCTTGGGCCGGAAGACGGACGCGCCAAGGTTGACCAGAAGCCGGTCCGTTGGCTTGATCTGGAGGCTGCCTTCGATGCCGTAGTTGGTCGCCGGGCTGTTCGTGACCAGACCCGACGAGTTTACGAACAGGAACGCCTGGTAGTTCTTGTAGTCATAATAGAAGGCCGCGAGATTGGCGACGACTGCGCCATCCAGCAAGGTCGCCTTCACGCCCGCTTCGTAGGACCACAGCGTTTCGGGTCCGTAGGCCATCTGGGATTCAAGAAGCGGGAGGCTGCCGTCCTGGTACTTGGCGTTGTAGGCCCCGCCCTTCACGCCGCGATTGACGCCGACATAGACAAGGGTGTCGGAGTTCGGCCGATATTCGAGCTGGAGCTTGCCGGCCCACAGGTTGTTGCTCCGCTTGTTGCGATAGGGATCGAAGATCAGCGTGCCATCGGCCTTCTGATAGGCCGGCAGCGGAGCCAGTTCGACGCTGTCGATATAATAGTCGCGATCATTCTGGATCAGGGCCGAACGGTAGGAATAGCTTTGATGTTCGAAGATGATTCGTCCGCCGGCAACCAAAGTCAGCTGCGGAGCGAATTTCCATTCGACCTGGGAGAAGAGCGAGAAGGACTGCGTCTTGAGCTGGTTGAAGTTGATCAGGTCCCCGCCGCCCGGAGGCAAGCCAAGGGGATTGACCAGGATCGACCCCTCGGGAACAAGGAACCCGCTGGCGTCCTTGGCATTGAGGTTCAGATAATAGGCGCCTGCACTCCAGTTCAGGCTGTCACTTTTCCCGGACAACCGGAGTTCCTGCGAAAACTGCTGGGTGTTTGCATCGCTGGCGACGCCCAGGAAGTTTACCGGCACCAGTGCGGTGTCAGTCAGGAACGACTTCTTCAACTGCTTCCAGTCGGTGATCAGGGCCACATCGACCGCACCGATCGACCCGTCGATGTGCAGGGCCGCGTTGTAGGTCTGCATCCGGTTGCGGTCGTCAAGCGCCATCGCCTGGGAGATGTAGTTGTTGTCGCGCGGCTGCTGAGTGGCGCCCAGAACCGGGTCCGTTTCGGGAAGCCTGATCGTATCGATCAACTGGCCGTCGCTGTTGAACACCGGCGCCGCGGGGAAGGACTTGTACGGGCTGGTCGACGCGATGCTGCGCAGGGCCGAACCCTGCACGCGGATCTTCCAGTCACCCGTTTCGTACTGGAGCTGCAACCGCCCGCCGAGGGTGTTGTCGTTCCAGGTGTTCTCGCAGCAGCGGGCAGGCACAGGACCGGGCGCGCTGTTTCCAACCGGATAGATGTTCTTGAAGATCGGATCCTGGCGATTGTACAGGATCGTGGCGCGGCCAGAGAAGCCATTGCCCAGCGGGCCGCCGATACCCGCTTCAAGGCGGGTCTGGTTGAACCGGCCATAGGTCGCGTTCGCGTTGATCGAAAGCTGGTCGGTCGGCTTGCGCGGAATGAAGTGGACCAGGCCGCCGGTGGCATTGCGTCCGAACAGGGTTCCCTGCGGCCCCTTCAGAATTTCCACGCGCTCAAGGTCGAAGGTGCCGAAGATCTGGCCGCTGAGGCTGCCGATATAGCCATCGTCGAAGTAGACCGCGACCGGGCCTTCGAGCACGTCGCTGAAGTCGTTCTGGGTGACGCCGCGGATGGTATATTGTGCGGTCTGGCCACCGAAATTGCCCGAAACGTGGACGCCCGGCGTAATGCGGCCAATGTCGATGCTGCTCGTCACGCCAAGCCGGGCCAGCTGCTCACTCCCCAGGGCGGTGATCGAGATGCCGACATCCTG
>NZ_JBEGHU010000035.1:0-5251 GCF_040676415.1 Sphingobium sp. LSP13-1-1.1 | reverse complement strand
ATCGGCGCTTCAAATCCTGGGGGGCATGCCCCCCAGGATTTGATCACCCAAATGGCGGCATAAAACGACATCCGCGATGAGCTTAACTTAGCCGCCAACCTGTCCAAGAAGGCGAGGCCACCTCAGGTGGCTGTTCTCGACCCGATTGTTCGCCCACCGACCGATTTCCTGCTTCGCCCGGTTGCCAAGCTCATCCATTGCCGCGCCGTAGGTGCGGAGGCCATCAGTGGTGATCGATTCGGGAGATCCATGACGCTTCAGTGCCTTCTTCATGAAGGTTAGCGCAGCCATCTTATCACGGGTTTTGGTGACATAGCTCTCCAGGATCTCGCCTTCCTGATCGACGGCGTGCCATAGATAAGCCATTTCGCCATTCACCTTGACGTACATTTCGTCGAGGTGCCAGCGCCAGTGGCGAAATCCCCGCATGCGGCTGATCCGCTGCCGGCGAATGTCGCCTGCGAACAGCGGGCCGAACCTGTTCCACCAGTAGCGCACCGTCTCGTGGCTGATGTCGATACCGCGCTCGAAGAGCAGGTCTTCCACGTTCCTGAGGCTGAGCGGGAAGCGCACGTACATCATCACCGCCAGCCGGATCACCTCGCGCGACGAGTTGAAGTAGCGGAACGGATTGTCAGGCTTGGAGCGGCTCATGCCCCTACTTTAGCAGCGCCCAGAGCAACGCGCCGTTTTGCTCTGACAGAGCCCTGGCTCCTGTGCTATCTTACTACGTTGGAGGCGTCAGCGTCCGGTCGTGTTCCCCGCCGGCATCGAACAGCTTGGATCCTTTAATTTTGCCAGAAGCATCAAGCGTCAGGTGCACGTTGTTCATGCTGCGATTCTGCCAATGCCAACCGTGGATGCCCGTAAACGGCGCGACATAGCGGCCTGCCTGCCGGTCGCCCTTGGTGATTGCATAGCTTTCAGTCAGCTCTTCGCCACCGTCGAAGGGATGGGCGTGCATGTCATAGTTGAGCGGTCCTGATCCCGACCAGTGGAAGTGTATCGGCTGCCCCTCATCGACCACATATTTAAGCTCAATGCCTTCAAAGGGTTTGAGTTCGAATTCCCAATGGTCGCTGGCGCCTGGCTCGGGGGGCAGGGGCGTCTGGCTGGGCGTGAACGTACCTTGGCGTTTCAGGCCCCGTTCCAAGAACTGGTTGGCTCCAGCGGTTGCAATACTGGAAAGGCCCGTTACGTTTCCGACGCCCGTCGGATCGATGCCGGTTTCGGCTGGAAGCACGAACAGGACGACAATTGCTGCGCCAATGGCGAGCGTCGCCGTGGCTCCAATGACGAGCGCGCGCCGGGAGGGGCGCACGGGTTCAATTTCAGTCATGATTCAAGATACCTCGCAATTTGATAACCGGCGAGAAATATGCCCGCGGCGATCAGCGCCAGATTGGCGGTAAACGCCCCGTTTCGAAAGCTGGGCGTGCCGCGCCAGAGGCCGAGCAGCATAAGGACAAAGGCCAGGACCAGGCACTGCCCAATCTCGACCCCGATGTTGAAGCTGATGAGGTTGGTCAGCAGCCCATTTCTGGGCAACGAAAGTTCGGTCAGCTTGGTCGCGAGGCCAAGGCCATGAACCAGGCCGAATGCAAGAACGGTCGCTTTGGTATTGATGGAGATACCGAGTTTCCGGAGGCCGCCGATATTCTCGATGCCCTTATAGGCGACCGATAGCCCGATCACTGCATCGACCAAATGGGTATTCGCGCCAAAACCCAGCAACACGCCCAGCAGCAGCGTGGTCGAATGGCCGATGGTGAACATCGACACGTACAGGACGACATCCTTCAGGCGATAAAGATAGAAGACCACCCCGATCAGGAAGAGGATGTGGTCGTACCCGGTCACCATATGCTTGGCGCCCAGATAGAGAAACGGCAGGATCGCCGGACCGTCGGTGGCCAGGACGAAGGCCTTGTCGCCTTCGGCCACGTCGTGGGCCAGGGCGGTCACTGACCAGAATGCCAGCGCCATGGCGGCGAGGGGAAGCGTCCACCGCCTCATGAGGCGTTTTCAGGCCCTTTGGTCCCCGTTGGCGCGAGGCTGGCCGGCGACTTCATATAGGCCTGATGGCAGGCGCTGCAGACATTATACAACGCGCCGCCCACTTCCAATACCTCGTTGACGTTCTTTGCTGCCGCTGCCTGTGCGGCCAGTCCGGCGGCGTCCGAGAGGCCTTGCGCGAATTCCTGCCAGTCCTGGCCGCGGCCTTTGGCATAGGCCGGTGTTCGCAAAAGTGCGGCATATTGCCCAACCCGTTCCGCAGCCTCGCGAGTTCGGGTCCATTCCGCATCGTTACGCGGCCGAATTTCGTGATTTCCGGTCTCATCGCTGACATATTGGACGGCGTTCCAATAGCTTTTGGCGGACGGATCGACTTTCTCCACCATCAGCTTGTGCACGTCAGCCGGCGGCGCGTCCGCCGAGGGCTGGTCCGTCTTGCGGTCGCAGCCGCCTACGAACGTCATCCAGAATGCAAGTGCGATCAGCCTTTTCTTCATGCCTGTCTCCTGGTGTCTGTCGTGCGATGGACGAAAGCTTTGTCCCTTGTCTCATTCATACCCGGCTTGCCGGTCTGCGCCGCCGCGCCAAAGGCAATTGCAGTGACGCTGGCGGTACAGTGCTGTCAGGGCACGGGCGCTCTCCGTCTGGGTCCGTCTGGGCAGCGTGGCGGTACAAGCCTGCTCGCTCAGAAGCTGTAGCGGATCCCCATCCGGAAGGTGCGCGGCTCGACCACCCGACTGAGGCGACCTTCGGTGGGCGCGCTGTCAAAGCCCGGAATATAGGATTCATACCAATAGGCGATGTCCTTGTCGCGACTGTCGAAGAGGTTGAGCACTTCGCCGAAAACCTCGAGATGAGGCGGTTTCCATGCTCCACGTAGGTTGATGATGGTGCTGCCCTTGTCACGGGCGCTATTATCCTCAATCAGCGGATAGGGACCCAGATGGCGGAGGCGGACGCTGCCGCTCCAGCGGTCGAACATGGCCGAAATGCCTGCTGAAGCGGCGTTTTCAAAGGCATTGGGAATGCGGTCACCATTGTCGTAGCGCGACCGGCTGGCGGTATAGTTGGCATCCAGGGCCAACCAGGGCAGGGGTCGCCAGAAGCCCACCAGCTCGTAACCGCGCCGCTTGCTGGCGCCGGTGGGCTCCACCGCATTGGAGTCTCCCACGAAGCGCAGCTCGCTCCCGACATTCAGCCAGTAATAGGTTGCGGTGAGGCTGAACGGACCGGTCTGAAAGCGAGCGCCCAGTTCCTTGCCGGTGCCCCGGACCAGGACCGGGACGGGCGACGCGGTATTCACCGCCCCGCGCACGTCATTTGAATGGAACCCCCGGCCCCAATTGGCGTAGAATTCGAGCGATGGGACAGGAGAGTAGGCCAGCGCCAGCTTGGGCGAGAGGATGGCATCATCGCCGCGCCCCGCGCCAAGCGCTGCGGCAACATCGTCGCGCGCTCGTACGATGTAATGATAATAATCCCCGCGCAGGCCGCCGATCACCCGCACGCCTGGCAAAGGGCGAAGCGTGGCTTCGCCATAGATCGCACCCGAGGATTCGGTGACGTCGTAGGATCCCAATGATTCCTTGAAGCTTCCGGCGTCGGTGTGGTGGACCCCGACGGGGCCGATCGTATCATAGCGGTTTTCGGTGCCGATGCTGATGTCGAGCGAGGGAGAGATCTCCCATTTTTTACGGCCCGTCATCCCCAGGATGACGCGCTTGTCGAACTGCAGAATCTGGGCGCTTGATCCATCGGCATTGGCATAGGTCGGGTTGGAGCTCATCGCCCAGTCATAATATTGACCATAGACGTTCGCCGACCAACTCTCCCCACTAAGCGCCGCATTGGCAACAACGCGGGTGGTTTCCCCGCGCGCTGTCGGATCGGGCGAGCAGAAGGCATCGGCGCAGATCGAGGAGCCGATGATGCGTTCGGGGATCTGCTCGGTCGGCCGCCATGTGCCACGATAGCCGTGCAGGCTGAGGTCCAGTTTGCCAAGACCGATCACGGCTGCATATTTGGCAAAGGCCGAATAATGGCGCAGCTTCTCGGGCTGCTGCCAGGGGCCGTCATAGATCTTGAACTGCCCGACAAGGGTCAAGTCGCCGCCGCCGACATTGCCGATCGTCCCGCCCGCCGCGAGTCGCCGCCAGCCATAGGAGCCGAGTTCGGCCGAGACCCAGGGCGCGTCGATCTTTTCAATGGTTGTCAGGGCGGCCGATCCAGCCATCGCGAAATCGCCGCCGTCGGCGCGATAAGGGCCTTTGCGGTAATCTTCCCGGTCAATGACCTCGGGGATCAGGCCGTTGAGGTCGAGATAGCCCTGGCCATGGCCGTGGCTGCGAAAATTCATCTGCACGCCGTCGATATAGGTGGTGAAGTCCGATCCGTGATCGAGGTTGAATCCGCGCAGGAAATATTGGTTTGCCTTGCCGCTGCCCGAATGCTGCGCGGCGATCATGCCCGGCACGGCTTCGAGGAGTTCGGCCACGCGCAGGAGCGGACGGATGAGCAGGTCGGAGCCTGCGACGCTACCCTCGCTCGCTGCGCCCGCGACACCGATCTTGCTCTCGCCTCGCCCAAACACGACGATGTCGGCATCGGCCCTTGCGGCAAGAACGGTTGTATCGACCGGAGCAGCGGCGTCGGCTGGCGTGAAGGACAGGGGAGAGGCGCCGACGGCCAGGCAAGCTGCCGCCAGTTTACGGATGTGGTACATGAAGGTTCCTCGTTGATTTCCGCTGCGAAGTGACCCTGGATTTTAAGCGGAAGCTGTCGTTTCCTGTTTCCTTTCTTGTCTGAGGTATGTGGCGAGGGCGCACCCAGGGAGCCATGCCGGCGAGCACGTCATCACGATCGACGAGGTGATGCTTGAGTGCGGCGGCCACGTGGACGGCCACCAGCAGGATACCGCTCCAGCCGAGCAGCTCGTGCGCATTCATGGAGACGTCGGCCACGACTGCGCGCCGCGCCTCGGACAAGCTGGCGACGAATCCGATGTGCGGCCATTCGAACTGGTTGAACCACAGCGTCGGGATAGCGAAGGCCGCTCCCATCGCGCGGTTCCAGCCGGCCGACACGTAGATCCAGCCGCTCAGCGGCAGTCCAACTATCAGTACATAGAGGAGGACGTGGGAGAGGCGAGCGCCCCACCTCTCCCAACGCGGCATCTCCTGGGGACGCGGCGGTGCCCGATGCAACAGGCGCCACACGACACGGATGACGCTCAAGA